>NZ_JABMIU010000003.1:0-699419 GCF_013332495.1 Brevibacillus sp. HB1.2 | reverse complement strand
GAAGATGAATCTGACTTCAAGTAAAACACAAGCTTATTTTCACAGATTAATTCTATTCCGGTTTTCAAGGAGCATTTTATTCCATCTGTGCCTCAAGCAGAGGCGACGTTTTTTAATATAGCATAGACTAAAACCTAATGCAATAGGAAAAACTAAATAAGTTAAAAAAATGACGTCTAACAAAGGAAGTGAACGAGGGTGCGTGTAGTCAGCTACAACATTCATAGCGGCCGTGACCTCTGGTGGCGAAAACGTTTGAACGAAATGACTCTGACTTTAAAGGACTTGCAACCAGACATCATCGGTCTTCAGGAAGTCCACCAAAACGGGAAGTATGGGTATCAAGCGAGCTACATCGCCGATCAATTACAGTATCACCTAGCCTTCTCCCCTTCAATTGCGATAGGAGATGGGTATTACGGCAATGCACTGCTATCGAAGTACGCGCTTGAAAATGTCGACGCCATCGTTTTGCCAGCCAGAAAAGAGCAACGAACCCTCCTGTATGCATCCTTCCAAGGGTACGGTCGTACGATTACGCTTTGCGTTACACACTGCAGCTTAAATCAAGTAAGCAGACTGGCCCAGCTACAGCTCATGTCGACATTAATACAGCAACACGCAAAAGCCCCATTACTCCTAATGGGGGATTTCAACGCGAGTAATGTGTCCTTTACTCCACACCTGATGGACTGTGCTCTTGTTTCAGGTCGGGAAAAAATACCAACTCTTCCAGCCTTCCGCCGACGTCTGGACTATATTTTTGCTTCTCATCACTGGAATATTGAGCACTACGAGCTGCTTCCTGTCAATTGGTCCGATCATGTCCCGCTCATTGCCGATTTGAGACTGACGGAATCCCCAGCTCTCGAAGAATAAAATCTTTAACATCAACCAGTCTTGCTGGGAGTGGAAACATCTCCGAAGCACCTGCAATCACTAACGGAATCAGCGAATCTTGCTTATGCAGTGAGCCGTGACTTCCTCCACCTAAATGCGTGGGAGCACATTCCGATAAAAATTCATAGCTCTTGGCAGCAGTAACGACTACCACGTCAACGGTTTGCGAGAACAGCGACCCGTATAGTCGAGAAAAAGCATCCGGGTATGTATCAAAAGAAAGACACTCTCCATCATATTGCACATCCAGCACGGAAACGTCCCCTTCAACAGACCAAGAAGAACCATACGCATCTTGATACTCCCCATTGCGCCAAAAACACATTTCCTGTTGTGTTCCACCACGACGCACCTTTACCTTCTCTCCCTCTTTCCAAGCAATCAAATCAATTCTTTCTTCCACACTAACCGCTTCTACAATAGAAAGTGGATTCGTTCCATTCACTGGGTACAAAAAAGTCATACGCTCATTATTGCAAATGACCACTTCCACTTCTGGTGTCACCTCGGTACCAAGCGCATGGATCGAAAAATTCGCCAGGAGATGATTCAGTGGAATATTGTGGTCTTCACTTGCACCGATAACGGTTTGCCCATGATCACTAATCAAAATACATACGTTTCTTTCCAGCATTTGCTCCCATGACGCGAAGCTATCCAGCAAACGAGCCAATTGCTTGTCCACATCTGCCAAGTGCTGTACGGCATCCTCCGGGGAATTGTGGAGTTTATGATCATTCTCTGGCAAATAGACCAGCGTAAAATGCGGCTGCTGACCGCTGCGTATCACTTCGATCAAAACATCGATTGCATAGGCATCATTAATCCCGTAGCCTTCTAAAGCGGATTGGGCGAAATCCCAAGGGACAGAGCGAAACAGTGCAGGACGGACTAACGTCCCCATGCTCATGATCGTTGGACCACTCACCTTTTCTCGCAAGGAAAAAGATGTGATTGTATCAAGCAAGGTCGGCATTTTCACCTTATGCTGCTTATGTCCGCGATGGGCAATCACATTGATGGAACCCGATACGAAATTGTTTTCTTCCAGTACCTCATGAATGGTTTTGACATCCTTGCTAAGATGACGTTCATTCAAATCAAAAAGGACATTTTCTGCACAGCTTAAGACTCCTATTTTTCGGATGGGATTGGCCCCATTTATATAATTCACCATCTTTTTCTGCTCTGCATCATACCAAACTAGCCCCGGTACTTTGTGCTGATCGGGGTATACCCCCGTTATGAGGGAGCAGTCTATCGAAGCCGTCATCGTAGGGAAAACAGTCACACAATCTGGTATGTACTGGCTATGCTCCATGAAAAACCGAAGTGCCGGTGCTTTATTGGCAGCAATGCATCGCTCCAGAACATCAGGCATCATGGAGTCGATCAGGAAAAGTATGACCTTTTTCATCCGGCTGCCACCCTTCTTGTCGTAGTAGACGTAGTAGTCATAGTCGCACCTGATAGTGTTCGATTTTCCATTACCGAGTATACGCCTGAAAAAGAAAAAGCCCCTGCTCGCCAAAAAGCGATAGGGGATCTTGCTTACGAAGTAAATGTGAGGGTGTTGACACCATTTTTCGTTTGCAGTTTGAGTGCAGGGTACTTTTTCAAATACGGAGCAAGTACCACATAATCTTTTTCACCAATCGACGGATCACCCAGCAAATGTGAGAGTATAGCAGCTCGGATTTGCAGCCCTTGAGGCGTTTGTTTAAAGAGAGGCTCCACTGTCGGGAAAGGAATTCCATTGATGACTGTGTCGCCTTCTGCGTCACTCAGTTCCCACGTCCTGACGTTCAAGGAGTGGAGAGCTTCTACTACTTGTGCTCCATAATCCTCCACAACCATATCTGGTTGAAGCCCTACGTGATTTACCACGGTATGATTAGGAGTAAAATATTCATTCAGTGTAAGCTTGAGTGCGTCACCGTCTGACAACGGAATAACTTGTTGAGCACTCCCTTTTCCAAATGTTTTGGTACCCACAAGTTTGGCGATACCATGATCACGCAGCGCACCTGACAACAGCTCAGATGCAGAAGCTGTTCCGCCGTTTACCAAAATTCGCACTGGAATGCCGATATCCTGCCCATTTCGTACCCACGTCTCAACCTCTACCCCATTGCGATTCGTGGTGTACATAAGCAAGCCTTCTTCCATAAAGAGACTCGCGATGTCCCGCGCTGTGACCAAGTATCCCCCGCCATTATCACGCAGGTCTAACACCAATCCGGACAACGGTTTTTGCACACGGGAAAGTTCTGCGAGCTTATCCCTTACCTGGATAGCTCCTTCTGATCCGAATGTTTCAAGACTGATATAGCCAACCGCGCCTTTCGTAAACATCTGTCCTTCCGCTTCCGGCAAGGTCATGAAGGCACGCTTCAGCTTCACTTGGTGCTCCCGTTTGTCGGATGGACGATACACAGTAAGAACGGCTTCGGTCCCTTCGTTGCCCTTCAAATAAGCATACGCTTCTTCAAAAGTCTTTCCGACCAACGAGGTCTCATTGACATTGATCAATTGATCACCTCGTTGCAAGGAAGATGCTGCTGCTGGAGAATTCGGAACGATTTCACGGATGATAATATGATCATTTTGCAGCCGCAGACGAAAGCCAAATCCAACAAATTGATTTTCAACGTCAGATTGGAACAGACGCAATTCGTCTTGGGTAAAAAATACGCTGTGCGGGTCATTGAGCGTGGAGAGCATTCCATCAATCGCCCAAATGTTCATCGTCGGCGTATCAAACCCGCCTTTCTTCTGCCATTCTGCAAGCCTCAATTCCAACTCGTCCCAAGTATCATCTTCTTCAGAAACTTCGAACTGAAGCTGTTTTTTCAGTTTGGCCTGCTCGCTGACCACCTCTAGAGCCCCTTTTACCAATTGTTTGGCTGCCGGCTTGCTCAAGTGGCTCTCCATGACGTGCAGGAACACTTCTTCCGTTTCTTCGTAAGGATACTCTGCCGCTTGCACAGGAAGAACAGTTGTAAGTAGTAGGACAATTGCTATTGCCCATTGACTAATTCGCTTCATGGAGCCACCCCTTTTCGAACATCATCAGGTATCGAAAATACAACATTGCTTGTAAAGTCGTAATTGTCGGTACCCGAATAGGCTACATATCCGTCGCCCTCATAAATTTCTTCATAACGCCACGTATGTTTAACAATTTGGTCGCTGGCCCGATCAATATAATACTTGTTCATGAACAAAGGAACGTCTTTCACTTTTCCTTGTCCGAGCGTAACCTTCTTTGATTTCTCTACTAGCATAGAGCCCGGAATCCATTCCGTAATGACATCGTATTTCCCGTAAGATTGCTTGTAGTAGCGAGCATGAAGCTCCTTAGCACGATCGGTTACCTTGACAGCACCAACCCACTCGTGCAAAAAGTCAACTTTGTCCGTTCTATTCTTGTCCCATGTCTGCCGATCCGTATCGTACGAGTATTGCGTGTTTGTTTTCCCATCTGTATAAGAGAGCAGCTTGTCTGATATTAGTTTTTGAGGGGATTGATAAAAGCCGGATATTCTGCTTATTTGTTTTTCCTTGTTAATATCCTGCGTGTATGAGAACGTCAATCCACTCAACACCGCTTCGCCCTTCACTTGGTAGGTGTCGGCATTGTCCAACTGACGCAAAGAGTATCCCAAATCAGAAATAATAGCTGGCTGATCTTTTAAAGAGGCAAACTCTTGACGCAACATTTTGTCCAGTTGTTTCATTCTGCTGTCTGACGCTTTCGGTTTCATCGCAGCAAGAACTTCTTCTGCTTCCTGAATACGTCCTTCCTGCAAATAATAATAGGAAGTATTCAACAATGCTTCTGGGCTTCTGTCAGCAAATTGCTTGTAACGTGCCAACGCCAAGTCTATCTGACCACCCCTGATTTCTAGTGCCCCCAAATACACAGCAACCGATTCCCATTCTTTGGGATTTCGCTTGAATTTTTGTTCATAGACACTGAAGCGGTCGAGCACTTTTTGATACTGGCTTTGATCCGTGTTCCCTAGCTGCAAGGCAATATCGTACACATTGGCAGTTAATAGCCCGAGTGTGCCTGGGAGAATGATTCTGTCCTCGAGGTAAGCATCGATAGCAAGAAAAGCTTCATCCAGATTGGTTTCAAGCGGTGTTTCAGGATTCCAGCTCAATAAATAGTGAACACCGACTTGATTGGGGAAGGAGGAATCGGCCAGCTTGCGTAACTGCGCAAATGTCTCTTCACTATCATTTCTACTGCGAATAGCGGCAGCCGCATCTACATAAATCTGTTCTTCGGTTGTTTTGGGATCTACATAGGTAGCGAATAACGGCAATACCTCTTCGATATCCGGGACCATCGGGAACTTTTTCCCATCATAATCCAACAGAGGCATGATTCCATCCTGAAGGAAATAATTCACCATGCGATCAGCTGCGACTGCAGCATCTCCCCGCTTCACCCGATCCGTTTTTTCTCCGTCTAGCCATCCCCATGAACGCACTTCTTCCCAAGCATTTTTACTATCTGGAGACATCGTGAACATTTGCAATATCTTGGCAGCTTCTTCGTTGGAGATCGGCTGATTCGGCTTCATCATCTCACCTGGAAAAATGTACTGAATCGCATTTGGCCCGTACAGTCTGTCCAAGATCGTGGAAATGCGCAACGTTGGTTTGTACATCCAGGTCAGGCGATCAACATCTTTATACGGCAAATACGGTTCCTGAAAACCTTCTGCTCTCGCCCACTCTGAATGCTCGGATAAGAAAGTAAGCGGATAGATCTGATACTGCCCACCGTAATAAAGACGATCGATCATCACGAGAAATTCCGCACGTGTCATGTCACGATTTGGGTAAAACTTCGGAACATTTGGACCAGCCTCAAACAAACCGAGCTGCACACCTTGAATGATTGCGTTTCTCGCCCAGTGCTTGTTGATGTCATTGTATGGCAATAAGCCCCCAGCCGCTGATGCGACGCCGGGGGTGAGTAAGCTTAACGTTAATAATCCACAAGAAATCGTTCGGATTAGTTTTTGCACATAAAATCCTCCTACACTTCATCTGGCAGGCAATCAAAGGTTGATCCTGCTACGTCTTATACAAACTGGAACGGATCTGTGTGCACGCGCGAAGGAATAACCTCTGTTTCGTAACCATTTGCCTGCAATTGTTCAAGCAAGATGGCCGCCAGCTTTTCCTTCATGATTTTTTCGATATTGTGACCAGCATCTACGATCGACAAGCCTTCTGCTTGTGCATCGTGTGCGGTGTGATACCCAATGTCTCCGGTTAAATAAACATCCGCGCCTTTAAAAATGGCTTTGGAAACAAAAGAGCTACCGTCTCCACCTACTACCGCTACTTTTTTGACTATCGCATCCAAGTCACCAACTACGCGAAGACCATGGAGGGAAAAACGTTCTTTGACGAGCAAAGCAAACTCACGCAGCGTCAGTGGTGCAGGAAGACTGCCAATACGTCCAATTCCATATGCAGTTCCGGACTGCTCCAAAGGAATGATGTCATAGGCGACTTCTTCGTAGGGATGAGCAGCAAGCATGGCTTTGACCACAGCCGACTGTCTGGAAGCAGGAACAATCATCTCGATGCGAACTTCCTCTGCTTTTTCCAACTGGCCTGTCGAACCGATATGGGGATTCGTTCCTTCTCCTGGTAAAAAGGTTCCAGTCCCTTCTGTCTGAAAAGAACAGTGGCTATAGTTGCCTACATGCCCTGCACCCGCTTCAGCAAGAGCGGAAAATACTGCTTCTCTATGGGTAGCGGGTACAAATACGACGAGCTTCTTCCAAGCCTCTCGTGAAAGAACATCCAGTACTTCTATGTCAGTGAGTCCAACCGCTTCTGCAAGCCAATCGTTCATCCCCCCGTACGCAACATCCAAATTAGTATGGGCTGTGTATACAGCAATGTCGTGCTTGATCAGCTTTTCGAACACACGTCCTGCGGCGAGATCCGTCCGGAGGTGTTTGAGTGGTCGATAAATGACGGCATGGTGAGCCACAATCAGGTCTACACCCTCTGCAATTGCTTCATCCACCACAGATTCCAACACATCTAGTGCGATCATTACTTTTTTTACCTTTTTTTGCAAGGTGCCTACATGAAGGCCAATCTTGTCGCCTTCCATCGCCAACGATTTTGGCGCCAGACGTTCTACATACTGGATTACTGTTTGTCCGTGCGCAAGCATGCAATCACCTCATCGATCCATTTTACTTCTGCTTCGATTTCTTTAATTCGTTCTGCTGCTTCCGGCTTGTCCGAACGCTTTAATTGAACGATGACCTTTTGCCATTTTTCTTGCTCGCTCAGCCACTTCTCTTGTAATACTTCTGATTTTTCCTCCCAAAGAAATGGACCAATGCGCAGAAGCTCTTGCTGTGTACGATCTTTGCCCTCATAAGGCAAGGTAGGATTGCCTCGTTCTGCAACGAGAATCTCATAAATCACGCCGTCCTCCTGCAAAATGGACTCTGCGATTAACTGCCAACCATTCTCTATCATCCACAGGCGAACCGCTTCTTCCCCTACGTTTGGTTGCAGAATCAGGCGTTGTACACCTTCGAGTTTGTCTTTTCCTGCTTCCAAAATGGAAACGATCAGTTGTCCGCCCATCCCCGCAATGCAGATTACATCTGCTTCGCCAGGCTGTAATACTGCGAGTCCGTTTCCTTTACGAACCGAAGCGCGATCTTTTACCTGCAATGTATGTATTTGTTTTTGCGCCGCTTGAAAAGGCCCTTCATTCAATTCGCCTGCGATCACGAAGGAAGCCATTCCTTTTACAAGCAAATAAGAAGCCAACAACGCATGATCCGACCCGATGTCGGCGACGCGGGCTCCTTCTGGACAATAGCGGGCAATCGTTTGTAGCCGCTTGGATATTGATACTGATGTCATCTGTATATTCACCTTCCGTTGCCTCTATTCTACCCTATTTGGCAGCAATTGCGAAATGCTAATTCCCTAACAGATGATCAGCAAAGAACGACAAAATCCTCGCTGTTGCATCCAAGCAGGGACAATGCAACTAAGTGGGGCTCTAGGGTAGTAGTCGGGAGGCTTACAGGTAGCCATTCTGTTGGATGTAATGTTCGGAATAACAAGGAAAGTTTTTAAACATGACAATATTTTTGGTATTTTATGTAATTTAACTTAATTTTTACTAAATTGTGAACTTTATTTTAATAAATAAATATTTACAAATTTTTTACAGATATGTATATTAACGCCATGCACATCATGAACTACACAGACTAAATTTCTTTAAGGAGGAGAACAGTTTGAAAAAAAGAACCGGCAAGTGGTGGGCAATGGGTTTACTCTCTTCGGCGCTAGTGATGAGTGTCTTCACAGGTGCGGGGGCAGCCAGTAATGATTCAACCAGTGAATTTAGTGAACTTGGTACTGCACGGGTATTAATTCAGTCAGATTCGGATGTGAGAACTGGTTATTTTGCTGAACCACTGGATGTACGCCATGATTTTGGTCAAGAGGGCTTTACTCTCGATGTAAATAGCGATCAACTTAACCAGCTGAAAAGCGATCCCAATGTAAAAATTACCGTGTTGAAAAAATTTAAGATCGCTGAGTATATAGAAGAAGATCAGGCAAGCGAGCCAGAGTTCTCGCCTGCAGCAGTCGTTCCGTGGGGAATTAAAGCCATCTATAAGAACCAGTCCCTCTCTGCTGCGACTGGCGGTGCAGATGTTCGTGTTGCAGTCCTGGATACTGGCGTGTATACGCAGCACCCAGACCTAACCGCTAACGCAGAGCAGTGCAACGATTTCACACAAGCTTCTTCTCCTGTTGTTACCGGTGCTTGCAATGATGCGCATGGTCATGGAACACACGTCGCTGGAACTGTTCTCGCTGACGGCGGCGGTGGCGCAGGTATTTATGGTGTAGCACCAGATGCTAAGCTATGGGCATATAAAGTATTGGATGACTCAGGCTCCGGCTATGAGGATGACATTGCCTATGCCATTCGTTACGCTGCTGACCAGTCCGCTCAATTAGGCGTGAAAACGATCGTCTCTATGTCCCTTGGCTCTAGCAGTAAGAGCACCCTTATGGCAAATGCCATCACGTATGCAAACCAAAACGGTGTATTAGTCGTCGCTGCAGCCGGTAACTCTGGACCGACAGTGAATAGCATTGGCTATCCTGGCGCATTAGTGAATACAGTAGCCGTAGCAGCGTTAGAGAATGTTCAACAAAACGGTACCTACCGTGTAGCTGACTTCTCTTCTCGTGGCAAGAGCGGGCAAGCGGGAGACTACGTGATTCAAGAGCGCGATGTGGAAGTATCAGCACCAGGACGCGCTATTCAGTCTACATGGAATAACGGAGGCTATAACTCCATTAGCGGAACCTCCATGGCAACACCACACATTTCAGGTTTGGCTGCAAAAATCTGGGCATCCAATCCATCTTGGAGCAATCAAGATGTTCGCGTAGAATTGCAAAAACGTGCGACAGGAAATGACATCAAAGGTGGCTCCAACGCTGCTGTAGGTGACGATATCGCTAGTGGCTTTGGATTCCCAACTGTACAACCTGGCGATCAATAAAATAATAAGAAACAAAAAAAGAGCCATGGCTGTCAGTTTTTGCTGGCAGTCATGCTCTTTCATTGTAAACATCGAAAGGCTAGCACCCGATTTCTCTAGCGATGACATTACGTAAAATCTCTGAAGTCCCCTCGCCGATCTCTAACAGACGGGCATCGCGGAAAAATCGTTCCACCTGATACTCCCGCATATAACCATAGCCACCGTGAATCTGAATGGCCTGATGAGTAGCAGACATGGCAATCTCTGAAGCATACAATTTTGCCATTGCTGCTTCTTTCGTAAATTTGCGACCATGATCCTTCAGCCACGCTGCTTTATACACCATCGTTCTCGCCAGCTCTATTTGCATCGCCATATCCGCCAGCTTGTGCTGAATCGCTTGAAAATGACTTAAGGAATTACCAAATGCCGTACGCTGCTTGGAGTATTGCAGCGCTTTGTCGTAGGCAGCCTGTGCAATTCCTACTGCCATAGCGCCGATCCCGATTCGCCCACCATCAAGTGTAATGAGGAACTGCTTGAAGCCTTCGCCCCTTTTCCCAAGGATGTTTTCCTCTGGCACCCGGACATTTTCAAGCACGAGCTCGGTCGTATTGGAGCTGTGCAAGCCGAGCTTTTCATAGTTAGCCAGCACTTGAAAACCAGATGCATCAGTCGGAACGATAAAAGCAGTAATACCGCGTGAGCCCTGCTCTTTGTCCGTTACAGCTGTCAAGGCGAGAAACGAAGCATAGGAGGCATTGGTAATGAAGCACTTGGAGCCATTAATCGTCCACTCCCCATCAGCCAAGACCGCATTCGTCCTCGTACCACCTGCATCAGACCCTGCATTCGGTTCCGTCAAGCCAAACGCACCAAAGCTTTCGCCCGAACAGATTTTGGTTAAATAGTTCAGCTTCTGCTCTTCCGTTCCAAACAAAGCAAGTGGAGCGCCACCTAACGAAATATGCGCCGAATACGTGATTCCTGTAGAACCGCATGCACGACTAAGCTCTTCTACCACGATCGCAAAACTCGTGGAATCGGCTCCGGCTCCCCCGTATTTCTCAGAGAAAGGAAGACCCATTAGGTTCAATTCGCTCATCTGCTTGAATATTTCGACAGGGAATTGTTTGGTTTGATCGCGTTCATCTGCTCCTGGTGCCACTACCTCATCAGCAAATTCGCGGATCATTTTTTTTAACATTTGCTGTTCTGAAGTCAAATCGAAGTTCATAATCGCTGCCCCCTTGAAAACGCTTTAGTAAAGAACCATCAAGAAACACACAATTTTGACTGAGCGTTTGTTCAGAATACTCTTACCATTATACACCACGATTTGGATTCATGTGGTAATTTCTCAAAAAAAACACGCCTACGATCGGCGTGCTCCTAATAAAATCGCTCCCAAAAAAGATACAGTTGCTGCTATGAATCCGAGACTGTATGTATTTACACCCATAAACTTGGCAACTGTTTCTCCACCCAGAAAAATAGCCGCCAGCAAAATACCGATTAATACTTTCCACTTGTTGTTCATCTATTCACCCCGTTTGCTCTCTTCTGAAATTGTAACAGATAAGCAGGGAGAGGAAAACGAGAAGTCATGCAGAGTCCTATAGTCGCAACCACGCATACCAATATCCTCGCGTGAAGAAGAACAAAGTTGACGCGATGAACACCTTTATGAACAACAGTAATTGAATCATATCCCGCTTCGCTTCTGGAATATACAAAGCCTGTATCTCTGCACCAAAGAAAAAGGCAAGTCCACATACAGCAAATACTCCCGCCCATTTCGCATTGGCCTTATTCATCAAGAAGCCCATACCCGTGAGCAAGCACGCAAGCGGTACCCAGTACAACTCCGATGTCCACCATGTATAGTCCATCCCTACCCGATGAACGGTTGTAATGCCATACAAGATGGCCAAACCCAGTAACCCTGCATAGAGCAAATAAGCGTAGCCGAATACAATTGCGCTAATGCACAGTAACATGCAAACGAAGCCTAAGTAGAACAGGACAAACGGCATGCTACCATCCAGTTTTTGGATACAATACACGCCTCCCGCGATCAAGATCAAAAATGACAAAGCCAGGAATAAATGCGTCAATGGCGGGGCCGACCTTCGATAAACGAGTCCCAGAATATAGAAAACAAGAGCGAAACAGGCAAAGATGGTAATTTGCATTGGGGTTTGAAAACGGTTAAAATGAAAAGCAAGTAAGATCAAACCAGCAATAACAAAGGCACCAAGAAGCCATGCCACTACCATTTTCCCCGTCACTGGAGAGACAGTTCTAGGTGCATATGTATTTGTGACAGATGATGTTGAATTGACTTTTCCTGACAGCACACCCGGTGCCGTTCCCATTCGCTCATTCCCGCCTGCGGATGCCGGTGTATTTGGCCGATCCCCTTCTGTATACAGATTTAACAAGAAGATGCAGTAATGTTCAGGCAGTAAATGGTTGCGCCGCCAGTTTTCAATTTCGGCGATAATCGTGCGCTTGCGCTGGTCGTCCAACGCGGCCCCTCCTAACTACGACAAAAAGTGTTTACTTTCATGAATAAGAAAAGCCTACGTCGGCTAACGTAGGCCACATACTTCTTATATCGGTTATTCCAAGAAATCTTTTAAGCGTTTACTTCTACTCGGATGACGCAATTTGCGAAGCGCTTTTGCTTCGATCTGACGAATCCGTTCACGGGTTACGCCAAACACTTTCCCTACTTCTTCTAACGTCCGTGTACGACCGTCATCTAATCCAAAACGCAAACGCAGTACATTTTCTTCCCGGTCTGTTAATGTATCCAAAACGTCTTCCAACTGTTCTTTCAAGAGTTCATAGGCAGCTGCATCAGATGGCTCCAATGCATCCTGATCCTCAATGAAATCACCTAGGTGGGAATCGTCTTCCTCCCCAATTGGAGTCTCCAGGGATACTGGTTCTTGAGCAATCTTCATGATTTCCCGAACTTTTTCCGGAGTGAGATCCATTTTTTCAGCGATTTCTTCTGGCATAGGTTCACGACCTAGCTCTTGCAGAAGCTGACGGGAAACGCGGATTAACTTATTGATCGTTTCCACCATATGAACCGGAATACGGATCGTTCTAGCCTGGTCCGCAATGGCACGGGTAATCGCTTGGCGAATCCACCAGGTCGCATACGTACTGAACTTGTAGCCTTTGCGATAGTCAAACTTTTCCACCGCTTTAATCAGACCCATGTTCCCTTCTTGAATCAAGTCAAGGAATAGCATGCCGCGTCCTACATAACGCTTCGCAATCGATACAACCAATCGCAAGTTCGCCTCAGCCAGACGTCTTTTGGCTTCCTCATCACCTTGTTCAATTCGCTGTGCCAGTTTAATCTCCTCTTCTGCGGAGAGCAGAGGAACTCGACCAATTTCCTTCAGATACATCCGTACAGGGTCATTGATCTTGATTCCAGGCGGAACGGAGAGATCGTCATAATCGAATTCTTCGTTGTCCTCGTCCTTGATGATCATTTGATCGACTTCATCATCGTCATCTTCATTCTCATTGTTGTTAATCTCAATGCCTTGATCACCAAGATATTCAAAAAACTCATCCATTTGATCAGAATCCTGTTCGAAACCTGCCAGGCGAGCAGTAATCTCCTTATACGACAGTGCGCCGCGTTTCTTACCTAATTCGACCAGCTGTTCCTTCACTTGTTCGATGGACGTTGCTTCCATGTCGGAAGTGATATTTTGCTTGTTCATCTACTTTCCCTCCTTCCCCGGGAATGATCTGAAGCTACCCTTCTTTTAAAGCATTTTCCAATTCAAGAATCTTCATCCCTGTAACGGCTGCTTGAAGTTCAAGTTGTTTGCGCGCATCCTCGCTGTCCGCTGCGGCCGCTTGGAGGTGTAAGCTCCGCTGCTCATCGCGCAATCGTTCCAACTCGGCACGCTTCGGGTAGTTATTCACTTGTTTGATGTAGTCACCGATCTCTAATTCAGATACATCGTTGTTACACTCCATCATGGCCAATCCCGAGGCTAATTGCTTTAACAAATCGTCTTGCACGTAATGTATAAACTTTCCAGGGTCTTCCGGGTTTCCCTCTGCATAGTAGGCGTACAGGTAGGCAGCCAGCGCATCGTGTTCATCCACCTGAAAGTGGGCGCTACATTCCTGTTGGACGCGGGCGGCTATTTCTTCGTTCCGCATCATGTAGTAAAGCAGCATGCGCTCAGCCGTGTGATAAGCGGGTGGCAGTGTTTTCGCGAGCGTAACTTTGCCATTATTTATACTATTATTCCATGCTGGCGTCACTTTATCCCTTTGGCGCTCACTTTTTTGCTGATTGTACGCGCGTTTGGACTCCCATTTGAGATCACCGAGAGTAAGGGAGTATTCTTCTGCCAATTGCCGTTGATACATGTCCCGTTCCACCGGGCTGCCCAACTCGTTGATGATCTCGACCGCCCTCGCGATTAAGCGAGCTTTGTCCGTCTCATCTTTTATTACGAACTGACTGCGTAAATGTTTCAGACGGAAAGCCGTAATTGGCATCGCCTGTAACAATACCTGCTGGGAAAATGCTTCAGCCCCATGCTGGCGGATGTAATCATCCGGGTCTACTCCTTGTGGAAGTGGAGCAACTCGAACGATCAAACCGGCTTGCTGCAAAACATGAATCGCTTTGCTCGTTGCTTCTTGTCCTGCAGCATCTCCGTCATAACAGAGTACGACTGACTCTGTATTGCGACGAAGAATTCTGGCCTGCTGCTCCGTCAAGGCTGTTCCCAAAGTGGCAATACCTTGCATAAAACCCGCCTGCCATGCCGATATGACATCGACATATCCTTCAAACAATAGCGCCTCTTTTCTCTTTCTAATAATGGGGCGCGCACGATGAAGATTAAACAGCGTAGCGCTTTTGTTGAACAAAAGGCTTTCCGGGCTATTCAGATACTTGGGTTGAGACTTTTGGTTGGAATTGGGCTTTGATCCTTGCAGTAAGCGTCCTCCAAATCCGATGACGTTACCTTGGGAATCCTGGATTGGAAACATGATACGACCTCGAAAGCGATCAAAGATTTTTCCTGAATCGCTTCTGGCCAAAAGCCCTGCTTCCACCATCAATTCCTGTGAAAATCCCCGCTTTGTCAACTGCTGCGTTACGAAATCCCAGGAATCCGGGGCGAATCCGATTTGATATTCGGCTATAGTCGCCTCAGTCATTCCACGCTTTGCGAGATACTTCATCGCTTCTGCACCATAAGGGGTTTTCGTAAGCACGTAGTGGTAGAGGCGTGAAACGAACGTATGCGCTTCCTGCATCGCATGTTTCATCCGTTTTTCAGGTGAATCCTCTACTTGCTGCGGCTGGGGCACAGCTATCCCGGCACGCTCCGCCAATTTGTGCAGTGCCTCTGGAAAAGTCAATTGCTCCAGTTTCATTAAAAAGGAAAAGATATCCCCACCTGCTCCACAGCCAAAGCAATGAAAAAACTGTCGCTCTGCATTTACGTTGAAGGAAGGGCTCTTTTCAGAGTGAAACGGACATAGACCGAGAAAGGCACGACCGCTTTTTCTCAGTTGAACGTACTCTCCTACAACGTCTACGATGTCGACAGCGGCACGCACTTGATTTACAAATTCATCTGAAGTGGGACCAGTCATGTCTTTCCACCTTTATAAGGAGAATCGCACGTGAGAATATTTAGTTCGTCAAAATTCGTCAATTTCCTTCTTTACATCAAACTTCTTTTCTTCTTTTATTACTTTTCCACATTTCTAAGTGCAATAAACGCTGAGAAACTCACCTATGATAAGTACCCCGGCTAATTGATTTTCTACAAAAAACGTCAAATTCCTTCTTTCGGCCTATTTCCTTTCATTACGGAGATTGTTTTTTCTAATCATCTCCAAAATGATGTTTGCCGTTTCTTCCACTGCCTTGTTGGATACATCGATAACGGTACATCCAAGGCGCTCAATAATGCGCTTGGAATAAGCCAGTTCTTCAGCAATCCGTTCGAGATTGGCGTAATTTGCTTGGGCAGTCAATCCTAGTGCCTTCAGACGCTCTGTCCGAATGCCGTTCAGTTGCTCCGGATTGATGGTAAGCCCAATACACCTTTCTATTGGCAGTTGGAACAATTCTTCTGGTGGCTCTACCTCCGGGACAAGCGGAACATTGGCAACCTTAAGTCGCTTGTTAGCCAAATACATGGAAAGAGGCGTCTTGGAAGTACGCGAAACGCCGATCAAAACCACATCTGCGCGCAACAGGCCGCGTGGGTCCCGACCATCGTCATATTTGACGGCAAACTCGATGGCGTCTACTTTGCGGAAATACTCTTCATCCAGACGGCGAACCAAGCCCGGTTTTCCTGTTGGTGGCTCTTTTAACATGCCCTGCAATGTATTCATCAGAGGCCCCATAACATCAAGAGCTGGAATTCCGTGAAGAGCAGCTTTTTGTGTAATATACGCATTCAGCTCCGGAATGACCAGAGTGAACACAATCATTGCCCGCGATTCTTTTGCCGAAGCAATAATTTCGTCAATCGATTCCTTGTCTTCTATATACGGATACTTTTGTACATCAAACAAAAAACGATCAAACTGACTAGCTCCTGCGCGAACGACAAGTTCGGCCGTTTCGCCGATGGAGTCTGAGACTACATAGATGAGCTGTCCTTGCTGATTACCTTGCATCGCTTCTCCTCCTACACTTTCGGTTCGCTACCCAATTCTACAAATGCTTTCGCGATCGTCGTCTTGGTGACGCGCCCCAACAGCTCCATTTGCTTCGGATCTTCCTCACTCGGCCTTACGACAGGCAGAGAATCGATCTGAAAATCAATCAGCTTTTTGGCGGCTGCGTACAAGGTCTCATCAGGTGCACATGTAATGATATTCGGCATCCTAGACATGATAATGCTGACCGGTACATCCTCCAGCGTCTTATTGCCTAAAGAAGCCCGCAGGAGGTCTTTTCGTGAGATCACGCCAGCCAAATATCCTTTTTGATTGACGACGAATAACGTGCCAACATCCTCCAAAAAGAGGGTAACGATGGCGTCGTATGCCGAGGCGGATTCGGAAACCACGATCGGTACCGCCTTGTAGTCATTGACGAGAAGCTTGTGAAGCCGTTCACTTATGACTGAGCTTGCGGGTCTGCCAGCATAAAAATACCCGACCCGAGGTCTGGCTTCTAGATATCCTGACATTGTGAGGATGGATAAATCAGGGCGTAGCGTCGCGCGAGTCAAATTCAGCCGCTCCGCGATATGCTCTCCTGTTATCGGTCCGTCATCCTTCACTATCTGTAAGATGTGCTCTTGTCGTTTGGTAAGCTCGATGACCAATCACCCCGGTTCTGTCTTTACCTCTTCCTAGTATTACTCTATTCGACGGGATATTCCTTCTTTCACGCGGAAAAAAGGTGCCCCCGCCTGATTTTCAGACGAAGGCACCGGTTTTATTTTGTTTACGCGAATACAACTTTGGAAAAATCTGCGTAGCGATAAAGCACACGAGAAAGCTGCAAGAGAAGCCCCAGACGATTCGCACGAACAGCCTGATCTTCGGCCATGACCATTACCTTATCAAAGAATGCGTTGATCGGCTGGCGCAAGGTTGACAAGGTTGCGAGCACCTTCTCTTGATCCTTCAGACCCTCTACATCCTTTTGAACAGCTTGGAATGCCTGATACAAAGCACGTTCCACATCTTCTGCGAACAGAGCTTCGCTGACTTGGTCTGCTTCCGCTTTTTGTGCCAGATTGTTCACCCGGTTAAACTGCTCCACAATCAGCTTGAATTCTTCTGTTTGTACAGCTCCCATCAGTGCTTTCGCTTTTGCCAGCACCTCTGGAACCAGTGTCAGGTCAGCAGCAAGAACGGCGTCGATGACATCGTAGCGAACGCCATGATCCTGCAAGACGTTTTTCAGACGGAGTGCGAAGAAGTCTACGAGGTCTTTTTTCACGTCTTCTGCCGCTCTCTTGTTTACGCCTTGTGCTACATAGCCTTCCATCGCGGCATTCCACAGGTCAGCAAGAGAAATTTGCCAGTCGCGCTCCACCAAAATTGTAACGATCCCCGCTGCCATACGGCGCAGACCATACGGGTCCTGTGAGCCAGTAGGCACAATCCCAATCGAGAAGCAGCCTACGATCGTGTCCATCTTGTCAGCCAGGCTGGCGATAGCGCCTTGGGCGGAAGCAGGCATTTTGTCCCCTGCAAAACGCGGGAGGTAATGCTCGAATACACCACTTGCGACGAGGTCGGACTCACCCGCTTTGCGCGCGTAATCTTCACCCATAATCCCTTGCAGTTCAGGGAATTCACCTACCATGTTGGTAACGAGGTCAAATTTTGCGATTTCTGCAATGCGGTCTACTTGTTTCGTCTCTTCCGCGCTCACACTCAGCTTGCTTGCAATTTGCGCAGCTGTTTTGCGTACACGACGAACTTTATCACCGATTGTTCCCAGCTCTTCATGGTAAACGATTGTCTCCAAGCGTTTCAGGCAGCTCTCAATGGACAGTTTTTGGTCTTCCACGTAGAAGAAACGAGCATCAGACAGACGTGCGCGAAGAACTTTTTCATTTCCTTTCGCTACGTTTTCCAGAGCGCGGCTGTCTCCGTTACGCACTGTCACAAAATGATTCAGCAATTGACCCTGTGCGTTTTCCACAGGGAAATAACGCTGGTGCTCACGCATGGAGGTAACCAAAACCTCACGTGGAATGGAAAGGAATTCTTGCTCAAACGTACCGTAAAGAGCGGTTGGATATTCTACAAGATGGACTACCTCATCCAGAAGTCCTTCGTCCATTGGAATCGTCCAGCCATGTTCCTTCTCCAAGCGATGAATCTGTTCTACAATGGCTGCTCTGCGCTCGTCGGGATTCACCATGACATATTGCTCAGCCAGCTTGCTCACGTATTCGCTTGGGTGATTCAACGTAACCTCTGTTCCCAAGAAGCGGTGTCCACGAGAAACGCGTCCGCTTTTTACGCCTGCAATCTCCAGATCGATCAATTCATCGCCGAACAAAGCAACCAGCCAACGAATCGGACGAACGTATTTCAAATCGCGTGCGCCCCAGCGCATGTTTTTCGGGAAGCTCATACCGGTGATCACTTCAGCCAGTTGCGGCAACAGCTCGGTAGTTGGTTTTCCCGCTTCGGATTTGCGCGCATGAACATACTCGATCCCGTTTACTTCTTTATAATACAGTTGGTCAGGCTCAACATTGTTGCTTCGTGCAAATCCGAGTGCTGCCTTGGACCAGTTCCCCGCTTCATCTTGTGCGATTTTGCGTGCAGGGCCTTTCGCTTCATCATTGCGATCAGGCTGCTTTTCTGCCAATCCATTGATCAACAGGGCAAAACGACGAGGTGTCTCCAATGCCGTAATTTGATCGAACGGCACGCGCTCAGCAGTCAGCCACTTTTCTACTTTTTCCTTGAATTGTGCCGCTGCCTGTGCGACAAAACGAGCAGGCATTTCTTCCAAACCAACCTCTACAAGTAGATCGCGCTTACTCATTTGTATCCTCTCCCTTCACCTGATTCACTTGATCCGCAGCGTCTGCGTTGCCTTTTTGCAAAAGCGGGAAACCGAGGCGCTCACGCTCTTTATAGTAGGTTTGTGCTACTTCACGAGACAGATTACGTACACGAGCGATGTAGCCAGTACGCTCCGTCACACTGATGGCTCCACGCGCATCAAGCAAGTTAAAGGTGTGGGAGCATTTCAGTACGTAGTCATAAGCCGGGTAAACCAGTCGCTCCGCCATCAGTCTCTTTGCTTCTGCCTCATACGTATTGTAGAGAGAGAACAGCATGTCGACATCAGACAGCTCGAATGTGTATTTGGAATGCTCGTATTCTGGTTGCAAGAATACATCCCCGTACGTATACCCGTTGCACCATTCCAGATCGAACACATTTTCTTTCTCCTGAATATAGGAAGCCAAACGCTCCAGTCCGTAAGTCAACTCGACTGCCACTGGTTTACATTCCAGACCGCCCACTTGCTGGAAGTACGTGAATTGTGTGATCTCCATTCCATCCAGCCAAACTTCCCAGCCTAAACCCCAAGCGCCAAGCCCTGGGTGCTCCCAGTTGTCCTCTACAAATCGGATATCATGCTCCAGTGGCTCGATTCCGAGTTCGCGCAAGCTCTCCAGGTACAGCTCCTGAATGTTGTCCGGGGAAGGCTTCATGATTACTTGGAACTGGTGATGCTGATACAAACGGTTCGGGTTTTCCCCATAGCGTCCGTCAGCCGGGCGACGGGAAGGCTCTACATATGCCACGTTCCACGGCTCAGGTCCAATGGAACGAAGGAAGGTCATTGGGTTTAGCGTACCTGCCCCTTTTTCAACGTCATACGGCTGGACAATGAGACAGTTGTGCTTTGCCCAAAAGTTTTGCAGCGTCAAAATGATGTCTTGAAATGTCATTTTCATGCTTTTTCCTCCTCTAAACTTATTAGAACTTGGCTTTAAGTCGAAACTAAAAAAACCTCCCGCCTCTACACTGCCTGATGCGACAGTGTAGGGACGAGAGGATTCTCGCGGTTCCACCCTACTTGGCGAATGACTTCTTCGCCCACCTTACAATCAAATTGCTCCAGAACGCCCTTCATCAGCATGGTGACCGGGCTCTCACTACCCCCGATTCGCTATTCACAGCCAGTGGCCGACTACTCTTTTCCTTCATGGCAACATTCGGTATACAAGTTTGGTTCTTATCATAACGAAAACAAATTCGTATGTCAATTAGTCCTGATCGGATTGCGTCATTCTTTCCATACGCTCCAGTTGTTCCAGAAATGCTCGACTTTTCAGCCTGAGATCCAGATACTCGTCCATAAAACTCCGCAGCACATGCTTGAGCTGGTTGCGTGTAGCCGGTTTTACTTCAATGTCACCAAGCCGCTCCAAATCAAATACCTGGAATAGCCGTAACAGCTTCCAGGTAGAGGGTGTAACTACCATCGCATACGGATCGGAGGGCTGGCAAACTGGGCACAACAGGCCGCCCTGTCCAACACTGATAGCATAGGGCTCCCGCTGTTCGCCACAGTTTACACACGCCGTGAGCTGCGGGGAGATCCCCGCTACAATTAGCATCTTGGTCTCAAAAATACGACACAGGATCTCAGCATCTCGTCCTTCATCCAAATAGCGGAACGTATGAAGGAGTAGCTGAAACAAGTAGGGATTCGGCTCCCTTTCCTGCGTCAGTCGATCCAAAAGTTCTGCTATGTATGCAGCATAAGCCGTAGCAGTCAGGCTTTGCCGCATATCCCGGAACGAATCCAACATATCTCCCTGAGAGAGATCTGGCATTCCCGTACCGGGTCCTGCCTTGCATAGATAATAACTATGCGAAAACAACTGGGAGACGGCGGCAATGCGGCTTTTGGTCTTTTTAGCACCACGGGCCATCACGCCTAATTTGCCGTTCTCCCGGGTAAACAATGTCATCACTTTACTGGACTCACCATAGTCCACACTGCGAATGACAATCCCTTCCCACTTTACAAGCATGCCTGCGTGTCACCCAATTCTTCCTGGGCGAGATCAAACGAGGTTTCCTCGCTGGAAACATCCGTTTGATGGTGATCACGGTAGAGAAGGTAAGCATGGATATCACCGGTTGAAGCGAAAACTCTCCAAGAAAAGTCACGAAGCATGGAGCATCATCCTTTCCTATATCGGGTCTATCCACTTCCTTCTTAGAATCACCTTTGCCCGTTATTCTATGCCTTGGAAAAATTAACACATTGCGATGGGAATATTATTGCTCGTCGTAGAAACCGAAGTTACGCAGCATCCGCTCTTGGTTGCGCCAATCCTTTTTCACTTTGATCCAGAGCTCCAAAAATACTTGGTCGCCCATCAGTCGCTCGATATCCTTGCGCGCACGTTGACCGATTTCTTTGAGCATCTGACCTTTTTGCCCGATTAAAATACCGCGCTGGGAATCCCGCTCTACGTAAATGGCCGCGTAAATGTAAAGCGTTTTACCATTTTCGCCTCGCTTCATCTCTTCAATCACGACAGCGATGGAGTGAGGTACTTCTTCTCTCGTCAAATGCAGAACTTTTTCCCGAATCAACTCGGCTGCTACAAAACGCTCAGGATGATCCGTCACCTGATCCGCAGGATAATACATGGGGCCCTCTTCCATTTCGCCCAAAATAGCCTCCTGCAATGAACCTGTGTTGTTTCCTTCTAGCGCAGAGATTGGAACAATCTGCTTGAAATCATACAATTTGCGGTAATCGTCAATAATCGGCAGCAGTGCTTCCGGATGCACCTTGTCAATTTTGTTGATGACCAAAAATACTGGCGTTTTGACCTGCTTCAGACGCTCGATGATGTAGTCGTCCCCGGCTCCGCGTTTCTCTGTTGCGTCGACAACAAACAGAACAAGATCTACTTCGTTCAATGTATTTTCGGCAACGGAAACCATGTAGTTTCCGAGTTTGGACTGCGGCTTATGAATACCAGGTGTATCCAAGAAAATGATCTGACCCTCTTCTGTCGTATGAACAGCCGTAATTTTGTTGCGTGTCGTTTGCGGCTTATTCGACATGATGGCGATTTTATGTCCTACAATATGATTCAACAGTGTTGATTTTCCAACATTTGGCCGCCCCACAATGGAAACAAAGCCCGATTTAAACGATTCCTTGGTCTTGCGATTATCCACGTAAATCCTCCTTGGTGAATGCGCCTGGAAGCAGGGCAGATACTGTCGTTTCCAAAATGTCGCCTTTGAGATTTGTCAAAAATACAGGCATGTCCGGCGGGCACAGCTCTGCCATGACTTGTCGGCAAGCCCCGCACGGTGATACAGCTTGCGGCGTATCGGCAGAAACGGCTAATGCTTTGTAAGTCCGATCGCCTTCCGAGTACGCTTTAAAAAGAGCCGTACGCTCTGCGCAGTTGCACAGCGAGTACGCTGCATTTTCAATATTGCCCCCCAAATAAACCTTGCCACTCTCAGCTAAAAGAGCTGCTCCTACCTGAAACTTGGAGTACGGTACATAAGCGAGCTTTCTGGCTTCGATTGCTTGTGCTAATAATGCTTGTTTATCCATTCTCATCATTCCTCATATGATTGATCTTTAACATCATTTCACAACAGAATCTGTCCAATGAGACACGAAGAAACCAGACTGAAAGGTCAACTAGAATGACCCGTCCGGTACCTCATTTGACTATGAAAAAATTTCTTCTTCTCTACTAGTAAAAACTATCCCCATACTTTTTGCAACAGTGGTTGTCCAAATACGAGGACTCCGATGAAAAGGGACAGGATCGCCGCTACAAGCACAGCTCCTGCTCCCACATCTTTGGCAATCTTCGCCTTGGCGTGCCATTCCGGGGAAGCTAAATCAACGACTGCTTCAATCGCGGTATTTACCAGCTCAAGGGAGAAGACCAAACCGATAGAAAAAAGGACCAGCAAAACATCGCTGCGTGGTATCTGCAGCCACCACGCTGCCGCCAGCACTACAATGGCTGCGGCTACGTGGATTTGCATGTTTCGCTGTGTCCGTACGGTATAGGAAATTCCTTGTAGAGCGTAGGCAAAGCTGCGAGTCAATCGTCGCCATTCCTTCAACGTAATCTCCTACCTCGTCAAGCCGATTTCTTCCAGCACCTTTTCTTGACGTGAAAACATTTCCTTCTCTTCTTCTGGCGTCCCATGATCATAGCCAAGAAGGTGAAGAAAACCATGAACCGTGAGAAATCCGAGTTCGCGTTCAAATGAATGGCCATAGTCTTCGGCCTGCTCTTGTGCTTTTGGCACGGAGATGATGATATCTCCAAGCATATTCGGAAACTCGCTAGCCTCATCCTCATCGATGAAGATTTCCATTTCCCCTTCACCCGGCTCGTTCATCGCAAAGGACAGAACATCCGTAGGCCGATCAACGCCTCGATAGTCGCGATTCAGCTCGTGGATGCGCTCGTTGTTCACCAGCGTGACAACGACTTCTCCTTGTACGTCTTCCAGCTTAGCCGCTGCTTCCAGGCAACGGACAAGCAGGTTTTGCAAATTCTCATCGATCGGCTCGATTTCTTCATGAAGGATTTCTACAGATAACACAGATAAACGATCTCCTTTTTGTGACGCCATTTATTAATAGCCGTGATCTACTTCTTCCTTGGCATAGGCAGCGATGATTTTTTGTACCAGACTGTGACGAACGACGTCTCCCTCTTGGAAATGAATAAAGGCTACATCGGAAATCGGATTTAAGATGCGCTGTGCTTCGCGCAATCCGGATTTCTTGCCTTTTGGCAAATCCACCTGGGTCACATCACCCGTAATGACCATTTTGGAACCAAAACCAAGCCTGGTCAAAAACATTTTCATTTGCTCGGGAGTTGTGTTCTGGGCTTCATCCAAAATGACAAAGGAATCTTCGAGCGTACGACCACGCATGTACGCCAAAGGTGCAACCTCAATGAGTCCACGTTCCATCATTTTGGCGACTTGTTCATTGCCCAGCATGTCGTACAAGGCATCATAGAGCGGACGCAGATAAGGGTCTACTTTTTCCTGCAAATCTCCTGGCAAAAATCCAAGGCTCTCCCCCGCTTCTACGGCCGGTCTGGTAAGAACGATCCGTTTGACACGCGCATTTTTCAACGCATTTACTGCTGTGACAACAGCCAAATACGTTTTGCCGGTACCAGCTGGTCCAATTCCAAACACAATGTCATGCTTCTTGATCGCAGACAAGTAATGACGCTGGCCCAATGTCTTTGCCCTGATTACTTTGCCACGTTGGGTACGAGCGACTTCTTCATCATACACATCGAGCAGTTGGGCACCTTCTCCCCGTTCAATCAACGACATCGCATAAGAGATGTCTCGTTCGGACAGGGCAATCCCTCTGCGAATCAACTGTAGCAGAATTTCAATCAACTCTGTCAGTTTGTCCACTTCCGGCTTATCCCCGCTAATAACCAGTTCGCCTTCTCGGGTCATAATTTTAGCGGAACTTCTTTGCTCGATCAGTGTTAGGTACGCGTCATGTGGTCCAAACAACAGCAAGGCCTCAGATGCGTCTGAAAACGGGATTCTTACCTCATCTTGTACGTGCAACAGGCTTCCATCTCCTTGCAACGGTAATCAGCAATGCGTCATTTGCTTGCCATCCCTTACTGCCCCACGAAAGGCTGTTCAATGGCAATATCTTCAATGACGGAAAAATGAATGCTTACGTAAACTTTACCATTCTCTGTTGTGACGTGCAAAACTTTTTCGTCCTGAATGAACGCATCTTTTCCAGCTTTTTGCAAGATATCCTCCCTGGCGAATTTTTTAGCCAGTTCCGTCGCTTCCTCCACGCTCATTTCTGTTTGAACGGGTTCTGTTTGCGCGTACGTTACTGTCTTCCAGCCAAGTGGTGAGGTATATCCCGCATACGAGGGCAAAAACCTTTGTTCTGCCATTTCAGCTTGTGCAAAGGACTGTTTTTCAAATGGCCACACGTATATCGCATAGGGGCCAACAAGCAGGTATTGATGCTCCAGCTTTTCCCCCGTCAGACGGTGCATCGTTTGTTTTAGCGGGACCGATGTGTTGCTCATATACCACACTTCCCCTTGCACCTTGCCTCGCGCTGATACAGCTTGTTGACGGGCGTCATTGCCAATGATCCCAGAAATGAGCACTTGGCCTTTTTCCACCAATTGATTGCTCACAACCTGACTACGGCCAACCTCTGGGAGAATTTTATGGACGACAGCCCTCTTTTTGGCTACAAGATGACGGGGACCTGTTGCAAGCGGCTTAACGGGAGCCTCTTTTTCAACCACTTGAAGCATGACCTTGGTTCCTTGAATCTCGATTCCAACCCAGGACGCTTCAGGCAGCAGACTCAACAGCTCTTTTTGCAAAACCAACGGTTCTTTTAGTTTGACCTTCCATGCCCCTTCTTTAATCCCCACTTGTTCGGCAGCTTGAATCACCCGTCGTGGATCGACCATTTTTGTCCCACTTACCTCGACACTCCAGACAAAAGAGGAGAGCATGTACAATCCGATGAAAAAAAGAGCAGCCCCAATTGCCAGTCCAGTTCGTCTACGTAACCGCAGCAGCCAAAAAGGCAGCCCGTCTCTTGCCTCAACGTGACTACGACAGCCTGTCTCTTTTAAAAGCGGCCGTAAACGAAAATAATCACGAATCAAAATATCACAGCGAGTCACCTCTTCTCCTACCCTGCGAATATTCCAGATTCGAATTCCATCCCGTACGGCCATATTCAGCATCCGCTCAAATCGTTTTCCCCGAACGGTAATGGTTACATGTCCATCCACCCACTCCTTGATTCCATTCCGCATACGTGCCGCCCCCTCCCTCTAACAAAGATTACGAGCTCTGTGGTCCCGTCTCCAAAAATTTCACGCCACCGATTCTGCCTTCTAATAAAACCTCCTCAGGCAAAATCGCTCGGATGACAAGCTGTTCACCTGAAACAATCATTTGACCGTTCGTCAACAGCAGGCGAAGCTCTTTTTCGCTAAAATGCAAGACTCCTCGATGATTCTCTATATACATTTGCAAATGACCGATCATCGTGATACGCGGGACTTCCAGGACTACATCTTGCGGCAGATCCAACACCCCTCCGGCCAACTGGCGCAGACGGCGGCTCCAACGCTTCATGGATTAGCCCCCCTTCTCGTTCTATATATTGGCGAATATGACGATCTCATCTGTTTGCAGGTGCAAAACCATTCTTATCTATGCGTATGCGGGAGCATAAAGAGGCATTCATCAAAAACAGTCACAAAAAAAGAGCTCTCATCGCTCGCAATTTCGCAAGCACTTGAGAACTCAGACTTTGGAATACTTCAACAAACTCCATTGATTATTTGCTTTCTTTTGCAGGAGAAACCAGCTCTTTTCCTTTTGTAAGCGCCTTCCATTTTTTCATGACTCGTTTTACTTTTTCAGCTGAACAACCGCACGCGATCGCCGTTTCATATATCGATTTGTTTTCGAAGATGGCAAGCCGAATCACTTTTTGACGAAACCGCCCCATTTGTTCAAAAATTTGTTGATTCATCGCTTGACCTCTACCCCTTCTTCTATTAGAAGAATTTTCTTTACATTCAGGATAGTCAACAAGGATACGAGAAACAAGACAAGTTATTCGATATATTTCGACACGAAAACATTGGTTTCCATAAAAAACAGGCGAACCGAGGTTCACCTGTTTAACTAGCTGCTATTCTATCATTTTTCTTTGCCGAACCTGCTGGGCGTACGGAGCTTTTGAGCGCGGCTCTCCAAAAATGAGCGCCCACTTCATACCATCACGCGGGTTGCCGTGTTTCGATGGGATTGTTCCCGCTCGTTCCGAATCAGCGACCTTCATCGTTTCCGATTGCTTCACTGTGATAGTTGGACCCGTTGAAGCACGAGCTGTACTGGAGAATGCCCATTCCTGCTCGACTCCAATCCCTTCCATCGATTCTTGCTGAAGTGGCTCGTATTTGGAGGATGCCCGCACCGTCTCTCTACCGTAATCCTCCGTTTCCCTAGGGATATCCGACGTTGTGGCCGGAGTAAGCGGAGGCATTTTTTTGCCTTGAGACATCTTTTTCTTTCCGGCTTTGCCCAGAGCTTTATATCCTAAGTAACCAAGGATGACAAACCAGAACTTGCCGATGAGCGGGATGATCCACTCGACTAAACCCAGTAAATCTACGACGAGATCCATGAGATCTTCCATGGCAATCGCCCTTATTCTTTCTCGTCTGGCATAGCAGGATCTTGTTTGTCACCTGCATGCCCGAAGGATTGACGCATTTGTGTATCAGCAGCAATGTTTTGCATGTTGTAATAATCCATTACGCCCATTTTGCCACTTTTCAATGCTTCGGACAAAGCGAGTGGTACTTGTGCTTCGGCTTCTACTACTTTTGCCTTCATTTCTTGTACGCGCGCAATCATTTCCTGCTCTTGGGCTACCGCCATGGCGCGACGCTCTTCCGCTTTCGCTTGGGCAATACGTTTATCTGCTTCTGCTTGGTCGGTTTGCAATTGTGCCCCGATGTTTTTCCCTACATCCACGTCCGCAATATCAATCGAGAGAATTTCAAAAGCAGTTCCGGCATCCAGACCTTTGTTTAATACCGTTTTAGAGATCAAATCTGGATTTTCCAATACGTCCTTATGTCCTTTTGACGAACCAATTGTCGATACGATCCCCTCACCTACGCGGGCGATAATCGTTTCTTCACCAGCACCACCGACCAATCGATCGATGTTGGCACGAACCGTTACTTTTGCACGAGTGCGCAGCTCGATACCGTCCTTAGCCATTGCTGCTACCACAGGTGTTTCAATCACTTTCGGGTTAACGCTCATTTGTACCGCTTCCAATACATCACGACCAGCCAGATCAATGGCTGCTGCTCGTTCGAAGCCAAGTGGAATATCTGCGCGTTGTGCTGCTACGAGCGCATCTACTACACGGTCTACGTTACCGCCTGCGAGATAATGGCTCTCCAATTGGTTTGTATCCAACTGCAAGCCGGCTTTACGCGCTTTAATCAAAGGATTCACAATACGAGATGGTACGACGCGACGCAAGCGCATAGCGACGAGGGTAATAATCCCGATATTCACACCGGAAGCCAGTGCAGAAATCCAGAGCATAACTGGTACGAACGAGAAGAAAATAGAAAGTACAACGATGGCTACTGCCACCATAAAAATAAGGGGAATCAAACCACCTTCAAACATGAAGAACTCACTCCTTTTGTTCTATTTCGGCAACGACGATACGCGTGCCTTCTACTTGCACAACGGTGATGGCGGTACCCGCTTCAATGAAACCACCAACCGATACTGCATCCACACGTTTTCCTTCCACCTTGACGACCCCTGCCGGGCGCAATGTTGTAAGGGCGATGCCTGATTTTCCTTCCAGCTCACGCTGATCGCGCGGTGCTACGTAGCCTTCTTCATTGCGCTGCGTGTCACCCAAGACAAACTTGTTGAATAGACCTTTGACCCCGTATTTCTTCACTAACAGGAACGTTACAATTGCCGTGATCAATGCAGCTACACCCAGCGATGCGAGCCCTTGCTGTGTGTCATAGGCTGCCATAACAAGGCCTGTCACAATGCTCACGAAGCCAATCGCTCCGACAATGCCGCCCGGAAGAAAAATTTCCATAAGCATCAGTAAGATTCCGATAGCAAACAGGCCGATGTGCAACCAGCTGGCAAATCCCGCTACATAATGCCCGAAGAAATACAAACTGAACGCGACGAGCGAAATCGTCCCCGCAACACCAAAGCCAGGGGCAAACAGTTCTACTACAATTCCTCCAAGTCCAATGATGAGCAGCAGACTCATGACAATGGGACTCGTCACCCATCTAGCGACTAGCTCTCCACCTGTTGGCTCAATCGCCTGAAGGGAATCTGACTGAATGCCGAACTTTTTGAGCAGCGCTTCCTTATTGGACACCACATCATCTGCATAACCCAACTGCTTCGCTTGTTGGGCATCGAGAGAAAGCACCGTGCCTTTTGGCTTTAATCCTGGGAATTCTGTATCAATTTCCACCATCGCGCGAGCAACGTCAGGATTGCGATTGTTCAACTCCGCTGCCGCCTTCAT
Organism: Brevibacillus sp. HB1.2; assembly: GCF_013332495.1. Classification (NCBI taxonomy): domain Bacteria; kingdom Bacillati; phylum Bacillota; class Bacilli; order Caryophanales; family Paenibacillaceae; genus Brevibacillus; species Brevibacillus sp. HB1.2. Next base: position 670,253 of record NZ_JABMIU010000003.1, on the reverse strand, counting down.
TTTATTGCTCCAACCGGAAATGAACTTGATATCTGCTGCATTCCCTGCCAAGTCAATCGGTGCGGCTGCCCCCATGCTACTACCTGGAGTCATAATAATTTCATTTGCATTCAGGGCGATGTACGTTCCCGCTGAAAAAGCCTGGTTATCAATATAGGCTATCACATGCATGGGAGCCTGACGGATCAACTGACCAATCTGGTCGGCAGCATTCACTTCTCCACCTGGCGTATTGATATGCAGGATTACAAGATCTGCCTGCTGGTCCTGTGCGTCAGCAAATGCTCTTTCTAAAAAGCTCTCCAACCCTCGCTCGATTGTGCTATCTACTGGAATCCAGACAGCTTTTTGATAGGTCTGCGCTGTTGTGGATGCGGGAGCAAGAAGCATCGTCATTCCCATAATCAGGCAAAGAAGTGAAAAAAGCAATCGCACGCGGCTTTTTACTAGCCTTGTTGCACTCATTGCATGTACCTCCTTTCCATCTATCAGCTTCAACGTATGTGCAATAAGGTATACGAAAGAGTGAGGCAATTGTTTCATATTTATTTCACATCTGGGGAAAAAAAGAAAAACCCAACCTTTACAGGTTGAGTTTTTCTGTTCGTATCTATATGAGGTGTTACTCTCGTCTACGATGGTAGTTCCTCAGATACAATCTTTTGCACGAGGTTTCCGTCTGCTCTGCCTTTCACTTTCGGCATGATCGCACCCATCACTTTGCCCATCTCCTTTTTGGAGGAGGCATTGGTAGCTACGATACCTTCCCGAACGATATCACGAATTTCGTCTTCGCTAAGCTGAGCGGGTAAGTAAGCGGAGAGCACGTCGATCTCTTCGCGCGTTTTCGAGGCAAGTTCCACGCGGCCTGCCTTCTCAAATTCGTGGAGGGATTCACGGCGTTGTTTTAACTCACGAGTCAAGATGGTCAGCACTTCGTCTTCAGACAAAAGTCTGCCCTTGTTAATCTCTTCGTTCTTTAATGCGGCTTTCACCATGCGAATAACAGAGAGTTTTAGAGCAGCTCTGTCCTTCATTGCTTGCTTCATATCTTGATCGAGTCGCTCCATTACACTCATGATGAGCCCTCCGTCAATTAAAACTTGCGCTTGCGAGCTGCTTCGGATTTCTTCTTGCGCTTAATGCTAGGCTTCTCAAAGTGGCGACGTTTACGCAGTTCCGCCATCACCCCGGATTTTGCGCTTTCACGCTTGAAGCGGCGAAGTGCGCTATCCAAAGACTCGTTTTTCTTGACTCGAATTTCTGCCATTTGTCTTCCCTCCCTCCGCTAAAACCGTGGGACGCCTGAGTCGAACGTACGAACAGACTGTCACACTTCATTATAGGATAGATGACTAAAGAAGGTCAACCTTTAGTTCAATTTTATTCGTAAAAACCGGACAAAAGATGATAATGAATGTGGAAAACCTCTTGTCCACCCTCTTTGCCGCAGTTGTTAATCAGGCGAAAACCTGGCAACTCCAGCTTTTTCGCCAAGAGTTGTGCTACATGATGGATATGCCCGATCAGCGGCAGGTCCTCGGCGCTTACATCCATGAGCGTGGGAATTGGCTTACGCGGGATAATCAACAAGTGAACGCGTGCTTTTGGTGCAATATCGTGGATGACAATGACGTGCTCATCCTCATACTCGATACGAGCAGGAATTTCACCGTCCATGATTTTGGTAAAAATACTTTTTTCCATGGGAGACTCCTTTCTTCCTCTGTATGTGGATCGTTATGTATGTAAGACTTGATCGTATCATATTCCCTCACTTTTGTCTTGCGGCGCTACCTAACGCATGGTAGCATGACTTCGAGGTTGAAACTGGATTACAGAAGGAGTTCGTGCAGATGAAACCAATTGCACTGGATCAGGCAGCAATCAACGCAGAAGGGATTTTGCTCACTGGTTCCCCAGGGCTTGCCTTGTCATCCGTTCACTTTGATACCCGCGAGTTGACTGCGGGATCTTTGTTTGTAGCGCTGACAGGCGGCGCACGGGATGGACATGATTTTTTGTTACAAGCAGCTGAACAAGGAGCTGTAGCTGCACTCGTTTCGAATCAGGAGAAGATTCCTGCGAACTTGCCAAACGATTTTGGGTTAATTCTCGTCAATGATACACTGCGTGGCTTTCAAAAGCTGGCTGCCACTTATCGGAAAAGCTTTTCATTCCCTCGCATCGCCATTACAGGAAGTATCGGGAAAACAACCGTGAAGGACATCGTGGCACACGTACTTGCGAGCCGTTCGCCCGTATACAAGACGTATAAAAACTTCAACAACCACATCGGTGTGCCTTTGTCGCTCTTACAGATGGAAGAAAAACATCAAGCTGCTGTACTGGAGCTCGGGATGAACCACGCCGGGGAAATCGATCTGCTCGCTTCGCTGGTCCAGCCAGATATTAGCGTGATTACATTTATCGGTGAGTCCCATATTGAACATTTTGGCACGCGTGAAAAAATTGCTCTCGCAAAGGCAGAGCTGCTTCCACATACCGCTCTTGACGGGCTCGTACTGCTCAACAAAGATTCCGAATATCTGCGATTGGTAGCCCATCTGTATCCGGGTGAGGTCATGTACTACTCTGTTCATGAGAAGGCGGATATTTGGGCGGAGCAAATCGAATCGGTTGAAGGTGGAACCGGCTTCAAAGTGTGCTTTGCCTCCGGGGAGTATTTCGAGGCATTCCTGCCTCTGCACGGTCGGCATAGTGTCCTGAATGCTCTGCCTGCTGTTGCGATTGCCAAAAGGCTCGGGATGGATACGGAGCAAATTGTGCACGCCTTGTCTACCGTCCAGCTCTCAGCCATGCGATTTGAGCAGATCACATCCAAGCACGGTACGGTGTACATCAGTGACGCGTACAATGCCAGCCCTGTTTCCATGGAAGCTGCCGTCCGCACATTTGCTGACTTGTACCCTGATCGCGGGAGAGTCGTTATCTTAGGGGATATGTATGAGCTCGGGCCAGACAGTGCGGCTATGCATGCGGGCGTCGGAGCCTCGCTTCAAGACATCGCTGAGCGCTTCGAGCTGCTCGTGACAGTTGGTGAGAATACTCGCCATCTCCATGCTGCTTACACGGGGAACAAGCTGCATTTCGCCACAAAAGCAGAGGCACTGCGTGCATTACTGCCGCTACGCGATGACAAACACGCTTTCCTGTTTAAAGCCTCCAAAGGTATGTCATTATGGACGCTTATCACTGATTTGGAAGGTCACGAATAATAGATAAAGAACAGCCGCCTCTCGTATATACGGGAGACGGCTTCTTTTTTATCATCGTAGTTCAATGACATTGTTGGAAGGACCCAATTTTTCAAGCGGAAAATCGGTATAGTGGATCGATGCGAGATCAGCTACATAGTATGACTTCCCGTCCTTCGCCCAGCCGATGATGCGATGATTGTCACTTGAACGATAATAACCAGGCATTCCCTTGTCAGGAGAACCGAATGGATAGCCGCACTTTGTAACTTGTTTGCATGATTGAATATACATATACGAATCCTGAGAATTAGAAGTACGAGAGTGCTGTTCTACTGCCATCTGATTTCCTGATGGCGACCAAACAATTTTGTCCAAGTGTCTCTCAGCGAACACGGGATCCTTCAAATTGTTCTTTTTCCCTGTCTGCAAATCCAGCATGTATTCTTCTGTCATTGTTCGGATATAACGGTACTTCATATCGTTGGAGTAAGAAGGAAACGTGGTCATATTGTGATCGTATTTCAGGCCAGTCGGTAAGTCTAACTCCTTATATGCGGTTTGCGTTCTGTAAAACAGCTTTTTCGAATTCGGCACCCAGTAATACATTTCTTCGTCTGTTCCACTCCGCCACTCATACTGGTCATTCTTTTTCATTTTGAGTGTAGGCAGATGCTGCAAGATCAGGTGGGCGCTTACCTTGGTATTGGATGAAAGCATGTCCATACGGGTAAAGACCATGTACTGTTCATCCGGTGAAACGGAAAAATCAAGGACGGGATACTGAGCTTCTGCCGGGACGAGTACCGTTTTTTTGCCGTCTGGCAGACTGAGCTTCACGATACCGCCATTTTCACGAACGTAGAGCGCGTCCTGCTTCGGTGACCATTTGCCAAAACCGGATAGCTGCGTCATCTTTTTTGTTTGCATATCGTACAAGTACGGTATGGTTGGGTCTGCCTTCCCGTATCCGATTCTCTCCCCGTATACAAACCTGCTCGATGGCGACATGCTCGCCCGGTGGATCAAGGGCATGTTCGTAACGGTTTTTGTCACTTTTCCATCTACCGTTACTTTATAGATGACGACCGGCTCTGGCTTGCGAGGGTCTGCCTTCGCAGGAGCAGAGGCATTGATTTGCCCAGGGACAAGGATACCCAGCAAGGAAATCAGCAAGCATGAGAGCAATATGCGTTTTTTCATCTAGGGTCCTCCTGAATAAGTGATCAATACGAAGACGTTCACTGAAGGCATTTGGTTTCTTTTGGAATAAAAAAAGATCGGAAGCATCCCTCGCTCCCGACCTTTCTTTCACTTACGGACTAGCAGCATACCCTTCCGCAGCCATTCTACCTCTTCAGCTAACACAAGCTTCGGATTCTGACCAAACCATTCGATAGAACCAAAATAATCGGTATCTGCAATCTTCTCTAAAATAGGTCCATAATCTACAGCACCCTCACCGAGTGGTACCATTCCCTCACGATCCCCGTTAGGGGCATATACATTATGCGGAGCGAATACCGACAGATGATTCGATGAAGAGATATTTTTCAAATGATAATGAGCCACCCACGGCTTCAATTGGTTGTATGCGTCGATTGGATCAGCACCTGATTCCCAGACATGAAGAAAATCAAGATTAACTTTTAGTGCAGGATGATTGACTTCCTGCAACAGAGCAAGTGTCGAACTCATAGAATCCGTGAGCGTATTCGGATGTGTTTCGACCAAGAGCTGAATTCCGTGCTCCTGACACATCTGACATAAGATGTACAAATGATGTACATAACGCGCCCGCTCTTCTGGCCCAACTTCCTTACTCGCCTTCTGTCCAGCGAACGTCCTAATTTGCTTTACATTTAGCCATTTCGCGCATGAAATGAGTCTTTTTGCTTTTTCCAGTGTACGATGAAATCCAGATGAGGTCGTAATATCCAGATAATCGCTAAGCATAGAGATACACATGCCTTGATCCCTGAGTATTCCTAGCTGTTCCTCCATCTCTATTCGATCATGATCGTACAGATCTTGAGCGTGAATTCCCCACAACTCTATTCCCTCAAAATGATGACGATGAGCAAACCGAACAATTTCCGCAAACGAAATCAACTGGTGGCGAAAAGTGATTGTGCACAATGAGAGTTTCATTTGACCATTACCTCCACCCTTTTTCGTCTACAGTGACGAGACTTTTATCCATTTGGGTCCACAGAACAAACTGACGTTCCAACTCTTTTTTCACTTCAAGTTCAATCAGATCAATCTCTTCTAACGCCTCGATAATCGGAGGTAACAACGCCATATTCTTGGTCATCGCCATTTTGACAGACAAGTACTGCGCTGTCGTAAACCCTTGGTAGATGTCCTCCACTTTATAGGCAATGCGCAAAAACTCATCACGATGGTATTGCAGGTAATCTTGCAGATATAGAAATGCATACTCATAGCTGTATTTACGGATCGCAATCACTTTAACCTGAGTCACTGCTGGGAGTAACATGTCCAAGTTGTATCCATTGCGCCCTTCTGCCATGTCCGTAATCAATTGCTTCAATTCAACCGTAAACGGATTATGATCACGTTTGAGTGCTGCGTAGAAGTAGTCGTGGATCATTTCATAGGTTGGTTCCTTAATTTCACTCGCATCCACCATAAAGCCGCCACCAAACGGATTTTCTAAGAAGGCTTTGATCACCGTCTCCTTCTTCACATTGCCTTCCCAACGAAAATCCGGGTCAAACATAAACCACTCATCTTCATTCTCCGTTTTTGAAATCATCAAAAAATGCGGGAATGGCTTCAACGCAAATTTATTATCTCGCTCTGGAACCAGCGACATGTCTATCTGAACAAGGACAAACTGATCCTCGGTACGCTTATCAATTAGCTCTAAGAACATGTCCAGATTGGAGGCTTTATCTTTGGAATGATCATACCATTCCGTTACGTTCGCTCGAAAAAGTCGTTCATATCCCTTGATAATCTCCTCATGGTTATCAATGTAGTACGTAACCAAACCTTGATCCGTTATGGAGTACTCGGCATCCCATATGCCAAAGTAATAGGGACGATAATCAATTTTTGTGCGACGCTTAATCACTTCGCATAGGCATGAAATAATGCAATGAACCTTAACCATTCTGTATCCCCCACTCGATGTTTGTATAATCGCTAATTCGATACATGCTGCGGTTCCAGCTGTTCAACAAAAGTAAGGAGTGATCCAACCGTTTGGAAGATTCGTGGATCTAACTCATGAGCAGGTACTACCAATTTCAAATCTTCCTCGATATAAACAATCAGTTGTAACAGCATAATTGAATCAATATGTAGATCCTCATTCAATCGCATGGACTCCTCCAGCGTGAGGATATGCGATAATTTTAATTTTTCGGTCATGATCGTATGGATTTGCTTCATTCTTTCTGTTCGAATCATTTGCTGATCGTCTCCATTTCTAATAATCGACGGCTGATTTTTCCTGTGGCTGTCTTAGGAATGCTCGTCACACATTGGATTTCGAATGGGACTTTATAGCCTGGCAAACGATCTTGGCACCATTCCCTGATTTGTTCAGGAGTAGTTCCTCCCTCTGTAATAACCTGCGCCTTCACAATCTCTCCCATGACCGGATGACGTCCGCGATACACAACCACTTCTTTTGTCCCATTCATTTTCAAGATGACGTCCTCAACCTCTAAAGGAAATACCTTTAAGCCAGAGACGTTAATCACATCATCCATCCTCGACACAAATTGAATATGGCCTTCTCCCGTCCAGAAACCTAAATCCTGCGTCGCTATTTCGTTCTGTCCAATTCGAATGACTATTTCCGCAGGTTGTTCTTCCTTTTCACCTGCTGTCATTTTCACATGGGAAAGGGGGACACCCAGATCTGTATGCGTCCGCATCTGTTTACTCATACTGACGCATCCCGCCTCGGAGCATCCATATTGTTGCATCAAGATGTCGCTCATGCCTTGCAGCTTTTGAAACAAGCCTTCTGGCATTGGAGCGCCAGATGTCATTAACCGGTGAAAGCGTACCTGCTCTCGCGTAAAGCTTGATAAGATGTGATAAAAGACTGGCAGACCATAAACAATATGCTGGGGAGTATCTTGAATCACTTGCAGAGCAAACTTCGGATTTTTGTGCGTCACAATCGAAGGCTTACTTCCCCGTTCCAGTGCTGCCAAAACGCCACATATCAATCCATACGAATGTGTCACCGATGCCAGCACGATCGGGGTTAACGCTTCCTCTCCCTGAAACAATTGGTTGTAGGCATGAATTTCGGTTTGGATATCATCCCAGCTTCTCCCGATTAGCTTCGCGTCCCCCGTAGTACCTGAGCTATATTGGTAGAGCGATGGTTTCTCGCTCTTTTGTTTTTCCGTGATGGATAAGAAGTGCTTCGTCTCCTGAAAAACAAGCCCATAACATCTTGCCTTCACTGCCATTTGATAGGCGGTTTCCATTGGGGTTTCCCCATGAATTAATAGCACCGAAGCGTTATGCTCACGTAAATATTGAACAAGACTAATCACGTCAAGTGGGTCAGCTATGCAGACTGCGTACCTCTTTCCTTCCGGCTGTCGAAAATGATCCATACTTTCGAACCCTTGCTTATGTCTCTCCATTTCATGCACAGAAATCTCATTTTGATTCACAATGATCATGCTAGTAACCTCCAGCCATGGAATGAAGCTTTTTCCTTGCCTCGAACAAAGGATTGGGAACTTCATGTAAATGATAGTTCTCGTTTGTTGTATATAGCTTTTTCTTGGTCAATTTCTCTACCTGCACGCTTGGAACAAACAGATCAAATCGCTTAAATCGCTCCGCCAATTCCGGGAATCGTTGTTCGTGACCCTCCAATACCTTTACGGCCATCTCCCAGAATTGCTCTTCGGCATATCCGTAATGCTCCTCTAACACCCGTGCGAGTTGCCCCAGATTGATTAGAAATAAAGTCTCTAACGTCAAATCTCTGACTGTTGATGTTTCATTCATGTGGAACATTACATCATCTGGCTTCGTTGCGTAATATTCATGCACGTCCGCGAAGTTCGGGCATTTGTCTGGCTCACTCAAGAACGGTTGGCAAAAAATCAAATCTTCATGAAAATCCTTTAATGCCACCCGAGTAGGGACACCATCCCGATGCACCAAGACCATATTCTGCCCGTGGGATTCCATCGCAATCCCGTGTTTCACCAATATATGAACGACCGGCACTACACTGTTTTCCAATAATCGCGCAAGCCAATTCTCAAGCCCTTGCTCACGAATCCAACGATCAATGAATGGCACCCCATCCACCTCTACTGCCGCTAATGCGTTATAAGGTACCGCATCTTCTCCCGCTTCGAGATGAGGGATGAGACTTTCTCTCCACATGCACCCAATTACTCCGAATGTAACCATTTCCACCAGATCAGAAGCAGGTGGAGGATCGTATGCCACTGCCGCAAACTCTTGGAGCATGATCACCTTTTGTACGTCTCGTAAATACGAATCTGCGTCCGTAATCTCCTTGAGCCACCTCGAAACAATGGGGGCACTTGCCAGTGAATGGGGAGTGAGGTGACGTGGCGCTGATGTATTCACCACGTTGATCGAGAGTTTCAGATACGGTTTATGCGGATTACTTTTGTTAGCAAAGGTTCGGATGGATTGTTGTGGACGATGACCATCAGCCCCTACTCCTAACACAATGATCTCTTTGCGATGGATATCGTCCAGGAATCCTGGCACAACATGATTACGCCACTGCCAAGGATGGACAGGCACGAAGGCATACTGCTCAGGATCGCATCCATGATTGACGATGATTTGCTGAAAGATTTCTTTTTGTTCCCGTCCTATTTCCTCCAAAAGAAGGTCATCGAAATTTTTCCCTTGATCAATGGACACTTGAGAATATTGTTTTTTTATCGCTAACCAAAGAAAACGAACTTCCTGCTTAAATTCAGGACCATAAGCAAAATGATCTATGTAGGTAAATCCAACACGTGATTTATAGCTAGGGTGGTAAGGGTGACCGTCCATCAGATCACCTTCGAGCTCATCGTACGATTTGCCCTGCATCCGAATATCATTTTGTACCCGATAGTATTGGGACAATGTATCCTTTAACAACGTTTGTTCCAAATCATTGGCAAATAGCTTCAGTCTTTGTTCATCTACCGTATTCATTCGGAAGACTTCCACTAAAAAACGCGTGAGGGATATCGCTTCAAATTCTTGCTGGGCAACTCCGCTTTGATCGTAAACAACACGAGTAACAGGGTCGTTTCCTAAGCGAACAAGCCCAAAACTAGCACTCCTCCGCCCTCGGCAACGATAGCGAACAGGCAGGTCACCCTCATCAAGTCCATGTAGGGTGTAAATCGTCTCGTCACCTTCTTGCAGGGACTCAGGAATCACAATTCCCTCATATAACAAAGACTCTATGCATTGTCGAAACACCCTTCTTCTCACCTGCACGTACTGTGTCGAGTGAAGTGCCTCTTCAATCGAGAAATCCTGTAAAGTTAACTCCATACCTTATCCTCCAAATCTCTTCAAGCTAGACGCTAGTAAGCTATCCAAAAGCATGCAGCCCTGCCTTTTCGGTCTGCTTTACTTTTGCTAAAGGATTATCTATGTAAACAAAAACAGATGATCGCTCTTCCGGTTGGGTTAATTCATCCAGATCATAGAAGCGCGTGAGCAGATTCGCCTTACACGGAAGCTGTTCACGAGTAAGTAGATTCTCCAGAAACTTCGACGCCTCTCGATTCATAGGTAAAAATTCCGTCAAAACCTCATGCATCTCTGCCAATAAGATTTTTTCATCAATTAATCCTTCCGTTCCAAATCCATTGATGAGTCCAAACATATGGTTAAAAACCATGTAATAGGTGATTCGCTCGTCTACAAGATGATCTTTGTAGATGTTTTTACTCGCCTTGCCAATCCCAGGCAATTCTGTCTCTAATACGTCTTGCATCGATTCTGAGAAATAGTAGCCTTGATTATCACGATAAAAGAACTGAGCGGGGTATCCGTCTTTCAGCGTGACAACACTATTCTGTTGATGGGCTTCCAAGCCGATTCCGTATTTTAGATAGAGCCATACCATTGGCTTCAAAGAAATATCTACATAGCGCTTAAACCATTCCAAACTAACTACTTCCAGTGCCTTCCCTTCTTTTTGTGCCAGATGGTGAATGAGCGTTGCCAACCTACTCTTGTACCCAGGAAGTGGATCTTGTACGAGTGCAGCGATTTGGGTGACCTGACGAGCATGACTCCCCATAAAGGGATTATCACGCAGGATTACTTCAAATCCCGTTTCTTCCGCCTGATCCAACGTGATCGTAATGTAAGCCGGATCAGAGATAAAACCAAAGCCTGGATACTTGCGACTTACCTCACCAATCCCTGTTTCAAAAAGTTGCTTCGCCTCTAAACCAATCTCCATTTCACTTAACTTATTGATCCGTAAAGAATTCGTAACTTTGATTGGGACAGACAGCTTGAGCATGTATTTCTTTTCAGGATGATAAACCGTTCTGAGAGAAGATGTTGCCATATACTCTTCACCTGCTGGCCCTATGTAAAGAAGTAATCCTTTCTCGATCAAGGATTGAACGGCTACCTGTTCAAGCAACCATTCTGCTTGAAGCGGATGTATCGGGACGATTGAAAATGATGGATCGACATCAGATATCGAAGGAAACTCACCCTTCAGTAATTGCGTAGCGGACTCTGTTAGCCCAGATTTTTCGTGAACAATCGAAGGATGGGCAGCAAACAAGTGGAGTTGAAACCTCCCGCAACACTCCGGGGCATACAACGCTTGCTTGGCCTCTGGAATTCCTTGCTGACTCTTCGGTGTCGGATGGAACAAGTGACCGAACAAAAGCGCCTGCTCTGCTTCGATGAAGCTTTGTTCCATTCCGTATAAAATCTCACCATTACTTTGGCGAGTCCGAACAAATTTCTCAATGCTTTGGCAGCTTTGAATCATGCGCAAGACTAATTCATCTGGAACGGCATTTTCCCCATGCTGAAGCGTTAGTTCTTTAATCAAAAGAACCGCTAATGTCAAATAGTCCGCCTGAACGAAACGCGTACAGTCACCACTTCGGTAGCAAGCTGGATAATGAAACAAATGCCTGCCAGTCACCGAATGATATTTGACACCGACATAGAGGGAAATCCCCTGATGCGGGAGTTCGCAATGAAGGTACTTACCTGTTGTACTCGGCTGTATGATTTTCGTTAGCTGCTTCGTAATCTCGTCTTTCCGATCGATCCACTCGCCCCTACCTGTTTCTCGGAGATAACAATTGAGAAAGCTCTGCATCGTTGCATGCTCTGCGATATGCTTGACTACGAACATGTTACCTCTCCTCTTGCTTGATCCAATTTTTTATCCAAGCATTGTGACTTACATAACTGGTAAAACGTCCCATAAATAATGTAAACGATTATCATTCTCATTTCAAGCAGTAATATTCATCTTGTACAGTTAAGAGAGATGAGCTGACAGAAATTAGTTCCTCCCTCCTACATAAAAAGAAAAAAGATGCCCATTTATCAGCATCTTTTTTCTCATGGTTCGTCCATCTGTTCTGCATAGACAAAGACTATCTCCCGGCGTGCTTACAAGCTAACGTTTTTCATAAAATTCATACGTTTCCCAGTTAATCTTGCCCGGACCAAAATCGTAAATATGAGTGGAAGCAAGATCAGCAAAATAAAATGATTTTCCATCACCTGCCCACCCAATCAGTTGATAATTGTCCTTATCCTGCATGTAGGTGTTCAACAGCCCGGGATTTACATGACTGCCGAAAGGATTTCCGTATTTGTTCGGTTCATTGAAGACGAACATCAACATGTAATTATCCTGGGAACTGGACCAGCTCAAAAGTTGTTCAGCAGCAAACTGATGGCCAATTGGCGACCATAGGATTCTTCGCAGGGCTGCTGTGTACTCCTCTACGACCTTTAAAAAGTTCTTTTTCCCCGTTTTTAAATCCAGCACATATTCTTCTTGTTCTGTTTTGATATACTGATACTTCATATCGCTGGAGTAAGAGGGAAGAGCGGTCGTTTTGTGATCCGTTTTCATCCCTGTGGACATGTCTAATTCTTTGGAAGCTTCTTTCGTTAAGTAAAACAGCTTTTTGGAATTTGGCATCCAATAATACTTCTCTTCTAGTTCAGCTTTGTCTTGTCTCCACTCATATTGATCATGCTTTTTGATTTGAAGCGTTGGCAGATGTTGAATGTAGAGATGAGCACTTCCTTTTGAATCAGCAGCTTTTTCATCTTTGCGGGTAAAAGCCAAGTACTGTTCATCCGGTGAAATCGCAAAATCGAGCACTGGATACTGGACAATGCCCGGAACGAGCACGGTCTTTTTACCGTCTGTCGTTGTCAGCCTGACGATTCCGTCATTTTCACGGATGTACAGTACGTCCTGCTTGTTTGACCACTTGGCAATCCCCGACAATTGCATCAGCTTTTTCGTCTGAATGTCGTACAGGAAAGGGATTGTCGGATCTTCCTTACCATACCCGATTCGTTCTCCGTACACAAATCTCCCTGAGGGTGAAATGCTTGCGCGATGAATCAAGGGCATGTTGGTTTGGATTTTTTTCGTCTTTCCATCCGGGGTCGCATGATAAATCGTCACCATGTCAGGTTTTCGCGGGTCCTGTGATGTAGGAATGGCTGCACCCGTCTGTCCAGGAAAAAAGGAACTTAGCAGTGTAGCTAGCAAACATGAGAGCAAGAACTGTTTTTTCATTAAGGTCCTCCTAATCTGTTATCAATACTCAGACGTGCCCCATTACCATTTGGTTACCAAATTTTATACAAAAAGAAAAAAGATGCCGATTCATCAGCATCTTTTTTCTCATGATTAGTCCAACTCTTCCGCATCTACGACATTGCGACCTTTATCCGCATGTCGCTCGATACCGAGTTGCACCAGACGATCGATCAGCTCGCTGTAGCTCACACCCGCAGCTTGGAAAAGCATAGGATACATACTAAACGGCGTAAAGCCTGGCATCGTATTCACTTCGTTGATATAGAGCTTGTCGTTTTTCTCATCCCAGAAAAAGTCTATGCGGGAAAGGCCAGAGCCATCAAGTGCTTGGAAGGCCTGCTTGGCTATATCCGCGATTTGTTCGGATACATGCTCGGGAACGATCGCAGGAATGGAGAGCTCTGTTCCCGCCCCTTTGTACTTGGCTTCGTAATCGTAAAATTCTTTAGCAGCAATGACTTCCCCAACGACAGATGTCATCAGCTCTTCATTCCCCAAAACGCCAATCTCCAACTCACGTACGTGAACGAACTCTTCCACAATCAATCTGCGGTCAAATTTGGCAGCTACCTCTAATGCGTGCTTGAGCTCTTCACGATTTTTCGCTTTGCTAATCCCTACACTGGAACCCATATTCGCTGGTTTGACGAAACATGGATAGCCAAGTTCACTCTCGATCCGATCCATGACATCGTCCTGGCCTTTTTCCCATTGCGAGCGCAGAAAGCCTACATATTTCACTTGCGGGAGTCCAGCCTGTGCAAAGACAGTCTTCATCATCCATTTATCCATTCCGATAGCGGAAGCCATTACTCCGGTTCCCACGTACGGGATATTCGCCAATTCCAACAATCCCTGGATCGTCCCATCCTCGCCAAATGGTCCGTGAACCACAGGGAAAATAACATCCAATTGCTCATTCATAGCAAACAGCGGCCCTGGCTGGCTTGCGACCGCCAGCTCTTTCCCTGTCTCTGTTGCCTCAGTAATGGCTGGCGTTTTTGCCGATAAGCGCAACGCTTCGATCGTCTCCGGCAGTTGACCAGCCAGTGTTTCTCCAGTCACCCAAGAGCCATCCAATTGAACGTACACAGGGGTTACCTCATATTTATTTGCATCCACAGCCTGCATAATGGACATGGCCGTACGCAATGAAACTTCATGCTCTGAGGATTTTCCTCCATAAATAATGCCCAGTCGAATCTTTTGATTTCCCATCTGTGTCATGCTCCTTTCCCCTCCGTACGGAACCGGAGAGTCTACCCAGTTTCTACTCTCTCCTATGCTATGCAAAAGCCCAACATCTGCTCTATTTTACCGGGCCGAGCCCGCCATTTAGCATACACAAACCAAACGCCAAAAACAAGAGGAGCAAGTATCACCTGCTCACGTTTTTTCTCATACATATAAATAAAATTCCTGTCATGGAGCTATTTTTCTGGAGGGATTTCCATGAGAGATTACTTGTTGTACTGCACATATTGCTCTTCTTACACATTATTGCACAGCTATGATAAGGAAAGCGGGTCTTTCTTGGGGGAATACTCCCTGCTGCATAACAACTACACCCGAGACGCAATCGTCTTGAACAAATTTCTCCTCGCCCATCTCGGTCACACCATCCGTACCATTCCCTCTAAGACGGATGACTACCGCCATATCATCTGCAATGCCTCCCATTTTTTGGAGAATGATATCGACAAGTACGTGGAGGAAAGTCAGCAACGGGCTAAGTTTAAGGAGCGTGATCGGAAAAGCGAACGGGAAATTGGTCAGGTACAGCTGTATTTGGTCGAGCATCTCTTGAACCACGAGCTTCAGAACTTAAGCCAGGCCCGCGCTTCTACCCCCGCCGAAGGACAAGTCTTTTTAGGCAAGGAGCTCGGGTTCAAGCAGGCTCTCGATCTCGTCAGGCGTGTAAAAAATGACAAGCAATTGTCATGAGCACTTATTTCTTTATTCGAAATGATTCACATTCTTTTGCAACTCTTTCCGCTCATCGCGCGTATAAAAAGAGAGACGATGATACAAGCGGGGGGAAAGAACATGTTTGAATACAAATTCGTCCGAGTTGAGCTGTCCTCTTTTCGACGCCAACCAAAAGAAGATTATCAGACCGTCGTCCACGAGCATGCCAAGGAAGGCTGGCGTTTGGTGCAAATCTTTGCTCCAAGCATCGGGGGCGACGGTATGGCCAAATACTTCGAATTGATTTTTGAAAAACCAAAGTCTTAAATCAGAATGAAGCCGAATAGAAAAACAGCGCCGTAGCGGACGCTGTTTTTCTTTTTCTCTATCGACGATCTCTTACTTCAAAGATGGCAAATTTCAAGTAATGAGCCTCATCAGCCCCACTAATTTGCGGATGATCCTTGCCCGCGCCTCGCCATTCAATCAGGCGCAATATCTTTTTCGCATCGACCGCTGCCTCTTGAATCGTTTGCAGGAACAGCTCAGGAGACATATGGTACGAGCAAGACGCGGTAACGAGAAATCCGCCTGGACGAACGAGCTTCATCCCGTTTAAGTTAATGTCTTTGTAACCGCGGCAAGCGCCTTTCACTGCTCCACGCGATTTTGCGAATGCTGGTGGATCAAGAATGACCACATCCCAGTTCTTACCTGCCTCTACATTTTCACGCAAGTAATCAAACGCATTAGCCACAACAAAATCTACGCGATGCAAGAAGCCATTGAGTGTAATGTTTCGCTTCGCTGTTTCGATGGCGTGATCGGAAATATCGAGGGCTGTCACCTTTTTCGCACCGTGCTTGCAAGCATTCAGGGTGAAGGAACCAGTGTGTGTAAAGCATTCTAATACCTCAGCGCCATCCCAAAACGGATTTTTGACCACTTTACCTCGCTTGTCTACAGGCACCTGCTTTGTCTCGCCGTCTACTTCCATGCTCGTCAGAGTAATGCCGTGCTTTTCGCCCCAGCCTTTCATCAAAGGCGCGATAGAAGCACGATTTTCCCTCTGATCATAGAAGAAGCCGGTCTTTTGCCCCTCTACGATATCCACATAGTATTTCAATCCGTTTTCTTCGATCAATACCTCACGCGGGCACTCTCCATACAGGACTTCTTTGCCCTGTGACAGTCCTTCCAGTTCACGGACATGTACATCATTGCGCAAATAAATACCGGTCGGTGCAAATACCTCTATGAGTGCATCCCGAATCCAATCGATGCGCTTCTCCATCCCCAATGAGAGGACTTGGACAACCAATGTGTCTTCGTAGCGGTCGACGATGAGTCCTGGCAAAAAGTCAGCTTCCCCGTAAATGACGCGGCAAGCCCGCGGATTGTCCACAAATCTCGTCCGGAATTCTGCCGCCTGCTTGATTTTGCGCAAGAAAAAGTCATAGTCGATCTCTTCCTTTTGGTCATAACTCAGAATGCGCACGATCATTTGGGAAGCTGGGTTGATGTAGCCCTTTGCCAAAAAATACCCTTTGTGATTGGTGACCTCGACGATTTCACCTGGTTCTACATCCCCTTGAATTTCTAATACCTCCGATTGAAAAACCCACGGATGTCCTACTTCTAGCCGCTTTTTCCGATGTTGATTTAATAGCACACGTGCCATGCAGCTATTCCTCCTCTTGTCATGCTTGCCCTTGTACAGGCATAGCGTTATAGTAACTTTCTAAAAATGGACAGGGAGGAACGTATCTTGTGATAGTCTCCATCCTCGCCCCTTTTACCTTTGGGCTCACTTTTTTTCTTTTCGGTATGTACGCCATGCGCTCCGGCTTTCAAAACCTCGCCGGCAAAAAAATGGAAGAATGGATGGGGCGCTTTACACGTACCCCGCTCCATAGCTTCTGGATTGGTCTCTTCGCTACTTTTGTCTTGCAAAGCTCCAGTGCGGTAACCGTCCTGACAATTGGGCTGACGAACGCAGGCATCATCCAGTTCACACAAACCGTCGGCATCATTTTGGGAACCAATCTGGGCACGACAGTGACAACGGAGCTGGTTGCGCTCAAGCTCGAGTCCTTTGCCATTCCCATGCTTCTCATCGGAGTCGCTCTGTGGCTGATGCCGCGCCGAAACATTCGTTGCATTGGTCTCGTCGTCGCCGGCTTCGGACTGATCTTCCTCGGAATCGATACATTGAAAGTCATGGCGAAGCCTTTGGAGCAGTCTGAGACGTTTCGTTCCCTTTTTCTGGAGAGCAGTCATTCCATCTGGATCGGTTTGATCACCGGGATCATTTTCACCGCTCTCATTCATAGCGGTTCCGCTACGACCGTGATCACGATGGGCCTGCTCAGTCATCAAATTCTTTCGATGGAAACGGCACTCGCCATCGTATTGGGCGCGAACGTCGGAACTTGCTTTACCGCTGTCATCGCTGCCATTGGCACGAATACGGCATCCAAACAGGTCGCATGGTGCCATACGCTCTTCAACGTCGCAGGCGCGATTGTTTTTTTACCGTTTCTTTCCCAGCTTGCCCTCGTCAGTGCATTTTTAACGGATAGTCCTTCTATGCAGATCGCCCATTCACAGACGATCTTCAATCTCGTCTGCTCGTTGGTCGCGCTGCCATTCGTGCCGCAGATAGCCCGGTTTATTCAATGGCTGATCCCTGATAGGCGTCGTCCTGCTGACCTCACCTTCAGAAAGAAAATGGTATCAAGTAGATGGAAGTAATGACGCCTGCCACGATCATTGCGACACTGGACGCTGCCGTTTGAACGGGAGAAACGCGGTTCAAGCTAGCCGTACCAATGGCGTGTGCACTCGTACCAATGGCGATACCGATTGCCCAATCATCGGTGATTTTTCCCCATTTGAGAACAGGACGGGCAATCATTACACCGACCATCCCTGTCAGCGCGGTAAAAAAGGCTGCAAGCGCAGGTTCCCCACCTATGGAACGACTCAGCTCCAACGCAATCGGGGTTGTCACGGATTTGCTCAGCATGCTTTTGTATACGAGCTCATCTGATCCCAGACACCAATGAACCGCGATAACGACGATGATTGCAACTGCACAGCCTGCACAGACACCAAGTAATACACCACGCCAAATATGAGCAAACTCCTTGATCTGTTTAGCCAGCGGAATAGCGAGTGCAACTGTTGCAGGGCCTAGCCAAAAGGAAATCCACTGGCCTCCAGCTGCAAACGCCTCCCAATCGCCGCTGAACGCCCACCACATGGTCCAGACCAAGATCACAGCCACCAGGAGAGGCTGCAATCGTTGGAATCGGGCGTTGATCATTGTTGCACCTTTGTACCCTGCTATCGATACCAAAATGGCGAAAAATTGACTAAGCATCCAGAGTCCTCCTCTCTTGCTGCGAGGACGATTCTGATTTTTGTTTATGATGCTTCAAATACCATTGCACGACCACACCCGTCACAAGCATGACTAACAATGGACCGAGTACCATCGATAGTATAATTGGCAATGGATTTTGCGTGAATACGTTTAAATAGGAAGCAACTCCGACGATGATCGGTACGAAAAAGAGCAACATGTGTCGGATTAGAAAAGTACCCGCTTGTTCCACCCAATCCATTCGTATCCATCCCATACAAAGTCCCAGAGTTAACAGCAGCATTCCCACCAAGTTACCGGGCAGGGGAATATGCAGCCATTTGCTCGCAGCTACGCCTACTCCATAAAAAGCCAACAGGATGACGATTCCTTTAACAAATTTCATTTTGCTAATCTCCTCCCCGCTCCCTATCCTCTCTCTATAGGAACATCAGCATGCAGGACGGAAAAAGCCCGGCCTTTCCTCGGCCAGGCTTTTCTTTCGTATTAGTATCCGCTGCCTGTTGTTTTTGCTCCAGTTACAATGGAAACACCGGAGCTTGTACCGACACGACTCGCGCCTGCTTCGATCATCGCAACCGCTGCTTCGCCGTCACGAACGCCACCAGACGCTTTTACACCTACATTTGGTCCTACGGTTTTACGCATCAGGGCGATATCTTCAACCGTTGCTCCACCTGTTGAAAATCCTGTGGAGGTTTTTACGTAATCAGCACCAGCCTCTACGGAGAGCTTGCACGCAACTACTTTTTCTTCTTCGGTCAAGAGGCAAGTCTCCAGAATCACTTTCAAGAGAATATCGCCAGCAGCTTGCTTCACAGCAACGATGTCTTTTTTGACAGTTTCCAGGTCGCCGGATTTCAGGGCACCTACGTTCAGTACCATATCTACCTCAGTCGCTCCGTTTGCAATCGCATCGCGGGTTTCGGCTGCTTTGGACTCGATCGTGCTCGCTCCCAGAGGGAATCCGATAACCGTGCACACTTTTACATCAGAACCTGCCAGGAGTTCAGCAGAGCGTTTCACCCAGTAAGGGTTTACGCATACAGACATGAAATCGTGCTCTCTTGCTTCTTGGCACAGCTTGTCAATCATCTCTTGTGTAGCATCAGGCTTCAATAGCGTGTGGTCGATATATTTGTTCATGTTCATAGAACTACACCTCTATCCCTAATTGTTCGAATGCAAGGCGAAAAATGCTGTCATTGTTTCGGTATCCTCGTTGCAGTTGCAAATCCCAAGCTTCCTTAGCTGAATGCCAATGAACATCATTGATTTCTTCTAGCTGTACGGTGATTTCTGTGTTGTAAGCTTCTACTAAATAATAATGGACTTCTTTGTCGATGGATTCGCCCGTCACCGGATGCGTATATACGTAGGTGATCATGTCGAGCTTGGACCCCAATCGTCCTGCTACGCCTGTTTCTTCCAAAACTTCGCGCAGAGCCGTTTCTTCGATGGTCTCGCCCATCTCCTGCTTCCCTTTTGCGAGTGTTACTTTGCCATAGCGGTCTTCAATCAATAGGAGCATGTACTCTGTGTCTTGCTTCTGGTATACAACGCCTCCTGCCGATATCTCCCTCATATAGCTCGCTCCTTCAGGTAAGGCAGCGCCTCTGTTTCCACTACGCGGACAAAAGTCCCTTTGCAGTATTCCGAGCCTGGTTCATCCAGTCTGACCTTGCAAATCTTGCCGATCATGCTCTCATCGCCAGGGAAGACGACGTTCAGGTAGTTGTCCGAATAGCCCATCAGAAGACCACTATCAGGTGCTTCTTTAAATGGACGCTCCGGAATGACTTCCAGTACATCCCCTACAAATTTCTTGGAGTATGCCAAGGTCAATTCCTGATTGAGCTCCAGAAGCTTCGCTACACGCTCGTTCTTTTCCTCTTCAGGAATTTGATCCGTCATACGCGCTGCTGGTGTACCTGTACGCATGGAGTACGGGAATACGTGCATCTCGGCAAAACCGATTTTCTTCATAAACTCGTATCCGTTCCAGAATTGCTCTTCGGACTCACCCGGGAAGCCTACGATGACGTCTGTTGTAATCGCTGCTCCTGGCAATGCTTCGCGTACTTTGACCATTCTTTCGTAAAACTCAGCCGTCGTATACTTGCGGCGCATGCGTTTCAACACTTCGTCATCGCCCGCTTGCAGCGGTACATGCAGATGGCGCACGACACGATCGGAGTTGTTGATGACCTCGATCACTTCATCGGTGATTTGGCTCGCCTCGATCGAACTGATACGGATGCGCTTGAGGCCTTCTACTTGATGAAGGTCAAGCAACAGCTTGGCCAAATTGTAGTCTTCCAAATCCTCGCCGTATCCACCCGTATGAATCCCAGTCAAAACGATTTCCAGATAGCCCGCTTCCACCAGCTTTTGGGCCTGTTCGACGACGCTTTCCGGTTTGCGGGAACGCATCAGACCGCGCGCCCAAGGAATAATACAAAACGTACAAAAGTTGTTGCAGCCCTCTTGAATCTTGAGGGAAGCACGTGTGCGATCCGTAAAGTTAGGAACATCTAGCTCTTCGAATTCGCGTGCTTTCATGATGTTGCCAACTGCATTGATCGGCTGACGCTCTGTACGAATTTGATCCACGTACTCGATCAGCTTCTCGCGCCCTTGTGTACCTACTACGATATCAACACCGGGAATTTGCGCAATCTCACTTGGAGAGGTTTGCGCATAGCAGCCAGTTACGGCTACGATCGCCTCAGGATTACGACGAATCGCACGACGAATCACTTGGCGACTCTTCTTATCTCCCGTGTTCGTCACGGTACAAGTATTAATGACGTAAACATCTGCATCATCTTGTTCAAAGTCGACTCTCTCGTAGCCATCTGCCTTGAACAATTGCCAGATGGCCTCTGTTTCATAGCTGTTTACTTTGCAGCCCAATGTATGAAAAGCAACGGTAGACATTGCCATTCCTCCTTTTCCGTGAAAAACGTCTCGACGTTTTTCATAAAAGTGGATGTGACCGCTTGCGGTCAACCAAACGGTCATAACCGTTTGATTCCTGCTCATCCTTTGCGAAGTGATGAAGCCTTTCGTTCAAACTGATAGGAAGCGCAGGCCAAAACGTACTGGCTTGCCGTTTCCGTGCGCAAAATGCGCGGGCCGAGGGAAACCGTCAGGAACCCTTTGCTCTCTGCTTGGGCCACTTCCTCAGGGGAGAAGCCTCCCTCCGGTCCAACGAGGACGAGAAGTGAATCACCCGCAGTCATCTCTTCTAGCACTTGATGAATCGTCGTACTGCCTTCTTTTTCATAGGCAATGGCGCAATGCGTATACGACTGGCCAGCTTGAAGTATCTCACGAAATGAAACAGGAGATAAAAGCTCTGGCAAAACAGTACGATGAGACTGTTCAGCAGCCTCTTTGACAATCTTGCGCCAACGCTCCAGTTTTTTTGCTTCTTTTTTGGCATCCAGCTTTACGATGGTTCGCTCAGAAGAAAACGGGAAAAAAGAGTACGCCCCAAGTTCCGTCCCCTTTTGCAAAATCCACTCCAGCTTCTCGCCTTTTGGAAGCCCCTGACCAATTGTGATCCGGATCGGCAGTTCTCGTTCTTCTTGAAGCATTTCCATTACTTCTGCCCGCACTTCCTTGGCAGAAAGGTAGACAAGCTTGGCCCGTGCAGACCTGCCCGCTCCATCAGAAACGATGATTTCTTCGCCTTCCCGAGCACGCATTACATTTACGATATGGTGTACATCGTCTCCGACAATCGTTAGCTCATTCTCACTAAAGGAATGTGGCTCGACAAAATATCGTTGCATCTCGCCAACCCCACTATTCTATCGTTTTTTTGCTACAATTGCTACCCAGTCATCGATGAAAATGGTTTCCACGACCTCAAGACCTGAAGTCGCCAACGCCGCTTTTACATCCGCTTCACGTGCAGCAATAATACCTGAAGAGATAAAGGTGCCACCTGGCTTCAACACGCGGAATACATCATCGGTGAAACGCACGATGACTTCTGCCAAAATGTTAGCCACGACCACTTCCACCTGCTCCTCGATGCCGTCGAGCAAGTTGTTTTGTCTCACGTTGATATGCTCATGCACACCATTCAGTTCGGTATTGGCCTGTGCAGAGCGTACGGCTACTTCATCCAAGTCCATTGCCAGCACATCTTTTGCTCCGAGCTTGATAGCAGCAATACTCAAAATAGCTGTGCCTGTCCCAACATCATACACCTGATCGCCTTTTGCCATATACTTCTCAAGTGCACGCAGACAAAGAATGGTCGTCGGATGTGTACCTGTTCCAAATGCCATGCCTGGGTCCATCTCGATAATAATCTCATCGGAATTCTTCGGTTCGTACTCTTCCCATACTGGCTTGATGGTCATGCGATCAGACACATGAACCGGTTTGTAATATTTTTTCCAGGCGTGGGCCCATTCATCTTCGTGGACATCGTTTACAGCAATCGATGCCTTGCCGATATCCAGACCGTACTCGATCAACTGCGCCAATTGCTCTTTCAGCTCTTCTACTACATCAAGCAGCTCGCTGCTGTCAACCGGCAGGTATGCTTTAACGAATACGCCCTCGGCTGGAAAATCATCAGGAGAAAGCTGGTAGATTTCGCCAAAGGGGGTATCCCACTCACGATAAAGCACCTCCGGGTCTTCAATTACGACACCATTGGCACCCAATTCATACAAGAGGCTCGACACCGCCTCCGTAGCCTCCGCTGTAGTATGGATACTGATTTCTGACCATTTCACGAATCTACCACTCCCCACATAAGCTCCCAATCGGGCTTTTCATTTAATCGACTTCGCTACATGAAACTTTAGGCAGAAAGCGGACAAAACCGCGACGGATTACTCGCCGCGGAATGCCCGTTTCATTTTTTCGAAAAAGCTTTCGTCTTCTCCCCCATGCTGCCCTGGCTTTTCTCCAGACAGTTCGGCGAGCTCACGCAACAATTCCTTTTGTTTATCGCTTAGCTTGGTCGGTGTAATGACGCGCACTTTCACATGCTGATCACCACGGCCGTTTCCACGCAAATGCGGAACACCTTTACCACGCAAGCGGAAGAATGTTTCTGTTTGGGTACCCGCCGGGATCTTCAACTTCACGCGACCATCGACAGTCGGCACTTCGATCTCATCTCCAAGTGCTGCCTGTGCGTAAGTAAGCGGAACCTCACAGTAAATATCATTTCCTTCACGCTCAAAAAACTCATGACTCTTCACACGCAATACGACGTACAAATCTCCAGGAGGTCCACCGTTTGCGCCCGGTTCTCCCTCGCCTGTTACGCGCAATTGTGCTCCATCGTCCACACCTGCTGGGATGTTGAGATGAATTTTGCGGCGTACCTTGACACGTCCATTGCCACGGCAAGTTGAACATTTTTCTTTGACGACTTTCCCTTTGCCTTCGCAAGTCGAGCAAACACGGCGATTGACGATTCGGCCGAATGGCGTGTTCGCCACCACTTCTTGTTGTCCAGTTCCGCTACAAGTCTTACATGTATCTACACCGGAACCAGGCTTCGCGCCAGAACCAAGGCATGTATCGCATTCTGCTTCTTTTGGAATTTCCACGTCGGTTTCTTTTCCAAAAATCGCGTCGATAAAGTCAATGCTGAGGCCAAATTGCAGATCAGATCCTTTGCGTGGTGCATTTGGATTCGAACGTCTGCCGCCACCACCGAAGAACATATCAAAAATATCTCCGAAGCCGCCCATGCCTGATCCATCAAAACCTCCGCCACCGAAGCCCTGATTCGGGTCTTGGTGACCAAAACGGTCATACTGCGCACGCTTTTGTGGCTCGGACAGGATGTCGTACGCATCCTTTACTTCTTTGAACTTTTCTTCCGCGTCAGCCTCTTTATTTACATCCGGATGGTACTGGCGAGCCAGCTTGCGATACGCTTTTTTAATTTCATCAGCGTCCGCGTCCTTGGCAACGCCCAGAACCTCGTATAAATCACGTTTCATCTCCTACATCACTCCCATGACAGTCAACTGTTATCATAGCATGTGACAGACTTGAAAAAAAGTCAAAGTCAGCATTCCGTGACTTTGACTTTCATGGGTCACATCGTGGGAAGTGAGGGAAGAAATCTCTCCCCTCACAGTTCCAGCGTGTTACTTTTTATCGTCTACCACTTCGTAGTCAGCATCAACAACATTGTCTTTCTTCGGCTCTTGACCTTCAGCGCCGCCTTGTGCTGCTTGCGCTTGAGCAGCCTGCTCGTAGAGCTTCACAGAAATTTGTTGGATGATCTCGGACAGTTCATCTTTCGCTGTCTTGATCTCTTCGATGTTGCCGCCTTCCAGAGCAGCTTTCACTTTATCTTTTGCAGCGTTAGCGCGGTCGATTTCAGCCTGATCGATCTTGCCTTCTACTTCTTTCAGTGTTTTCTCAGTCGTGAATACAAGCTGATCAGCTTCGTTGCGAACTTCCACTTGCTCTTTGCGTTGTTTGTCCGCTTCTGCATTCAACTCGGCATCTTTTACCATGCGATCGATATCATCGTCGGACAGGCCGGAGTTGGAAGTAATCGTGATACGTTGCTCTTTTCCTGTACCCAGGTCTTTTGCACGCACATTTACGATACCGTTCGCGTCAATATCGAAGGAAACTTCGATTTGCGGGATGCCGCGTGGCGCTGGCGGGATATCAGACAGGTTGAAGCGACCGAGAGATTTATTGTCGTTCGCCATTTGACGCTCCCCTTGGAGAACGTGGATTTCTACAGATGTTTGGTTGTCAGCAGCTGTAGAGAACACTTGGGATTTGCTTGTTGGGATCGTCGTGTTACGATCGATCAACTTGGTGAATACGCCACCCAATGTTTCGATACCGAGGGACAGTGGAGTTACGTCGAGAAGAACGACGTCTTTCACGTCACCAGTCAGTACGCCCGCTTGAACAGCCGCTCCCAGTGCTACTACTTCGTCTGGGTTTACACCTTTATGTGGTTCTTTTCCTGTAAATTTCTTGATTGCTTCTTGTACCGCTGGGATACGAGTAGAACCACCAACCAGGATAACGCGATCCAGTTCGCTTGGAGTCAGTCCAGCATCTTTTAGCGCTTGACGAGTTGGGCCCATCGTACGCTCTACCAAATCAGCGGAGATCTCTTCGAATTTTGCGCGAGTCAGGTTCATCTCCAAGTGTTTTGGACCTGTTGCATCTGCTGTAATGAACGGCAGAGAAATAGTCGTAGTCAGAACACCGGACAGGTCTTTCTTCGCTTTTTCAGCAGCGTCTTTCAAACGTTGTTGTGCCATACGATCCTTGGACAAGTCGATGCCATGTTCTTTTTTGAATTCGCTCACCAGGTAGTTCATCACTACATCGTCGAAGTCATCTCCACCCAGCTTGTTATCACCGGAGGTCGCTTTTACTTCGAAGAAGCCGTCGGACAATTCGAGAATGGATACGTCAAAGGTACCGCCACCCAAGTCGAATACGAGAACGGTTTGATCTTCTGTTTTCTCCATACCGTATGCAAGTGCAGCTGCGGTTGGTTCGTTCACGATACGCAGTACTTCCAAGCCAGCAATTTTACCAGCATCTTTTGTTGCTTGGCGTTGGCTGTCATTGAAGTATGCAGGAACCGTAATCACTGCCTGCGTCACAGGTTGACCAAGGTAGCTTTCCGCGTCTGCTTTCAGCTTTTGCAGAATCATAGCAGAAATCTGCTCAGGGGAGTATGCATTACCTTCAAGCGTTTCTTTATGAGCAGTACCCATGTGGCGCTTGATGGAGATTACGGTATTGTCTGGATTCGTGATAGCTTGGCGTTTTGCCGCTTCCCCAACGATGCGCTCGCCGTTTTTGAATGCTACTACGGATGGTGTAGTGCGGTTACCTTCCGCATTGGCAATAACAACAGGCTCTCCGCCTTCCATTACTGCTACACAAGAGTTGGTTGTTCCCAAGTCAATTCCGATTACGCGACTCATACAAAATGTCCTCCTAACACTATGCTTCTAGTGAATTTACGTTTTTTTGAGATTACTCGTTCACTTGAACCATCGCCGGACGAACGACGCGGTCTTTGAACATATATCCTTTTTGCAGCTCGGCTACCACAACACCTGATTCAAACTCAGGGTCTTGTGTTTGCATAACCGCCTGGTGGATGTGAGGGTCAAATGGTTTTCCTTGAGCCTCGATTGCGGCCAAGCCTTCTTTATCGAAAACTTGGACCATCTGACGATATACCATATTTACGCCCTCCAAGAGGGAGTCTACCGTCATGGAATCCTTGTCAGCGGCAAGTGCTCGCTCGAAGTTATCGAGAACTGGCAGAAGCTCTTCCACGATTTTAAGAGAAGCGTATTTAGCCAGATCTTCCTGCTCTTTGCGAACACGGCGGCGAAGGTTATCCATATCGGCCA
This sequence comes from Brevibacillus sp. HB1.2, assembly GCF_013332495.1. NCBI lineage: Bacteria > Bacillati > Bacillota > Bacilli > Caryophanales > Paenibacillaceae > Brevibacillus > Brevibacillus sp. HB1.2. The sequence continues at coordinate 643,502 of NZ_JABMIU010000003.1, read as the reverse complement.
TGGCGCGCAGCATGCGGTTTTGGTGATCCTCAGCCTGAGCCTTCCAGTGAGCAGCCTCTTGCTCCAAGTTCATCTCTGTTACTTCCGCTTGGTCTACATCCTTTGCTACTTGTTCTTCTTCGAGAATCGGGTCTTGCGCTACTTTTTCCTCGCTCAACTTCACTACCTCCTGACGGCCTTTCCCAGTCAAAAGACTGCTTAGCCATTCACTCCATTTATTTCTCAAACTGCGAAGTCAGCATGCGCGATAGGCCTTCCGCTAAATGGTTGAGCACCGTAATGACCTTGCCGTATTCCATTCGCGTCGGACCAAGTATCCCCACCATTCCTACCGGCTTGCCTCCAAGCGAATAAGAAGTGGTAATAATACTGCATTGCTTAATCGCGTCTAGCTGGTTTTCCTGTCCGATGCGTACCGTTAAACCATCACCCTGCATGCCGATCACATTCAGCAATTGATCGTGCTGCTCCAATAGCTCCAGAATATCCTTGACTTTATCCACGTCTCGGAATTCCGGCTGGTTCAAGATCTTGGTCGCACCGCGTAAGTATACTCGTTCTTCTTCTTGTGTCAGCGAGTTGTTGAGGAGCTGAAGAATTTCTTCATACTGTTCCGTATGACGTTGCATTTCACCGGAAATCTCTTGATAAAGACGTTGCCGAAGCTGCCATAACGGCACGTCGGTCAGCTTTGCATTCAACAGATTGACGAGTCTCTCGATTTCCCCGGCACCAATGCCTTCTGGAAGATCGATCAGCTTGTTCTCCACTCTTCCGGTATGCGTCACCACAATCGCGACAGCCTGTGCAGCATTGAGAGGAACGATTTGAATATGTTTTAACCGATGCTCAAAAATCTCTGGACCCAAGACAATCGCCGTGTAGTTTGTCAGCTGAGAGAGAATTTGGGCAGTGTACTCTACCACTTGTTCTGAGTGGAGAATACGTTCGGCAAACAACTGTTTTAGTTTACCCAACTCAGTTTCCTCCAAAAGATGAGGCTGAATCAAGTTATCGACGTAGAAGCGGTATCCTTTTGTAGAAGGAACGCGTCCCGCCGATGTGTGGGGCTGTTCTAGGTATCCCAGCTCTTCCAAGTCAGACATCTCGTTGCGTATCGTTGCCGAAGAGAATCCGATGTCCTCCCGTTTGGAAATGGTTCGGGAGCCAACAGGTTCGGCAGAATGAATGTAATTATCGACAATCGCGTTTAAAATCATTTGTTGACGGTCTGATAACATGGATGTCGCTCGCCTCCTGTTGGATTGTTAGCACTCATGCTTATCGAGTGCTAAATCTATATACTAAGGTATCAATAGTAGAAGGATTTGTCAACGAACTTGAGCGAGTTCTCCAGACAAAAAATCTCATTTTTCGCGAGTTTTGCTTTATCCTTAACGGAGAAAGCGCGCAAATACCTCATTTCCGAGCGGAAGCCCCTGTTTCGTCAGCTTCAAAAACCCGTCCTGTTCTTCCAGCATTCCTTTGGCTACCTCCTCTTCTATTATTGTCCCAAAAACATCATGAACAGTTACACCAAAACGGGATGCAAACGCCGAAAGGTCAACTCCTTCTCTCAACCTCAGCCCCAAAATCATCTGTTCCTCCATGGCATCCTCGCGCGGCACCTCGAATTGTTCAACACGCGGCAGCCCTTCCTTGCACTTCTGCATGTAAATCGCAAGCGGGCCAGCATTCACGTGTCGATGGCCGCACACATAGCCGTGGGCACCTGCACCCACCCCATAATATTCACGATTGAGCCAATAGGTTTTATTATGTTTGCTCTCGAAGCCCGGTTTTGCAAAATTGCTGATTTCATACTGCGTGTACCCGTGACGCTCCATCTCTTCTATTAATACCATGTACATCTCAAGCTCTGTCTCTTCCGATGGCAACGGCAGCTGATCCTTCTGGTAGAGCGTGTGGAACAACGTGTTCTCCTCCACCTTGAGACTGTACGCGGAGAAATGGGTGGTACCTAGCCCAAACGCCTTGTCCAACGTCTGGCGGAAAATGTCTAGTGTCTGATCCGGCAATCCAAACATCAGGTCGATGCTAAAGTTGTCGAAGCCTACTTTTTTCGCATTATCGATACTGCGGTATACGGCTTCCTGGTCATGGATTCGTCCCAATCGTTTTAAGAGCGCGTCGTCAAAGGACTGCACACCAAAACTCAGACGATTGACACCCAGCTCTCGCATGATCCGCAGCTTTTCCATGTCTGTCGTTCCCGGATTCGCTTCCATCGAAAACTCGATATCATCCGCCCAGTACTTGCCCAATTGCTTTTGTACGATTTCCAAAAACGCGCGCATTTGGGCATGATCGAGAAACGTAGGCGTCCCTCCGCCGACAAAAATCGTTTTCACCTGCTCGATCGGTTGCTGGCTAAAGGTAAGCTCCATCTCGCTTTTCAATGCGTCTAAATAATCCCAAATGAGCTGCGGATTGTTCGTCACAAATGAGTTGAAGTCACAGTAGTAGCATTTATTTGTACAAAAGGGAATGTGAATGTAAACCGATTGTGGCATCATGTCCCTTTCCCTCCTTTTATAATTGAGTTGTTCAAAAGACAACTTTTTGACAACCTCTTTAATGGAAAAGACCTGACACAAGGTCAGGCCTACTTCTTATCATCCATGCGTAAAACAGCCATATACGCCTTTGATTGACCTCGTTATTTTATTGTAACACAGTAAATGAGAGAATCGACTGCAAACATTGATACAACAAGCATTTGTAACAGCTTGATTATCATAGTGTATTTTTCAATATCGAGTCAAACATGACTTTTATACTCCTAAAAGTAGTCGTTATTCAGTGGAGAGATTTACGTAAAAAGCCGGTTGTTCAAATTCGTGAATGAAACGTTTCATTTCGAATAGACATGTTAGAGTTGTTACTTGTTTTTGAGGAGGATTATGAAATGACTGATCTCTATTCCCGTATTTCTCAAAATGATGCTGCTGTTATTCTGATTGATCATCAAACCGGCCTTATTTCTGGACTTGTACGTGATTACGGGGTTGATGAATTCAAGAACAATGTCATGGCTCTAGCTAAGACCGCGAAATTTTTCAATTTGCCTGTCATTCTTACCACAAGCTTCGAGAGTGGTCCAAACGGTCCATTAATCAGGGAACTTGTCGAACTCTTTCCAGAAGCTCCCAAGATTGCTCGTCCAGGACAGATCAATGCGTGGGATAATGAGGATTTTGTAAAAGCAATCCAGGCAACCGGCAAGAAGCAACTTATCATTGCCGGTGTGGTTACCGATGTCTGCGTAAGTTTCCCTGCACTTTCCGCTCTTCATGCGGGGTATGAAGCATTCGTTGTCACCGACGCTTCTGGCACTTTCAGCAAACAGGTAGCGGAGGCCTCGTTAATGCGAATGGCACACGCTGGCGTGCAACTCATGAACTGGTTTAGTGTAGCGTGCGAGTTACAACGGGATTGGCGCAACGACGTCGAAGGTTTTGGTGCTTTACTAGCCGATAACCTTCCCGGCTATCAACATGTAATCGAAAGTTATCGAGCGCAGAACGAACTTGTCAAATAGAACCCACTTGGGGTACCTCCATATTGTTGGCGGTGCCCCTTACTATTACTTGCTTCCCTAATCATTTGAATAATGTCTCCTCCATTACTCGATACTACAAACAAGTAAAGGAGGTAGTTCTGATTGTCACCAACCAATAACGATTCCCAAGCAAAATCTAATTGTCCACCAGATTGTAACTTACCAAATCCCGAATTTCCGCCATCGAGTGAAGTCCCACATCCACCAACTCCTTGGCCACCACACAGCCTCGATCCCCATCCCCCAACTTCTGTACCACTCCCCCCAATCAATCCACACCCACCAGCGATACCACCTGTAACTAATCATCCCCAACCACCACATCCTTGGTGACCACTCGATCCTCCCCAGGGTCGAGTTTTCCTGTCACCAGAACGGAATCTGCCAAAAAGAAAGACGACAGAAGCAGATTTGAAAATTCTGCGTATGTCGTCGCATTCTACATCCCATTTCATGCCGTTAGCCTTCGGGTAAATTATGTATGAAGGTAAATAAATCCCCCACCATTTCGCCAATTTGGTGGCAGTACGGTGGGGGGAGAGTGCTACTTCTTATCATCCATGCGCAATACAGCCATAAACGCCTCTTGTGGTACCTCTACGGAACCGACAGACTTCATGCGCTTCTTTCCTTCTTTTTGCTTTTCGAGCAGTTTGCGCTTACGTGAGATATCCCCACCGTAACATTTGGCAAGAACGTTTTTACGCAACGCACTGATCGTTTCACGAGCTACAACCTTGTGCCCGATCGTCGCTTGAATCGGCACCTCGAATTGCTGGCGAGGAATCAATTCCTTCAGCTTTTCGCAGATGACCTTACCGCGAGCATAGGCTGTATCTTTGTGTACGATAAACGACAGAGCATCCACCACTTCGCTGTTGAGGAGAATATCCATTTTCACCAGCTTGGAAGCTTTGTAGCCACCCAGTTCGTAGTCAAAGGACGCATATCCTTTTGTTCCCGACTTCAGCATGTCAAAGAAATCGTAGACGATCTCGGACAATGGCATGTCGTACTTCAGCTGCACGCGATTCTCACCTAAGTACTGCATGTCAAGAAACTCACCGCGCTTACCTTGGCACAGCTGCATAACATCGCCGACGTATTCTTTTGGCACCATGACCGTCGCAGTAACGTAAGGCTCCTCGACCATTTCGATCTTTTGCGCTTCCGGCATTTTAGACGGGTTGTCGATTTCGAATACTTCGCCGTTCGTTTTGGTAATGCGATAAATAACGCTCGGCGCGGTAGTAATCAAGTTAATGTTGAATTCCCGTTCGATCCGCTCCTGGATGATCTCCATGTGCAGAAGTCCCAAGAAACCACAACGGAAACCAAAGCCAAGTGCTTGGGAAGTCTCCGGTTCAAACTGCAGAGACGCATCGTTGAGCTGGAGCTTTTCCAACGCATCACGCAGATCGTTGTACTCGTTTGTTTCGATTGGGTACAGACCGCAGAATACCATCGGGTTAATCTTGCGGTAGCCAGGTAGCGGTTCAGGTGCAGGGCGATTCGCATCGGTAATGGTATCCCCCACACTGGTGTCTCCCACCGTTTTAATGGAAGCTGCTACGTAACCTACGTCTCCAACCGTTAACTCTTCAACTTGTGTTTGGCGTGGTGTAGAGGTACCGATTTCTGTTACCTCAAACGACTTGCCTGTTGCCATCATCTTGATTTTCATACCCTTTTTCAAGGTCCCGTTGATGACACGGATAGAGGCAATAACGCCACGATACGCATCAAAATAGGAGTCAAAAATCAAAGCTTGCAGAGGTGCATCTGGATCTCCCTCTGGAGCCGGTACTTTTTGCACAACCGCTTCCAGCACTTCTTTAATCCCGATACCTGCTTTGGCAGATGTCAGAACCGCATCACTGGCATCTAGACCAATTACGTCTTCAACCTCTTGCTTCACGCGCTCAGGCTCTGCGCTCGGCAGGTCGATTTTGTTGATAACCGGAATGATCTCCAGGTCGCTGTCCAACGCCAAATAGACGTTTGCCAATGTCTGGGCTTCGATCCCTTGTGCCGCATCCACGACGAGAATAGCCCCTTCACAAGCAGCCAAACTGCGGGATACTTCATACGTAAAGTCGACGTGTCCAGGGGTGTCAATCAGGTGGAGAATGTATTCCTCACCGTCATCTGCTTTATAGTTCAAACGCACGGCATTGAGCTTAATCGTAATCCCGCGCTCTTTTTCCAGCTCCATCGTGTCAAGAAACTGGGCTTCCATCTCACGTGCAGTCAAAGCACCGGTCAGCTCCAAAATACGGTCTGCCAGCGTCGACTTTCCATGGTCAATGTGGGCGATGATGGAAAAATTTCGTATCCTTTTTTGTCTTTCACGACGATCCATGTGTTGTTCGTTCCCTCCCACGCGAATCCATTCAAACGTTCAGATTGCGCCTCACAAAAAATACACTAACAGTAATTATAACAAACCGATGATATAAAGAGCAACCAAAGAGAATCGGGCATTTGCCTCCTTTTTCTCGTATCCAAACTTTTCCTGTGCTAAAGTGGTAAATAGCATGGAGTGATCCGCTGCATGAGCATGGAGCTGCGAAGCGCCTGGCCGCTACACGTACAAAAGTTGCGGAAGCATTTAACGATTCCTTAGGCGATACCGCCGCCGTGAACACAACGAAAGAAACGGAGAATGATCAAAGTGAACAGCGTTGACTCTTGCTTGCATTGCTTGACGATAGCAGATATTCCCGGTCTCATTGCCTTATCTGATTCCGTAGGCTGGGATTACGACGAACCTGAAATTCACACAATTCTGTCTATCGGCACCGTATTCGGTCACAAAGACGCGAGTGGCACCCTACTTTCATGTGCGGCTATCATCCCGTACGATGACAAGCTTGCGAGCATCGGTATGGTGATCGTCCATCCCTCGTCACAAGGCAAAGGATTTGGCCGCCAGCTCATGCAGGCGTGCATGACGTCTGTTTCTACCGATACAACGATCATGCTCATTGCAACTCCAGAAGGAGAGCCATTGTACAAAAATCTCAGGTTCCAGACAGTAGATCGTATTCGAAAGTTCATAGCTGAACGCTTTGTGCCTGAAGCACCTCTGCAAAACGAAGCCAGTGACGAATTCGAAATGGTACCTATGGAGTTGGACGATTTCTCGAGTGTGGTTGAATTGGACAAAGCAGCACTGGGTAGCAGACGCACTCATTTTCTCGAGACACGCATGAGACAAGCCACTACCTGTCTGGTAGTCAAAAATCGCTCCAGCAAAATCATCGGGTATGGCTTCGCCGTCCAAGGCCCAGTCAACCTTATCGCGGGGCCGATCGTCGCAGAAAATGCCATCATGGCTGAACACATCCTGTACAAGCTGACACAAAATCATACCGGACGTGTGCGGATAGACGTACCAGATGAGCAAACAGCATTTCACACTTATTTGGAGCAAAACGGCTTCATACAGGTTTCTCATCCCCCAGTGATGGTTGCGAATACTGATAGTCTGCCACGCCGGGCTGGGACGTATTGGGCGATAGGTGCTCAAATATACGGATAAACATGAACAGCGAAAAACGGACTTTCTTTTAGGCAAAGGTCCGTTTTGTCATTCTTACTTTGTTTTTGATCGATTGTGAACTTGCTCTAGCACTTTAGGTGGAAACAGTTTTTGCAGACTGCCCTGGTAGTTGCTGCCGTCTTCGGGCATTTGGAAGTCAGTCACCCGATACTCATTCCCATTGTAGGCGATTTGAAAGACCATTGGTGCACTGAGCGCGGAAGAATTGCTTCCCGCTATTTTCACCCAAGCGTATACCGTTCGTTTTTCAGCATCTGGTGCTTCTACGCCGAGGAGCTCGACGTTAATCTCGCGGTGTTTTCCCAGCCACCCCAGCTTAACGCTTTCCGTCTGCAAAAACTGATGAATGGTAGGCCCAACTAGTTGACGGTTCGCAGGTGCTATCCCTTTTTTCACTTCGACAAAAACTTGTCCGAGATGTTTGCCTCCTGCTCTTACTTCTAGCTTCCATTTTCCCGGTTCAGGTAACACGATCCCTGATGGAAAATGACCATCCGCATCGTATAACGGGTCCATAGCCTCGTAGTTGCCCAATGACAGCCGGCTCCCATCGGTGTTGTAAGCAGCGATCTCTACTTCTTGTGTGTAGTCCCCATTCAACAGCCAAATCACCCGCTGCATCTGCCCTTCGTAGAAACCTTCCTGATCTGTCATGATGCGGACAGGCCTTTCTCCCAAATAAGAAAAGGACTGATTGTTGTAAGTGGAAGAAAATGAAGGCGACAGCTTCCACAAATCCGCTTCAACAATTTGGCCCCCTGGCAACAAGGAGTGTACTTGTGTCTCTTGTTGTAAAGGTCTCACCTCATGCCGTGCAGATTGTCTCTTCTCCTGAATGGGGAGCCCGAACCACAATAGCAAGCCCATAGTCAGCACAACGCCCGGCAAGGCTAGCTTCCTCCAACCAGTCATCCACCCAGTCCCAGGCCTCACCCTCTGCCGCACTCGCTCTTCCATCGATGCAGTGAACTGTACATCACGAAAAATAGTTTGATCTGCCCGTTCCTTTAATTCCGTGAGCCATCGGTTCTCGTCCATTCCCAGTCCCTCCCCTCTCCCATACTCTGCCGAAGCTGCTGTCTGGCCCTATGCAACCGGGTTCTGACTGTCCCTTCCGTTACCCCAAGTACATCCGCTACCTCTCCGATGGATAAATCCGCATAGTAATGAAGGGCAATCACTTGACGATAGAGCGGAGGAAGCTGCAATACTTCTGCTACGAGCTGGTCCCTTTCGGCTTGATCAAGCACAAGACTTTCTGTTGAAAGCTCCCCATCCTGTCTAATCCACGAGCGGGGAAGGATATGACGGAACGCCCAAGAACGTAAATAACCTTTGCACTCATTAACCGCGATTCGATACAACCATGTGTGCACGCTGCTCTCCTGCCGAAAGCGGGGAAGATGCCGATACACCTTAACGAATACATCTTGCGTAATATCCTCTGCCAAGCTGCGATCTTTGACCAGAAAAGTGACGAGTCGAAGCACGCGGGTCCCATATTCCCTCATGATTTGCTCTAACGCAGCATCTGTCGTCGGCTGCAATTTTTCCAAGGGTGCGACCTCCTTCACTCGCATTCATACTGGTTAGATGCAGTAGCAAACTTTTTGTTACAAAGTGGAGGAAGAAATTTTTTTCGCCAAAATCGTCCAGCGAGTAGCGCCACCGGGTGTCCCGACAGGTTCAGCGAATGGATACCCACCATGCTGCCAACGATCCATATCATAGCCCTCGTCCGCTTGACTCAGCTCGAAGTCTTGCTTGTGGAATACATTCTCTTTGCTATAGGTGACGTGAAAGCCTGATCCTTCCAATAACAGCTCAAGCTCTGTAGGCAAAAGCAACGCCATCTCACGCTCTACGCGATACCTTGGTTGCTCAATCTGATCAAGAAAAGTCTCATAAGTAAGCGTGTAGCGGAACTTTTGATCCAAGAGTGAGGTTTCCCCCTCCACCTTTTGATACACCATGCGGTCCGGGAAAACGAATTTGCGTTGCATCGTTGTCCATTGATTTTTTACTGGCGGCAAGAGTAAGTCAATTGCCACTGTTCCGTCCTCCGTTATGTAATCGAGGATGACCGAAAGCAATTGACGTTGTTTGTCTCTACAGGTGGCCTGCTGAAAAATCCCTTCTGGAAGAAGCACATGCGTAAATTTCCGTTCAAGCTCCAGCCCCCACATATTTTGTTCGACCAGCTCCAGCAGATCTTCTTTCCCTTTTAACATGCGCCGTTTCTTTTTTGCAGCCATCTCTAGCATATCCGGGCTCCAATCTATCCCGCAGACTGACAAGCCATTCCGTGCCAGTTCAATGGCAATTCTCCCTGTTCCAACCCCTAGCTCCAGTACAGAGACTGGTGATTGCTCCGCTTCCCGCACCAACCAGTTTCGATAAAAAGCGATGCTAGCCTTCCCCGCAAACTGATCGTAATACGTAGCTTCTACGTTCGTGTACTTCGTTTCAGGAAGCGGCAAGTGCCGACCTTCCTCGTCCATCCCACAGTCGGTACACACAGAACCTGCTAAATGAGGAAAAGGCACCCCAGGCGGGACGCCATTTTTCGTATCACCTAACCACTCGTCGTAACGGAACTTGCATATTCTACAACTGTAAACTGTCATATTGCTTTAGATACCTCCTGAAGATTGCTTATTTCCCCCAGAACGCAAGAGAGGGAGCTTAATATGACTCGGATATCGGCTGTCATGATAGACAACTTGCACGGCGATGAGAGTCTCCGTTTCCGTTGCCAGATCATTGCCTGTATTCGGATTGGGGAACGAGAAGTTCTCGGCGCCAGAAGTAACCGAGACGCGAATGCGGTGACCTTTTCGGAAAACATTGGCGATCTTGGTCATGCGAATCTCATAGCACTCGATTTGTCCGGGAACAAGTAGCTCAGGCTCTTGGAATGAGTGACGGTAGCGTGCGCAAATAATCCCGTCTGATAGACGAATCGAATTGCCTTCCTCATCTACATCACACAGCCGGACAAGCCAATCTGTATCACGCGCTGAGCTGGATGCATAGATAACAGCCGAGATTTCTCCCGCGATAACGACTTCCTCTTCCAATGGCTCTGATGTGTAGACAAGGACATCTGCCCGCGCTTCCACATCCCGATAGTTTTCCGGAACGCTGTTTTCATTCTCGGACAAATCCAGCAGATACGGTGCTGCGTCTAGCGGATCATAGCTGTATGTATCCACCGCCTGTTCACCTGGGATAGAAAGGGTCAGTGTTCCATCTCCGCCACTCGTATTGGCGTTTCCCCCACTATTCAGATACAGATTCGTCATCGTCACCTCCGCTGGCGGCCAAGTCTGCGAAGTCTTCCATTCGTTTTTTCCCACCATGTAGTACTCAACACGAGGCTCTTGATCGACGCCATTTTCCACTCCTTTTAAATAGCGGTCAAACCAGCGGAGCTGTGTCACATCCAGATCGTAGCGGATGGCATTGTTTCCAAATGGCACATGATGGATTTCTCGGGTCGTATTCGCCTTGTGATACCACGGCCCCAAGATGAGTTTGGCATGCTCTGGCACATTTCGGGAGATGACCTCCCACGATTCGCTCGTCCCCATCCCGTTGTCGTCATACCAGCCTGATACAAGGGTAGCAGGCACCTTTACCTGATCCGCATGCCGTTTCCAGTCTGACATCGCCCAGAATTCGTCTCCGTCCTGATGTTCCATCCATTTTGTCCAAAACGGAATTTCTTTTCCCAGCACTTTTTGCGGGATTTCCTTGATCGGGCGCACCTTGATGACCTCACTCCAGTCATCTCGGGATAGAGCCGCGACATTTCGCCGCTTCTCTGCCATCATGAAAATCCATGACAGACCACCAAGAATCGTTCCCCCTTTTCGTGGGATGTCCACGTAAGGCGTCCCTACTGTCACGTAGCTAAAAATCGCCTTCAGATGCGGATTGCCGCTAGCGGCCGCAGCCCACTGCACATAGCCCACATACGAGCCGCCGAGCATCCCGATGTTGCCATCCGACCACTCCTGACTCGCGATCCAGTTGAGGCTGTCGTCTCCATCATTGCGCTCGTGAACGAGTGGAATCCACTCTCCCTCGGAATCTTCACGCCCGCGCGTATCCTGAACAACCAGCGCATATCCGCGAGCTACAAAGGGTAAACGGCGAAAAATGCCATCCATTCGTCCATAGGGAGTGCGCATGAAAATCGTTGGAACTCGCTGTCCTTCCGTCAAACCTGCGGGCAGCCAAACCTCGGTCGCCAGACGAATGCCATCTCTCATCTCTACATCATGCCTACCCAAATGATGTACACCGTAGTTAACTTCGGACAACTGAGGGTCCTGCCACATCGTGAGCGGCGTCAAATCCTCCCACCCTGTTTTAGCCAATACAGCGCTATCGCCACGACCTGTCAGCACAAAAGCGATGACTTCGTTCTCACAAATGATCAAGTCAATTGGCTGCGCTGCTTCGCGCACCGCCCATATCCACGCTTGCTTTTGCCCTGCAGGACCTGTACCTTCGATGGACAGGTGACGTTGGTAGTGCCCTCCACTTTCCGGAAACACGACTTGATCGCTCTCCCAGTCGATTTGCTCCCATTCGAGCAGCTTTTGTGCCAGGGTGAGGAGAGGCAACTCGTAGGCTGCTTCCCCTTCAGCCAGTTGTGCAAACAGACCTTTAGCCGCACCACCTGTATCCCAACCTGTGCCCCGATACCAAACTTCCCCATCCTCAAAGCGTATATCAGCTACCTTGATGCCAGATTGATAATAGCCAAAAGAAGCTCGTTTATGCCCAGTCTGTGCCATCCGCCATTCCTCCTGTTATCTGATCTACTTCCACACTTCCTGATACACTCTGAGGAAATTACCACCCAAGATTCCTTCGATTTCTGCATCCGTGTACCCTCGCTTCATTAGCTCACGCGTAATTTCCGGAAGTGACGCATGGCCTTTTACTACATCAAATGGCATCTCTTTGGTTTTGGCAATCTTGTCCAAGGGCAAATATTTCGTCAAATCATCGCACAGGTCAAGGCCTATACCGATGTACCTTGCTCCAACAAGCTTTTTCATATAGTCAACATGATCAATCAGTCTCTCAATAGTTGCGTCAGCGCTGTTAGCCGCTGCAAACATGCTAAACGCATTCAGCCCGACAAGTCCGTCCTTTTCCGCAATCGCTTTGATTTGCTCATCTGTCAGATTGCGCATTGTCGGCACGACTGTTCGGCTGTTGGAATGAGATGCAATCACGGGCTTTTCAGCAATTTCCATCACGTCCCAGAACCCTTCGTCATTCAAATGGCTCACATCGATGACGATGCCCAGCTTTTCCGCTTCCTCGATGAGACGCACACCGAAATCGGTGATGCCCCCTTTTTTTCCTTCGCGAACCGGTGCAAAAAAGCTGCCGTCCCCAACGAAGTTGCGCCGACTCCAGACCAGCCCCATCATCCGTACTCCAAGCTCATAAAAGACACGCAAGAGACTCAGGTCGTTATGCAGTGGCTCTGCCCCTTCCAACGACAGAATGAACGATACTTTTTGCTCCGCTCTTGCCCGCTGCAAATCATCCAGATTTTTCGCGATGACGATGTGCTCGGGAGACTCTGCCGCTTCTGCATGCATAGCGCTGATCTGGTTGAGTGCCTTGCGCAGACTCATCTCCGGTACAAACGCATCCTCTACGAACACTGCTGCTACGATGGAATGCACGCCACCCTGCTGGAACCGTGGCAAATACTCTGTCTCGATCATTTTGGTTCGACCGTATCCACGCTGAATCTCCACATCCATCAGCAGATCAAAATGCCCATCTAGAACGTGAACACCGTCATGAAATTTGCGCGCCTGTTCTCTCGTTACTTCCGTCATACGGGTCATCTCCCATCTTGTTCTATGGATTTTTCTTATCGAGATAGTTGTAAACCGTGAATTTGGATATATCCAACAAATCCGCGACGTATTGCACGGCTCCTTTGATCAAAAAGAGACCCATTTCATCCAACTGGTGGATAAATTGAATCTTCTCTTCTTTTTGCATCAGGGCAATTGGTTTGCCTGTTCGTTTCAGGCAATCGTCTATCATTTGCTCCATTAAAGTCCCGACAGTCGGGGCGAAGTTCTCTTCCGCTTTTTCTGACTCACGCTTGTCTTGGATCACCATCATCGATTCGATGAATGATTGCGCCATTGCGAGATGAGTGATATCAAGATTGATGCACAGACTGCCAATGACTTCTCCATGCTCATCCTTGATGTAAATGGAGCTCGATTTGATCTGTTTGCCTTTGATGGTGTCGTTGCGGTAGTTGAGGTCAAAAGCTTCTTCACTGACCTTCGCCGTACGTAAAGCTTGCAGTGCCAAATTCGTTACCGGCGAACCGATTTGCCTGCCACTGACATGGCCGTTGAAAATGGCAATGATCGATGAGGAAATATCGCCTGTCAGATCATGTAACACCACTTCACAATGCTCGCCAAATGTCCGTGCCAGTCCCTCTACTACCGGAATGTAGCTTGCTAATATCGGATGTACGTTTTTCATATTACCCCTCGTTCACTTCCACAATCATCTCAATTTCGATCGGATTGTTAAACGGAAGAACAGATGTCCCAGCTGCCGCTCTCGCATGCTTACCCGCTTCACCAAAAATTTCGATGAGGAAATCAGAAGCTCCATTAACCACCCGCGGCTGCTCGTAGAAATCAGGGGCGCTGCTGACGAGTGCGAACAGCTTGACAATCCGTGTGATTCGATCCAAATCACCAATCTCGCTTTTCAAAATGGCTAGCAGATTCAGAACCGTGACCTTTGCAGCCTCGTAGCCCTGCTCGATCGTCACATCCGATCCGAGCCTGCCTAGATATATCGGGTTTCCATTTACATAGCACCCAGCACCGGATGTATAAATGACATTGCCAGTCTGTACACATGACACATAGTTCGCCATGGTTGGAGGAACTGGCGGCAACTCATACCCTAACTCTTTTAAACGCTGCTCTACTTTGGACATAAGACCATCACCTCGTCATCAATTTCATCCCTTTCTTTAACCATACTATTCTGTAAATTCTTCTTCAACAATTTTTTATATGATAAAAAATTTATTTGAAATCCATATACTGTAGCCTTAACAAAAAAGGACGCCGACTAGGCATCCCCTTATGAAAATCACAGAAAACTCAACTCCGCCCCTATCCGTTGGCTCCACTCATTACCTTCTGGATAGATGGTTTCACACGGATCGCTTCCGAGTAGAAATACACATGTCTTTTGCCTGTAATGGGATGGGTCGTCACTTCTGTCTCTACGCCGAAAACATTCCGAATCAGCTGGGGTGTCAAGACTTCCTCCGGCGTCCCTGAGGTAACGATTTCCCCCTCACAGATCACGTACAGACGATCACAGTACATCGCTGCGATATTGAGATCATGCAACGAAGACAAGACCGTAATTCCCAGCGTTTTGACCAGATCCATGACCTGCAATTGGTATCGAACATCCAAATGATTCGTCGGTTCATCAAGGACAAGAAACTCAGCTTGCTGCACCAACGCTCTGGCAATCAGCACCCGCTGCTTCTCCCCACCCGATAAACTGAAAAAGCTGCGATCGGCATATGTATGCATCCCTACCCGCTGTAGCGCATCTTCACAAATTCGAGCGTCTTCTGCGTTATCGGACTGAAACAGCCGTTTATGCGGAGCACGTCCCATATTCACGATTTCGGTTACCGAAAAATCGAATTCAACAGAGGACTCCTGCCGTACTGCCGCCATTCGCTGAGCGTTTTGACGTGAGGTTAACTTATACACGTCGTCTCCATCAAGCGAGATCCATCCCGAACGCGGCTTCAATACGCGATAAATGCTTTTTAGCAATGTGGACTTCCCACTGCCATTCGGCCCGATCAGCCCCACAAACTCTCCAGAGCGCACCTCCAGACTGACGTTGCGAAGGATTTCCTTTTTCTCCAGTTCGACCGATATATTCTCCACCAACAAATTCATCGTCCGCTACCTCCAAAGGAATAAGAACTCCGCAACATCAACCAGATAAAGAATGGACCTCCACACAGCGCTGTCAAAATACCAATTGGCAGCTCTTCCGGTGCAAATGCGAGCCTGGCGACTACATCTACCCAGATTAGAAATATCGCGCCAAATAAAGCGCTGACAGGAAGAACACGTCTGTGATCTGATCCGACCATCACACGGACGATGTGGGGCATCATTAATCCGACAAAACCGATTGATCCCGCGATGGACACGATTACCCCCGTGAGAAGTGCCGTGATCACCAGGAGAAGCTTGCGGAATTGTACCGTATTAACCCCCAATGTCCCCGCTGACTCCTCTCCCATCAGCATCGCATTCAACGAGCGGTATTGGGCCATTAAGACGATGAGACAGATGACGACAATCAATGTAGGAATAGTCAGGTACTCCCATTTCCCGCCAGCCAGACTTCCACTTAACCAAAACAGGACCGTCCCAATTCCATGCTCATTCGGCGCTGAAAAGACAAGGAGACTGGTAATGGCAGACAAGATCGCAGATATCGCAATTCCAGCCATGAGCAGACGTACCGTCGAGTTTTGTCCTCCGATACGGGATAGCGTAAAAATGAGAATGATTGACACAAGGGAGCCTGTAAAAGCGCCAAAGGATAGCGCATACTGCCCGTACATGCTGAATGCTCCGAATATAATGACCGAGGTAGCTCCAACGGAAGCACCTGAAGATACACCTAACACATACGGGTCAGCCAGGGAGTTGCGAACTAACGACTGGATCGCTACTCCCACGACAGACAGACCTGCGCCGACGATCGCCCCCAAGAGTACACGCGGAAAGCGAATATCCCAAATAATCGTTTGCTCCCCTTTGGACCAATCCACCTGAATCCATTGGGTCAACATCGGAATTTTTGATAAGGCGATTTTCCATACCGTTGTCGGCTTAATTTCCACTGAACCCAAGGTAACTGCGAACGTAATCGAGAGGAAGAGTCCGACCAGTAGAGTAATGATGATATAAGGTAACTTGAACTGTTGCAGTGCTATTCCCTCCCTTAAAAGGGGTGTACTCTATTTGAATTTATCCGGGTAGAGTCCTTCCGCCAAAATTTTTAGCGCAATCGGTGCTCGAACGCCTTCAGAAGCCGCGGACAATGGCAATACCATTAGTCGTTGATTTTTAATCGCCGGGATATCCGCCAGTTCTTTTTTGGTCAAAAGGAAATTGCGTTTTTGCTCAACGGTTCTATCACCGTAGTCTACGATAATAATCACGTCAGGATTGCGACTCACTACTTGTTCCCAACTGACCTCTGCCCAACCCTTTTGAATGTCATCAAAAATGTTCTTACCACCAGCAGTCTTGATTAAGGACGTCATGTAGTTGTTGGCTGCTGTGAATGGTTTATCTTCTCCGTTGTCGTACACGAATACTTTAAGCGGCTCGTCCACTTTGCCAATTTTACTAATCGTTTGATCCAATTCACTCTTCATTTTATTAATCAAATCATTGGCTTTGTCTTCCACACGAAAAATGCGTCCAATATTCGTAATGTCTGCAAACACATCGTCGATTGTCGGGCCAGGCATGCTAGAAGACGCTTGCAGATACGATTTGATGCCGACCTTTTCCAAATCCTGCATCGATCCTACACCCTTTTCGCCGAAGCCGCTTTTCCATCCGGCGTACACGAAGTCTGGGTTCGCTGCCAGCAGCACTTCTTTCGTAGGATACTTGTCAGACAGTACCGGAATCTTGTCGTAATCTGCTTTTAACTCTGGAAGGATTTTATCGTCTAGGTATGCAGTTCCGACCATTTTATCAGCCAGGCCCAATGCCAGCATGATTTCGGTAACGTGTTGGTTCAAAGTCACTGCACGCTCAGGTGCTGTTGGATAGATCATTTCGATGCCATTATTGGTTAGTGTTACAGGCTTGCTCTCTGCTGCTGGTGCAGCCGTTTGTTCGGTTTTGGCTGGAGCCTGTGTTGTCGTAGTGGAGCCGCATGCCGAAACCAAAAGCATAGCAGCTGTCATGATACCGAAAGCTAGTCCTTTCATTACTGCATGTGGTTTGTTTGTCTTCAACATCTGTAATCCCCTTCTCTGTATGTATATGATGAGTTGAACGAAATCCTCCACAAAAAAAGCACCCCCCATTTCAATCGGGAGGTGCATGACAAACGTAGATATAGCTATAAGCAGGCACAAAGGCGCCGTTTCATAGGCTGTTTCCACATCTGCCCCATCCTCGTGGGTCGATTGTATATGATCGCATGGCAGGTCTCCTGGCTTACGAATCAACACACCCAGCTACCTTCCCATTTTTTGTCTCGCAAAAAACAGTGGCTATTCGCTAGTTGCTCCTCGTTACAGTGGCGGGACCGCGCCGGTTTCTCACCGGACTTCCCTTTTAAGCTGACGGCATATGCCATCTAGCACCATTCGATACGTATTCAATTTTACGATTTATTCATTCATTGATAGTAGTCAGTTTTTTCGGGAACTGCGTGAGAATTTCAACGCCCGTTTCCGTAACCAATACATCGTCTTCAATCCGCACTCCGCCTACACCTGGCAGATAGATGCCTGGCTCGATCGTAAAGACCATCCCTGGACGAAGCACTTCTTGGTTCTGGCTGTGAACAGATGGATATTCATGTACATCCATCCCAAGTCCATGCCCAAGACGGTGCATGAAGTATTCTCCGTAGCCTTTTGCGGTGATGACATCGCGAGCGGTTTTATCCAAATGCGAAAAAGTCACACCCGGACGAATCTCAGCAATGGCCGCTTCGTTGGCAGCCAATACTGTCTCGTAAATTTCTTGAAGCTGAGCACTGATCTCGCCTACAGCAAAGGTACGGGTAATATCGGATACATATCCGTTGGCTGCTACCCCGATATCAAACAAAAGCAAGTCGCCTTCTTGCACCTGGCGCGTTCCTGGTTTCCCGTGTGGCAGTGCCGACTTCTCCCCTGCTAATACCATGGACGTAAAGGACGGACCTTCGGCACCCAAGCGCTTCATCTGGAATTCCAGCTCAGCTACGATTTCTGTCTCGGTCATGCCTGTCTTGACTTTTTTCAGGGTCTCCCGCAAGGACTCCTCGACCAACTGAACAGCGTGCTTCAAACGCTCCACTTCATCCGCCGATTTGATCAAACGCATTTCACGCAGTGGCTCTTCCACATCTACATAGCTCGACGCCAGAACAACTTGTCCAAGTGCTTCATAGCGCTCGACAGTCATATGACTTTTTTCAATACCGAGCTTCGTCAAGTTCGCTGGCAACACTTGCTTGAGGATTTCATAGGGGTTTTGGATATCCGTATGTGTATGGATATCTTGAACGAACGAAGCCTCTGCGGCTGCCTCACGATCAAGAGCAGGTACAATCAAAGAAGGTTTTCCCTCAGCAGGAATAACGAGACCCATAAAACGTTCATGCGGGTCTGTAAAAAATCCGGTCAAATAGTAAACGTGCTTAGGAGAGGTAATCAACACCGCGTTCAGCTCTTGCTCTGTCAAAAACGTGTGGAGCTTCGAAATGCGCTCTTGAAACAACTTCTTCACCCTGCTTTCACCAATTATTCTATTGCGAGAATACCACTTCCCCATCAAAAAAAGAAGAGTTCAAATGAAAAATCTACTTCATATCGGACAACCTAAGGGTGGGGTGAAAATGAAAATGGAACAAATACTCGTCCATCAGGATGGCAAGCAGTTTGCTTTTCACATATCGGGAAAAGGCCAGCCGTTATTGTGTATCCATGCGCCATGCATCGGCTCTATCAATTTTGTTTATCAGCAAACACTCGCAGATACATATCAGATCATTGTCCCTGATTTGCCCGGACATGGCGACAGTTCACCGATGGAGAAGCCCTTTTCCATTGGGGAGCTGGCAGAACAGCTCCATAAGCTTGTCCGGTCACTCGGCATTGAACGTCCCTTTATTTTGGGGTACTCCCAAGGTGTTTCCATCGCCCTTGAATATTGTCTTCGCTATTCGGATGCTGTAAAAGGCGCCATACTCGTGAGCGGCTTTTCCGAAGTGAATGACCTGTATTTACATGGACGATTTTGGATGGCACAGGCAATGTCGATGCTTCACGGAGTCCCTCTTCTTGCCCGTTCGATTGCTTCCTCACATGTCGCTGACCCAGAAATGCGTGAAAAATGGACGGTACAGGCCTCCAAAACAGATCCCACTAGCCTGAAATACCTTTACGCTGCCGGACATCGTTATCATTGTACGGAGCGTCTGGGCAACATTCAGCTTCCGATTTTACTTGCTTATGGCAAACAAGATCAACGGATGCACCATTATGCACAGATGCTTACTATGAAATTGCCAAAAGCAAAACTCGAGATGATCCCTAACGTGAAGCATCAAGTCATCACGAAAGCTGCTCCTGCTTTCAATCAGTTGTGCCGCACCTTCATGGAAGAAACATAAAAAAAGAAAAGACAGAAGGACGGGTACCTCCAGCCCTTCTGTCTTTTTGCGTTTTGACTAGCTCTTCATACGCGGGTCGAGTGCATCGCGCAAGCCGTCCCCGATTAAGTTAAAGCCGAGAACTGTCAGCATGATAGAGAGCCCCGGAAAAATAACAGTCCATGGTGCTTTCTGAATGTACTGACGTGAATCAGCAAGCATTTTTCCCCATTCTGGTTCTGGCGCTTGTGCTCCCAGTCCGAGAAAGCCAAGTGCAGCTGCTTCGATAATCGCTGTTGCGATCCCCATCGTCCCGGTCACAATGATTGGTGCGAGGCTGTTCGGCAAAATATGCTGCATGATAATCCTGGAATTTTTCATCCCAATTGCCCGTGCGGCCATAACGAATTCTTCTTCCTTCAAGCTCAATACGCGGGCGCGTACTAACCGTCCAAATGTCGGAATGTTAATAATCGCAATCGCAATCAAGGCGTTTTGCAAGGAAGGACCCAAGATGGCAACAACAGCGATTGCCAACAGAATACTAGGAAAGGCAAGCATAATATCAAAGATACGCGAAATGATCGTATCGATCCATCTGCCATAGTATCCTGCCAAAAGACCGAGCAAGGTTCCCGCGAGAACGGAGCCAATGACAGAGAACGTCCCTACCCACAAGGAGATTTGTGCCCCATAAATAACGCGACTAAATACATCGCGACCATTGTAATCTGTTCCAAACCAGTGCTCTTCGGAAGGTGGCTTGTTTTTCATCACGAGCTTGCCTTCGTCGTACGGATACGGAGCAATCCATGGAGCTAAAACCGCCACAACAATGAAAAACAAAATAATCCCGAAGCCCACCAACGCCAGCTTGTTTTTTCGTAGCGTTCTCCATGCATCCTTCCAAGGAGAGACGACTTCTTCTTGCTTCACTTTTAAAGGTACTACTTGTGCTTGTGGTTGTAATTGTGGTTGTGCCATGTCTCTTCGTCCCTCCTTAGCGATATTTGATGCGTGGATCGATATAGGCGTACAGAAGGTCGACCAAGAGGTTGATCAGGACGAAAATGGTCGCGATCACAAGGATACCGGATTGGATAACCGGATAGTCACGGTTTCCAATGGCGGTCACAATATAACGACCGACACCTGGCCATCCGAAGATCGTTTCTGTCAAAACAGCTCCACCCAACAGCAACCCTGTTTGTAAACCAATTACCGTCAAGACAGGGATCATCGCATTCTTCAGTGCATGCTTGTACACCACCCAAAACTGTGCTAGCCCTTTTGCACGAGCGGTTCTGACATAGTCGGCACGCATGACTTCCAACATGCTCGATCGAGTAATACGCGCAATGATCGCCATCGGGATCGTACCTAACGCGATTCCTGGCAGGATCAAATGCTTGATGACTTCCCACAGCTGATCCCAACTACCAGCGATCATCGTATCCAGTATATAAAAGTGCGTAATGGCCTCTACGGGATTACGCGAATCGTCGCGACCAACTGATGGCAGCCATTTCAGTTCTTGGGCAAACACCCACTGCTCCATCAAACCTAGCCAAAAAATTGGCATGGATACACCAACCAAGGCGATCAACATCGCACAGTAGTCAAACCAGGAGTTTTGCTTCCACGCAGAAAGAATTCCTGCATTTACACCGATAAACACCGCAATCAGCATACTCACAATCGTAAGCTCAGTCGTCGCCGCCAAATAAGGCAAGATTTCATCTGAAATCGGCGCATTCGTTTGTAACGATTCCCCAAGATTTCCGCTCAAAATATCTTTCATATAATCGAAATACTGTATGTACCACGGATTATTTAAACCCAATGCCTCTCGTATGTCTGCAATCGCTTGTGGTGTTGCCTTTTCTCCCAAAATCGTCAAAGCCGGATCACCAGGGATGGCACGAATAATGGAAAAAACGATGATTGACATGCCCACTAAGACAGGAATGAGCATTAAAATTCTTCGAATGCTGTAAGCTAGCAATGCCATCTCCTCGCCTTCCTGCATAAAATAATCGCCAAATAATGAAAGAAGGGTAAGAAGAGGTATGCACTCCTCTTACCCTTTTACGATGAATCAGCTTACTTGAAGTCTACTTTTTCCAAACTTTCAGACCCTTTTGGATGCGGGCTGTAGTCTATGATATTCGCTTTTCCTGCCAATGCTGGTGTAGAGTGTGCCAGCGGAACCATTGGCACGTCTTTGAAGATGATCTCTTGTACTTGTTTGTACAGTTTATCGCGCTCCGCTTGGTCTGGAGTGGACTGTGCTTTCATCATCAATTGATGTGCTTCTTCGTTTGCCCAGCGTGTATAGTTGTTGCTGCCGATGTTGTTTTTGTCGAGCAACACAGCCAGGAAGTTGTCAGGGTCGCCATTGTCACCTGTCCAACCAAGCATGAACATTTCTTGCTCACCCAAGCGAGTTTTTTCCAAATACGTTGCCCATTCCATCGTCACGATCTCAGCATCAACCCCGATTTTCTTCAGGTCTTGCTGGATTGCCTCTGCAATCTTCACACCTTCAGGCATGTATGGACGCGGTACTGGCATTGCCCAGAACTTGATTTTGAAACCGTTTGGATGTCCTGCTTCTGCAAGCAATTGTTTTGCTTTATCGAGGTTGAACTCACGATCTTTAATATCGTTGTTATGTCCCCACATGGTCTTTGGCATTGGGTTGACTGCTGGTTCTCCAACGCCATCGAAGAAGGCCGTTACGATTTCAGGTTTGTTAATTGCATAAGCAATGGCTTCACGAACTTTTGGATTGTCGAGTGGCTTCTTCTCTACGTTAAAGCCAATGTAACCAATGTTATTAGTAGGACGGAGGAATAGTTGCAGCTCTTTGTTGTCTTTTACTGCTGGGATATCATCTGTGTTCAGACCATCCATCAAATCGATCTCACCTGATGCCAAAGCAGTCAGACGTGCCGTATTTTCTGGAATGACCTTGAATACCAATTTATCCAATTTCGGGAACCCTTTGTTCCAGTAATCAGGGTTTTTCTCGAGCGTGATGGTATCGTTACGTTTCCACTCAACGAATTTGAATGGTCCAGTACCAATTGGGTGCTCATTGAACTTTTTAACATCTTTTTTCAATGCTTCAGGCGAACCGATTGCAAAAGGAGACATAGCCAGGTTAGCAAGGAATGGAGCGAGTGGACGAGTCAGTGTGAATTTTACAGTCGTTGGATCTACTGCTTCCACGGATTTGATTATGTGATTCGCATCACCTTTGTAGCCGCCAAACTGGCTAATGTAATACTCGAAGCCCTCTGGCGAATGCTGTGGATGGCTCTTGTCGCTCCAGCGCTCAAAGTTGTATTTGACCGCCTCTGCATTGAAATCGGTACCGTCGTGGAACTTCACGCCAGATTTCAGTGTCAGCGTATAAACAAGACCATCAGGAGATACTTCCCACTTGTCAGCCAACGATGGAGCGAGCTCTGTTGAGCCGTCAGCAAAACCGATCAAAGTATCCATGATGTTCTCTGTTACTTTGAATGTCTCACCATCTGTTTGTCCGATTGGGTCAAGCCCCTTTGTGTCTGCACCGCGACCGACGATTAATTGCTTCGGTCCAGTTTTTGCAGGCTCAGTTGCAGGTGCCGGAGTTTCTGTCTTTGGTTGTTCTGCCGGCGCTTGTGTCGTTGGAGTGCTAGAGCATCCAGCAATCAGCATGGCCAGCGCCACTAGGCTGGTCATGGTTGCGGAGAGAACTCTCTTCTTCATGAAAACATCCCCCTTTTTCTAATAATGTTCGCATGTTCCTTTTTGGTAGATGGTCGATACAATACCTATTGCTTTGCATCCCCCCTTTACAAGACTTCCTATTCGGCAGGCAGACTCCCTTTTGTCGATTAGGACTTGTATAAGTGACAAGCAACAAAGTGTCCGTCGCCTGCGTCCATAAATTCTGGTCGCACAGTACGACACTCCTCTGTCACATGGGGACACCTCGTATGGAATGTACAGCCACTTGGAGGTTTTGCAGGGCTCGGCACATCTCCCTGGAGGATGACTCTTTCTCGTACAGCATCAGGGTCTGGCGAAGGTACCGCCGACAGCAATGCTTTTGTATAGGGATGAAGCGGATTGGAATACAATTGGCTACTCGTCGTTAGCTCGACAATTCTGCCAAGGTACATCACGCCTACCCGATCACTGATGTGACGCACTACACTCAAATCATGGGCAATGAACAAGTATGTAAGGCCGAATTCGCGTTGCAAATCCTGCATGAGATTGAGCACCTGCGACTGAATGGACACGTCCAGTGCAGACACGGGCTCATCCGCAACGATCAATTTGGGCTTGAGCATCAGCGCTCTCGCAATACCGATCCGCTGCCTCTGTCCTCCGCTGAATTGATGCGGATAACGGCTCGCATGATAGCTGCTCAGACCAACGATCTCCAGCATTTCCTGCACGCGCTTTTTTCGCTCTGCCGAAGAACCCAAACCATGTACAATCAAGGGCTCTTCCAAAATTTTCTCAATATTATGTCTAGGGTTGAGTGAAGCAAACGGGTCCTGAAAGACAATTTGCATGTCACGTCTCATCTTTCTCATCGCATCTGTGGAAAGCGACATGACATTGGTCCCGTCAAAAGTGATTTCACCGGAGGTCGGTTCAATCAGTCGCAGCAAGGAACGTCCCGTCGTGGACTTTCCACAGCCGCTCTCACCTACCAGCCCCAAAGTTTCTCCACTCTTAACGGTAAACGATACATCATCTACCGCCTTTACTACACCTACTTCCCCTCCAAGAACACCGCCTGTGATTGGGTAGTATTTTTTCAAGTTTTTTACGATCAGAAGATCTTCTGCCACCTGCATGCTCCTCTCGGGTTATTCGGTCAGCCAGCAGCGGGAAAGGTGATTGTCCCCTACCACTTTTAATTCTGGCATCTCACTGCGGCATCGGTCTGATACTTTATCGCATCTAGGTGCAAATCGGCATCCGACAGTAAGCGAACCTGGAATCGGGACGTTGCCTGGAATCGAATAGAGACGCTCCTGTGATCCTTCTAGCTTCGGCAACGAATTCAACAAGCCAATCGTATAAGGATGCTTCGGATTTTTTAAGATCGTACGAACATCGCCTTGTTCAATCACGTTTCCTGCGTACATCACCACGACGCGGTGACACATTTCCGCAACGACGCCAAGATCGTGGGTAATGAGGAGAATGGCTGTGTCTGCTTCCCGGTTGAGTTGGCGCATCAGGTCCAAAATCTGCGCTTGAATCGTCACGTCAAGCGCGGTAGTAGGCTCGTCTGCAATCAAAAGCTCAGGATTGCAAGCCATTGCCATCGCAATCATGACACGCTGCCGCATTCCCCCGGAAAGCTGGTGCGGGTATTCATCGACGATGGCTTCTGCTCGAGGAATTCCGACTTTTTTCAACATCTCAATGGCACGTGCTCTTGCGTCCTTTTTGCTCGCCTTCGTATGTAATCGGACTGATTCTCCTATCTGGTCTCCAATCGTAAACACCGGATTTAACGACGTCATCGGCTCCTGAAAGATCATCGCAATTTCATTTCCGCGGATGTCTCTCATTCGCTTTTCGTCGACAGATACGAGGTCCTCCCCCTTGAATTTAATCGAGCCTCCCACGATTCTCCCTGGGGGATTGGGTACTAGCTTCATAACGGAAAGGGAGGTAACGCTCTTTCCGCAGCCGGATTCGCCTACGATACCGACTACTTCTCCTTTTTGTACCGTGATCGTCACGCCATCAACGGCAGGGATTTGGCCGCGGTCCGTGAAAAAGTGCGTTTGCAGGTTTTCGATTTGTAGGACAGGATGTGACACGTGGCTCACCTCTCTCACCGATATATACTTCCAAAATAGACCTATCAGTAGACATTATGCCATTTATTCAATTTTTTCGCAACACAATAAATTCAAACTATTATCTCTTTACTGATTAAAAAGAATATTTCACTTGCGTTTTAAAATTATGTAAAAGAATTTTATGATAGCCCTTTCATTGTTGATGTAGCCTCACTTGCACTGTTTTAGCAGATCGAATGAAGCATCTGTGGTCGCATGCAAAAGACCCGCCTGTACGGGTCTTTTGTCACTGGGGCTTTCTGCACCCCTTCTTTTTGCGCATAAACCATTTTCACGGTTCAAAAAAACTCCCTACCCAATCGACAAAACTCTGCGCCCCACTTTTAATGCTTCCACCCAAAGTCAAACCGATCCGACTGACGTAGTTGACCATTTCCTTCGGGTTGGCGGTCTGAACCTGCTTGCCCATTACCGCGATCTCCACTTGCCCTTGATCCACTTTTTTGATGGAAAAGGTTTGAGCCTGCCCCTCAGGCACTCCACTTACCTTGGATATTCCACGCTCAGCCGTTTGCAATCCCAAAACTACCCCGACCAGCAAGATGATTAACAGTCCAGTCAGCTTCATCGTCACGTTCATGCCCGTCACCTCTTTGCAGGCTCGTCAGAAACTGTTTTGCCTACTTTTTCAGCTTGCTGATAATAGGCTGCGAAAACATCAGCCAATGCTTCTGCCGTATTCATGCTTTCCTGCACGCTGTTTTCCGTACCACCTATTTCTATTAACAGACTTCCCGGGGAGAGGGACTGATTATACTCGCCATGATCCGTTTTTGCGCCTTTTTCCATCACGCCACGCGAAAGCTCTGGGTACATTTTTTCCATCAACTCATGAAGCTCCGTTGCAAACGCCTCATTTTTCTCGTAGCTTTTGTTTCTTTTCCCGATGACGAACAATACTCTTCCATACGTTTTTCCTTTGATCGTGACCGTTGTACGCTCTCGTGGCGCTGTGTCTCGATGCAGATCGAAAAAGTAGTACAGCTCCTTGTTTTTCACCGTTGCTGATTTGACTACTTGCAAAGATTCCGCGTAGGAGAAGGAGTAGTGCATTTTTTTGTTCAACAGCTGCTGATAGATGTCGTCGGTGCTCACGTCCGAACCAATTCCTCTGTCATTCAACGCTTCTGATAAATACTTGCTGATTAACGATATATTTCTCGTAGGATGATCGACGGAGGTTCCCACTGGCTTCGTCTCACTGAACCACGATTCCCGATTGTGCGAGTTGTAGACGTAAACGATTTTTTTGCCGTTCGTGATGGAATTGGGTACAGGAACTGGCTTCGTTTCGCCTGACTTCGTGGTATCCTCCGGCTTTGGCTCTACGATCGGAACTACTTGCGATTGATCCTCTACCTGTCTCGGATGAGCGGGGTACTCCAAATAAAAATCTGCGAGAGAAGCTCCTTTTCCCTGTACGACAAACCTGGCATCCTCTGTCGTTACCATCCCAGGGAGCTCCCTGCCTAGTAAGCTACGCAAGTCTCCTGGCTGTATATTGGTTGCCAAGCGAAAGAGAAAACCCGTTACGCTATTCGTGCGATCATCAGCCTGTGCTTGCACCGTTTCGGACAAAACCGGAATTTCCTGCCCCATCCACCCCAAAATCGCCAGACTGGAAATATGAGAAGCGGCCTGTTGAATGGCGGAGGAAGAAATTGCGATTCGGTTCCCGCCGAGCGAAAGCACTCCTGTCATGACAAACAGGAAGGCGGTTATAAATGAAAGAACAACGAATTGGCGTTGAATGAGGGTCGCCATCTGTCTCACTCCTCTAGCTGTAGCATGTTTGCACGTCGGGAGAACTTCCCCTCGTGCTTGTCTATGCTTTAGCTTATGAGGCTCATAGAGACGATAGAACCCTTTTCTAGCTTTTCTCTCTCACTCTAGCTTTTTACGACTTAGTGGGTATACGAGCCGCTATTTTCTTCATTCACTGCACTGTGCAAGGCGCGATTCAGACCTGTTGCGATCACATTCGCCACGCCTTCAATAAAATCGTCCACTTCTTTTGGGGTGACGACCAGATCCTGTCCAAGCGGTCGGAGGACCTCATGAATCAGTTGTCGTTTCTCTTCTTCCGGCAGTGAACCTACCAATCCCATGAATGTCTTACGTGATTCCATGTCGGGCAAGTCCTCTTCCGTATACGGTTCCTTACGCTCTGGCAGCGTGCTCATTGCCAGTTTGTTAAACGCCCGCTTGCTCTCCACCATCGATTGTCCAAAATGCCCCATCAAGTACGTAATTGCATCATTGACAATCGTGGAGGCAAAAACGACCGTAGGGACTCCTATCGCAATCACAGGTACACCAAGCGTAGTCTGATCAATCGCTTTGCGCTTGTTTCCGACCCCTGAACCGGGATGAATCCCTGTATCCGATATTTGAATCGTCGTGTTGACCCGGTGCAGAGCGCGGGACGCAAGAGCATCGATACAGATGACAAAATCGGGTTTGCTTTTTTCCACGACACCAAAAATAATCTCACTCGTTTCTATACCCGTAATCCCAAGGACACCCGGTGATAGCGCACTGACTTCCCGATACCCTTCTCCAACGGTTTCAGGCGCCAGCGTGTACAGATGACGTGTAATTAACAAATTTTCCACAACCATCGGCCCCAGCGCATCCGGGGTCACATTCCAGTTGCCGAGACCAACAACGAGAGCCTTTTTGTCCTCAGTGATTCCCAGTTGTTTGAGAAACATGGCAAATTCGACGGAGAATCGCTTGGCCACCTGCTCTTCGATCGAGGTATCATTATCCCGCAGCTTTGGCACTTCAATCGTAAGGTAATGCCCCGGAAGCTTGCCGATTTCCTTCCCCGCTCCCTCTGTTTCCACATGTAATCTCGTTACTTTCACATTGGGCTCGCTGTCATCAGCTTGCAGCCAAACGCCCTCAATATCGCTCTGGTTTTGTTGCTGGGCAAGCTCGTGGGCCTCCACTGCAAGATCCGTACGAATGGAATAACCAGACAAATCAATGTTATGTGCCATGTTCATCAGCTCCTTTGATCCGAAGTGAATAAAGTACTGACCATTTTGTTCCTGCTACTAGCTTGCTTGAATCCTTCATTTTTATTCCGAATCCTTTCTTGCAAATGGGTTCGCCCCATGCTAGAATTACTTTGTTGTATGACTGTATGTCTATGGTCGTCTAAGGAGGTGACACACATGCCAAATATTAAATCCGCGATTAAACGCACCAAAACAATCGAAAAGCGTCGCGCACACCGTGCTTCTCAAAAGTCTGATCTGCGTACTTCCATCAAGAGCTTTGAGAAAGCTGTCGCTGCTTCCGATGTAGCATTGGCGAAATCTACTCTTCTGGTGGCTGTGAAAAAGCTGGACAAGGCCGCTTCGAAAGGTCTCATTCATAAAAACGCAGCAAACCGTCAAAAGTCTCGTTTGATGAAAAAGCTTAACGTTCTGAGCGCTCCTGTAGCGTAAGAGACCAAGCGCAAAAAAACCCCGTGAACATCTTGTTCTAGGGGTTTTTTTACTGTAATAAACGTCATGACCGTTTTGTTCGTTCGTCATGTGCACGTGCAATGAATAATTCGAGGGCGAGACGTTTGTCTACCTGCCCTGACTTCATCCGAAAATCTTCTTCCGCCAGAATGCCCAGTAGTTTTTTCAACGACTCCTCAGAAAAATGACGTGCTTGCTCCATTGCTTTTTTCACCGCGTAAGGATGCATCTTAATCATACCTGCCATCTGTTGCTGCGAATAACCACGCGGCGCCAATTGCTTGACATGCAACAGCATGCGGAACTGCCTCGCCAAGAGAGCCAGCAGCTTAATCGGCTCCTCTCCTGTTTTCATGCAGTCGTACATCATCCTGAGTGCCTTGTCCAATCTCCCCGAAGCGACCTGCTCAATTAGCGCAAATACATCCTGCTCCAGCGTACGTGCTCCAAGCAGCTCGATGACGTCGTCCGTGATGCTTTCACCCACCCCGACAAACAGAGCCATCTTTTCGATTTCCTTGTCTAGAAGACGCAACTCGGCTCCTACTCGCTCCACAAGCTTCATGGCTTGCTGACGATCGATTTTCGCCTGGTATTTACCCGCATGCCGCTCTACCCAGCCGTACAAATCTCCGTCTTTTAACAACGGAAAAGGGATGACTTTCGCTTTTTGCTGCAGCGTTTTGACCAGCTTTTTTCGTTCATCGAGCTTGTCAGCTTCTGTATGTAAAATAAGTGTGGTGTAGGGAGGCGGATTTTGCAAATAATCGAGCAGAGCATCCGGGTCGCTTTCTACCTTAGTCGAAGGCTTACTTCCTGTTAAAAAGTAGGCTTGTCTGGCAATCACCAATCGATGCTCGCCCATAAACGGCAAGGTTTCCGCATCCTGTAGAATTTCACTCAATCCTATTTCAGTACAATCATACACACTCATATTCAAATCCGTAAATTCTGGATCAATCATTTCTTTACGAGCCAACGCCAAAAAATCTTCGGCCAGAAAAGACTCCGGCCCGTATAAGACGTAGATCGGCGAGAATTGTTTTTGCCGTATTTCGCGAATAGCCGATAGGAGTGGCATACGTTTTCTCCCCTTTCCTTCTTCTTACCTGCGTTATTATAGCACATGTTGCTCAAAACAAAGCGAAAAAAAACCGCCACCAGTGAATCGGTAGCGGTTTTTTCATCCGTTGGCACCTCTATGTAAACGTTTAGGGAAAAGCCCCGGGATTCCTCCTCCCCAAACGGTAAGCAGGGGGTGCTTGATAATGTACTATACGCAAAATCCTCGCAAGCGGTGCCGGTCCATACGTGGAAAAAAGTTAGTCATTATCATCTTTATCTTTTTTCTTCTCTTTATTTTTTCCCTTGTTTTTCTCCTCTTGCTTGTCCCCACCGTCGTCCTTATCGTCATTAGCAGGTTCTTTGTCTTCTCTGTCCTGATTCTCCTCCAGTCCGATCGGCCATACCGGTGGCTTATCATCTGTTATTACTGGCGTTGGAGGTACAGGCTTCTTTTGTGGTGGTGGCGGCGTTTTCGTTTTCTTCGGTGGCGATGTTTGCTTTTTCTCGGTCTTTGCCGGTGGCCTTTTACTCTTCGTCTGAGTAGTTGCTCCACTTGACTTTTTTGCCTTGTCCGTTTCCTCTTTTGAATTCGATGGTATTGGATTATTGCTTGGAGGAGTCGGATCATCTGGCCCAGGGGTTTTGGGTTGTTCCACGACCGCTGGCGTCATGTCCGTTCCGTTCTGGAACGAATCGACTTCTTGCTTCTTACCATCACCGCCCGAAAACAGCATGCCAACCAATAAGCTAGCAGCGACGGCCGTACTACCAAGACTGGCCATCCACACTTTCATCCGCTTCCACTTTTTTGATTCCGGCAGCGAAGACGACTCACGCTTAACTTCCAGAGTGGGCAGGATTTCCTCGTTCATCGTAGATGTCACCGCAGCAGGCTTTGCAGCGGCTGATTCCAGCTTGGGCAGGATAGAATCTACGATGCTGAACGGAGGTACGACAGGGGGCAGATGTTCCAATTGTTGTGACACATCTTTCAAACGGTTGTACATAAGCTGCAGATCAACATCTTTCTGAATCAAACGATGGAGCAATTCCTGCTCTGACTCCACCAGATCTCGATCCAGATCCCGCTGCATGAGTTCAAAAATCTCTTCGTTGGTCATCAACCGATCCCCCCTTTCTGGTAGTCGTACAACAGCTCCTGTAACTGTTGCCTAGCCCGAAATAAATACGACTTTACCGTGTTAAGCGGCAAATCTAGTGCCTCCGCTATTTCTTGATAGGACAAATCCTCTAGATAGCGGAGTACTACAACCATCCGGTATTGCTTTGGCAATCTTCCGATGGCTTCCTGGATGTCATTCGACAGCCCGGTGAGAAGGATTTCTTCTTCTACGTTGTTACGATCAGGAATGATCAACTCGTGCTCGTCAATTGAGACCGTTTCCTTCTTCGCGCGAAATTTATCCATACAGACGTTGCTGACAATGCGTTGTACCCAGGTTGAGAACTTTGCTTTTTCCTGATAGGTGTCCAACTTTCGATAAATACGAATGAGGACTTCCTGGGAGGCATCTAGCGCGTCTTGTTCGTTCCCTAGAATGTAATAAGCGCTTCGGTAAACGGAGGTCTCAATAGATCGAAGCAGTTCGACTAGCGCGTCATGATCCCCGGATTGCGCCATCCTGATCAACTCTGCTTCATGCATATTCTCTTCTCCCCCCTACAGACGGTTCGCTCATTGAAAAAGTTGCAAACAGTTTATGTATCCAATATTTGGGTCTGCCAATATAATCCCGAAGGTGTAATAACCAGCGTAATCGCTCCATGAGCATCAGTCCTGTACACGGCGGAACCCGATTTTTTTAAGCGATGCAGTACTTCGGACGATGGATGCCCGTACCGATTTTTCACCCCGGCAGAGATTACAGCAACTTTTGGTGCTGTGACTGCAAGGAGCTCTTCGGTGCTCGAGGTATTGCTTCCATGGTGGGCTACTTTCAAAACATCCACAGAAGTCAAACCGTTTTGAACAAGCTGGCTTTCCCCATCCTTTTCAATGTCACCCGTAAACAATACAGTCTTGTTATAAGCAGTCAGTTGGAGTACTACGGATGCATCATTTCCTGAGAAGGTCGATTCCCCCGGGTGCAGCCACTTCCACTCGATTCCCGGCCCATCTGACCAAGATTGACCCGGGAGCCCAGTTACAATCGGAACCCCTTCTTGTTGAAAAAGCTGGACAATCTCGCCCTCCAATTTGGAAGGTGCTGTCCCATTCACCAATACCTCTCCAAAAGAAAAATGAGGAATAAGCGACTTTACTCCCCCGATGTGATCCAGGTCACCATGCGTCATGACGACGCGGTCGATTTTCTCGATTCCTCTGGCCATCAGAAACGGCAGAACGACGTCTTTCCCCACCTCAAATGGGTCACGCTTTTCCATCCATGGTTCAGGAGCTGGGAACCGCATTGTCCCACCTGCATCCATTAAGTATACCTTCTGATCACCAATTTCGACAACGATGGAATCCCCTTGTCCGACATCAAGGAAGGTAATTCGTACTTCTTCGACTCCAGAAAACGGCTGTCTAGCTGCTACAATAAACATGAGAAATATAACGAAAGTAAGCATTATATCACGCTTTCGATGATAGCCCAACTTCCATGAAATGGGCAGAACACCCAAAAAGCAGGTATACAAAACAAGCCACCACCACGAAGGATGCGGCCAATATGTGAAAGGGAGCCTCATTTTTTCGATAGCAAACAGCGGGAGATGAATCCATTTCAGCATAGCCGTTGATACCCAAACAGGGATCACGGCCAAAAACGGATGGACGAAATCGAGGACAACCGCGATATACCCGAACGGTAGTGCTATAGCCGAGAGAATCGGTGTCACTACCAAATTGACCAGCCAAGACACTGGTGAAAACAAATGAAAATGATAGATGAGAAACGGGAAAGAAACGAGCTGGGCTGACAAAGTAACCGACACAAGTGTACGAATCCAGACGGGTACCCGCACAAACACATGCAAGCTGTATGGCACAAAAATAATCAGACCAAGTGTCACCGCAAAGGAAAGCTGAAAACCGACATGCCACAGCTGATACGGATTCAACACCAGCATCAGAATGAGTGCACCTGCCCAGACGTCCTTGCCGTCCAACCTCTTTCCAAATACTTGACAGAGAAGACCCACACTCCCCATCAGTCCAGATCGGATCGCGGACGCGCTGGCTCCCACCAGAAGCACATATCCGATCAAAAACAAAATCGTTACGACAAATGCGAGTCTGCGTCTGATTCCAATCCGTTCCAAACACCACATAAACATGGAGCTAACCAACGTCACATGCAAACCGGAAATCGCGAGGATATGACTTAAGCCCAAATTCGAATACATCGCCGCAAGCTCAAGGTTCACCTCTTGTCCAAGACCAAGCAGCAGCGACTTCATGTAACCCGCTGTTTCTGGATCAGTAAATAATGATTCAATTCTCTTTGCACCCGAGTCCTGCCACTCTTGAAAGCTTGCCGACACGGAGAAAGCAGGTATCACATCAATCGCTTGATAGCTTGTTTCTCCTGTAACATGGACGCCTTGCCAATACAAGTAGCTGGCGTAGTCGAAGGCATGAGGATTACGCGTAGGAGCTGGTAGGGATAATCGGATCGGAGCCACGATAACACTGCCACGTCTCCACTGCTCTATTTGTGTTGCTTCCTGGAAAGAAGCAAGTTTAACACGAAGCGCGATTTTTTCTAGAGACCGATGCACGTTCTGATCAGGTTGATTTTCACCCCAGGATGTTATCGTGACAAAAAATCGTGCTACATCCCCGTCCCGTCTCACAGGTGAATCAATGACACCTTCTATCCAGATGCTCTGCTCCCTTTCTGCCAATGGTTTCACTTCAGAGCTGTGGAGAATCTCGTACCCACAAAAAAAGAGACCTGCTAGAATCATAATCAGTGAGTAGCATGCAACGAATTTGCGGTATGGTAACGGGATACATGCAACGATTGCCCATGATACGCCTGCAGCCAACAGCAGCCAAGCAGGATGTAAATAGGCGGACAAAATGAGGCCGATCATCATCGCTAGGCTTGCTATCCATATTGACACTGCAATTCCCCCGTCCTGTTCTTTCATGAACCGTTTTGTCGAACGAATCATGGTCTCCTAAGGGAGTATATCTAACCGAATGGGGACAAAAATAGAAAAGACGAAAGGCTAATTCCCTTGTAGAATCAGCGTTTTCGAGGTCAATTACTGGCACTCATAAGAGATTGCGCTGATGGTCGATACATGATAGAGTTAGCAGGAGCAATCCAGTGAGAGGAAGAGTCATTTCTTATGTGCGGAATCGTATCACTCTATAACAAGCGGCAAAAGCCTGTTCAACAAGAAGCGATTAGTGCAATGACGGGTGTCATCCTGCACCGTGGTCCAGATGACGATGGTTTTCACCTTGAAGACAACATCGCCCTGGGCTTTCGTCGTTTAAGCATCATTGACGTGGAAGGCGGACATCAACCGCTGTTTAACGAAACACGTGACATCTGGATTATTGGTAACGGTGAAGTCTACAATTACAAAGAGTTACAACAATGGTTAAAGGACATCGGTCACGTTTTCCATACCGATTCTGATATTGAAACCATCCTCCACCTTTATGAAGAGGTAGGAACAGATGCACCTAAGCATTTGCGCGGGATGTTTGGCTTTACGATCTACGACTCCCGTAAAAAACGTCTGTTTGGGGCACGCGACCATTTTGGAATCAAGCCTCTCTACTATGTCGAGACAAATGATTCGATCGGGGTTGCCAGCGAGATTAAAAGCTTGCTGGAGCTGCCAGGATTCAATCGCGAAGTGAATCCAACCGCTTTTTATCACTATTTGACGTTCCAATATGTACCCGATCCTGACACGATGTTTGCTGGCATTTACCGTATACCGCCTGCTCACTCGTTTGTGATTGAAAACGACCAGATCAAGCTGGAAAGGTACTGGGATGTAGAATTCAAGCCAGATGAAAGCAAGCCGTTCTCTTATTTTGTTGAGGGTACGCGCAGTGTCATGCTCGAATCTGTCGACAAACACCGGATTAGCGAAGTTTCTCGTGGAGCCTTCTTGTCTAGTGGTGTTGACTCTAGCAGTATCGTTGGGATGTTGCGTACATTCGAGCCAGTCAAATCTTTTTCTGTCGGCTCAGATATTCCTGGTTACAGCGAGCTCGATTATGCGAAGCGAACCGCCGCATATTTGGGATCGGAGCATTTCGAGCGCGTGATAAACGCCAAGCAGTACATGGATGAATTGCCGCGACTTATCTGGCATCAGGACGAACCAGTAGCGGACCCCTCTGCCATCCTGCTCTATTTTGTAGCGCAGATGGCGAGTGAACACGTAACCGTCGTATTGTCCGGTGAAGGTGCAGATGAATTTTTTGGCGGATACAATATTTACAGAGAGCCTCATTCTCTCAAAATGTTTTCCGGGATGCCTGGCTGGATGCGCCATTCCATCGGATATATGGCAGAACGCCTCCCCGATCAGGTAAAAGGGAAAAACTTCCTCATCCGCGGATCGAAAACAGTTGAGCAACGCTTCTTCGGAAACGCACTGATTTTCAGCGAAGAGATGAAAAAGCGTGTCGTCATGGAAGATATCACCCGTTCGGAGTCGTATGTATCTCCTTTCACCATCACAGAAGAGATTTACAAACGCGCTTCCGAATATGACGATGTGACCAAGATGCAATACTTGGACATTCACACTTGGCTCAGAGGCAACATTTTGATGAAGGCCGACAAGATGACGATGGCCAATTCTTTGGAGTTACGAGTACCTTTCATTGATCTTAAGGTATTTGAATTCGCCGCTACCATTCCAACGAAGTACAAAATTGCCAACGGCACGACCAAGCACGTGCTTCGTGAAGCGATGAAAGACTTCCTGCCACCTGAGATCCAAACGAGAAAGAAGCTGGGCTTCCCTGTTCCGACTCGTCACTGGCTCAAAAACGAATTTTACAAATGGGCAAAAGAGATCATTTTTGAATCCAAGGTGGATAATTTGATCAATAAGGCCTATGTGCTGTACTTGCTCGATGAACACCGCGAAGGAAATGCGGATTACAGTCGCAAAATCTGGACGATCCTGGTCTTCATGTTGTGGCATCAAATCTTCATTGAGCAAAAGCACAATTTTGAGCCTTTTGTCAGCCCAAATGTAGACCTTCGCCGCAAAAAAAATTCGCTGCTGCATATCGGCTAACAGCGACAACGCAATAAATAGATTTGCAGACCCTCTCTTACTTTTCGTAGCATCGTTGATAGAGAACAAGTTCACTCTATGAACGTATCGCTATGTGAAGGACGGGAGGGTTTTTGTTATGGTGCTGGAGTGGTGGGAGCGTTATCGTCGTATCATCTTGCTGACTGCGGCTGTTCTGTTTGTCGGTTGTAGCTATTGGATCTATCAACGCGACCAATCACATAAGACTGACGAACTACCGTTGCATTCTCCTGCTTATGCAGCATCGAATCTTGAAACAAAAGAACTGACAGATGATTCAGCAGCTGCTCAACCTGCCAAATCTGTAAAAGCGACACCGGAAAAAGATAAGGATAAGGAACCACTCCTCTCTCCTCTCTATGTCGATGTGAAAGGACAAGTGAAAAATCCTGGATTATACCAATTCGAACCAGGTACGCGTGTCGCAAATGCCATCGAGAAAGCAGGAGGAGCCCTTCCTGATGCTGACCTTGTCCAGATCAACTTGGCAGCGCCGCTCACAGATGGAGCTGCTCTTGTCATCCCGGCTAAAGGGGCCACCGCGCCAGTCTCCGCATCCATTGGCCTTGTACAATCTGCTTCCAGCGTATCCACCACTGGTGCCTCCTCAGCCATTAATCTCAACATGGCAACTGTCGAAGAGCTCATGAGTCTTCCCGGGATTGGAGAAGCTCGTGCCAAGGCAATCGTGGAGTACCGGACAAAACAAGGGCCATTTCGTTCAGCGGATGACCTGAAACAGATTGAGGGAATTGGCGAGAAGATGTTTGCACGGATAAAAGATCGGCTGGTGGTAAAATGAGTGCTCAGCATCCGGTCATGATCATAGGCACTCCTACATAGAATGGGAAAAGAATATCGGAGGGAGGTATGCCCATGAATAGAATTGGGTTTATTGGTACGGGCAGCATGGGCAGTATCTTGATTGAATCATTGCTGTCAGCCAAGGCGCTGACTCCTGGTCATGTCATTATCAGCAACAGAACCCTTTCGAAGGCGCAGCAACTGGCAGAAAAACATCCCGGGCTCATTGTCGCGCACAGCAATGCCGATTTGGTCAAAGAAGCTACAACGATCGTGCTGTGCGTCAAGCCACTGGAATATAGCGTGATGCTCGAACAAATTGCTCCTGCCTTAACGCCAGACCACCTATTGATTACGATCACCAGTCCGATCAAGCTTGCGGATTTGGAGACTCAAGTTCCATGTGCGGTTGCCAGAGTCGTTCCTTCTATCACAAATGCCGTAATGAGTGGTGTCAGCTTATGTGAATTTGGATCACGAATCCAAGAGGAACAACGTCATTTTATACGAAGTCTGTTTGCCCACATTAGCTCCCCTATTGAGATTTCGGAGCCTTTTTTACGAATTACTTCTGACATTGTGAGTTGTGGACCAGCTTTTATCAGCTATATTTTGCAGCAAATGATTCAAGAAGCTGTTGAAGAAACTGGCATTTCCGAAGAAGCTGCTACCTACATGACCACGCAAATGCTAATTGGGATCGCAGATCTTTTACGAGAAGAAGCGTTCACCCTTCCTACTCTGCAAAAGAGGGTCTGCGTGCCCGGTGGAATTACTGGGGAAGGTCTGATTCCTTTGCAAAACGGTATTCCCGGTCTTTTCGCCCAAGTATTTCGTCGTACACAAGCAAAGTTTGCCGAGGACCAGGAACTGGTTGCACGAAATTTGAGCAATCAGCCACATTAGCGCAAGACGAAGAAGCGTTGATTTACGAAAAAAGGAGTGGATACCTGTCAATCACAGGCTCCACTCCTCTTCTTATTTCTTGCCGTCCTTTTCTTAACGAACGACGATATTCACCAGTTTGCCTGGAACAGCGATGACTTTGACGATCGTTTTTCCTTCGATCAGTTCTTTAATCATCTCATTGTTTTTCGCCATCTCTTCCATCTGTTCTTGCGTCGAATCAGAAGCGATGAGCAGCTTCTCTTTGTTTTTGCCGTTAATTTGCAGGACGATTTCTACCTCGTCTTCAACCAGCTTCGCTTCGTCATACGTAGGCCATGCTTCGTATGACAGGCTCTCGCTGTGGCCCAGTTTTTCCCACAGCTCTTCACCCAAGTGCGGAGCGATTGGAGACAGCATTTTTACCAAGTCCTCCATGAATTTCTTCGGCAGAACTTCAGCTTTGTACGCTTCGTTAACGAATACCATCAACTGAGAGATACCCGTATTGAAACGCAGGCCTTCGTAGTCTTCTGTTACTTTTTTCACCGTTTGGTGGTACACGCGCTCCATGCCAGCCACGTTGGAGGTTTCCACGATTTTTCCGTTCAGCTCACCGTTGTCACCTACAAACAGACGATATACGCGATCCAGGAAGCGGCGTGCGCCATCCAAGCCTTTTGTCGACCAAGCGATCGAAGCATCCAGTGGTCCCATGAACATTTCATACATGCGCAGTGTGTCGGCACCATGGCTGTCGATGATATCGTCTGGGTTTACGACGTTACCTTTGGACTTACTCATT
Source organism: Brevibacillus sp. HB1.2 (assembly GCF_013332495.1). NCBI lineage: Bacteria > Bacillati > Bacillota > Bacilli > Caryophanales > Paenibacillaceae > Brevibacillus > Brevibacillus sp. HB1.2. Next base: position 604,690 of record NZ_JABMIU010000003.1, on the reverse strand, counting down.
TTCTCGTTGTTTTCACCCAGGATCATTCCTTGGTTAAACAGCTTTTGGAATGGTTCCTTGGTTGGTACGACACCGATATCGTACAGGAACTTGTGCCAGAAGCGAGCGTAGAGCAAGTGCAGCACCGCATGCTCGGCACCGCCAATGTAAATGTCGATTGGCAGCCATTCTTTCAGTTTGTCTGGATCAGCCATTGCCTTATCGTTGTGCGGATCGATGAAGCGCAGGAAGTACCAGCAGCTACCCGCCCATTGTGGCATGGTGTTTGTCTCACGGCGTGCTTTCATACCTGTTTCCGGATCGACAGTGTTTACCCACTCCGAGATGTTTGCCAATGGCGATTCACCTGTACCGGATGGTTTGATTTCTTTTGTTTTTGGCAATACGATTGGCAGTTCGGATTCTGGAACGACTTTCATCGTGCCGTCTTCCAGATGGAGAATCGGAATTGGCTCACCCCAGTAGCGTTGACGGCTGAACAGCCAGTCGCGCAGACGGAATGTTACTTTGCGATTTCCTTTGCCTTCCGCTTCCAGCCACTCGATCATTTTGGTGATCGCCTGTTCTTTGTTCAATCCATCGAGCATACCGGAGTTGATGTGCTCTCCGTCGCCTGCATACGCTTCTTTGGAGATATCTCCGCCAGCGATTACTTGCTTGATTGGCAGATCGAATGTTTTTGCGAACTCATAGTCGCGTTCATCATGCGCTGGAACCGCCATGATGGAGCCTGTTCCATAGCTGATCAGCACGTAATCTGCAATCCAGATTGGCAGACGTTCGCCGTTAACCGGGTTGATCGCATATGCTCCGGTAAATACTCCTGTCTTTTCTTTCGCCAGATCAGTACGCTCCAGATCGCTCTTGTGCTTCGCTTGATCCAGGTACGCTTCCACTGCTTCTTTTTGAGCTGGTACGGTAATTTGCTCAACCAACTTGTGCTCAGGAGCCAATACCGCGTAAGTTGCTCCGTAGAGAGTGTCTGGACGAGTTGTAAAGACGGTAAAGGATTCGTCATGACCTTCGATACCAAAGGTTACTTCTGCCCCTTCAGAACGACCGATCCAGTTGCGTTGCATTTCCTTGATGCTCTCTGGCCAATCCAGTTCATCCAGATCAGCCAAGAGTCTTTCCGCATACGCAGTAATTTTCAAGACCCATTGCTTCATTGGGCGGCGTTCTACTGGGTGTCCGCCACGCTCACTTTTTCCGTCAATGACTTCTTCGTTCGCCAAAACCGTTCCCAAAGCAGGGCACCAGTTTACAGCTACCTCGTCAATATAAGCCAAGCCGTGCTCATACAGCTTCGTAAAAATCCATTGTGTCCACTTGTAGTAATTCGGATCGGTCGTATTGATTTCGCGATCCCAGTCGTAGGAAAATCCGAGTGACTTAATTTGGCGACGGAAGGTGTTGATATTGTGCTCGGTAAATTCCGCCGGATCGTTTCCTGTATCGAGAGCGTATTGCTCCGCTGGCAAACCAAACGCATCCCAGCCCATTGGATGGAGAACGTTATATCCTTGCATCCGCTTCATGCGGGATAAAATATCAGTAGCCGTATAGCCTTCCGGATGTCCTACGTGCAGGCCAGCTCCAGATGGATATGGGAACATGTCGAGTGCGTAAAACTTTTTCTTGCCCTCATCCTCGGAGGTTTTGAAGGTCTTGTTCTGCTCCCAATATTGCTGCCACTTCTTTTCGACATTTTGATGACTGAATACCATGGTAAAGCACTCCCATCTTAAAATAGGTGAAAATAATAAAGAAAACCTCACATCCCAGATCGCTGTTGCGAAAGGGACGAGAGGTTATTTAACATTCCCGCGGTACCACCCAGATTGGCAAATGACAAGCATTCACCCACTTGTTTCATCCGTAACGGGGATAAGCCGCTCACCCTTACGCAGTCATTGCTTGAATGACCTTGGGGGCAAGTGCTGGGAGGTGAGTTCAGATAGATTCGGGTTGACTTGCACCATCCGTCAACTCTCTGTGATTGCTCGAATCCTATGCCTACTATTCCTCTTAAACGCGTCGAAATCTGTAGTTATAACGCCATTATAGTCAATCCGAACCAATCATGTCAAACTTTTCGGCTTGCGGGCTGAAAAAAATAGGCGCTCACTCGTTTCTTGTGGCGGCATATCCGAGTAATCAGCGGTGATGACAATGTCTGTGAAGCCAGCATCTGTCAGCCAGCGCATCAGTTGGACAGGCTGGTAAGCCCGTTGCCAATGCTCTTCTTCCATCCGCTCGTACAATCCGTTTGGCTGACGAATGAAAAACGTTAACTGATGCTCTACTTCCAGACGCAGCGGGTCGCAAAAACATTGCCAAATGTACGAAACTTCATCTTCTACATGTGTGAACGTCTCGTCTCCGAAAATGTGCAGCATCTTGTACGGACTGTGCACATCAAACAGAAAGCTCCCACCTGGCGCGAGATGAGCGAAAACGCGCTTGAACGTTTCCTGCACATCCGCTTCCTCTGTAAGATAGCTCAATGAATCACACAAGGAGATGACCGCATCCGCTTCGGGCAAGGACAGCTCGCGCATATCCTGCTCGACCCACGCTACATCCACTTGTTCCTGCCTCATTTTGTCATAGGCGATCGCAAGCATTTCTGTTGAGAGATCCACGCCCGTAACACGGTATCCCCGCTTGGCGAGTGGGATCGCAATCGTGCCAGTCCCACAGCCAAGATCAATGACCCGCACAGGCTTCTCTCCCTTTGTCCAATGACGCTCGACCCAATCGAGCCACTGGTCATACGGAGTATCCGCCATCAGCCTGTCATATACAGCGGCCATATGTGCGTATGCCATCTGTCCTTATCCTTGCACGCTAAAGGAAACTTCCTCTGCGTCCTTCCACAGGCGCTCCAGATTGTAAAACTCGCGATCTTCGCGATGGAAAACGTGAATAACGATATCGCCCAGATCAACCAGTACCCAGCGACCTTCATCTGCTCCCTCGATACCGCGGACGTCAAAGCCGTTTTTGTGGGCTTGATCACGGATTTCGCGAACAATTGCCTGTACTTGACGCTCGTTGTTTCCGTGGCAAATCATGAAATAGTCTGCGATCACGGACAGCTTTCTAATATCGAGCACCTTCAAGTTCTCTGCTTTCTTGTCCTCTGCTGCCTTCACTACCAACTGTGCCAAATCTTCTACTGTTTTAACCATCAAAACCCTCCTTCTCTCCCTTTGCGGGAAACCAAATCGTTATATGCGGTCAATGTCAACGGGAAAACCGTCTTTTGCTTCTCTATCAAAAATTGAATCGTGCCTCCCAAGGCGAGTGCCAGGGCGGCATCCAAATCATGCATGGCTTTGCCGCGAATAAAATCGACACCCGGGTAAACCCGGTTTGGTTCTATATAGTCTGCCACACAGACGACTTTTTCTAACAGGGACATGCCAGCCCGACCCGTTGTATGGTAGCGAACAGCTTGTAAAATATCTGCATCCGTCACACCTAGATCAGTCTGGATCACAATAGCTGCTGCAAAGGCATGCCACAGCTCTTTTTCCCCTTCCAAAAGTTCTGTAGGCATATCGTGGCGAACGAGAATCTCGAACATTTTTTCCACAGGCCAGCACTTACAGTAATCGTGCAACAGTCCAGCAAGCTCGGCTTTGTCAGGATCAGCCCCGAATCTCTCTGCCAGCTCGCGAGCTGACGCAGCCACCCCAAGCGTGTGCATGTAGCGTTTTTCATGCATTTGTTGCCGTACGCGAACGAGAAGCTCTTCCCGATTATCCAAAAGTCTCATAGATTCGGTTCTCCTTTATATAGCGCTCCACGGCATCAGGTACAAGATAACGGATGCTTTTCCTGGCAGCTGCCTTCTCGCGAATCATCGTGGAGGAAATGTCCCAAACAGGCATCTCCACAAATGTGACATCCTCGCTCGATTCTTGATCTAGTTCGGTTCCAGGCCTCGCTAGACCTATAAAGCGTACCATATGAATCAGCTCTTGGTACTGGTACCATTTGGGCAAGATTTTTACCATATCTCCTCCCATGATAAAAGAAAAACGGCAATCTGGGAACTGCCTGATGAGCTGAATCATCGTGTCATAGGTGTACGATGGACCTTCTCTTGCGAACTCCACATCTGTTACACGAAACACCTCGTGATCAGACACGGCGAGCTGAACCATTTGCAAGCGGTGATTCGCCAGCGTCAGACTCTCTCTCTTTTTGTGCGGTGGAACGTGTGTAGGCATAAACCAGACTTCATCCAGGCCCGCTTGCTCTCTGGCTTGTTCAGCCGCCAGCAAGTGCCCGCAATGAATCGGGTCAAACGTTCCTCCCATGATCCCTACTTGCTTGATTGGCTGTCTCATTGCATGCAGATCACTTATGGCAGCTTGATCGTCTTGTTCTCCCGGGACTCTTTGTACAAGACAACCGTATGGCCGATCAACTGCACGAGCTCTGCTCCAGCACCTGCTGCCAGATCTTCTGCTACTTGATGTTTATCGTCGTTATTGTTTTGCAAAATCGCTACCTTGATCAATTCACGTACTTCCAACGCTTCTTTGATCTGAGTGATCATATTCTCGTTTACGCCGCCTTTTCCTACTTGGAAAATCGGGGTGAGATGATGTGCTTCTGCGCGCAAAAAGCGCTTTTGCTTGCCGGTCAACATCGGCAATGCCTCCTTTTTCATCCTGCAAAATCAGGTTGTTTTCTTTAATTGTTGCAAGACGACCTCACGCATAACCCCAGTTGGTGCTCGTTCGCCCGTCCACAGCTCAAAAGCCAGTGCACCTTGATTCACGAACATGCCGATTCCGGAATGAACAGTGGCACCGATGGCACGCGCTTCTTTGAGCAGACGCGTTTCGAGGGGGTTATAAATCAGATCGCTAACGGTTAAACCAGAATGAAGCCATTCTGCTGGCACAGGTGTCTCCTGTACGTTTGGCAGCATTCCGATCGATGTCGTATTGATCAACAGCGAAGAGTCTGCGATGGCAACTGCCCCTTCGCCCTGTTCTACGATTTTCGTAGGTACAATCGTCCCGACATGCTCAGCCAATACCGCGGCTCTTTCCCGGGAACGATTGATGATGCGAATTTCCTTGACTCCTTGTTCAGCCAAGGTAAACGCCACTGCACGCGCTGCGCCTCCAGCCCCTACCATGGTTACCACTTGCTTTTCAAGAACGATTCCCGTCTCTTCCACAAGCGAACGAACATAGCCCATACCATCTGTGTTGTAGCCAATCAAGCGTCCATCACGAGAAACGACGGTATTGACGGCGCCGATTCGTTTGGCGAGCGGATCGATTTCATCCAGCATCGGCATGATAGCAACCTTGTGGGGGATCGTGACGTTAATCCCTTTCAAGCCTAACGCGCGAATACCCGCGACTGCATCTTCCAGATTTTCCGGTTCAACATCGAACGCAGCATAGGCAAACCCCAACCCGGTCTCTGAAAAAGCTGTATTGTGCATCATCGGTGATTGCGAGTGGGAAACTGGATGTCCAAACAGGCCAACCAGTTGTGTTTTGCTTGTAATCATGGAGCTTTTCCTCCCCGGACGTCTCTCTATAGCATATGGCAAGGGGCAAGGCTAACTCGACTTTTCTTGCTTAAGCTAGATCAGCCCTTTGCGCATCCCAACACTTACGCCTTTAGGTGCATGCACGACAACACTTGCTTCGTGTTTTCCTTGTATGCTGACCCAGCCCAAACCGGAAATTACGATGTCAGTCGTCGTGGTGGACTTGTTGATTTTAAAGGTGTGCTTCACAAATGGTGGAAGTGCTTTCGCAGCTTCCTCCCCTGTTGGCGGTACCAGCAGGGTTCCATGGTGCTTTTGCATCACCTCGTCTGCTTTCTCCAGCTTCGTCCGGTGGATGTACAGGTCGTTGTCGACATAGACGATCAACGGCTGTCTCTCTCCACGTGCGAAGTCGATACGGGCTAGACCACCCAAAAAGAGTGATTGTCCAGCATCGAGCTGATACACCTTGGAGTTAATCCGGCTGGTCGGGGTAATCTTTCGCAGATCAGTCGGGGATACCATATGTCCAATCTGGTCGCGATTAATGATTCCCGGTGTATCAAAAATGGAACGGCCATCCTCGAGCGGAATCTCGATTTTGTCCAGCGTCGTACCTGGGAACGGCGAAGTCGTAATCTCCAACTCAGCCGCACCGTAGTCATGCAAGATGCGGTTGATCATGGTCGACTTTCCTACGTTGGTTACACCGACGATGTAAACATCTCGACCTTTGCGCAGCTCTCCAATGCGATTCAACAGTTCATCGATATGAAGCCCTTTTTGCGCGCTGATAAGTACGACATCCTCTGGGCGCAGTCCGCGTTCTTTTGCTTCGTGCTGCATCCAGTTGCGCACGCGGTTCAGGTTGATGTTTCTCGGCAGCAGATCGACCTTGTTACCCACGAGCAAAATCGGATTTTTCCCGACAAAGCGTGGTAAACCCTTGAGCCAGGAGCCTTGGAAGTCAAAAATATCGACTACCATTACGACAAGAGACTCCGTAGAACCGATGCCATCCAAAATCTTGAGGAAATCGTCATCGCCCATTCCTACGGGAGCTACTTCATTATAATGCTTGATGCGATAACAACGCTGGCAAATGACTACCTTTCTGCCAAGCGCGGATTCAGGTGCATAGCCAGGCTTTTTTGCATCTGCTGTCTGAATGGCAATCCCACATCCAGCACAAGAGCCATGCATTTGTTCCGTCATGCTTTTCTCCTCCACGAAACCATTCCTTTCCTCTCCATCCAAATAAGGGCCACACGCTCCATCTGACGATTAAAGCGCGTCCAAAAACCATCCGTCTGGGCCACAGGAACAACCAGGATCGTATGAAATCCTAATCGATTCCCTCCCAGCACATCGGTAAACAATTGATCGCCAATGACAACAGTCTCAGCGATGGTTACATTCATCTGCCGCACTGCCTGCAAAAAGGCACGGTTTGTCGGCTTTTTGGCCGCATAAATAAACCCGAGATCTAATGGGGCACAGAAGCGGTCTACACGCTCCTTGTTGTTGTTGGAGACAACAGTGACCTGTATGCCTGCCTCATGCATGCGAGCAAGCCAGTTGATGACCTCCTCGGTTGCATGTGGCCTGTCCCATTCCACCAAGGTATTATCCAAGTCTGTAATCACCGCACGGATGTTATTTCGTTTCAATTGATCTATGTCAATGTGATGGATTGATTCGACGAACTGACTAGGCATCAGCTTCTCTAAAAACACGGGGCACCTCCAAATGATGTGAAGCAATCAACCGCGATTTCGGCACCTACTATACCATAATCGACCACTTGGTTGCAAAACAAAAAGCATGATCACTGCTTGCATTGCTCTGTCATCCTGTGTAAAATGACGTTACTAAGGAAACTATTTTTGTTTTTTGGGTTTTCTGCTAGGTTGTTTTGACTGGGGGTCGATTGCAATTAAAAACCGGATCATGAAAGGTTTTATTGAAGAGATTCGCGATAAAGGCATGAAATTTTCCATGGATGATTTGGCGAAGCGGCTCGGGATCAGCAAACGCACGTTATACGAGCACTTCTCATCTAAGGTAGAAATTCTGGAAACAATCATTCAGCAGTCTTTTGAAGAGGGCGATGAAAAAACACAGCAAATTCTCGCAGATGACAGTCTCTCTCTTATCCATAAAATCAAAGGCGTCATGATGGTTTTACCGACACACTATGAATTTTATGATTTGCGCATCCTCGAACAGATGAAGCGATATTATCCTGAGCAATATGCCCAAGTCGAGGCTTCTCTATCCGAGGATTGGCAGACGCTTCGCGTCCTTCTCGAGCAAGCGATTCGAGAAGGACTCATCGTCAATATGGACGTCACGCTCATGCTGAAGGTCATTGTCGATGCCCTGAATTCTACACTCGACCAACGTTTTTACATGAAAAACCAGATTACAGTTACAGAGGCGCTTTCCGCTATTGTAGATGTCCTCTTGTTTGGATTGGTACCAGCGAATAAAAGGTAACAAATGGCTCGTGGTCATTCCACTAACTTTGGTAGGCCACGATATCGTTTTTCGCAAGAAAACCGATAAAACAAAAATAGTTTTTATAGTTAAGAGGTGTTCCATCATGTCCATCTTTACAAAAATGACCAAACAACAACGAATAGGACTTTTGTTTGTTATCCTGATCCTTTTCATCGATATGCTGTTGTACAGCTTGTTGATTCCGATTGTTCCTTATTTTACGGAAGCGCTGCAGCCTTCCTCCACCATGATGGGCGTGCTGTTTAGCAGCTATGCCATCGCAATGCTCATTGCCACCCCTATTTTCGGGCCAATATCCGATCGGATCGGCAGACGGACCATGCTTTTGATAGGCTTGCTCGGTCTCGCCGCTTCCACGTTATTGTTTGCTTTCTCTGAGACAATGGCCATGTTGATTACCGCTCGTTTTGTTCAAGGTATAGCTGCTGCGGCTACATGGCCAACTGCCCTTGCCCTCTTGGCGGATTTGTTCCCATCCAAAATGCGCGGAACTGTAATGGGAATTGCATTGACGGCGATTTCGACCGGTACATTGCTTGGAGCGCCGATTGGCGGATGGTTGTTTGAAATCAGTGACCATCGCATGCCTTTCTTGGCAGCAGCAGCCTTTACCGTGATCAACATTGTGCTGGTTTACTTGTTCTTGAAGGAAGATACGACGAGAACTGTCAGTGAAAAGCTTCATATCGGTGGATTCATTCGCAATCCGCAAGTCATCTTTATTGCTGGAATCGTCCTGCTGGCTGAGATTTCCCTTTGTTTGCTTGAACCGACGTTGCCCGTATTTTTTACAGAGAAACTCAGCATGACGCCGACAACGATTGGTCTTTTGTTTGGGGTCATGACACTCGCATACGGCCTGATCGCCCCAGTTGCCGGCTCTCTTTCCAGCCGCATGAATCCGTATAAGCTCATGTTTGGCGGAATCATTACGCTGGCTGTGTTTCTGCCATTTTTGGCGTGGGCGGACTCCCTCTGGCAGGCAATGCTCGCAATGGCATTGGTCGGGGCTAGTATTGGCTTTACCTTATCGCCTACCTTGGCTACACTGGGGGCCATCATTGACCAAGGGGGAAGCGGCGCATACGGCACGGCATACTCTCTCTTTAATATGTTTCACGGAATCGGAATGGTTGCAGGCCCACTGGCTGGGGGAATTTTGACGGATTTACTACCAGTATCCTCTGCCCTCCTGATCGTGGCAGCATCCATCCTTGGCTTCGGCATTTTACTTTTTGTCCAATTAAAAGCAAGCAAATCCGCCAGTTTCATCACCAATGAAAGCGAGATGAAATTTTGAGCTTGTCTATTCGTGAAATTACGAAAGAAAATTGGCGCCAAATAGCCTGCTTGACTGTAACGGAAGGTCAACACTCCTTTATCGAGAGCAACGCTTTTTCCATCGCCCAATCAGGTTTTGAACCGGAATGGATATCATGCGGTCTGTATGACAAGGACATCGCTATCGGTTATGCCATGCATGGAATCGAAGTAGAGAATGGCCGAATTTGGCTGGATCGCTTTATGATTGATGGTAGCCATCAGGGTAAGGGGTACGCCAAAAGGTTCCTGCGCATGCTCGTTGAAGAAATGTGCAGACGCTACAGCTGTACGCGCATTTACTTGAGTATTCATCCTGAAAACGAGTGCGCTCGCAAGCTGTATGAGGCGATCGGCTTTTCCTCAAATGGCGAAATGGATGGTCCGGAGGAAGTGATGGTCCTCGACCTGACACATGAATAGAAAAGGCACCCCCTCTGTCGAAACTGACGTAGGGGGTGCCTCTTTTTGTCGCTATCGTTGACTTTTACGCGCTTCCATCAGTCGCTTGACCTTCTCTGTCGGAGTCCAGCATTGGAATCGATAGTCCGGACGTGTCTCGTAGGTTAGACGAGAACATCGATAGCTGACTCCTCCCGTCCCTTTCTCCACGCGAAAATGAATACAGGTCGCACAGCAATGAAAGGCATTCTTTGTCTCCACGGCTCTCCCTCCTTTACTTCCCCAGCTTCCCCGAAAACATTGAGAGCTGTTCGTACCGCTCGCCTTGCTGCTCGGCAAAATTCGAAAAGCCAACGCCCACCAATCGAACGCCCGCTGTATAGTCAAAGGCGTCGAGTAGATCATCCAACAGATCCTGCCAATTGGCCCCGGCTACAGCCTTGAGCTGCTTGGTCCGCTGGGTAAAGTCCGCGTACTTAATTTTGAGCGTTATCGTCTGAGGCTCGACCCCTTCCTCGCGGATGTCCTCTTCGACCTCACGCAAAAGGGAGGTGGCAATCGGAGCAATCGCATCCCTGTCAAACAAATCAAAGGGCAGTGTCGTTTCGCGGCTCGATGATTTCGGCGCGCGGTCCATTTCGATTTCGCGATTGTCTTCTCCTCTCGCCCGGTAATAGAGGGAACGACCGAACTTCCCAAATAAGGTAGTAGCCTCATCGAGCGTAAGTCGCCAAAAATCCTCTACCGTCTCAATCCCCTTTTTCGCGAGCAGCTCCTGCGACTTTTTGCCGACTCCATGCAAGGTGCCAATTGGCAACGACCGCAGTACATCCAAAGCCTGCTCAGGTCGAATGATTACAAAGGCATCCGGCTTTTTCAAGTCACTGGCAATCTTAGCCAACGACATATTGTAGGAAAGTCCAATGCTGCAAGTAAGTCCGGTCTCCCGTTTGATTCGCCTCTTGATATCGCGGGCGATGGGCACCGCATTCTCATAGTGGGACACATCTAAATAAGCCTCGTCTAGACCCACTGTTTGATAACGCTCTGTATAAGAAGTAAATATCTGTCTGACTTCAGCAGATTTTTCGATATAACGGCTATAGCGGACAGGCAAATAAAAGCCTTGCGGACATTTTTTCCTCGCCATGGCGACAGGCATTGCGGAGCGAACACCGAACTTTCGAGCTTCGTAGCTGCAAGTCGATACGACACCGCGATTGCCAGTTCCCCCGACAATGACTGGCTTGCCCCGCAATTCGGGGCGATCTAACTGCTCTACACTCGCGAAAAATGCGTCAATATCCAAGTGAAGAATTTTTTTCATAGGGATACCCACCAAACATACATTCTCATTTCTATTATCCCTGTTTTGCTCCATTGACGCAAGCGAGAACGTTCTAGGCTTGGCTTTCGATTACCTGTAGCAGCTCAGACACCGGCGGATTGCCTTTTTTGGCGTAGATGATATTTCCGTTTTTGCCTATGATGTACACGATGCGTTGCTGGAAAAACAATCCGAGAACCTTTCCGACATCATATGCTTTTCGAATCGATTCGTCTTCATCCACGATTAATGGAAATTCATAGCGGAACTTATCAGCAAACGAGCGTTTCTTGTTCATGCCACCTGGATTGACGCCAAAAACAACGGTGTTTGCTCGCTCGATTGTCGTGTAATGCTCCTGAACTGCACATAGCTGTTTCGTACAAATCGGGGTATCATCTCCCGGATAGAAGATGAGGACGATATTTTCTTTGCCGATGTGTGCTGTAAGATCAATGGTTCCTTTTGTGCTCGTCGCCGTAAAGACGGGAGCCGAGTCTCCAACCTTTAACATTTCTCTCACCTCTATGCTCAGTTTACAGAGGAAAATTCATTTTCCCATCCCGATACTTTGTGAACGGATCTTCTTCCTCTCCCATAGTCCATACCTTTCCTTCCCAAATATGTACGGTTTCAGCATATTGAAATTTTTGTCCATCATGCTCAACTTCAAGCTGCATTTCAAGAAAGGCGGTATGCCCATCTTCGTATCTAATCTTTTTGATCTCATAATCGTTCAGTTTGTACTGATGAGCTTTTAAGAAGGCGATCTTTTTCATGTAAAATTCTTTCGCTTCTTGTTCACTTAACGTCGTGCCATCAACTGGATGCTTATCCTCCGCAAAATCATAAAGATAAAGGGTGTTGAATGCTTTTTCATAGTCTTCATCGATAAGCGCTTGATAATAGTTTGTGGTTATCATTTTCATTTCGCGTTCTGCAAAATACTCCGCGAAGAGGAACCGTGGAAAAACGAGTAGAAAAAGCAAAATAACAACAATTATTTTCTTCAAAAACTCACCTCACGGAATCAATTCTCTTACGTGAAGTTCGATTCTGCCTGTCATTTATCCTTGTTTCACCACGCTAACACTGAAAAAACCCACGTATCCGCTGCGATACGCGAGGCTCTACCATCACCTTCCTGTTTTACGCCTGCTTTTGATCGCCCTATATTGCCCTCTTAGTTTGGTTACAGTACTGCACCAGTCTGGTTGAAACGCCCTTTTTCACTAGATTAGAAAGCCCTCCTTCATGCAAAAAACCGCTCTGGGTAACCCCAGAACGGTTTCTCTCATTTCTATTCTATTTAGTCGCTTGCAGCTTTAACTGCTTTACCCGGGCAACAAATGCCTCGGCAATCTTCAACATGTCGTCGTCGTGTGCCCACATCCGTTCTGGATGCCACTGTACACCTACATGTAGCCCGTCGAGGCTTTCCATCGCCTCAATCACACCATCAGCCGCGCATCCTGTGACTTTGAAGCCCGGTGCTATGTCTTTGACTGCTTGGTGGTGAGAAGTGTTCACGAGCACCTCTGTCTTTCCGAGGGCATCCGCTACAAAGCCAGGTTGCAGCGTAATCTTATGCGCCCCGTATTGCCGTGAACCCTTCTGCGCATGCTGTAATGCTCCAGGTACTTGACTCGGGATATCTTGAATGAGGGTGCCGCCACACGCCACATTCAAAATTTGCATCCCGCGACAAATGCCCAGGATTGGCTTTTTCAGCTCCAGCGCAATCTTGATAATCTCAAGCTCTGTGATGTCTCTTTCGTAATTGATATCGCCCAGCCCTTGCAGCGGGTCTTCGCCGTACAAATGCGGCGACGGATCTTCACCACCGGACAAAATCAAGCCGTCCAGGGATTCGATCATCTCACGAAACGGAGCTTCCTGAATCGTCAGCAGTGGCAAGATCAGTGGAGTACCGCCACTGCGCGCAATTCCGTTCACATAGCCTGAACCTACATAGAAAAACTGGTCGAGATCGTTCTTCGGAAAATACATTTTCGTACATGCCACACCAATGATCGGACGCACGCCAGTCACTCCTTCATAGACTCATGATTACTTTTGATTGGAAGCGTACTTGAAGTCGATGAACCCGAGTGCATCTACCACCACATCTTTTACGCTATCCTGCTTCACCCACGCATAGGTGAAATAGTAGATTGGCAACGCAGGCATTTCATCCATAACGATTTGTTCAGCTTTCTTGAGGATTTCCTTACGCTTCGCTACGTCCCCTTCTTTGGCAGATTGCGCGAGCAAATCGAGGAATTCCTTGTTTTCCCATTTGGATGTATTCAGTCCACCCTTGAAGACTTCCAGGAAGTTAATCGGATCGTTGAAATCGCCAATCCAGCTACCACGACCGATTGTGAAGTTTCCTTGCTTCATGTCCTCGCGGTGAACCTTGTTCTCTTTGTTAATCAGTTTGACTTCGATGCCAAATGCTTTGCGCCATTGATCCTGAATGACTGTCGCAATACGTGAATTGACCTCTGACGTATTGTATGCAATCGTGATCGGTGGCAACTCTTTGATCCCCGCTTCTTGCATGCCTTCTGCCAAGAGCTTCTTCGCGGTCTCTACATTGCCGTCTTTGATGTAGCCCTCTGGTGTAAGTGCCATGGTTGGCGGGAGAATCCCCGTCGCTGGCGTGCTCTTGTATGGTACGACATTATCGGAGATTTCCTGACGATTGACTGCCGTAGCAAACGCCTGACGAATCTTTTTGTTATCAAACGGCTTTTGCGTCGTATTGAAAATGTACCAGTACGTACCTGCTGTCGCTTGAGCTTGCATCTTTCCGGATTCTTTCAGAGCATCCAGCGCATCCAGTGGCAAATCGCCCAATGGTGAGCCTGCCCAATCCAGGTCACCTTTTTCAAACATCGACAGCTCCGTATTGGCATCCTCGATCATGTTCAAGGTCAGCGTGGACAATTTGACAGCGTCCTTATCCCAGTAAGAATCGCTCTTCTCGAATTCGATCTTTGATTTGTGCTCCCAATTTTTCAAGGTGAATGGCCCGTTTGTCATGTACGTCTCTGGCTTAGAAGCCCACTCTTTGTTGCCCTCAACCGCTTTTTTGTTAACCGGGAAATAGGTGACAGATGCAACCAGTTCCGGGAAAAACGGTGCAGGGTTTTCCAGTGTAACAACCAATGTCTTGTCGTCGGTTGCCTTCACGCCGACATCTTCGGCTTTTGCCTTGTTGGCGTTAAAGGCTTGCCCATTTTTCAAATAGTACATCTGGTACGCGTAACCGGATGCGGTTTTCGGGTCAAGAACCCGTTTCCATGCGTACTCGAAGTCATGAGCGGTAACCGGATCTCCATTGGTCCATTTGGACTCCCGCAGATGGAAGGTGTACGTGAGACCATCAGCGGAAACCTCGTACTTCTCTGCGACCGCCTCTTTCAGCTCGCCTTTTTCATTCAAGCGCAGGAGGCCATCAAATGCTGCACGGGCAACAGACATCGAAGGGATATCTTCTGCCAGTCCAGGGTCGATCGTGCTTGGCTCACCGGAATTCAGGTTGACCTGCATTGTTTGAGGGGCGCTACTCTGCTCCTGCTTTGCACCTGTCGTCTCCCCCGTGGTGCTTGCTTGCGGTGTTCCACAACCAGCGAACGCTAAACTGGTTAACAGAACAGCACAAAATGATAGTTTCTTCCACTTTTGCAACAGCAAAACCCCCATCTTAGGAATAATTCTTCTTGATTGTTAGGAGCATGACTAAATAATATTATCTTGAGAAAATTTTGTCTACATCGAAACAAAAGGAGATGGGTCTACATGTTATCCAGTCTTTTTGCCCAAATATCCAGCCTGATTAAGGACGCTGGAGGGGAATGGGGAATCTTTTTCGAAGATTTGCAAACCGGTGAAACCTTATCCATCAACGAAGTTCAACGCTTTTATGCAGCCAGTGTGATCAAAGTCCCGATCATGACAGCTGTTTTTGCAGAGGCGTACGCAGGCAAGTTTGCCTTAGAGGACAAAATCAAGCTGCGTGCAGAGGATCTCGTTGGCGGTGCAGGTGTTCTTCAGCATATGACTCCCGGCACTGAATTTACGATTCGCGATCTGGTTACCCTGATGATCATCCAAAGCGACAATACAGCGACGAACATAATGATTGATCTCGTCGGAACAGAGAGCATTCGCAACGCGATGCAGAAAACAGAAATGACAAACAGTCACTTCTACAATAAGCTCATGGTCATCCCAGCCGAATTAGAAGGATACAATGAGGTGACGGCAAAAGACATGGGAAGCCACCTCCGATACTTGGCAACAGGAAAAGTGATCTCCTACGACAGCTGTTTGAAAATGGTCGCCATCTTGAAGACTCAGCAGCACCGTGACCGCATCCCCTTCCTTTTGCCTGACCCAGACGGTGATGTGATCGGGATGATTCCGAAATGGGAATTCGCCAACAAGACTGGCTCTGTGACCAAAATCACGCATGATGTCGGCATCCTCTACATCGGTTCTCATGCTGTCACCTTGTCCATTTTAAACAAGGGACTCGAGCAAAAGGATGCTGCCGACGTCATGGCGCAAATCGGCAATCTCGTTTATCACGTATATAGTCAGAAAGCATAATCCATGTGGCCTGCCATCTCCATTGGCGGGCTTTTTTCTATGTAACTTTGCATGAGAAAAAACAAGCAGGCATTCCTTTCTTCAAGGAACACCCGCTCGTCATCGACTTATTCTTTTTCCAAAATCAGCTTGGCAACGTTCATCGCGCTAGAGAAAGACAGCTCAGACAGCTGACCTTGTCCTTCACACCAGTCACCCGCGAAGAACAGGTTGCGGTAATCCGGCATGAAGATCGGCATTGGCTTCTGATTCATGGTCCACTTGATCTCCTGTACGACTGCACGAGCAGAAACACGCGGCACAACCAGTTGCTCACGCCAGCCTGGGAAATGCTTGTCATACAGGTTTTCAATCTCTTGTTTGCGGATTTCGGCCGCTTCCTTGTTCCCTACTTCATCCTGACGCATGTAAGCAGTCGCCTGCAGCAGCTGTCCGCCTTCAGGTACACAAGTACGGTCATAATACGAAATATCGGTAATGAAAATATTGTTTGCTTTTTCGTAGATGTAAGAGTACGGTACGTCAATTCGCTCTTTCAAGCCAATGTCATACACCATAACAACCGTTGGCTCGTATTCAGCATGCTGTGCAACCGCATGCTCCAGGCGCGTCTCCGCAAAGACCTTCGCCATCTCCTTCGGCGGAATACAGCAAATAAATTCATCCGCCGTAAATTCGCCCTCCGGTGTCACCACTCCAACCACACGATCATTCTCTACTTGGAACTTCTCTACTTTGGTTTTGATCAGAATCGTACCTTGATTTGCTTCAATGATACGTACGAATTCATTGATCAACGCTTGCCAACCACCACCGATATACGCTACCGGTTTATTCGTTGTAAACAAACGACTGTAGTACGCAAAGAATACATCAGAAGGAATCTTTTCAGGCTCACGTGTGAAGAAGTTAGAAGATGCAAGCGTCAACATCATTTCTCGCACTTCTTCGTTGACTTGCTTTTTCTCCATCCACTTTTGAATCGACATATGTGGATGGCCTTTCTCCATTTTTAGCATCGTTTTCAAAATCTCAAACGTGAACAATACTTTGTCCATGCCTTTTAAGAGCTTCGTTTGGAAAAGTCCTTGTACATTCGCCGGAACTGCAGTCAGATCGCTACCAATATCGTACTTGGCTTTCGTCGGATTGAAATCCTGCCAATCGATGTTCAGACCCAATTCTTTTTCAAACGTTCTCAAAACGGAGCTGTCGCGAGCATAAATGGCGTGGGCACCGAAGTTGAAGTTAAATCCTTTGATCTTCAGTGTAACGGCACGTCCACCCAATTGACCGCGTTCCAAAACTGCAACTTTTTTGCCTTTCGACGACAGGTAGGCGGCACTGGAAAGACCAGCAAGTCCCCCACCTACAATAACAACGTCATAGTGATTGGTTGTCATACACAATCTCCCCTACGCACTAGCGATGTTGAATACATAAGCTAAACCCTATCCTAGTCTAAGGGATGGATAAGGTGGAAGTCAACTATTATTGGACTGTGTCTATTTTTATACTGACTTATACCAATATTTACCTAATGAACCAACTTGTTTACCGCTCTTCTTGAAGCAGTATGCCCCGCTATTCGCCGTATATCCAGCCAATGAAGACACGAAAAAAAAGCCCTCTATAGCAGTTATCTGCTTGATAGAGGGCTCTTGCGTCATTGCAAGCAGCGAATTAATCGTTTCGGCGAGTCATTTGCTGCCAAACGGTACCGCTAGCCGCCTCGCCGCTTTCAATGCGCTGCACGGCCATTTGGACTTGCAAGCTGACCTCGAACTCGGGATCATTCTGTGCAGCACGCAAAGCGTCCAAGGCGGTTTCATCCCCCACCTCAAACAAGTAGCGAGCAGCGCGCCAGCGTACCAGCTTGTTTTTATCCTTCAACGCTTCACACATCGGTAGAATCGCGCGCGTGTCGCCTAAGTCAGACAAGGTATCGCCCGCTGTGCGTCGTACAGAGACGGAATCATCGCGGAGCGCTTCAAACAACAGCGGGAAAACATCATCGCCGCCGATCATGCCCAGATATACAACCGCCAGCCTGCGAATCGACGGTTTGCCATCACGAAGCGCTTTTTCCAAAACAGGCAAATCCTCTTCGGTAGGCTCCATTCGATCCAGCACTTCATATCTTTTTTGCCAATCCGGATCATCGAGCATCTCCAGCGTAACGACTTTCTTTTCACGCACGACTGGCTCTGGGGTTTCCCCGGGACCAAGCGCCATGGCCTGTTCCACGATTTCTTCTACACGACTCTCCGGATAGGAGGCATCGACTTCCAATGCGACCTCTTCACCAATCTCACGCAAATCGCCGTAACGCACGCCATGCTCGACCCATTTTCGCTCCATAATAAGGTTGGGCGAAGCAGAGCCTGCACGCACGGCTGCCTGTCCAAAACGCTCTGGCAGGGCTGCACGAATCTGTTCTGTTCCCATGGTCACCTTGACCTGCATCGGTACACCGCGGAACATTTGAACGTACACTTGCGCCTCTCCAAATGCCCCCGCTTCCTCCGCAGACATGTCAGAAACAGCCGCTCCTCCACCTGCTTGCAAAACCTCGCGCGCGACTGTCAAAATACGCTGCCAGTCTGCATTAGATTTTCGCTCCAGCGCGAGAAAATCTGCCGTATGAAAAATGGAGGTAACCCCTTCGATCTCCAAGAGCTTGTTCATGAGTTCTGGTGCTTTACTCGCATCTTTCTTTGTATAGACATGTTGGACCCCATCCGGCAAACGCTCGTCTACATTCAGCTTCATGACGTTTGGACTCGGCGTCGGTTCGATGGACAACAATTTCATATTGAGTCACTCCTTTTTACAGCACACTTGCTTTCTCTTCTATCGTAGCATGTATCCTGATACGTTTTCCAACCCGAGAGATAGGGAAAAGCAGTTTGCCCACTACAACGCCAGCTTGTAGTAATCATTGGCCGACTTTACGAAAAAGCCGCATGATTCATACAGTCCCAAAGCATTGCTGTTTTCACAGGCTACCTCCAGTGATACGTTCTGGTATCCTTCTTTCCCCAGCATCTCGATCGTTTGTGCCAATGCCTGGCGTCCATATCCTTTCCCTTGGTAATCCGGGTGGACACAAAATCCATAAATAAACGCCTTGCCCTCATCCTTGTTCACGCTTATTTTGCCAATGGCCTTATCATCGACAATCATCAAATGTGTGGTGGCCTTGGGATCACCCGCCATGTTTTCGGCCATTTCCCTCGCGCGTTCTTCCTCCATTTGAAAACCATGGACGTTCAGCCAAATCAACGTTTCGTAGTCACTGGCGATCTCCGGTCGAAGCAGCACCTTTCCAGAAACCGTTGCTCTTTGCTTCTCTCCCAAATCCATCCAATATTCCGAGAATTGATATTCCCCACCGATTCGCACCATATATGACTTACCATTTTCTGAATCTCGCTGAACGATAAACAACTGCGCCGGAATGCCTCTTCGTCTGCATGCATCTGCGGCTTGTGCTTGCAACGCTGTGAATATGCCTTTTCTTCTGTAGGCTGGGTGGACCATGCCGCTCACTTCTGCCTCACCGCCATGAAACACGTAGAGCCCCAGAAAGCCAACCAGCTTTCCATCTGCATAACATACAAAATCTTCTTCATGCTCTCCCGAACGCTTTTCCAGCATACTCGGGTTTACTTTGAGATCAATCCCATCCTGCTCATTGCAAATCCCAACCAATTCTTTAATTTGTGCCAGTTCCTCTGAGGTGAGTGTTTTTCTTGCCGTGATCGTATACGTCATAGCGTAAGCACCCTTTCTATGATTAGAAGTATCGGCGTTGCAATTCAGCGACCATATCTTCCAAATTATTGGCGACCTGCGGAATAGAATAGCCTACGTAAAGAGGCGAGGTAACAAACCGGGGAACCACTTTGGCGATCAGCTTTTCTCCCCAATGGTAGAAGAAAAAATTATAGCTTTGGTTGCGCGGATTGACATGAGTCAGTATCCAATGTGCTAAAATTTGTAAGTAGTCTGCCATTTTCGGCAATCGATCAAAGTCCGATAGAATGACGTTGTATTCAAAAAAACCTGCACGGGGATGCGTAGACAGATTGCATTCAATCCCTGCCTCTTGATCGATAGTCATGCCATTAAAATCACTGTCTTTTACCTGATCCAGATAGTTATAGTCATTTAATCCGACGATCTGCATGTGCGGATGACGGATGCTCCCCCCAGAATACGAGCCGTGGTTTTTGAAAAACAGAACAGAACGATAAGAGTTACTTTGCTCCATTTCCAGCCACTTCTCTACCCCGAATGCCAGCAATGCTCGTACATGCTCTTTGGAATAGACAGACCAATCCCCTTGGCATTCATCCGTCTCAATCAAAACAGTCTGATGTGTCTCCTCCAGAACAGGGAATTTGTTCATGAGCCAAATCATGGAGCCCCGCTGCTCCAAAACGTCTGTGAGACTGTTTCGATCACAAAAAGGACAGGCCGTTTCTGTGTTGTTTACACTCACTGGCTTTTTTCTGCCTATTTGCATGTTAAAGTGCAAGTGCGTCTGCTTCATTCCCATGTCCCTCCAGTTTCTGCTACTTCCACTTTACACGCATTTCCTGGGAAAATCATGACGTTTTTTGCCCAGACGACACTTTTGAAACCACAATTGGACTGCCTATTTTTCAATGTCTGTGGCGTTTGTTTCTTTTTTTATCTCAAATGTTTTACATACAATGGAAAGCAGTGAAACCTGGAAAGGTGTTGGAATTGGATGGAAAAATCATTTTATTATCCTGTTAGCTGGAGCGAGGCCCAACATTACAAAACGTTGCTTGATCAAGAAGGAGTCCCTTATGAAATTCAATCCCCGCTCGATTTGCCTGTCTTGGAAGAAGGTAAGCTGGCCATCGTCTTTCCTTCCATTCCTTTACGGATGTACGTCTGGGTGCGAACCTTGTTCTATCGTGACGGCCTTCGCTATCCGGATACGTTTTCGTTAGATTTCAAACTACATTAATCATGAGAGGAAAGGGACCGGTATCGTCGGTTTTCATAACATAGTAAGAGCGGCATTTCGTATCGTTTGTGGGGGAGGTGAAGAAGCTGACGTCCTACAACATCCGTATCTCGATTGCAAAGCTACGTCTCGATCTGTTCGATGGGAACCGACTCATCCGTTCTTATCCTGTTGCCTTGGGCAAAATTGCCACATCGACGCCACGAGGGGATTTTACCATCATCAGCAAAGTCCCCTATCCGAATTCCTATCCGGGAGGTCCTCTGAGTGTATTCGGAACCATCTGGATGGGACTAAGTAAGCCACACTACGGCATTCACGGCACGAACGATCCTTCCTCAATCGGCAAGTATGTATCTCACGGCTGTATTCGCATGTACAATGAGGACGTGAATGCTCTGGCAAAAATCGTGCCCATTGGTACGCCCGTTCGAATCAGACAGCAATAAATAAACATGCAAAGACCCGCCTCTCTTAAACCAAGGGCGGGTCTTCTTTACATAAGATGAGTCTTTTTCGTTCTTTCTGCTTCCGTTTCATCCGCTTCCAAGAATACAAGATATCTTCTTGCTTGCTTGTACATGATCGATAACGTCATTTCCCTGATCTTGTTCATGATCACTTCTTTATCCTCTGGATGCACTTCGGAAGAGAGCTGTTGTTCTTGTAGCTCTAGGTAAGACATCACCCATTCCGGGTCTAACTTATAGGCAGGCAACGACAGCGACTCCTCTACTCTAGTAATCTACTCTAGTCTACAGGTGGAAGCGTCGCATTCCCAGCCCTCAATTACTGGCTACGCCACTAATTATTTCCCTTGCTCCAATTCCTCTACCAATGCAGATAATTCCGCCCAACGCTCAATGGTTGCTTCCAGCTCTGCCGCCACTTGCTGTTCTTCAGCATAGAGCTTTTCGATTTTGCCGTAATCGCTGCCAGACGCTGCAATCTCTTGTTTTAGCTTGACGCTGCGCTCTTCCAAAGCCGCGATCTTTCCTTCAATCGCATCCCATTCCTTCTGGTCCTTGTAGGACAGCTTGCGCGTGCGGTTGTTGCCGCGATTAGCCCCGCTGTTGCTTTGCGCCTTTTCTGCCTGCTGATCCGCTTCTTGCACCTGTGTTGCTTTTTCCTGACGTCTGTCTTCCAGGTACTCGGAATAGTTGCCGTAGTACTGACGAATGTTTCCTTGCCCTTCAAAGGCAAACAAATGGTCAACTGTACGATCGAGGAAATAGCGGTCATGCGATACCGTAATGACTGCGCCTGGGAATTGCTCGAGATAGTCCTCCAAAATACTGAGCGTTTGAATATCTAAATCATTCGTAGGCTCATCTAAAAACAGCACATTCGGCTCTCCCATCAGTGTACGGAGCAGGTAGAGACGACGACGTTCTCCACCAGACAGGCGGGAAATCGGTGTCCATTGCATATGCGGCGAAAACAGGAATCGCTCCAGCATTTGCGAAGCCGTGATCGACTCGCCATTGCTCGTCTGAATGACCTCTGCTGCTTCCTTTACATATTCGATGACGCGCAGCTTTTCGTCCATCTCGACGCTATCCTGCGTGTAGTAGGCGATTTTAACGGTCGTCCCGATTTCCAATGAACCACTATCCGGTTGAATTCTTCCTGCGAGCATGTTCAAAAGTGTCGTTTTTCCACTTCCGTTTGGCCCGATAATTCCCACACGATCACCCGGCAGGACAATATAGCTGAAATCGTTGATCAGTTTTCGCTCACCGTACGCTTTATTGATATTGGTAAGCTCGATCACCTTTTTGCCGAGACGACTGGCCCCGAGTGCCATTTCCATCTTGGCGGCAGGTCCATCTACGGCTTTATCTCGTAACTCCTCAGCCCGTTGCACACGCGCCTTTTGTTTGGTCGTTCGCGCTTTTGCTCCACGACGCAGCCATGCCAGCTCGCGGCGAAGCAGATTTTGCCGCTTGCTTTCTACGGCCGCTTCATTTTCTTCACGCTCTGCCTTTTTCTCCAAGAACATCGCGTAGTTGCCTTCATAGCTGTACAGCTTGCCGCGATCCAGTTCAAACGTGCGGTTCGTCACGCGATCCAAGAAGTAGCGATCATGGGTGACGAGCAGCAAAGCACCCTTGTAGCGTGACAAATACTCTTCCAGCCACTCGACTGTCTCATTGTCAATATGGTTCGTAGGCTCATCCAAAATGAGCAGGTCTGCTGGTTGGATCAAAGCTCGTGCCATTGCTACCCGCTTTTTTTGTCCACCAGAGAGCTCTCCTACCTTTTGCGAGAAATTGTGCAGGCCAAGCTTGGTCAGGATCATTTTGGCTTGTGTATTGCTCTCCCACGCATCAGCCGCATCCATCCTGTTTTGAACAGCAAACAATCGCGCCTGCTTTTTTTCGTCGTCAGGCGATTCTTGAACAGCCTCAAGCGCTGTTTCATAATCACGCAAAAGCTGAATGAGTAGAGAATCGCCGTAAAATACTTGTTCCAGTACGGAGGAGTTTTCGTCGAAATCGGGATTTTGCGGCAAATACTCCACATGGAAATGATTCGCATGAATAATCTTCCCGCTATCCGCTGTATCCAAGCCCGCCACGATTTTCAAGAGCGAGGATTTTCCCGTACCATTTACACCGATCAGACCAATGCGCTCTTGCTCGGCAATATGAAAGGAAATGTTATCAAACAATACTTTTTCTCCATAGCCTTTGGAGAGGTTTTCTACTGATAATATTTGCATGAACGTCACCTGTACTTTTCTATTTGCGTATCGAGAAGCCATATGAATCTTACACTCGATGGTATCATGTTTTTCGCGCAAGCTCTAGGGTGATTCAAATGGATTGTACAAATATTGGAATACCATCTCATTAATGGTAAAATATTGAATATGAAGTAATAATGACACAAATATAAAAATAAAATAGGAAGCGTCACCAGCAATCAGGCATGTCAACGGGCCCAAACAGAAGAAGCGTACTCTTTTCATCGAGCACGCCTGCTTTTACTCTCCTAACGACTGTCCTACTCTTTGCAGCACGCTGCCAATCCGTTCATTTTGGATAACCTCATCTGCCCACGCATCCAATGGGGTTGGTTCCTGATTGACAATGACCAGTTTGGCTCCTCTTTCTTTTGCATGCTGCGGAAACCAATTGGCAGGACTCACCGTAAGCGAAGAACCTAATACGATGAACAAATCGGCTTGTTCCGTCCACGAGATGGCCTGATCGACTTGTGATTGCGGCAAAGATTCGCCAAACAGGACAACACCCGGACGCAAAAATCCTCCGCATGCGCAAATCGTCCCTTGATCCTCCAGATAACGTGTATTGGCATACTCGGTCCCGCAGGCAAGACAGCGGATTTTCGCAAGGGAGCCATGGAGTTCGGCTACAGCCAAGTTTCCCGCCTCTTGATGAAAGCCATCCACATTTTGTGTAATGACTCCATGAACCAATCCACGCCGCTCCCATTCAGCTAAGCACTCGTGTCCGGTGTGTGGCTTGCAAGACAGTAGACCTTGAATGCGCATCTGATAAAATTCCACAAACGCTTCCCGATTCTCCATCATTGCGCGTGTACTCGCGAGTTGCATCGGATCTTTGCCGCGCCACAGCCCAGACTGTGAACGAAAATCAGGCAAGCCACTCTCTGTCGACATGCCTGCTCCGGTGAATACAACGGTAAAGGAAGATGTCCGCAACCAGTGTGCCAGATGATCCATCATGGTTCTCCCCTTCATCTTTGAAAATGTTCTTCTCCTGATTGTAATAGAAGAATGCCGAATTTGGGAGACCTGCCCATCAAGGCACTATCTGTCTTACCATTCAATAGGATGGATAAACGGGTTGTGGCGTATATCCGGTATGGTAGGGATTCGTGCCATATTGTGGATACCCGGTCGATTGTTGATAGACTGGGTGCTGTCCATACCCACCCTGCTGCACATAGTTGGCATCGTAATAACCGTAACTGTCTGGCAACTGGCTCGAGTAGCCATAGTACGGGTACTGGCTTGAGGCAGCTCTATCTGGCAACTGCCCCTGCTGCTGACATCCTACTGGCGGGCCAATCACGACTGTTTTGGTAAGAGGCGCAAATGTTTCTTTTACCTTTGCTTCATCTAAACAATACGTATGTGCCCACACACTTGCTGGAGTCAACCGCAAAATATCGGAGCCAAAGATCACCTCAGGAGTTGGCGCATCAAAAATAGCCAGTAAGTGCGTATCGTCAGTCAAGGCCATTTCATAGTGCCACCAGCCCTGCGGGATATTGGCAACTTGTCTCGGTTTAATATTGTAATTGAGCAATTGATTGGTAAAAGGATTGATTAGGGACACAATGGCCTCACCAGCGATGCAGTACACCAGCTCCGATGCATTTTGATGGATGTGTGGCTCGACAACATTTCCGGTTGTCAGGAAAATATCCAGCAACGAACTGTTACCTAATGTATTTAACTGTGCGATTCCCAGGGAATCGATGAAATTCCGATCGTCCTTTTTAAAAAACAGATTATTTCTCATATCGTACGTGAACTGAGTATTTGGCGATGTATAGTCGCGATAGGAAGTAGCCATCTGTCGTTTGATCCTCCCACCGTATGGGTATTTGACTCATTTTTGTATCTTTATTCTCTTTCACAAAATATGTGCACCCATCTATTCCATCGAGAAAGAGACACACCTTTCACCCTCCCCTTTACACAAACATATCCTACTAAAAGGCATAACGGGTACTCGAGGAGGGTGATCTTGTTTGGCTACTTATTTGGTCTCGGACATACATGGTCAGAATCAAGCTTTTCAAAAGGCGCTGCGGGACGTTTCCTTCTCTCCCCAAGCTGGTGATCGTCTGTACGTATTGGGGGACATGGTCGATCGAGGACCTGAATCAAAGGAAGTATTGCTCGATCTACTCGCTCTTCGGCAGGCGTATCCGAATCAAATCTATCTCATAAAAGGGAACCACGAGCAAATGCTCGAGGATTGGCTGTCCGGAAACGGCAATCCGGAGCTATACCTGCGCTACAATGGCGGCGATGCCACCATGCGTTCTTTCTTAGGGAATCACCCGCTGCGGCGAGCTTTTCTTAACCGGATGCCTTCTTTGCAGGAACAAGAAGAAGCGCGGCAATTTATTCTTTCTCACTATCCAACAATTTTGCCAGCCTTGTCGTCTCTTCCTTTGTATATAGAACTGCCAGCCGATCCGCGAACCGGAACTCCAGCCGCACTTTTGGTACACGCAGGCATTCGACCCGGCATCCCCTTGCAGGAACAAAACCCACAAGATTTACTATGGATTCGCGAGCCTTTTTACCTTTATTATGATGGAGAACTCCCTATCATCTTTGGCCATACCCCTGTTCCAGGATTACCTCAATACTCAGGCAGCGGTCCTTGGCGCAGAGACAATATGGTCGGCATTGATGGTGGCGCAGGATATTGGCGAGGCGTCATGCTCATCGAATGGCCTTCTCTTCAATCCATTTTCGTACCGATTCGGGATAGGCAATCCTCTCCACAAGTACGGGTCTACTGATCGTGCTAGGGAAAACTGGGAGCTTTCGCACTGGTGCTCCTACCTGCTGCAAGCGCATCGGGTAGTGCATCCAGTATGATTCGAGAGACAAGCCCATTCGTTCAACAAATTATTACTTTTTATAATCTACTTTCGATTTGTAATATGTTAAGATATGGACGAGGTGTTTATATGAAACGTCAGCAAATCGTGGAACAAGCCATGTTTGCCGCTTGGGGTGTGTCCCTGATCGCAACAGGAGGTAGTTTGTTTTTTTCAGAGGTATTAAAGTACATACCATGTGACCTGTGCTGGTACCAGCGAATCTTGATGTACCCGCTCGTCATCTTACTCGGGGTGGCCTCCGCGAAGAAAGATGACAAGATCGCTTCGTACGCCTTGATTCTCTCCATCATAGGAGGACTCACATCGCTGTATCATTACTCGATTCAAAAAATACCTGCCCTGCAAGATCTGGGTAGCGCTTGCGGCATTGTGCCATGCAACACGGACTATATTAACTGGCTAGGCTTTATCACTATTCCGTTCCTTGCTCTCATTGCCTTCACCTTGATCAGCATCCTGCTTATCATCGTTATGAAAAATGCAAAGGAGAAATGATTCATGAAGAAAGTCATCTTTCTATCCATCCTTGTGGCTGCGCTCCTGATCGGTGCGATCGTGTATGCTGACATTTCGAACCGTCAGCTTGCGGAAGGAAACCCTTACGGTAAAGCCAATTTGCACCCCGCTACTCTCGAACAATTGAGTGACCCGCTGTACGATAATCTCATTATGCCTAATGAGCTCAAAGGTAAGCTCAATAATCAGGAGGACGCGTTTGTTTACTTTTACAGCCCGGTTTGTGAGCATTGTAAAGCAACTACCCCCGTCCTTGTACCGATCGTGAAAAGCTTGGACATCGATATGAAAAAGCTCAATTTGCTAGAGTTTAACGCCAGCTATGGTGAATACAACATCGAATTCACCCCGACCCTCGTTCATTACAAAGGCGGCAAGGAAGTAGCTCGACTCGTCGGTGGTCGCGAAGCAAGCGAATGGAAAACATGGTTGGAAGAACAGAAAAAATCCTAACATTTGGTAGCCTCCCTCGATTCTTTGCGGGAGGCTCTTTTCATATTGGACATACGTGACAAATATGTGAAGATTTCTGTTCCCTTGGAAGAAATAGCCCGAACGAGTCATTAGGCTTTTCCAGTTATTTGCCTATAATGAGTACTGGGGATAATCCTTGAAAACGGAGGTAATCGCATGACCCTCACTTATTTCACTGAAACCTTTGGCTTTCGGGCTACATGGAATCCAGAGCTGATTCTTCTGACCTTTTTGATCGGTCTGGCTTATTTCTCACTGACCGGACCACTACGCCAAACTTTTCAAGATTCCACACCTGTTACACGAAAGCAACAGACTTTTTTCACTCTCGGTTTACTTGGTTTTTACTTTAGTATGGGGAGTCCTTTGAACGTAGCTGGGCATTTTTTATTTAGCGCCCACATGCTGCAGCAATCGTTACTCTATCTCGTAATGCCCTTGCTGCTCTTGGCAGGGACCCCGTCATGGTTGATCCGCGGCCTGTTCTATCGCCGAGGGCTCAAGCTTTTCATGCGAATAGCGAGTCACCCGATCCCTGCTATTCTCATGTTCAATGCCCTGTTCTCGTTTTACCATATGCCTGTTATTTTAGACTTGGCAATGAACAACCTAGCCCTACATAATTTGATTCATTTACTGCTGCTGGTGACTGCGATATTGATGTGGATGCCTGTTGTCGCACCGATACCGGAAATTCACCGCCTGTCGGAACTGCAAAAGCTTGCCTACATCTTTGCTAACGGTGTTTTGATTACGCCTGCATGTGCACTGATTATTTTTTCAGCCACACCGTTGTATGCGACATATGTAGACGGTCCTTCCATGCTCTGCGCGCCATTCTTTTCCACGCCGATCGACAAATCGATGTTTGCCGTTCCACTGCTCCCTCTGGAGGATCAACGGCTGGGCGGAATTGTGATGAAGCTCATGCAGGAGCTGACGTACGGAGTCGTCCTGGCTTACATCTTCTCTACCTGGTATCGAAAAGAAAAGAATCAGGAAGAGGACGGCCTCATGACGCCATAGCCAAAAAGAATCAGAAAGGAGGCGCCACCCACACGTGAATATCGCCCCTGCTACCGCTATCCGAATCCGACGGTTGCTCTTGTTGTTACCCGTCCTTGTCCTTGTTGCTCTTGTCGCTTCTTGGGTTTGGTTTGGGCCCAAAAACGCCCAGGCGAAATTACCTGATGTGACTCTGCAAACCATCGATGGACAATCCTATTCGCTAGCACCGCAAAAGAAAACGTTTCGCTTGGTGGAGTTGATTTATACCCGTTGCCCGGATATTTGTCCCACGACAACGGTAAAAATGGTTCAGCTGCAAAAGCGCTTGCTCGAAGCAAACTTGATGGGGCAAGACGTTGAATTTTTGACCATCACGATTGATCCGCAAAACGACACCCCTGAGGTCATGCGCTACTATGCCAAGCAGTTGGGGATTCAAGACCAAGGCTGGACCCTGCTTCGGGGTGATGACGAAACGATCAAAACGGTTACAAATTCGCTTGGCTTTTTTGCCAATAAGATGGATGATGGATTCATCTCTCATACATCGAGTACGTATCTCGTGGATGATAACAATGCCGTTATTCAAAAATTCGGCATGGGTGACGATTTCGATCCCGAACAAATTTATCAGGAACTGTTGAAATTGAAGAAGGAAGGGTAAACCAACATGAAACGTACAACGATTCTGCTCTTATCCATGCTCATGCTCCTTTTAGCCGCTTGTGGAAAAGAGAACGAGCAACAAGCCTTGCTACCCGGATCTCCCGTCGAGGCTGCCTTTACATTGGAACCAAAGGAGCTAGTAGCGGGTGACACCGTTACCTTCTCCGTTACAGTTACACAAGATGGCCAACCCGTGGATGATGCCAAGGAAGTGAAGTTCGAATGGTGGAAAGATGGGCAAGAAAAGCATGAAACGATCCCAGCTTCGCTGCAAGGAGACGGTGTCTACACGGCCCAACAAACCATTAGCGAGCCAGGTTCTTATTTTGTCTACTACCATGTAACGGCACGTGATTTCCACAATATGCAGAAGACCCCATTTACCGTAAACAGCAAGGCTGGTGAGACGCCTGGAGTGACGCCATCTGCGCCCCAAGCTGACGCAGGTCAGGCACACGATCATGGGGCGGCAGGTCACGCGAATGGTGAAACAGTTGATTATCATTTCTCCCCAGCCGACAATATTCAAGTAGCATCACCTGCTGCTCTCACTGTTCATCTGATGAAGGACAACAAAGCTTTGGACAAAGCGACAGTCAAATTCGAGTTCTGGCTAGGAAATGACGAGAAGCACAGCTTCGTCGATGCAACGGAAACTGCGGCTGGCCAGTATGAAGGCAACGTACAGTTCCCGACAGCCGGAGATTATACAGTGAAGGTCCATGTGGAAAAAGGAGATATTCATGATCACAAGGATTTTTCCCTCACCATAAAATAAGGACTTCAAAATAAAAAGGCCATCCTCCTAGGGATTGGCCTTTTTGCTCGTAAATGGAGTTAGCAGGTAAAATAAGCGATTCGATTCAAGTCTGTCCCGTAATACTCCCATCGATATCCTGTCCAGCGGTATCCAGTTACAGAGTGACGACTGACATGGACGGGGTAAAACCAGAAAGAGCGACCATTTCGCAGCCAAACGTATGTGTAACGATATAAACAGGGATAGAATCCGCCAGCATCAATCCGGCGTGTTCCCCCATAACCTCTTGCTCCCGGTGCACTTGGCGTCCTGCTCGGTGGAGGGCCTGATGGCGGAGGGGGAAAACCTCCTGGTGAACCGGGGGAACCAGGCGAGCCGGGAAAATCTGAGGAACCTTCGCGGCCGCCAGGGGGAAATTGATATGACATGACGTGTCACCTCCTACTAGTCTCCCTATAGGAAATGCATCAAACGCACAGATGGTATGTGCGTTTGCCCGCCGTCATTCACCTATTTTTTCCGCAATAGCCTGTATAGTAATCCCTTGTCAGCCCCCCGCTGACGTCCTCACTCTTTCATCCTTGCTGATTGCTCCGATTGGCTGTTACTCTGCACAAAAATTGTACAGTCTCTCCCATTTTCAACCGATTCGATCCTTTTACGAGGATGGCTGTATTTGGCTTCAGTTGTTTTGCTAGACAACGATGCAATCCTGCCTTACTCAAGCAATGCCTGACCCGATTTGCCGGAAAACCGGAGAGAATCGCTGCTCTGGCAATATTCCTAGCACTTCTTCCCAGCGTATATAAGTAGTCTACATTTTTTTGACTCAAATATTTCCCGACATCCTCATGACCTTTCACGTCGTATTTGCCCATTTCCAGCATACTGGCGAGCACCGCAATCTTTGTGGTATGCCCTACCTGGCTTAACACATCAATCGCTGCCTTTGCCGCATCTGGATTCGAGCTGTAGGTATCATCCAGCACCTGAATGTTATTCACAAGTCGATAGCTGGTTAGGCGTTTTCGCTGTCCGCGAAACTGACTTAATCCGCGACGAATATCATCGACGGGAATCCCCATCGTATGGGCGACTGCGATAGCAGCCAATGCATTGTATAAATTATGCTCGCCGGGAATAGGGACAAAAAATGACTCCTTTTCTCCACGCAAAGAACATTCGAATCGAAACCCATTGCCCTCTATTTTCGTTCGCCCCGCCTTATAGTCCGCCTCCTGCTCCTTGCCAAATGTAATGATTTTTCCCGTGAACGAACCCAGATAAGGCTGTTGAATAAACTGGCGAGAATAGGGACAGTCCCTATTCAGAAAAATGGTTCCTGTGGGTTTCATATGACGAATTAACTCCGTTTTTGCTAATGCCAGCTGCCTAGCGTCACCGCCAAAATTTCCGATATGAGCCGTGCCAATATTCGTAATGACTCCCATCGACGGCTGTATGATTTTGCAATGCTGTCGCAAATGACCACTTCGATAAATACCATACTCAAGCACTGCGGCCTTGTGCTCGTCCCGAATTCTTTTGGTATGCGCTCTTGTATTTCCCAGGAAGTTCTTGTTGTGCATCGATTTATATGTGGGCATGCGAAGATTCAAGATGGTATAGATCATTTCCTTTGTCGTGGTCTTTCCTGCACTTCCCGTCACAGCGATAACCGGCTTGTCGAGAATCAGTGTCTTTACCGGTACAGCAGCTCTTCTCTTCTTTTTCACGGGTATCACCCCTTTGCCTCGTTCTTCTCTCGATCAGCTTACCTATTGTATGAACGGCATAGACAGCCTGTATAGACCATTATCTATGAAAACGTTCCGCTACTATCCAAATCAGACGGACGACTTCTGGAATAGAGTGGGAGGGGAGGTGAAGCGCATGAAAAAGAAGGCCACCATCGCCGCTGTAGGCGACATCCTAATGTGGAAAGAGCAGGTGGCAACTGCCAGACTGCCTGGTACAGATCAATTCTCTTTTACGGATATGTTTCATTCCGTGACACCGATTCTCTCAGCGGCAGATCTCACGATTGGCAATTTAGAAACCACCTTTTCCGGGAAAACACAGCCCTATCAAATCGGTTCGGCACGAACCGGTTACCCTCGCTTCAACTGTCCAGATGAATTGGCTCGGGACTTGAAATCATCTGGCTTTGACGTATTGACTACAGTGAATAACCACTGTCTGGATGGCGGAGTAACCGGACTATGCCGAACCCTTGATGTTTTGGATCGATACAAGCTTGCTCATACCGGAACCTATCGAAGCCCTGAGGAGGCAAATACCTACCTGATCAAGGAGGTAAACGGCATTCGCATCGCTATGCTTGCTTACACCTACGGGACAAACAAGCAGGTGATCCCCGCTCATACGCCATGGATTGTCCGACTTCTCCATCTTGACACGATATTATCCGACCTGAGAAAAGTCCGTCCTCTCGTCGATGTTGTGATCATCTCCCTTCACTTTGGGATTGAATTCCGCTATACACCGACGACTCGCCAGCGACAGCTCGTACAAAGCCTCCTCGACAACGGTGCTGATGTCATCCTCGGGGCTCATCCACATGTTCTACAGCCTGTTGTCACCCCGAGTATCACGACTGCTCACGGAACAAAGAGACAAACGCTAGTCGCGTATTCTTTGGGCAATTTCACATCAGAGAAAATGCTCTCGTTTGATCAATCTCTGTGCGGAGCAATCCTGCGATTTACTGTCGAAAAGGATGAGAGGAATCAGATTTCACTCGAGCAAATTTCAGTCATCCCGACGTTTTCGCAACGGTATGTAAGTCAAGGGCGTATACGCTTTCGTGTCATCCCCATGCGTTCCTATTTGAAAAGCCCTGATCTGTATGTACGACCCCTGCAGAGAAAAAAGCTCCTCTTGCTATGGAATCGCGCCATCCGCATCATAGGCAGGTCGCGGGGCGTATTGATTGAATAACACGGGAGCAAACGAGGGAGCGGGCAGTTTGCTCCCTACCCTTCCTCTTTTCCTACATAGACCACGATTGACGATTCACAGAACATTTTGGTAAAATTCTTTTGTAACTAACGAAATTAATTTAGGTAGTTACAAAGGAGAGATGACTTGCATGATCACTGTTCGCCGTATCCACCCAGAAGATTTACCTGCATTTCTTGCCTTCCCGGATCACCCTGCGTCCGTTCGGGATGATATCGCTCTTTACCTCGACAAAATGTTCACACAAGGAGCCATGCGTCAGGACTGGTGCTTCATTCTGGAGGTACAGGATAAGATCGCTGGTCGTCTTGCCTTCTGGACATTGCCTGGCAGTAAACAAGCAACCGATTTGGTATTGTGGGAGCTTCCATGGAAAGAAACAGAATGTCCTTCGCTCGGAGCTCATTTCTTACGCGAAGTCTTCACACTCATGGCAGGGAATCTTTCGGAGAAAATCGGCTATATTCTGGATTCACCTTCCTCCTCTCCCCAATGGCAAACGGATCACCAAGAGCGAAGAAATGTTCTGGAAGCGCTCGGTTTTCGAATTAGCCGGGAAACAAACCGCTTCGAATGGCATGCACCGATTGAGGCAACTGCTATACCGTCAGAAGGAACGCATGATCTGATCGTGTACCGCAGTCTTCCTGAGGTTGGTGAGGCTGCATTTGTGGATGCCATCATGCGCGTCTCGCAATTCACCCATGATCAACAAATTACAGAGGAGCGCTTGGAAAAAGGCCCTCTAGCCCAAGCACAGGAAATGTTCCAAGATTTGCAACAAATGAAATACGAACCGGAATGGTGGCAGCTCGCCTATACAGAAAAAAATGAGCTCATTGGTTTCTTGATGCCTACGGTCAGCCCCACCTTTGCTACAATTGGATACATCGGTGTTCTCCCCGAGCAGAGAGGACACGGCTATATTGATCGATTGCTGAAGCAGACCACTGACGTTCTTGTACAAGCAGGAGAAACATACATCCGCGCAGATACCGATGTCAAAAACACGCCAATGGCTAAAGCCTTTTTACGGGCTGGATACCACCAGTTTGCCAGTCGCCAAGAATTTTCTCTAGATTCTGGCTTGTTGCTGTAATGGACATACAAAAAAGGGGGCGATTGTAGTAACAATCACTCCCCTTGCTTACCTCATATGAACAAAATTTATGGCACAATCTCAGACATTTCTTCTGGGCATACAGCTTGCTTGAGCATCTCTGTTGCCTGATCTGTATTTACGTCTTTTACCAGTTCAATCTCACTAATGAGGAGCTGCTGCGCATTATCCAGCATCACTTTGTCACTCGTTCCCAATACTTTTTCTTTACTCATGCCAACCAAATCACGAATGACCTCAGATTGCTCGTAAATATCGCCACTCTTCATTTTCTCTGTATGAAGCTTGTAGCGCTGCGCTGCATTCAAGGTGGTGTCGCGTTGCCCCTCTCGCATGGCGGCCAAAACATTCTCCAGAATGTCGGCTTCGACCACCTTTCGAATACCAAGAGCGGACATCTTTTCAACCGGGACCATGATGTTTAACTCTTTCAGCAGCATGTTGAGCACATAATAGAGGTGTTTTTCACCCAGAAATTCTTTCTCCTCCATCGCCTCGATTACGCCTGCCCCGTGCATCGGATAAAAAACCTTGTCTCCAACTTGAAACATACGTCCACCTCCTTCAAAGCAATCTATATCCATTATAGCACAAATATTGAATTTAAAATTTTTTATTTTATCATGACGTTTAAAATTAAGTCAACAAAAAAATTACATCTTACTTATTGAGCGATTCTGTTGCCATTCGCCGCCTAGTTTAAATACGATCACACCGCCGACAATGACCAGAACCCCTAACAATTGCGTAAAAGTAATCGGCACTTGAACCAGCCCTAACCAGCCGATTGAATCCGACCATAAAGCGAAGCCAAGCTGGGCAGTGAGAACGATGGAGATGGCATACGTTGGGCCAAGCAGTCTCATCCCTTGCACCAGACAAAAGACCACCCCAACGCCGATCATGCCACTGAACCAGTACCACGGCTGCATAGATGGAAGTGAAAACAACTGCGTTCCTTCGAAAATGAGACCCATCGTCAAAGAAGACAGAAATCCCATCCCAAGCACAAGTGTCGTCGTAGACCATGTTCCTGCCTGTTCACTTACTTTCCTGTTGAAAATATTTTGGAGGCTGACCAACAAGCCAGCCAGTAACGCGAAGAATAGCCCGACTACCATGATTTTGACACTCCTGTCTCATTATTCATTCGGAGTCTCGCTCGCCATTTTAGCTAAACCTTCCCGATCCTTGATCAGAAGGAATCCATTGGCACGCTCAATCAGTCCCTCCTTGCAGAACTGCTGGATAACCCGATTCAAATGTCTGTAGCTCGTTCCGATCATATTCGCTGCATCCAAGAGATTGCTCGTACTGATCTGTTCTTTGTTGGCAGGATTCCACTCTTCTATCGAAACGGACAACAAATAACGAGCAAAACGTACTTCTACTGGGTACAGAAGGTTGATACTTAATGAGTTGGACTTTACACAAAATTTATGCGTAATGATTTGCAGTAAAAATTGCAAGAGTGGAGCGTAGTCTGTTCCGTATTTTTTCAACCAGCGATAATGAATTCCGATCATCAGAACAGTCGAGGCCGCTTCCACCGAATTTAGATAAGGAATTCCTCTTACATACTCAATATCTCCGATCACTTCAAGCGGTTTTTTAAAGGAAAGGATCAGGGTTTTTCCTTCGGGGGAAGTCGTAAAAATCTTTACTTTTCCCTGCACCAAAACGTACAGATGACAGGCTGATTCGCCTTGAGCACAAATGAGCTCCCCTTGATCAAATTGATACAAGGACAAATGCGGCAGAAAAGGCTCATGAAAAACAGACGCTAACTGATGGGCATGGAGATAATCTTGCAAAAGCTCACGATTTTCGATTTCCTTCATTCCTCTGTTTCACCCTCTCGTCATCAGGCCCTCAGTATCAGTACCCCCAGAATCATCATCCCGATCCCGATAAAATGCGGTAGCCTCATCTTTTGTTTATCAACACCGAACCACCCATTACTGTCAATGAGAAAAGTCAGGCTAAGCTGCGCAATCAAGAGGGCTGAAATCGTCATGGTTACCCCGATATGGTGGATAGCCGTAACATTGCTAAAAATGATAAACGCGGCGAATGCCCCACCTGTCAAATATAACGGTTTCACTCGCCTGTATGCCTGCCATTTTCCATCTCGAAAAATCAACAGGAGTAAAAAAGCCGTGAGGAAGCCCGTTAACTGCGTAAGTGTCGCGGTTTGCCAAGTACCAATATCTTGACTGATTCTTGAATTCGCTACACCTTGCAAGGTAATGAAAACACCGCCCAAAAAAGCAAAAATAATTCCTTTCATCCTCTCACCTCACACTGATCTGTTCCTAATTAAAAAGGATCGCAAGGTGGATAGGGAAGGACATATGTCCTCATGATTTTCGTTGCAAAAAACAAAGGAGAGGACCTTCCCGTTAGAAGGACCTCTCGCTCATTCTTCTCATTGAATCTTCTTTTGTTTCACGATTCCTATCACAAGCAGAACGATCATCCCAATGATGGTGATCGGCAGAAACCACTTCCCAAAGCCGCCTCCCCATCCTAGAGCAATGGAAACCGACTCCAACAAGATTACGGAAAAAATAATTAAGCAGCTATTTTTTATTTGGTTCACGATTTTTCGACTGTGCAAATAAAACTGATCGGCATTCGATTCAGTGAAGCGTGCCGGATAGTTATGGAGCTCCGGATGTTTTTCGAGTACCTGCATGAGGAAAATGATAAAGACGCCAATCCCAGGTAAAAGAAGCAGTTCCCATTTTGAGCCCCAGCGATCTACTTCCCCCAAAGCATTGTAATGGGCAGGCACCTCGTCAGGAAGCTGATTCCAGACAAAGACTAAAAAGAGAAGTGATCCCACGAAAAATAAACAACCAACTACATCCCATAACCATTCGCTGCCTGTCTTTGGTATATCTATGATTGGTCGCTTCATATTCTCCCCCCTTACTGCTGCTCCTCCTACAAGTATTTTACCATTAATGTTTATTTGCGAGTCAAGGTCAATCCGTCACACACTTCTGGGCGATTATGCCCGCTTTATTTTTCAATCACTCACTCCGAATGAAGAGCAGGCGATTGAAAGAGCCGTATACATCGAGTAGAGGATTAACCTTTTTCAGAACAGGGCGAAAGCTAAAGGCTTTACGCCTCTTTTTCATTCCTTCTTTGCGATATCCACTCATGCATAAGCAAGCAGGAAGCTGTCCTCATATCCTATAAAGTACCAACCGTTAAGGGGGAAGTGTCATGGATCCGATTGAGCATCATAGACAGCGAATGCATCACCACATGAGGCAAGCAGAACGTTATCGCTCTTTAGCTTTTGAACATCGCCATGATCGCATGCGTCATCATACCTTTAGAGAAAGAGAACACTTCCATCGCATGCGGGCCCATCACCACAGAACGCAAATGCATTCGATGCGTCGTTATTAACTTGGAAAACTCCCGTTATTGGGAGTTTTTTTTATGGGACAAGCGAGAAAACGCCCGAAACAATCGTATGGAGAAATGGGCTTGGTTCGGATGTGGATTCTGTGCTCATGCCCATTCACGAAACTGGGTAAACGCATAGACATACATCATGTGTGATCAAAAGTGGAAAATGGGCTATGATCCGCCCACATCCTTATGCGGAGGTACTATATGACAAATGTTTTTGTTGAACGCTCGTTAGAGGAAATACGTTTTTGGTCTCGCATCATGAAAGAACACTCCCTGTTTCTCAAATTAGGCTTTAACTGCGAAGACACAAAATTGATTGAAGAAGCGAATCGCTTTTACAGCATTTTTGAAGAAATTGAAAGCCAAGCCCTGGCCTTTTCTTCTGACGTAGACCCCCAACGAATCTATGACTTTAATCAAATGGTTCACAATGCCGTTTCGTATATTTGGGCCTTTAAACGCAAAGTACTCGGACTCATTATTCGTTGCAAAATCGGTGGTAACAACTTTCCGCTGTTGGTCGATCACACAAGTAGAGAGGCTGCCTATTTTCGGAATCGATTAGAACAACTGAATACGGGAAACCTTGATCCCTTACCTGATGCGGTGATTAATGAAAATGTCTTCTTCCTACGAATCATGGCTGACCATGCGAAATTTATTAACCATTTGCTCGATCCTTCCGAAAGAAAGCTAGTGGATCAGGCTAGAGAGTTTAGTCATGATTTTGATCAATTATTGTTCCAAGCTCAGGATCTAGATTCCATGCGCCCCCAGTCTCAAACGAAACCGCTACTGAATCAATTTGTCGATCAAAATCGCGTATCCGTCCGTCAATTGCGTGACTTCAAAAAAACAGCTCGTGATCTGATTGAGGAATGCAAAATTAAGAGCATAATCCCCCCATTGCTCGCTGACCATGTGTTTAGAGAAGCCTCGCATTTTCTAGAGATTTTAGATGCCTTTGAGGTATCCCTTACACACACAAAGTA
The DNA here is from genome assembly GCF_013332495.1 of Brevibacillus sp. HB1.2. Taxonomy (NCBI): domain Bacteria; kingdom Bacillati; phylum Bacillota; class Bacilli; order Caryophanales; family Paenibacillaceae; genus Brevibacillus; species Brevibacillus sp. HB1.2. The sequence continues at coordinate 566,370 of NZ_JABMIU010000003.1, read as the reverse complement.
GCTATCAGAAATAAGAATAACCCGTCTCCTATAAAAACAGGGACGGGTTTTGTATTTCTTGAACGACCTAAATAAAATTACAAATTTATCCTTTTATTTGTAATTTATTCCTTTTTATGTTTTGCTTAAACGAAAGAACTATACTATATTTTTATTGGAAATAGACAAATTATCCATTTTTAACAATTCAGGGAGGTTTTTGATGTTTTTAACAAAAAGGTATCGTAAGCAAATTTTTAGTTTGGCACTCATGTTCTCTATTCTATTTTCTGGTCAAAGCATTGGGCATGCAGAAGATCAAAACTCAGTTGATTTAATTCCAACGATGACGAGTAACACATCACCTACAGGCATCGCAAGTGCGAATAACATTTGGAATGCAGAAAATGATGCATATAAAGCCTTCGACGATGATGAAAAAACCTCTTGGCATCCGGCTAATATTAGTCATTTCCCCTATTATTTGGGGTATGAGTTTCCAACTGAAACAGTAGTTGGAAAGTATACGATAAAATTAGCCTCTGACATGACATATAGACATTTAGAAGCTCCTACCACTTGGACGTTTGAAGGATGGAATGGTACGAACTGGATTACCCTTGACATAAAAACGAATATAACCGGATGGAAACTTGGTGAGAAAAGAGAATTTACATTTGATAACTCCAAACCCTATAAAGCGTATCGCTTCAATATTACTGCCAATAATGGGCATGGCAATACTCATACCGTAATTAGTGAAGTTGAATTCATGCAAGGAAATGCTGAGATGCCAGATCCAGATCCAGATCCAGATCCAGACCCTAATCCAGACCCTAATCCCGATCCTAATCCCGATCCTCAGCCATCCGGTGATAACGCACTTCTTGTTATCAAGATGATCAGTGGACTCGAGAAAGAGTTTGAATTAACTACATCCGAAGTTCAAGACTTTATCGACTGGTATAATGGCCGTGCAGACGGACGTGGAAAAGAAACATATATGTTCGATAAGGACTTTAACAAGGGGCCATTTACCGCTAGAAAAGATTATGTAGCATTCAGTAAGATCCAATCCTTTGAGGTCATGGAATATACCAAATAATACAACGAGGCACCTCCTATAAAACAGGATGGTGCCTCATCGTGTTGATATCTATACTGTCGATATTATCTGTGGCGACCTTCCTAATACCTTTTTTTGCGTCCATTTCAGTCACTTGAGAACACTCGTACAGTCAAAAGGAAAATTATGTTAATATCTTATTTTAGATCATTATAAAGGAGGAAATATCCCATGAAAAAGAAGAAATCTAATTCTAAGAAATACAAGAAAGTAAAAGGTCAATTGGTACAACATTCATCTTATTATCCAGCTCAAGCTGGAGGTTGTATCTGGATTTGCATGCGTCATGGGTGCGGTTGGTGGTGCCCAGAACCCGTTATGTAATGTGACCTTCTCCAAGAAACATCATGCTAAACACATTGGTTGCGTTATCACCACTCCCTGATTATTAGGGAGTTTTTCTTGTTACAATTCCTGGCACCAATTTAAAAATCTTGTGTTTAGTAAACATTGACTATCAAACAACAGACTGATGGCATTCGCTGTAGTGCATACAATCAAATCATCTGTTAAAATTGTTGCGAAAAGGAAAATACTGGTGATCGTTCATGAAAAATAGACCTCTTTGGTTCAATATCTTTTCAAACGATGCTATGCCTTGCCGTTGTCATGGCTTCTTTAGGAACATTTGAACGGAAGAAAAACCGTAAGTTCACAATGACCCCATTGTAAGATACTGGTATTCGACATTATGAGGATGATAAAAATGAGTAAAAAGTTTGTCTTATACACGTTCATTACACGTTTCCTTTTAGTCGCTTTCACTCCGCTTATTTTTCCAGTGACCATTACGGATGTTAAGCAACTGAATCATGTGTTTATTAGAGCGCCATTTCCTTAAAAGTATCTAAAGGATTTGGAAAGCTGCTGCTTTTCCGTCCCTTTTGCCATTGATTGCTCCACCAGCAGCATCGTTTGTTCCCCGCTGAAAGACGGAGACAATTTGCATCCCAGCTACCGTGATCGCCTCCGCTTCTGCTCGTGTGAGACGTTTCCATTCATACTGCACAGGAACAAGATAGCGGCAGACAAATTACATACCCCACCGCCCACTGCCAAAGTCACTACAAGACGCTTATTGCACCGTTTCCTGCTGTTCTACTACCGATGCATCATATTTTTCACCGGTAATCCCTTCATATTGTTCGGGTGTTAATTTTCCTAGCTCTACAAACGGGTGACATCTTCTGCCGTATACTCGCCGAAACGATACAGCAAGCAAATAGAAAAGCCACCCGGCATCCGAGTGGCTTCATCCCTTTCACTTGTCTGTATGTTACTGGAATAAGCTTTTGTAATGAAATGTCATTTCTTTGCAGAGAACGAACTACGAAATGCCTCCATCAAAATAGCGTCCTCCGCTGCGAAAAAACTACCGATTCTGCGGCTGTTTCGTCCGATAAAACTCATTAAACAACTTCATTAACGCTCGCTTTTCGATACGGGATACATACGAACGAGAAATGCCCAGCTCACGCGCAATTTCGCGCTGTGTCTTTTCTTTGTCCTGATCCAGCCCAAACCTGCCGATGATCACCTCTTTTTCGCGCTCATCGAGGATGTGGATGTGCTGGTAAATTTTATTGGACTCAAGCTTGAGCTGCACAGCGTCGACCACTTCGTCGGTTTCTGTGCCAAGGACGTCGATCAAAGTGATTTCGTTGCCTTCTTTGTCCGTTCCGATTGGGTCGTGCAAGGATACGTCTTTTTTGGTTTTTTTCAAGCTTCTCAGATGCATGAGGATTTCAATCTAAATGTCAAAAGGGGAGCATCGACAGATTTAGATGTTCATTGAAAATATAGCAATAGACTGGAATCCTTGATATGCCGGGAGTTGTTTCAAGAAAAATTTATTCCCAAACTTGGGGAATGTCTTTAAGAAGCTGCCCTTATTTCGGCTTTTTAAGACATATGCTGAAGATCAATCACTTATTAATCAAGCATGAGATACCAATAAATTGCTATCTCATCACTATCTTTATCTAGACCTCTGTAGACGTAGGAATCGAAACCTCCGATGACAAAACCACAACTTTCGTAGAATTTACATGCGCGGACATTATTACTTTGTGTCTCCAGCATGATTCCCGTCATGCCGCCTTCCTTCGTCCAGCGTTTAGCCTGTTCGATTAGTTTTTTACCGACACCGTATCCTCTATATTGCTTATCAACTTTGATATCTTCCACATAGGCATATTTGTTCCAATTTCTTTTCAAAACAATTTGACCCACAACTTGATTGTTTACGAGCGCTAAATAAATAATTTGATGGGGATTGCCGATATAGTTCGAATAATCCTCAACAGTATCTTCTTCAAGCTGTTCATCATCGTAGCTTTTATTCCTAAGAGGTCTCTCCATCACCGTATATCCGATTCGCTGTCCCATTAGTTGCAAGACAAGGGTAGAGTCTACGATAAAGCTCCCATCAATGTTTGCACCACACTCATCGTCCCCAGCTCTCAGTTCTCTAACTAAAATATCCATATTCGTCCTCCTATATTTTTATAAGGTGAGAATAGAGATAGCAAGGGGGACCACGGACTTAACGGAATACATATTGCTCCATCATTTTCATAACCTCCAAGTATTATGTAGCATTTAGATTCTTTAGATAATTGTACAAGCATTGCTTAGCAGGTGCGACAGCTTTATAATCGTTAAGCCCGTTAGCTTGATCACGCGTATAAACACTGCCTCGTTGTTCCTACTACTTCCGTTAATTATAGGGTGTTTCCTTTTCAATCAACTCACGAATCATGGCGGATTACACGAATCGATCTTGCTCTTGCCACACAGTAATATGCTCTTACAACACGTCAGTCCCGGCCCGCCTCGTAAAACTTCTGCGATAGGTTAGCCAGATATTTCTATGACCCGGCTATTTTTTCCCCCCTTGGTTGTCTGCTATTGGCGTCCGGTTCGACAGTGATGCCGATTTGATCAAAAGTCTGCCCTTCGGCAAGCTGGTAGGTCAGTATTCCGGATCCGTTTTCGTCCGGCTTGAATATGCCACCATTTTCCCTCGTGCTGTTTTTCAGCAGCCAAACCTGATAAACCTGTGAACCTTCGACGCCGGGCAATTCGTGAACCTGCACCACCAAATTTTTCTCTGATCCCTGCTGGACAATATAGGCGATGCCGTTTGTTCCCGGGTGGCTTTGATTGGCTGCTTTTAAGGGAATCGCCGTTAATATTTCAATGGGTATATTTTCGACATGACGATTTTTTACCTGTACATTCGCTATTCCAAGACCAATAAACGCGAGTAACAAGACGGCCACGATACTGGTTGAAACTGGAGTGAACTGGCTTTTGAGCCTCATGGCGAGCTTGCTCATCTTAGCCATGAATGTTTCCGTACCGCTTTTCCTTTTGTGCTCAAAAACAAACCCCAGCACCTCGCCTTTTAGCGATTCAGGCACCTCGATTTCGGTATAATCGAATGGCAAAGCATTCCAGGCCTGGGATAATTCCTGATATTCTTTCTTACACTCCGTACAATTCTTTAAATGTTCAGCAAAGGCCATGTGTTCGCTCTCCTTGAGCTCATTTGCTATATATGGAATTAACTGATCACAAACCCTTCTCATTTTAAATCCTCCAGTTCCAGATGCTTCCTCAATCCTTTAAGAGCCTGGTGAAGCCTGCTTTTAATCGTACCGAGCGGCTCTTGTTCCAGCTTGGCGATCTCTGAAAGAGAATACCCTTTCCAATAAAGCAAATCGATTAATTTTCTTTGCGCCGTCGGCAATTTGTTTTTCGCCATCGCAATATCATTCGTATTTACTCGTTGCTCGACTTCATTAGCAGGGTCAGCGATCTCTTCGTGTTCCTCTTGATGGTGTTGCGTATGCCTCTTCTCTTTTCGGAGGTAGTCAATGCAAATATTGCGAGTAATCGTGAGCAGCCAATTTACAAAGCTGCCTTGAGCAGGATCGTAATGGCAGTTTGTTGTCCATAGCCTCAAAAAGACCAACTGAATAATCTCTTTCGTCTTATCCTCATTCCCATTGCAAAACTTCATAACGAAGCCGTAAACAAGCTTTATATATCGATCATAGAGCTCCTCTAATGCGTGACCATTTTTTTCATTTACCAATCGCATTAATTCCGCATCGTAATTTTCTTTCATGTGGCACTCCCTGCTTTTGGATAAAAATATATTGCCATAACACTATTTTAAAAGTAAAGATGGGAACGACCGCGACTAATCGTTCCCTGGACAGGCTTATTCAAATGCTGTTTCGCTGTTTATGAGAAACCATACATCTTTTACTCCTTGTCCGTTTACATCCCCTTTTTGCTCGTCTTTTGCAAAATAATAGAGAGGAAAGCCTTTGTACGTAACCTGCTTCTTCCCGTTATCTTCTCTTGTGATCGTATCGAAATCCTTTTTGTCAAAACCTTCCGGGACGGCGAAATCCTCCTGGGTAAATGCCGGCCAGTTTGCCAGGCAGTCTCCGCTACAATTGCTTTTTCCTGCTTCGTCCTTTTTAAAGTAATACAGGGCCCTTCCCTGTGGGTCCGCCAGGTACTCTCCAGCTTTCTCATTCTTCAAAAGCTGGAGGCTGTCAACCGGGGCTTGTTCCGATTTAGTTGGTTCCGTTTGGGCTTGATCGGGTTGAACCGTCTCTGTTTTTACCTCCGTGCTTTTTCCGCAGGCAGCCAAAACAAAAATAATCGAAAGTATCGCAAGGGTAAAAACTGCTTTTTTCATGTATGTTCCTCCCAGTTTTTTAGATGTATGACTCGTCCTTACTTCCAGCCCCATTTTTGAAAGATTTGGTGAGATTTTTCCGTTCTTAAATACTCAATAAATTGCTGTGCCTCTTTTTTCTGATCAGTGATTTTCGTCAGGGCGATCGGCGTTCCACGATAGAGCTTTTCTTCTTCGGGCAGTTTGACCAGGTCAGTCACATCCTGGAGCCGGTAATGCCACGATTCATAGGTAATCCAGGCGTCCAGGCTGTCATTCGATTTCCATCGTTCAATGGCTTCGGCACTCGACTTTACAGAAAGGTTAATATTTTGGGAAATGCCTTCGATCAGCCCTTTTCTACCTGCCAAGTCTTCCCACAGGCCAAGCTGGCCAGCCCCATTCACATCGATTATTTTTACTCCCTTTTTCGTTAAATCCTCCAGGCTTTCAATCTTCTTAGGATTTCCTTTCCTCACCAAGATTCCTGCAGCACGCGGGTAAAGCTCCGTACGTGATTTAGTGTCGATCATTTCGGGGTGGTTAAAGATGAAGTCCTGCAACATATACGCGGAGCCACCGAAAATAATATCTGCATCTTGCTTTGCTTGGCCGATCCAATTGCCCTCTGGTCCGGCTGTTACTTCCACCTTCATTCCTGTTTCAGCTGAAAATTGTTCAGCAGCTTCCTTGATCGGTCCAAGTGGTCCACCTGGTCCGTACACCCGGATGACTTTATTACTTTGGCTGGCATTTGATGTTGCCTGGGACGCCTGCTTACCGTCCATTTGTGCATAGGCTGACATTCCAGCAGCTGTAAAGACAAAGAGCAGTAGAGCTGCTAGAAACACGGTCTTCTTCATGATTCTTCCTCCATTTCACACATGTTTTTTAACGGTACTATCAAAGGAAACGAAGGGAGGCTGTAAACGGTTTGATTGTAATCGCAAAATAGTTAGAAAGTTTCATAAATCTATGGAGAACTAGTCTGGTAAAGAATAAAGAAAGATCGCCACACAACCTATGCCAGCTTGGCCAGGTTTTACGGAAGCCTCAAGACGATCCATGGTCTGTTAACATAAATAAAAAAGCCCACAATTTGTGGGTTTTTTGTTACGTTACTTTTTTTGTGTAGGTGTAGCAGCAGGAGCTACTTTTTCCACTTTCTTTTCGACCTTCTTTTCTGAATGCCTGATTGGTCGAGCCATAAATTCAAATACAATGTACCCCATAAAAGCACACAACAATATACCAAGCTGACTAACGGCTTTTAACAAATACTCATTTGAAAGTTGGGTCGCTTGAACAGCAGAAGTATTAGCCCCAAGTTCTACATTAAAGCGGTAACTACTTTGTAATCCACTGAGGTCTGAACCTGTTTTAAAAACCAATAATAGCATGACGATACGGAATAGCCAGATAAAATAGCGCAATGATATCTCTCCCTATGGTTATGATTCTACAAATCTTTTCCCTTTATTTTGGAAGTTCAAACGCATGTTAGTTATTGTGGAGAATGCTTACAAATTAATATGACATTGGTAATAACAAAAAAGCCCACCTTATAAAGAGGCAGGCTTTTGACTTAGAATAAACTCATTTGTTCCGATCCGATTGGTGATACCTCCCCCTCTTCAACAAGGTCTATTTGTAAGGTCTGCTCCCCAAGAACGCTAATGTCCGTCCGCTTATTCCACTCATACCAGGAAGCGCGAAATTGATTTGAGCTGATTTTATCCTCGTACAACAGGGTTATGACTATATTTCTAATATTTCTGATTGGAGAATTGTAACTATCGGCGGCTCTGTCTAACGCTTTATTTTCCGGTCTAACTCTTAATTTTTCAGTCCACAACTTTATTTACTCAGAACATTAGAACGTGAATATCTCCACACCCTCTTCGAAAACTCTTACTTCCCTAACCACTTGACGGATCAGCTCTCTTTTATCCTCAAAGGTGAGCTCATCCTGAGCTTTTGATAAATAAAATTCAGCAGCTTCTTGAATCAAGTTGCGGCTAGACTCATAATCGACCTGCTGTTTCGTTTGTTCCAGCAGCTCGTTTAGACGCTGATTCAGTTTATCTTCCTTCTCCTTCAGTTCTTTCAACTCCTGGCGAATATCTTCTTCACCAATATCTCCTTCACCAGACGCAAACAATTTAAGCAATCTCTTGCGTCCTATTTTTGTTTTTTCGAGTTCCTTTTGCAATCGCTCCAACTCCACTTGCTCGAATGGAGTTTCCACTTTATCTTCCACTACCGCCGCAATCTCATCAGGATTATTCAACCAGGACGCAACCGCTTCCCAAACCTGATTGTCCAATTTCTCACATCTTACACGACGACCGCACCCCTTAGTTTTTGCACCTGCTGTATTCTTAACATCAATATACTCAAAAACATGCTGGCTCCAGTTTTTCGCTTTTCTTCCTGACATCGTATTTCCACAGGACCCACAACGTACTAGGCCGCTTAAGAGGTACTCGTTGAAGCTCCGTCCCGCCCATCTTCTTCTGGATTCCTTTAGTAGTCGCTGGGCATGTTCAAATTTCACTTCGTCAATAATGAATGGGCAGGGTAAAGATATCCACTCTTCTTTTGGGCGCATTTTCATACGGACTTTCTCATCTAGCTGGCGAAACTGATTACCCAGCATCCCTTCTGTATTCCACTTATTTTGATAAAATCTCCCCACGTACGCCTCATTCATCAACATCTGTCGTACCACCTGACGATGCCATACGCTCGCACCGCGCTTTGTAGGGACTCCTTTATTGGTTAAATAAACAGCTATCCCATTGATACCTTGAACTAGCTCGTTGGGCTGAGTAAACAGATCGAATACTAGTCGCACTACTGCTGCCTCAGCTTCATTAATTACGATCTGTTCTTTCTCTGAATCATAACTGTATCCATATATTTGAAAGTCACGGAGAACGCGGCCTTGTCTTGCCTTTTCTCTTCTCCCACGACTCATACGTTCATTAATTTTTGCCTTCTCAAATTCAGCGATCGCTCCACGCATGCTATAAAAGAGTTGACCTTCAGGCGTTTTTGCATATTCGCCATTCACGAACACAAGCTCTATACCACGCTTATCAAATTCATCTGTAATAAGCAGCTGGTTCATTAGCTTACGCGATAAACGGTCAGGGTCCAGACAAACAATTTTTGTAATGACTCCATCTTTCACATCTTGTCTTAGCCTTGAGAGAGCCGGACGATCTAGGAACTCGCCAGATACATCATCTATGTACTCGGCAGCTTCACTCGTCGCTGCCTTTTTCCTGCATTCCCTTACCTGATCGTCGAGGCTGAACCCGCTTTTCGCCTGCTCCTCTGTACTCACCCTGGCATATATTCCGATCATACGGCTTCTCCCTCCTGTATTTTCCTAATAAATAGTGGTAACAGGCGGAACGAATACTGTCAGTTGAACTACCCGGTATTATCTTTACATGCATCGTTCATCCCCTCCTGTCGAGAAGATATGCGTGAACGGCTTGTCAAAAGTAGTGGAGAAACATGAAAAACCCGTCTCCTCAAAATGAAGTGCACCCCTTAAAGTAAACATTGGAATAACCCCTGTGGTTTACCGATGAACTTTAAGGGTCTTTGAAAGAGAAGATCAGGTCGCTCTATAAGCAAAGGAAAGGAATTTACGGCTACCGCAGAATCCAAGCAGAACTAGTACGTCAGTATGGCTGTAAAGTAACCTAAAAAAAGTGTTACGGTTGATGCAAAATTTGGGGATAAAAGCAGTTATTCGTCGTAAATGAGCCTATATCACCACTTTTCGAGCCCATTGTATCCGATGGACGTGTAGCCGAAAACATGCTAAATCGTGACTTCGTTGCTCAAAGACCAAATCAAAAATGGGTAACTAACCTTACCCAATATCGAATCGGAGATGAACGCATCTATCTCTCAGCCATTAAAGATTTGTGTACGCGCTAAACGGTTGCCTATCATATCAGCTCTCGAAACGACAATGCGCTAGTTCTTGAGACTTTCAAGAAAGCATTTAAAACACAAAAAGACGTGACTGGTGTGATCGTTCACAGCGATCAGGGTCACCAGTACACGTCCCATGCATACCACGACATGCTGCCTACGGTTGGCGCCCAGATCAGCATGTCACGACGAGGTAATTGCCTAGACAACTCCTCGATGGAAAGCTTCTTTTCTCATTTGAAAACCGAAGCTCTAAATCCCTAAGAAGAATTGAAGAATATATCCATTTTTACAACGACGAACGTCTTCAACTGAAATTAAAAAAGCTGACGCCTAGTGAATTTAAGCGTCAGTTAGCAGCCTAACGGCCTTGTTTTTTCTTACTGTCTCCGAAATGGGGTCTTGACCATTCTTAAACAAAGGTCTTTTCTTTTCTTTTCTTTTCTTCCAAATCCGATTTTCTGCTGCGTGAACATTAGGTACCGCTACCTGAGTGTATCCAGTAAATAGAAAAGCTGTAGTCAATGCGACTGCTAGTAACGATTTAGTTATTTCATTTTTTTTTACCCTTCTTGCCTCCACCTTTATTATCCAGATAAATAATCCCAAAAGCCACCACAACTGTGAGGACTACAACAATCTTTCTGCTTATTCCCATGCTAACGTCAAGATCAAAAAAACTGAAAGCTAGCAGCACCAGAAGTAAGACCAAAAGAATTTTTCTGATAATATCACTCACCTCAAATCATCGTTCTCTTAATCATAATAATAGTAATTACTTGAAAATATTGCAAAAACGTCGACACAAATTATAAAACTTTGTAAAATCATGAACGCTTAGTATGAATAAACAGGAGTCAGCTCGAATCCTTTACTCTTTTTCCATGTACGATTTTTCGCTTGGATATACGCGGTAAGCCCTACAACTGCACCCACTGTCTCACCTCCAAATAGAAAAACCACCTAAATAAGATGGTTTTCGCTTTTGCTATGTATTAGTTAATACTCTCATAAACTCTACAGGAACCTCTTCGTTCTCCAGTCTTATCGAATAGAATACCATTTGTTCCACTCTTCTACTTTCTCTTTTCAAAACAAATCCATTGTGACTAACCTGATCTGTATCTTTCTCTATGCTAGTTTCTGTTATTTGCTTGATTTTTTCATTGGATTCATCTAATGTCCAGCCTGCCGCAGTGGTTATTATCTGGGCTGATGCAAATGCCTTTTCACTCGCGTTCTCATTAAACTTTGGATCCAAAACCGACATTACCAGAACCTGAACTAACTTGTTCTCGTTTTTGTTTACAACTAATCCGAATGCATGAGTACTGTCCTCAGAAAAAGTAAAATATGTCTTGAATCCGTTACCTTCGTCACGTTCGAACCATTTTGATGAAGCTTTAAGATTGGGGAACGATTGCGAACTTTGATACCAGTCTGACGTATTGGTCAACTTATCTTTTATTTCACTAGTAGATTCGCCAAATACCTCAACCAAGGTCTTTTCTTTATCCGATACATTAGAACAGCCAGCTAAAAGCAGAAATACTAATAAAATTAAAATCTGTCTCATATATACTACTCCCTCCTGTCTACATTCTACCTCTCCTACCAAAAGGCGTCAGTCCATATAATTCGAGTGCATACGACAAAATGTGACTTTCTTCCTCTCCCCAGCCCCCTATCGCTCGGGAGAAGGAGAAAGCTATGTGCTAACTTTCTCCTCTTCTTCTGCTTCAATTGCTTGGCAAGCCATAATGAGCTTTTGCATATAAGGATCGACCTCATAATCTAGGTTGTCTGCTGGTCGTCCTCTGCCGTTGAGAAATGCCCGACAGAGGTGGCTTGATTCTCCAGCGGTTCGAACTGGACGAAAGACTTTTACAATCTCGTCCGACTGGCGCACTACATTTCACCCACCTCCATGAAAAAAGCACCACACGGGTGCTTTTGTTCGATAATTGTATATAGATAATTAGGAATGAATTAGGAATGGCCCTCCCCAACCGTTCTCGTCGAAAGCTCACCGAATATGATCTAGTACGCTTTTCATAACCTGCGGCGAGTCCTGCCGATCGAATAAATTATAGCGGGCTTTGACTGTTTGATAGACCTGATTCAGCACTTTTTGGCTCTTCGTTTTCCGGTACTCGCTCACAAGTTTGGCAAAGGAGGGATGCCGGATTACGTCTGTTCGCCAGTCCCACACGCGCGGTTTTTGGACTTCTTGCCGGACCTGTTCCACCATCTCAATTACTTTAGGTGCAAGAGAGGCGCTGAACTGCGTTTCGGCCTTCTTCTTCTCCGGAAGATCAGACAGCATCACATAGTTGGGAAGGGAAGACATTGGCTTGTTGTTTACAAGCAACAATTCGCCCGAATAGTTGTGCACGGTCTCTAGCAACAAGTCTTGATTGACTTCGTATTGAAAATACTCCCATCCAGTCGCAGTTTTTTTGCTCGGCAAAAACAGATGGATGAAGTTGAGCATTTCTGTGTAGTACGGCTGCGATTGCGGATACACATACCCTTTTGCATCGACCTGGAATCCCGGCACTCCCACCTCTACTGCCCAGCGGACCGCTTCACTTTGGCTGTCCTTGGGAGCTACACTCCCCTTGTAAGGCCTAACTTTTTTGTACATGCGGTACAACGTCTCCGCAACAAATTGCTTCGTAAGCCGTTGGTCATTCAGGTCCTCAGGCAGTACGTACCCCGCCTGGACAAGTGCGTTTATCCGCGCTTTTAGTTCCACTTCTCCCCGCTTTTGCCGTAGCTCGCCTCCCCATTGGCCAGAGGCTTGCTGCTGCTCTATTTGCTTGCTGATGGCGGCCGGATCGTAACCTTGGGGATAGAGGGGATCCAATATCCCAATCTCATTGTACAAGGCCAGCAAATACCCATCTTTAGAGACACTGAATTCATCGATCATGAAACCGCGCGGCGTGTCTGTACCGTTAAGTTCGCCGACGATTTCCGTGAGGCTTTTTCTGTTTTTGTCCAGGATGCTGGCGGGATGCGGATTTTTGATCTTAAGCGCATCTTTTAGGAGAGAATGAAAAACTTCTTTTTCTTCCAGCGTATGAACCGTGGGCAAATTGTAGGCAATGCGATAGGATGCCGCCGTTGCCGCTCCTGCTTCTTGAATTGGATAGGCGATCTGTCCGATAGTCAGAACGGCTGCGATTGCAGCGGTGAACACAACCTTTTTCATGGATTTGTTACCTCCTCAGTGTGGTGGCAAACGTATCGGAATTTGATTCACGGGAGTTTGCAAATACATTTGATAGACGAACGCTTCTTGAATAAAGTTACATCTCACCCATGATTCCCCTGAGATACTCAACCTTCGGGCAGAGGTCTCCTCCGCAAGCCAACCCCATTGATGTCCTTTACTAATTTAGGCAGTTAGACTAATCTACACACTTTCAAAAATTATTTGAACATTATTTCGCAAAAAGAAATTGTAACAAAAAATTAAAATTTCCATATATTTACATATAATGGAAAAAAGTGTATATTGTGGTTGTCCAAACAAACCTGTTTTGTATCGGGCGCAAGAAAATAGAAGGAGTGGTTAGAATGAAGAAGTTTATTACTGCTTTCGCAACACTGGCATTATTGACTTCAGCGACACCTGTATTTGCGCAAGAGGGACAGCAGCTTGCACCAGTTACCAATGTTGCCAGCACGAAAAAAGCATCTGATAAACAAGCGGTAAAGCCTTTCGCTGAGTTTGTCACCATTAACTTATATTGGAATCAACCACCAACTGCCACAAGATTTGAAGTTATTGTTACAAACGTTACAGATGGTTATGTTTTGGAAAAAAGCCGACAAACATCTACAGAATATTCGGCTCGTAGCTTAAGAGTTGGAAATCATTACAGTATTATGGTTCGTGCTTTAGACCAGTTCGGTAATCAAGTCGGACAATCATGGTATAAAGATTTTGAAGCAAAACAAAATGACAATTGGCGTTTTTGGTTTTAATTGGTTGATGATGTAAGTTCAAGCATGGAGATTGTTAGACTGTCGATTTTTCGACAGTCTTCTTCTTTTCAAATAAAATAATGATACTGTTCTTAGAGTTAGTTTGCTTTAGTACCTATTTTGATTTTTCACTAATCCGCTTTTTGTTGGTGGAGAATCCGGACCAGGTGCTCGTCCATGAAGCAAGAGTGGGGGCGGCGTTCAGAAATATCAAAACGGAAGCATGATTGATGGCCTAACATACGATGAATGCCCAAATCACTTGATAACAGTTTAAAGGGACCATAAGGGTCCCCTTTTTCATAACTCTTCATCACAAGACACCCTTTTGACTTTAATATCTCATTCTCAATACAACGCGCAGCATACGTAGCCAGCTTGGTGCCCTTATCCACCTGATAACTCTCGATTGCTTTGATCAGGCCGATGGTACCGATGGAAATCAGATCTTCACTGTCCTCACCTGTGTTCTCGAATTTCTTCACAATATGCGCCACCAAACGCAAATTGTGCTCAATCAGCTTGTTACGGGCGTAAGGGTCGCCTTTGGCCATGAGTCGGAGGTACTTTTCTTCTTCAGTGTCCTGAAGCGGTTGCGGGAAGGCATTGTTCTTGACATAAGCCACGAAAACAAGAAGTTCTTTAAAAACAAGGGAAAGCGCCGCGATAATGCTGGACATGGCTGCCACCTCCACGTCTGGAATAGCTTACTTCTATCCTTATGTGGGCGGTCGCCTATATGTGCATGTACGCTAAAATAACCGAGTCAGTAAGCGAATCCTTCATTGTTACAAAAGACGAAATCGATTAGTGGTTGATTAAACGAAGGTAAATGAACACAAGCGAGTCAGATATTCCAAAAACCGCATGGTCATCCCAGTCGTCTTTTATAGAAATAATTTCAAGATTACTTAATTGCGGTTGCAACATTTGAATAAACTCCTCAGACACACCATCTTCTCTCAGTTCCTTATTCAAGTTTTCCATGTACTCTGTACGGTTCATCCGTTTTATTTGATTTGCATTTACATACTGTGGAAAAATATAGGTATGTAGAATATGAGCGATCTCCTCTTTTGAGAAATCATCCCCATAAAGATCGGACCAACTCTCCCAATGATGGACATACTTTTTAAAGACACCTACAAAGGCATCTTCCCATGACATGAATTGTTTTCTTGGAGCAAATACCAAGGTACCCGTGAAGCCGCCTTGCTTAACATATTGATTAAGTCTACCATCGAGAATCAAAACGCTATCCAATGGAAGATAGATTACGTAAATCTCCTCATGACTTAATTGAGAGTGTAACCATTTTTCGGCGAACACCTCTGTGTATTCAACTAAGTTTCTTATTTTGTCGGGCATATGCGCCTCCCTATTTGTTTTCATTACAATATTTTTAAAATATTACATTTTTTGGTGCAATAATCCAAGCGAATTGACAAATCCAAACCAAACTGATTGGAGTGAACGCGCATGCTAGAATTTGGTGCCGTATCGATCGAATGGGTTACTGTGCTCTTTCAGCTCTTTATCTTCTTCATGCCTATAGCACTAGTCATTGCTTGCTGCTTGTTCATCGTAAAACGCACAGCAACCAAGCAAAAAGCCATCGACGAGCTGGAAAAACGCGTCGCAACACTCGAGCAAGAAATAAAGCGTCCGAAATCATAACGGACGCTTCCCTTTTTCCCCTATTCAAATAAAGCCATCATCTCTTCGTCTTCTCTCTCACGTGCTATATCGTATGGTGTTTGCCCCTCCATGTCCTTTTTGTTAGGATTCGCACCTTTAGCCAACAGCAGCTCTACCACATCCACACGCTCCTCTCCATCCGCTACCTGTGTATGCAGCGGAGTACTTCCATCATGAGCGCTGGCATGTATGTCTGCACCGTGCGCGATTAGCGCCTCTGCGACCTCTGGATAGAGCGCGATATGCAACGGGGTAATACCCTCATCGTTTTTCGCATGGACATCTGCTCCCTGTGCGACCAAATACGCAATAAGGTCAACATCGTCTGTCATCACAGCGCCATGCAGGACGGAAAACTCATACTCATCCTTTTCATGCAGCAATTCCGGCTGTTTCGTGACGATCTTTTTTACGAGCTCAAGGTCTCCGACTTCAGCTGCATCATATAAATCTGCGAAATTGTAAGCCATATCTGTATCTCCTTTCTTACGCATTCCTCCCTGCTCCTTACCGCTCCTCTGTCTCAAATACAAGTTTGGCGAGCAGGACCACCGGTGAATCTTTTTCTAACCCGCCCTCAGTGAGATCGAACAATTTTTCGTTAATCGGACCATAGCGTGATTCATTGCCGTACAGCAAAATGACATGGGGGTACTTGCCAATCTCCTCTGTTAGCTGTTTGGGCCATTCTTTTCTATCGAGCGTTGCATTCATCGCATATTCGTTTTCCAAATACGTGAAAAAGTCAGCTCTGGCTTCTGCATCCTGCACCTCATGCACTTCAAAAAAATCTTCGTCTACCCATTCAAGGCCTGACGCTGTTAAAAAGCCAGACGGTATCACATCCCCGTCCTCATCGTAAACCGGAGTCAGAAAATCCGCTAGTTCATCAGAAGACTGCAAGGTTGTTCCCCATACCGTTACCACATTTCTCATTGTCTTTCCCCCTTGGTCCATTCCTCTTGCACAAACACGGGTCAATGCCCCTTCGTCTAATGCTTTGCTGTTTCCAAGGAAGAGAGAATGCGATCTACACGCTCCTTTTCCTTGCGCAAAATGGCTTTCTCGTACGCTACATCCAACAACCGATTGATTTCTTGCCAATTCGCTTCACCAGAAGGCGACTCGCCACTCGTCAGCATTTTCCCCCAAGCACTTAACGCAATCTGCCGCTGTGCTTCATTTCCGTCCAGCCAGCGAATCAGATCATCCCATTGTGGACGTGACATCGCGAAAAGCTCATCCCAGCCTTCAATCGGGTACGCCACATGCGGTTCCATCCACAAAATGACTTCACGGGAGCGAAAGTGATGCAAATGACTGTTGGCAGCATAGCCTACCAGACATTCTTTTCTGGCAACAACTTCGTCCATCTCAGCCAAAACTCGCTGCAAGCCCTCTTCTTCTGGCAAACAAGCTGCCGTCACGTATGCACGTAGACTCGAGCCTATCCGTTCATAATGTGGCCCGGACTCCCAGAGCGAGCGTACCCACCCCTCTGCCTTTTTACCTACTGTCTCGACAATGAGCTGGCACCAGAGTAGCAGATTGCTTGATGAGGTTTCCTGCTCGATTTGCGCTACCCATTTATGCAAAACCGGCTCCCAATCGTACTGAGCAAATGCCTTTTGGATACGTGTATCTCCTGCACCATGCATTTTTGCAAACAAGACCAGCTTCTCGAAATCTTGCGCCGCCTCTTCAAAGGTGAGCGTTCGATAGATTTGCAGCCATTCTTTCCACTCTTGTGCGACTTGCCCCTCGACATCGAGCCCATCTGCACCAGCGAGTGCTTCATAATTCCAGCACTCTGCCCCAATACAGCCCAGCTCCGTGACTCGCTCTACGAACTCTGTGAAGCTTTTGCCGAGTAATTGGAACTCGTCTGTCTCATGCCCCCAAGAATAGACAGGTGGGTCATCCGCGCCTGTCGACAAATCGATGAGGAGCATGTCGCCATTACCGCCGACGTGAAAACAGAGATACCTTTTCTCGTCCTCACTCTCTTCGTCTCCGCCAAAGTACGGCCACTCAAATGCATCCAATGACCATCCCAAATCTCCACTGAGTGAAAAAGGATCTAACGCTCGAGATGGCAACGACCAATTTATTTGAACTTGACTGCTGCCCGCAAGCAAAATGGTACGGATCGTCGGGGGAAAGCTAACCCCGAGACTTTCCTCTCTTCTTTCGATTTCTTCCAGCGCCGCCGGTGGTTCTACCGTGAGCGGCCAAACCTGGGCACCTTGTCGCTCCATATCATGCATAAGTAACTTCCACGCTTTAAACCACTTTTCCATTCGCTGCTCCATTGGCATAACGACCTCTCTCGTTTGTCGTTTTCTATCTTCCGAATTCTATTTCTATTTTCTTTATCTAAAATTCGATTTCATATCCTACTAAAGCACCAATTATATCCATTTTTTTCATGGTAAAATTATCTACAAAGTCTCTAATTTTACCGATATTAGTAGAAAAAACACGGAAATGAGGACCTAACTGATGACCACCATTGGAATTGATTTGGGCACGACGAACAGTCTGGTGGCCTACTGGACTGAGAATGGATCCGTGCTCATTCCAAACGCGCTCGGAGAAACACTGACTCCTTCTGTGGTCAGCGTCGATGAGAACGGCGAGATCTTGATTGGAAAAATCGCCAGAGAGCGCCTCTTAACACACCCAGATCGTACTGCTTCTACCTTCAAACGGTTTATGGGGACAGAAAAAAGATACCAACTGGGGAGATATTCTCTTTCTGCCGAAGACCTTTCCTCCTTTGTGATTAAATCTTTGAAGGCCGATGCTGAGGCTCATTTCGGGCACTCCGTTCACGAAGCGGTTATCAGTGTACCTGCTTATTTCAATGACACACAACGCAAAGCAACGAAACGAGCAGCAGAGCTCGCTGGACTGAAAGTAGAGCGTTTGATCAGCGAACCAACAGCCGCCGCGATCTCATATGGGCTCCATCAAGAGGAATCCGAGACACAATTCCTCGTATTCGATTTAGGTGGCGGAACGTTTGACGTTTCTATTTTAGAAATGTTCGAAGGTGTGATGGAAGTAAAATCAATCGCTGGAGACAACTTTTTGGGCGGCGAAGACTTTACCGATCTGATTGCCTCTTATTTTATAGAAGCCCATCGACTCGATATCAACACGCTGGACAGCAAAACGCGTTCGTCCATCCACAAACAAGCTGAGCTGTGCAAGCGCGCCTTGTTTTCCGACCAAGAAGGGAAAATGAGTGTCAATATCCAGGGAGAGCTGGTTGAAACAACGCTCAGCCGGAATCAGCTGGAAGAACTCGCGTTTCCTCTGCTGCAACGACTGCGTCAGCCGATCGAACGTGCTTTGCGAGACGCTTCCATCTCACCCCGGGAACTGGACGCAATCGTGCTTATTGGCGGTGCGACACGGATGCCGCTTATCAAATCCATCGTTAGCAAGATATTTGGGCGCCTGCCCCATTCCCATATTAATCCCGATGAGGCTGTTGCATTGGGAACAGCGATTCAAGCAGCACTCAAGGAACGCAACGAGGCGTTAAACGAGCTTGTTTTGACCGATGTTTGCCCATACACACTCGGTACGGGTATTGTACAAACCATGGCAAACGGCAAACACGAGGATGGCTACTTCTTTCCGATCATCGAGCGCAATACGCCAATCCCGGTCAGTCGGGTAGAACGGCTATACACCGTTCTCGATAATCAACGCTCTATTCTCGTTGACGTGTATCAAGGGGAAAGCCGACGCGTCGAACATAACCTCAAGCTGGGCGAATTGAATGTAAAAGTTCCTCCTGCCAAAAAGGGCGAGGAATCTATCGATGTTCGTTATACATATGACATCAACGGGATTCTTGAAGTCGAAGTGACTGTCGTATCCTCAGGTGTCAAAACCAAGGCCGTCATCGAAAAAAATCCGGGTAGCCTATCAAAACAAGAAATTGAGGAGCGTTTCCAAGCTCTTCAAAACATTAAGATCCACCCTAGAGAGCGAACCGAAAATCGATTGCTTCTGGCAAAAGGCGAGCGTATGTATGAGGAAGCGTTGGGCGAAGACCGTATGATCATTGCGAATTACTTACGCCGCTTCGAAAGTGTCCTCTCCACCCAAAATGAAAGAGACATCGCCAAAGCAGCAGAAGAATTGAAGCAGCAGCTGGACATGTTTGAAGGGTGGAATGAGTATTAATGGGGATTTGGGAGATTCTCGGGATTGAACCGACGGACAATCCTGCCCAGATAAAAAAGGCGTATGCCAAAATGTTGAAGGTGCACAATCCGGAGGTTGATCCTGAAGGCTTTCAGCGATTGCGAGAGGCGTATGACCTCGCCCTGAAGTACACACGCAATACCAAGCGCAATCGAATGTTCGAAGAAACGCCCCTACCGGAAAGAAGACAGCCGAGACAGCTCGATGAGGGGGAGAATCATGAATCGGAAGAAGAAGAGCAGCCTAACTACGATCCACCGCAGCGACTCACCCTGTTTGACAGGTTTTTAGAGGAAACAACGCAAGAAGTGGTCTCTCAAGAAGAAATCCCCATTCCCCAGCGGTACGATTTCACGGAGAGCTACGCTCATTTCGAACGCTCCATGAACCCCAATGATATGGTGGAGCGTTTTTTCCGCCGTACGCAAGAGTTGTACGATAACTATCACGAACGAATCAAGCTTGAAAACTGGCGTGAGTTGCTGAATGACGAGGCCATGTGGAATGTCGGTTGCCATCAACTCATCGATACGCAATTTCTCCACTTTTTAGAAGAACACTATCACTTGTCTCATGAGGTGTGGAAGCTGCTCGATTCCCATTTTCAATGGCGGGAGAAATCGGAAAAGCTCGCAAGCCAGCTCTCAGGGCGTTTTGTCGCTTACCTGAACGGCCAGCTCAATCAGACCTTCACACTGCGTTACCACTCTTTTGAGAATCGCGAGGACTTGGATATTGAAGCGTTTCTAGAATGGCGCAGCGATGCGTTATTTGCCCTCATGGAAAATGATTGGGAAACGGCTCAGAGCTATTTGGCAAACGCCCATGCCCTGTACCCTCTTGATCCCGATTTGATCCGTTTACAGGGCGAATATTTTTTACGAACCGGAAATAAGAATCGTGCCTTTCATACCTTTGATCAACTGATACGTCTTGATCCAGATAACATCGATGCGTATTTGTATCGTGCCCGACTTTTTCTCGAAAAGGGAGATGCTGCTGATGCGATCAAAGATTGCGAGGAAATCCTCACTCGCATGCCAGAACTGTGGGACGCTCGCAGCTTGCTGGGGAAAAGTTATCTTCAACTGGGCGAATGGGAGAAGGCTCAAGAGGTTTTCCAGGAGATGCTTTCGCATAATCCCTCCGATATTGATGCGAAGATATGTCTGACGCAAATACAATCTCCGTTTAACAAGATGACCGAACCAACTGCGAACAAGCAAGCCAAAGCAGCTAGGAGAAAAACCTTACGCGTACTCGGGCTTCCTGGCAAGCTAGTAAGGTTCAAGCAATTTTTTGCCATCTACACGAGACGTAACATTTGGACGATTATTTTTCTCCTTCTGCTCCATTACGCTATGTTTGCTGTTGTATCCATGAAGCTGGAGATGACTTCGGAGCAGATATTTGACTCCTTGGTCAATAAATATAAGCCTGTCCCAATTGAGACGATGGACGAGTTGAAACAAACGCCTCTTGGCTACCAGGTGCAATTTACATTGACCAAAGCTTCTTATATCAATATGCTTCGCGTCTATGACAAAGAGAAGCATCCCGAGCCAAAAGCCGAGTTCATTCCTGCTGCCAAAGCCGAAGAGCGAGATCTGTTAAACTCTGACACCGGTTATGTAAATGTGGGTTATCTGGATCAACAAGCGATCATTGTCATTACGGACTACGATCATGCCAAAGAAATTCATGACAAACATTCCATTAAGATGCGAGGAACGCTCCAGGCGATACCGGATGGTGAGATGTTACCTGTCATTGTGAATGCTTTGGACAAACGCAAGCATCCTCACAATGCAGTTCTCGTGACCGATATGTATATCAATGCCAAGCCTGACTTAGAAGAAAAAGGATGGACGGGATCATGGCTTCTGGGCATTCTCGCAATCATCTCCATGCTGTATTACATCCGCATCATTCGTGAGATTCCCAAAACTCGCAAAGCATTGACATTCCACTAAAGGAGGCAGAGAGGAATTCCATGACAAAAGAAGCAGAAAACGAAAAAGAGATCGACCCAAAATTAAGCCGCTACTTGCATGCTCTCTCCTCTGTTTGCTTAAATCAGAAGCAACTCGCGTATTATTTGGCCATCCACGAATACAACCGCCTGCGCGATACGTTTTTGCGGCTTCGAATTGATAACAGATGGGACACGGGAGATGCCGCCAAAACGCAAGAGCGCTTGACTTGGTTTTTGGAACATGGGCGAAGAGCTGAATTTGATCAGCATCGCCACGTATTATCTGCACTCAGCGCTGCCAATCGTTCCAACTACATCGAGTCCTTAAAAAAAGGCGACACGGAGTCAGCCCGGCAGTTGATCGTGTACTCGTATATGAACAGACTCCCACATGTCGGCATTGCCGCCTTTGATTACGCCTGGTACCTCATTATTTGCAAAGCAGGCGCCCAACAGTCCTATCTTCCCAAGGCGGATGCCGTAGAAAGCATGCTGGACGTAGCCAAGCGAATCCAACTCGCTTATTCGAGCTGGGAAGAGTATTTATTTGCGTATGCCTGTGGCAATCTTTTCGACGAAGCAGGGGCGTCCAAAAATACGAGTAAAGCAACCGAAGCTCATATTTTGAAGCTCCTGACGGGTAAGTACAGTCCGATCCGTGAATTTGACTGGAAATTTGATCTCACACCTTACCTGCCCTCACCCAATTAATCTCTCTGTAAAGGCAGGTTAATAGAAAGAAACTGGGGCTAGACACCGCTTTGCTGCCCCAGTAAGCTGGCTTCGCTCGCCGATGTGTTGCCTGTCTTGGCAGTTTAATGGAATAGTTGCAGCGATCTTGGTAACTTTGATGAACCACGGAGAGGAGTAATGAAAATTGGTGAGTTTTGGTACTCTTATTACCTTTGTATTTGTTTCGCTTGGTATGGTCTGTTCTCCTGGTCCTAACATGATTTACCTCATTTCTCGTACGATTTCGCAAGGTCGCACAGCCGGAGTCATCTCGCTTCTTGGTGTTATACTTGGATTCGTAATTTACATGATTGCAACCATGTTCGGTCTCTCGGCTCTTTTCATAACGGTTCCGTTCGTTTACGAATCAGTCAAGTGGGCCGGGGCTGTCTACCTGCTCTGGCTCGCTTGGAATGCGGTCAAACCAGGTGCTTCCTCCATTCTCAAGCCTGATACTCTTCCTATTGAACCGCCGAAAAAGTTATTTTTGATGGGATTGATCACAAATCTACTGAACCCCAAAATTGCTATCTTGTATGTTTCACTCTTACCGCAGTTTGTAGATCCTGCGCGGGGATCGGTGCTCCTGCAAAGTGCTACGTTAGGTCTAACACAAATAGCTGTCAGCTTTACCATTAACCTGCTTATTGTTCTTGTAGCGAGCAGAGTTGCTCTGTGGTTTAGTACACGCCCAACATGGCTACGGGTGCAACGCTGGCTAATGGCAAGCGTCTTGACAGGTCTTGCTGCGAGTCTTGCTTTTGATCGCAGATAGATCGTTCAATAAAAAACAGCGACCAGTCTAAGACTTTATTTTCAGGTCTTAGGTGGCCGCTGTTGTATTCTTCTTACGCCTTTTCCGCTATGTCCTTCACCATATGGCTCAATTTATGCCCGCTTACGATCACTGTCCCATCCTCACGATAGCCGAGCGATTCATACAGCTTGCGCGCACGTGGTTTTTCCTCGTCTACGAGCAAAGCGATTCGGTCATGCCCGCGCTGAATCGCTTCTTTTTCAAAGGCATCCAGCAGAAGTGATCCGATCCCCTTCCCTCTGCATGAGGAATCAACCGCGACAGAATCCAAATAGAATTCGTCATCCTTTGCTTCTTTTACAAGCGTAATCGTCTCGCCAGTCAAACGTTGGACATGCTCAACGAATGGGCGATCGAGTGCCTCTGTTTGGCTTCCATGATAAAAGAGCGCAAGTCCTACCGGTACATCTCCATCCATGGCAATCACCGCGTTTTCGTAGCTGAGTCGGTTATTTTCCTTCGCAAAAAACTCCTCCATCATGCGAATCGCATCCGCTTCCTCCGTTGCACCTGTCAACGTATGGGCGATATCTCCAATGGCATCATAAATTAATGGCGCAGCAAAAGCTGCATCTGTGGGTTCCGCTTTGCGTATCATGTGTTTCCTCCTTGCGTTTCGAGCATTCGCACGACACGGCTCTTTATCTTTTCTTGGTCTATCATGCACACTTTCATTGTGTCACAATCTGCCAATCTGATCGAGCTTTCCCGATGATCGTTCACAGATCAGCAACAATGAAACCGCTCTCATTTCCCAAGAGCGGTTTCACCTTCTTTGCATCGACTTTCCTATCCTATCATTTTTTCAATCGTCAGTTTACGATCATGCCGCAAATCGAGGAATTCACCCATTCTTCTTACCAACGGACGCATTGGCTCATCCTGATGGATAAGAATCACTTCGACTTCTTCCCCGCTACTCAACCTCGCCTTCGCGCCTACGTACAGCAAGGCAATGTAGCGGACAAACTGTGCAACAATCTCAACGTTCAACGTCCCGTTACAGGCTTCCTTCCACAGGAGCTGTGCCGCCTCGAATGGGGACGTCCTCCCTTTGTACACCCGATCAGAACAGATCGCATCAAACATGTCGGCAACGGCGAGCACCTGACATTCGATCGGAATGCTATCGCCTTTTCTTTGCTCCGGATAGCCAGACCCATCGAGTCGCTCGTGATGCAGCAAGGCACACAATGCCAACAGCTCAGACCCACCCTTCATCTCACGGATCATTTCATAGCCGTAAATGGTATGCTTCTTCATGATCGCAAATTCTTCTTCACTTAGCTTGCCTGGCTTAAGTAATATTTCTTTTGGTACTCTCATTTTTCCAATGTCATGCAAAAATCCGGCTGTCCCCATGAATGATATTCGCTCTTCATCCCATTTCATCAAGCGAGCAATGAGCGAACAGAGAATGCCTACATTTAATGAATGTCGGTATGTATAGCTATCTGCCCCTTCCAGTACGTACAAGTTCCGGAACAAACCCAAATGCTTCGTCGATTTTTCTGATACATCAAAAAAGATGTTGGAAAAATGATCGAGACTCGGTGTCCCGCCAACTGTCAGTTCATCGAAGAGTAGTCTCGTTTTGTCGAGGGCTTGTACATAAGCAGCAACGGTCTCAGAATCTGCCTCTAGTTGGAATAGTTGAGAAGTTACTTCCTCACCGGTTCCCTCCGTAAGACTCTGTATAATGTCAACCTCACGGACTCGTTGCTTTTGCAATAGGATCACATGGGCCGGCGTGATCGTCGTGTTTTGTCCCAGCAGCAAAATTCCTTGTTCGGTGTACAAATCAGCCGCTAAAACTTGTCCAATCAGTGAGAGATCAACAGGTGCCAAAGGCATACAATCAACCTTTCCAGTCTCCGTCTTTTTAGAGGTTGTTCAAAAAGGCGACTTTTTGAACTCACACTTTTACTCAAATTATAGAAAGGAAGAGGGTGAGTTACAATCTTTTTTTCGACCATTCATAACTTTGCTGGACAACGGTACATTTCACTATTCGCATACATATGATATCAAGCAAATGTCAGTGGTTTTATCAAGGAGGGACGAACGTCTCATGACGACGCTGTACATCACACCAAAAGCGTGGAAACAGATTGAGCAGGCCGTACGAAAAAAACCCTCGCTGGAAACAGGAGGGGTGATGATGGGATACCCACTTGGTGAGGATAGATGGGTCGTTACGTATGCAAGTGAACCAGGCCCAAATGCGATTCACCAGCCACATTCTATTTTTTTCGATGACACGCATCTCAATAAGCTCGTCCGCAAATTAAGCACACATCGACAATGGAAATACATTGGTGATTGGCATAGCCATACGGTAAAACGCCTATCTCCCAGCAAAGGTGATAAGCGAACCATTTGGGCAAAAGCGTCGCAATCCATGTACATGTCCTCTTCTCCCCTCATGCTGATCGTCGGGCTAGGTAAAAACAATCAAATTAACGCAAGAGGATTCATCCTCGGAAATACTCTTCGCGAGGTTGGGAAGATTGAGCTGTATGATCGGCAAGCCCAGCGACAGCTCGGTGAAAAAGCTCCATAGCCTGGTTTTTTCCCCAGCTCGGCTGATTTTCTGCCACGACACAAATGGCGTAACGCGGATCTTCTAGCGGAGCGTACCCGAGAAACCACAGATGGTTGTTTCCATTCGCATCCCCGATTTGCGCAGTCCCGCTTTTACCTGCCACCTGCCAAGCGGCATTCATGAGCATCTGTCCTGTTCCCTCTGTGACGACTTTACGCATCATTTTTCGCAATTTATTGGCTGTGACGTAGTCAATTCCGTCCAAAGAGAGCTCCTGCTCGGGGAATGTGTGGAACGACTGACCATTTCGGTATGCGATCTCTTTTACCAGCCGTACCTGAGAGCTTTGACCGCCACGCAAAATCGTTACCATCATGTTGGCTGCTTGCAAGGGGGTAATACGTACATCCCGCTGACCAATGGCGCTTTGAATCAGGACGCCTTCATCGTCGCGGGATATACCCTCTGCAAAGACTCTCCCCGGCTCTTCGCCATCCAGCTGCTTAAAGTTTTTGAGTTTATACAGATGAGGGGTAACATGCCCTACTTGAGTGGTCAAGCCTAGTTTTTTTGCATATTCCTCCAACTTTTCTCCACCCACCAGCTTGGCGATATGGGCAATCGCAATATTGCAGGATTGGGCATACGCTTCTTCCAGCGTCACACTGCCGTGACCTTCTTTTTTCCAGCAGGAGAAATGGTACTTCCCGTACTCCCCCGTGCATGTGAAACGGTCAATTGGTGAAACCATTCCTTCCGCCAAAGCGGCTGCTGCTACCACTGTTTTATAGACAGAACCAGGCGGGAGTTGTTTGAATGCGCGATTCTTCCAGTCGCTGATGTTTCCTGCAACATTCGTTTGATCATAGGTAGGGCGGCTCACAGCTGCAAGAACATCGGCTGTTTGTACGTCCAAAACGACGATACTGCCCTCTTTTAATCCTACTTGATCGGCTGCTGCCTCCATACTTCTCTGGATTGCTGCATCCAAGGTAGTCGTTAATGAAAGCGGATAGTATTGATTCGACTGCTTCGTATAGCGAATATCCAGCCCTCGGAGCGGTTGTCCGTGCCCATCTACATAATAGGACAAGACAGACGGCTCTACTCCCTGTAAAAACCGGTCAAAGCTTCGCTCCAGACCCGATGCCCCCAGCGTGCTCTCGGCATTCATTTTGCCGCTTATCCATTCATCTGGATACAGCTTCTGCACCATGTCGGGATTTTTATGGATAAAACCAATCAGATGCTTGGCTACTTCATCAGCGCGGTATCGTTCTGTCACCGCCAATGAGACAACTCCTGGGATGGCAAGTGCATTGATTTCCTCAGCCTGCCGCTCGGTGAGCATCACCAGCTTGCCTGACTCCTCTCGCATGAGCAGTGGTACTTTTGCCTTTTCCATGGTCTCCGACAGCCGTTCCTTGGATTCTCCTGTTATTTGAGCCAATCGCTGCAAGCCATCTGTTCCTTGCAGGCTCCCACGCGCCAATGGGAACAAAATCAAGGCGAGATGCTCTTCTCCGGTAAAGGAGTACCCACTTCGATCCACGATATCGCCACGCCCGCTATGCAGCACGATGCTTTGCTGTCTTTGCTTTACTGCTGCCTTTACCAAATCAACGCCATGCCGAGAAAACCGATGGGGCGATCCGAGTTGAATCCACCACAATCGCATGACCAAACCGAGCCATAACAACGACATGGACAATAATACAAGAAAGTGACGTCTTTTGATTCGTCGATCCAGCTGCATCGAATTCCCTCCCTGGCTTTTTTCACCAGTATTGCCGGAATGTACGCGACAGAAACAACGAACAAAGAAAAAAGCACACCGTATGTCACGGTGCACTTTTAGGTATTTAAGATTGATTGGCGAACTGTTGCTTCTCCAATAAAATATTGCTGATCTTCGTGGATAACAGATCCAATGCTACTCGGTTGTAGCCGCCCTCTGGCATGATGACATCTGCATATCGCTTGGTCGGCTCAATA
Source organism: Brevibacillus sp. HB1.2 (assembly GCF_013332495.1). Taxonomy (NCBI): domain Bacteria; kingdom Bacillati; phylum Bacillota; class Bacilli; order Caryophanales; family Paenibacillaceae; genus Brevibacillus; species Brevibacillus sp. HB1.2. The sequence goes on along the minus strand of NZ_JABMIU010000003.1, from coordinate 538,627 downwards.
AACTGCAAATGCATCGGTCGAACGACGGTTAGGTACTGTGTCACGACAGAATCGAGGGAACGACCGCGCTCTTCGATGTCACGTACGATTCGGCGTACAATACGCACATCCGCATCGGTATCAACGAATACCTTAATATCCATCAAATCACGAATTCGCTCATCCTCCAGAATCAGCATTCCTTCCAGAATGATGACATCCTTCGGGTCGACCTGGATCTGCTCTGGCTTACGGTTATGCTCCTTGAAGTCGTAGATCGGTTTTTGGATCGCCTTTCCTTGCATCAGCTCTTGCAAATGCGCAAGCAACAAATCGTTGTCAAAAGCGAAGGGATGGTCGTAGTTAGTCAACGCCCGCTCTTCTGGGCTCAAATGGCTTTGATCCTTGTAGTAGGAGTCCTGCTCAATCATCGTTACACTATCATTTTGGAACTGGCGGTACAGCTCCTTTGCTACAGTCGTTTTTCCAGAACCACTGCCTCCCGCTACCCCAATCAATACGGGGTTACCCATGCTTCATGTCCCCTTCCTCATGATGCTTTACACCGTTTACGACCCTATGTTTTTACTCTTTTTCATACTGATGGCCAGCCCGTCTCCGACTGGAATAAATGTCGTTTCTAAATCAGGACGCTCCATCAGATGCGAATTATAAGAAAGCAGCTTGTCCACCATCGGACGCTGGCGCTTGCCCGCTTCTTCTGGGGTCGCCACCAGTCCTCGGAACAGGACATTGTCGCTGATTACCAAACCGCCTTCGCGGAGAAGCGGTAGATACAAATCGAGGAATACTCGATACTGACCTTTAGCCGCATCGATAAACAAGCAGTCAAATTGATATGACTCCGGCAACCCTAAAGTGGCGTCACGTGAGAGTATTTCCACACGATCTGCACATCCTGCTTCTTTTATATTTTCCCGTGCTCTCGCCAATCGATCTTCATCTATGTCCATCGTGACAATTCGCGCTTCCGGCGCAGCTTCTGCAAGCCAAATGGTGGAATAGCCAATTGCCGTACCCACTTCCAGAATCGCTTTGGGACGATGCAGCAATAACAACATCCGCATGACTTGAGCGGACGGGAGCTGCACAATCGGAATGTTTTCCTCTGCCGCCTCCTGCTCCAGTCGCTTGAGCAGCGGAGAACGCTCGGGTACCAGGCTTGACACGTAGTCGTCAATTGCCGGATTGGTAATCATGATTTCACTCCTCTTTCGTTACAACCGAATTATTATAGCACACCTTGAGAAAGCTTGGCTACGTCAAGCGCTGTTGATCGCATGCAAAAAAAAAGAGGAAACTTGGTTAGTTTCCCCTGCTTTTCTTATCATTTGCTTCATGCTCTTGCAGTGTTTTGGAAAAGTAATGCTCGGCCGTTCCGTCTTTTTTCGTCACGTAGAAAAAGTAATCGTGTTTAGCTGGATTGACGACGGCTGCAAGCGAAGCTCTGCCTGGGTTGGCAATCGGCCCCGGTGGCAATCCAGGATTTGTGTATGTGTTGTACGGACTTTTTACTTTTAGGTCCTCGAAGGTCAAACGGTCTCGTTGTTTGCCGAGAACAAACTGGACGGTAGCATCAGCCTGCAACGGCCACTTATCGCGAATCCGATTATAGTACACGCCTGCTACAAGTGGGCGCTCCTTGTCTACTGTTACTTCACGCTCAACGATCGATGCGAGATTAACCGCCTTATCCAGTGTTAAATCGTGCTGCTTCAACTGCTCTGTCCACTCTGGCTTCCATTCCTTTTGGAATTGAGCCAGCATACGCGAGACGACATCATGTGCTGTAGCATCTTTGTCCACCTCATACGTTTCCGGGAACAGATATCCTTCCAAACGGTGTTTTCGGTCTGCATGCTTCGGTATGGCTGCGACAAAAGGATAGTCGGGGAATGCACCTTCATTTACTTCTTTTAAGAATGCCGCCTTCTCTACAATGCCTTCTTTATCGAGATGATCTGCGATCTGTTCAACATTCCAGCCTTCTGGGATCGTAAATCGGTTCGCATTGATCACCGTGTTTCCTTCCACCATAGCGGTTAGTATCTCATCAATGGCTTGACCAGTCGTAAATTGGTATTCTCCCGCCTTAAGATCAGGGGCCACGCCTTTATACTTCACGTAGTAATTAAATACATCGGCATTTCGGATCAGACCTTGTTCTTCCAGAAGTCGACCAATTTTTTGTACGGATGACCCGGACGGAATCGCCACGTTTTTCACCGTCTGTTCACCTGCAACGGGTTGTAATTGCTGGTACACGTACCACGCTGCTCCCCCCGCAGCCAAAATGATCAACAACAACAAGGCAACTAGCCACATCACAATTCGTCCGCCGCGTCTGCGTCGATGCGCCAGAGGGCGGCCGGGGTTAAAATCAGGCTTCGCTGACATTGGTTTCAAGCTAGAAATCCTCCCTTTAGGGTCTCTTTATCTCCATCCCATTCATTATACAAGAGGCTTATCCAACTGTCACTTCATGGATGATTTTGCCGAAAAAAGTCATAAAAAAAGAGCCCGCCAGTTGCGGACCCTTTTCTCACGAATCTATTAAATTCCGTCTTTCTCCAAATCGGCAATCAACGTTTCGAAGGTAGCTTCTACTTGCTCCCACTCTTCATCATCTTCGATTGGCATAAGCATGTCTGTACCATCATAACGCAGGAAGTGAACCTCGTACTCTTCTTCCTCTTCCTGATCTACTGGTACGAGCACCAAATAGCTGCGGTCTTCAATGTCAAAAATGTACATGATACGAAAATCTCGCGGTTCCTCGGTACCTTCTTCCGTTAGCGCGATCACATCGCCCACTTCGAACTCTTCCATCATCTCTTCACTCATTGTGGTCACCTCGATTTCGCGTCCAAATATCCTTGGAGGATTAAAGTGGCCGCCATTTTATCTATCACTGTCTTTCGCTTTTGACGGCTGACATCAGCAGAGATCAGCATACGCTCTGCCGCCATGGTCGTCAAGCGTTCGTCCCACATGTGGACAGGAAGAGACGTGCGTTCCTCCAAAAGCTTGCCAAATGCTTGACACATTTCAGCACGCGGGCCTATGGTTCCGTTCATGTTTTTGGGCAGACCAACAACGAAAGCCCCAATTTGATACTGCGAAACTAATTCGCTCAGGCGAGCAAAGTCCTTTTCCTTGGATTGTCGCTTGATGGTCTCTACTCCTTGCGCAGTCCATCCCAGCTCATCGCTGACAGCCACTCCAATCGTCTTGTCGCCTACATCCAAACCCATCAATCGTGTCATCGTTAAGGTCTACTTGCGCTCTGACAAGTAAACGGTCACCAACTCTTCTATGATTTTGTCCCGTTCCAATTTGCCGATCAGGCTCCGCGCGTTGTTGTGGCGTGGGATAAACGCCGGGTCGCCAGAAAGCAAGTAACCGACGATCTGGGTGATCGGGTTGTATCCTTTTTCCTGCAGGGCTTTGTACACCTCTGTCAATGTTTCTTGCACATCCGCCGCATTCGCTTCCTTGGGCACCGTGAATTTCATGGTATTATCCAACGAACTCACAATCAACACCTCGATTTCCTTTGAGACTCTTTTAGTTTTATACTCTTTTTTGTATTCGACTCGGATTTCGTTTACTCCTGTCGATTATACAAATTTCTCGTGCAATCGCACTATTTCCCTACTGCTTGACTCTTCACGAAGTCAACCACTGCATCCAGTGCTTCTTGCAGCTTGGATGGGTCCTTACCGCCGGCTTGTGCCATATCAGGACGTCCACCACCGCCGCCACCGCAACGAGTTGCGACTTCCTTGATGATCTTGCCAGCGTGAATGCCTTGATCCATGAGATCTTTGGTTACACCTGCAACGAGGTTCACCTTGTCGCCATCGACTGCACCCAACACAATGACAGCGGAGCCGAGTTTGTTTTTCAGCTCATCTACCATGCCGCGCAGGTTGTCCATATCGACAGCGGAAACACGTGCAGCGAGTACATTCATGCCGTCTACTTGTTGGAGTTTATCCGTCAACGACGCTGCCTCGATGTTCCCCAGTTTTGCACGCAGGGACTCGTTTTCGCGCTGTACTTCTTTCAATTGTTGTTGCAGACCTTCTACACGTGCAGGTGCTTCTGCCAGTACTGGTGCTTTGAGTGCTTGCGCCACTTCTTTGAGTGTAGTGAACTGCTGGTTCAAGAACTGATAAGCGCCGCGTCCTGTTACTGCTTCGATCCGGCGTGTACCTGCGCCGATACCGCTCTCGCTAACCAGCTTGAACAGACCGATTTCTGCGGTATTGTTCACATGGCATCCACCGCACAGCTCCAAGCTGTATTCGCCCACTTTTACAACGCGTACAACGTCGCCGTATTTTTCACCGAACAACGCCATCGCGCCCATCGCTTTTGCCTCAGCCAATGATTTGTTGGAGATCTCGACACTCAGGTTTGCCCACACTTTTTCATTCACGATCGCTTCGATACGCTCCAGCTCTTCTGGAGTAATGGAGCTAATGTGCGTGAAGTCAAAACGGAGACGCTCTGGTGCTACCAAGGAACCTGCCTGATTGACATGCGTTCCCAAGACATCCTTGAGTGCTTGATGCAGCAAGTGAGTCGCTGTATGGTTTTGTGTGATAGCCAGACGTGCTTCACGGTTCACTTCCGCGCGAACCTCATCGCCTTTGCGCAGGGTACCTGCTTCGACGATGACGGAATGTACATTTTGACCCATTGGTCCTTTTTGTACATCTGTCACACGTGCTTTCACGATATCAGAAATCAGGAAACCCTCGTCATTGATCTGACCGCCGCTTTCTGCATAGAAAGGAGTTTGGCTCAGAACGAGTTGTACGGTTTGACCTTCTTCTGCTTCTTCTACCAGCTGGTTGTCCAAAATAATCGCTTCAACTTTACCTGTTGCTACCAATTCAGTATAACCAACAAATTGGCTCGTAACCGTCAAATCAGACAATGGACCACCTTGGATTTGCATGCTGTCTACATCTTGACGTGCTGCACGTGCACGCTCACGCTGTTCTTCCATCGCTTGATCAAAGCCATCGCGATCGACAGTAAGCCCTTGCTCGTCTGCAAAGTCTTCTGTCAAATCAACAGGGAATCCATACGTATCGTACATTTTGAACACATCTTGACCAGACAGTTGTGTCTTTCCGCTTTCTTTTGCTGCCTTCACCATGTCAGACAGGATCGCCAGACCGTCGTTCAGTGTCTCGTGGAAACGCTCTTCCTCGGCACGAATAACTTTTTCGATAAACACACGCTTTTGGACAACCTCTGGGTAAAATTCGCCCATCATCGTGCCTACTGTCTCAGTCAAGCTGTACAGGAATGGCTTCTCTACGCCCAGCTTTTTCCCCATACGTACGGCACGGCGAAGCAGACGGCGAATGACGTAGCCACGTCCTTCATTGGATGGAAGCGCCCCGTCACCGATCGCAAACACAACCGTACGTGCATGGTCAGCGATTACCTTCAAGGCTACATCCATCTCAGGGCTTGTTTTATACTTCACACCGGAGATTTCCGTGGTCTTTTCGATCAGCGGGAACAGCAAGTCTGTCTCAAAGTTGTTGTCTACGCCTTGGATGACAGACGCCATGCGCTCAAGACCCATCCCCGTATCAATGTTCTTCTTAGGCAGCGGCGTGTAGGTACCGTCTGGATTGTGGTTGAACTGGGAGAATACCAGGTTCCATACTTCCAGGTAACGCTCATTCTCCCCACCTGGGTACAGCTCAGGGTCGCTCGGGTCGTTTCCAAATGCTTCTCCACGGTCATAGAAAATCTCCGTGTTCGGTCCGCTCGGGCCTTCTCCGATATCCCAGAAGTTGCCCTCCAGTCGGATGATTCGCTCTTCTGGAACACCGATTTTCTTGCTCCACAGCTCAAATGCTTCTTCGTCCTCTGGGTGAATGGTAACGGACAGCAATTCTGGATCAAAGCTCATCCATTTTGGGCTCGTCAAAAACTCCCATGCCCATTCAATCGCTTCTTCCTTGAAGTACTCACCAATAGAGAAGTTACCCAGCATTTCAAAAAAGGTATGGTGGCGAGCAGTACGTCCCACATTTTCAATATCGTTGGTACGAATAGACTTTTGTGAGTTCGTGATGCGCGGGTTGTCCGGGATGATTCGGCCGTCAAAATATTTCTTGAGAGTCGCTACACCGCTGTTGATCCAGAGAAGGGAAGGATCGTCGATTGGAACCAATGGAGCGCTAGGCTCAATGCGATGTCCTTTTTCTACAAAAAAGTCGAGGAACATCTGGCGGATTTGATTGCCTGTCAGTTTCTTCATCTACATTCTCCTCATCTAAAAATAAAAAAAGCCCCCATCCCCTCAGGGACGAGAACTGATTTTCTCGCGGTACCACCCTGCTTACAGGCTCGCTACACGTATCTGAGCCAAGGCCTGTCGCTTAAGTGGCGTCTAACGGTGCCAAGCCGCCGGGTTTTGCCCGGTCTTAGGAGTAGCCTTCTGCTGCTCTTCTTTTGGTCGCCCTCTCAACCATGGAGCGCCCTCTCTGTAAAAGGTCTGCAACATACTCGTTCCCTCATTGATTTCACATAAATCACTTTGTCCATATTATAAATATTTTACCTGATCACTGTCAACTTTCATGCATCATGACAGCGATTCGGCTGACGATCACTTTGCAAACGGCAAGAATCGGGACAGCAACGATTAGCCCGATGATGCCCCCTACAGTCTCCCCTACTAGCAGGGCCAAGATAATGAGAAGCGGGTGCAAATGCAAAGAACGACCAACGATGTTCGGGGACAAAATGTTCCCTTCCACGATTTGAATGATGAGATTGACAACGAGAACGAGTAGTAGTGTCTTGGTTGAAATCGTAATGGCGATCACAACTGCCGGGGCCGCCCCAATCAATGGTCCGATGTACGGAATGATGTTGGTGAGACATACGAATGCAGCTAGTACAAAAGGATACGGCATGCCGATCCACCAGTAGCCCAGATATGCAAAAACACCTACGATCAGGGCGACAATCATTTGTCCATGTATGTATTTGCCCAAGGATTCATTAATATCCCGAAGGACGATCAGTACTTGCTTCCGGTAAGCCTTTGGAACAATCGACATCCCCGTCTCATGCAATTGCTTCATATCCTTCAAAAAGTAAAAAGCGATAAATGGTACGATAGCAAAAGCAAACAGCTTTCCCATCGAATGACGAGCATTATCCACGATTTTCGATACGGAATGAGACATTCCCTCATTCGACTGGATGATCACCCGGTCCACACCCTTCGAGATGCTATCCGGCAAGAAATACTTTCGTGCCTCCCACTCACTCATCCATGTATAGTACCAATCCATCAGGCGGGGAATATCATCTGACAGCTCCACCAATTGTTTCGTAAAAATAGGGATGGCGTTAATGATCGCAATGGTAATCACCAATACAAATGATCCATATATGAGCAGCACTGCCATTAAGCGCGGAACCCTTCTTTTTTCTAGCAATTGCACGACCGGATGGAGCAAGTAAGCGATAACGAGTCCCAATATGACGGGAACGAGCACTTCCTTCATGAGCGAAAACAACTGTGAAAGGACTGGTCGGAGCAGCCAAAGCAGATTGCCGATGACCAAAAGTGCGATGAGCCAAACAGCAGCAGCAAATAGACGACTTCGCCGAAGTTCATCCACGTTCCCCAACTCCTCTCTATTTGCATACATCTTTTTTAGCTTGTCTCATTCACATTAATTTCATGTAACCTATTGACACACAATTTCGTGTTCAGTAGTATGTAATTACAAGAGGATATCTCCAAAGGGGAGTAGCTTTTTCGCAACATAGTCGTCATTACGGGATTTTTCCCCGGCTATGTTGGCAACATTTTCGTAAATGTTGTAAGCAAGACCTTTGCCGACCAGGTAAAAGGTCTATTTTTGTATTTTAAACGACCTTTTCCTGTCCCGGGAAAGGTCGTTTTCTTTTTCGCCCCTTTACACACACTACAGGAGGTATCAAGAAAACGGCCAGCGGATTATTCGCTTCTAAAATGGATTAGGAGGAGGAGTAGAAATGGATTTATTGTTAAGCCCTGAGTTTTGGACTGCATTACTCTCTATCGTTATCATCGATCTGGTGCTGGCCGGGGACAATGCCCTCGTCATCGGGATGGCGGCTCGTAACCTGCCTGCTCATCAACAAAAGCAAGCTATCATCTGGGGAACGGTTGGTGCAATTGTCATTCGTGCATTGGCGACACTCGCTGTCGTTTGGTTACTGAAAATTCCTGGTCTGCTGCTTGTAGGTGGTTTGATTCTCATTTGGATCGCCCTCAAGTTGCTCGTTCAAGATAATGGTCATGAGAATATGAAGGCAAGCGGAACACTTGGAGCAGCGATTTGGACGATTATCGTAGCCGACACGGTAATGGGCTTGGATAACGTTATCGCGGTTGCTGGTGCAGCACATGGTGATTTCCTTCTGGTAGTTATCGGTTTGATCATCAGTGTTCCGATCATGGTTTGGGGTAGCACATTGATCTTGAAGCTGATCGAGAAATATCCGATCGTTATTTATATCGGTTCTGCCGTATTGGCGTATACCGCTGCGAACATGGTAACGAGCGAGAAGTTCCTCACACCATTCTTTGCCGCTTACCCTTGGGTAAAATGGTTATTCATCGTAGCTGTTGTGGTTGGTGTCCTGTTGATCGGACGCATGAAAAGCCAACAGCAAAAACGTTTGGCAGAACAATCTTAATGCAAAGCAAGACTCCGTCGTTTTACGCGACGGAGCTTTTTCATGTATGGCGATGTAAAAAAAAGCACCCGAACACAGTGTATGTTCGGGTGTTTATTTACGTTCCAATTCACATTTTGTTAACGAGTCACGGCACGCATCAGCTTGCGACCTGATTTCCACATACGCGTTACATCACGCATGGAGAAGGGCAACTGATTCCAATTCAATGAAAACCGACTGCGACGTCGCGGAGCCATCCAATAGCCAATGATCGCCACAATTCCGCTTGTGGCCAGAACCCGCAACAGGCCTCGAATGAACAAGCGTGCCACCTCCATTGGTTTTGCCGCTCAAATCCACTACATATTCAAGTGAGCGGTTACTGTCTGATCCTCAATAAACAGATCGTTGAGCGAATGCAAAGATCCATCTTCCTCAACCTGGTAGACAGAAGCGATCTGCTCATTGGAAACGCTCATTTCTATAAAGCAGTTCCAGCAATAGTATTGATTGGTTCCAATCTTTCCTACGTCTTTGGAACTGCAATTCGGGCATATGACACGCATCACGCTTTTCCTCCCTTTCACGCCTGGCCACGAACTAGTCCGGCACGATCAGGTTTTCTTCCCCGACGATAACGGATGCTGGTGCAGGGAGGCGCTTTCGTCCTTCCGTAATATCTGCAAGCCAGCCATTCGATAGTTCGTACCCTACAAGTTTCTCCCAGTTGGCTGAAAAGTAAACGTCTTCCAGCCTCCCCAAACACTCTCCGGATGCGGTAATCACCGCTTTTCCTTTTAACTTCGTCTTTCCCGTCACAATGCCGACAGGCTCTAGTCCGGCGAGATGAGGTAAGGGCGTGATCGCATCTTTTCCCGATACGGTAAGGCAGGACTCCCCAACCGCATGAATATGTTCGGTAGGAATATAGGTACCTGATTGGAACCAGCCCTGTTCGCTCAGCAAGACTCCTCGTACATGCCAAGTGGAGTCGCAAAGAATGTCGCGCACGGTTCCAATCGTTTCCCCTGTTTGAAGGCAAACAACTGGCAATCCGACTGCATCCATTGCCTTGCGCATGTGGGACATCCCCCTTCCGCCTTGTTAGTATCAGGCGAAAAGGACACGTCCATTCGGCGCAAATGGTTCCAACTTCACTCTTGCTTTAGCCGTTCCTCCAGGTAACTGTACCGTACTCCCTCCTCATCAGACTCTACAGCAGCGCGGAACGCATCCGGCTCTCCACACATGATGAGGAATGATTTGCTCCGGGTAATCCCGGTATAGACCAGCTTACGTCTGAGCATACGGTAGTAGCTTTTGACAAACGGCATGATCACAATCGGAAATTCGCTGCCTTGAGACTTATGAACCGAGCAGCAGTAGGCAAGCGTCAGCTGATGATAATCCGAACGCTTGTACACCACTTCCCTGTTATCAAAGGCAGCGACCAGCATCTCCTGGTTCTCCGCATTTTCATTCGGGAAAAAGATGGCGACGATCTCACCCATGTCACCGTTAAACACCTGTTCTTCAGCATTGTTCACCAATTGCAGAACCTTGTCTCCTGTACGGAAAGTCGTCTCACCGAAAGTAACTTCACGCTTTTGCGGCGTTTTCGGATTAAACAGCTCCTGCAATTCTTCATTCAACCGGTTCACACCGGCATTACCTTTATAGATAGGGGCTAATACCTGAACATCTTTTGCCGTATACCCTTTTTTTACGGCTCCGAAGCAAATTTGTTTCACTGCTTCCGGAACTTCTTGTGGCAAACTTGTGAAGAATCGCCGATCCGGGGTGGTGTGAAGCAAATCTGCCGGTACATTCCCCTTGCGTACATCATGGGCCAACCGAATAATGGTTGATTCTTCTGCTTGCCGATAAATTTCTGTCAGCTGTACCAAAGGTAGCAATCCAGATCGAATCATATCCAATAGGACGTTGCCTGGTCCTACGGAAGGTAACTGATCAGGGTCACCTACCATGATGATCTGCATGTCATCTGGAACCGCACGAAACAATTGATTGGCGAGCCAGATATCAACCATGGACATTTCATCCACAATTAATAGCCGGCCACGGATTGGGTGCTCCGCATCATGCTCGAAGCTCTCCCCTTTGTAACCGAGTAAGCGATGGATAGTCATTGCAGGTAAACCCGTAGTCTCTGTCATACGTTTTGCAGCACGCCCAGTAGGAGCTACAAGTATGATCGGGAACGGATTTTCTTCGTTGTATTTTTTCAAGTCCAGAGACAATCCATGAAGCTGAGAAAAGACACGACAAATCCCTCGAATGACTGTCGTTTTCCCCGTCCCAGGCCCCCCTGTGAGAAGCATCAGACCTGCTTTGATCGCCTGTTCAATGGCATCACGCTGCGTCTGGGCATATGTAATCCCCAGCTCATCCTCGACCGCCCCTAACGCACGGTAAAATTCCGATGTCGGGAACGTACCGAATTCATCCCGCGCAGCGAAGTGACGCAGTTTTTTGGCAAGACCGAGTTCGGCAAAAAACAGTGAAGGCAAATACACCCGCTCATCTTCCCAGGCAATTTTACTCGACACAAACAGGGCTTCCACTGCCAGTCGAATATCGTCTCCAGAAAAAACGTGCCCGCCGCACTCTTCGAGAAGGCGCAGTGTTTTTTCACACAGCTCCTCCACAGGCAAATAAACATGTCCCTCTGAATACGAAGCCTCCTGCAACATAAAGAGAGCTGCCGCCTTCACACGTTCTTCTGAGGAAGCATCGATTCCAGTTGCTCGTGCAATGTCATCTGCCCGCTTAAAGCCGATTCCAACGACATCTTCAATCAACCGGTAAGGCTCTTCCTTCAGTACTGTCATCGTTTCCAGCTTATAGGTCTGATAAATACGCAGCGCCATGTTCACACCAATGCCGAAGTCGTACAAGAAAACCATGGCACTTTCCAAGGAACGATGCTCGACTACTGATTCATAGATTGTTTTGGCACGTTGTTCAGAAATGCCTGGTACCTCAGCCAATCGCTCCGGGAAGTCCGCGATAATCGACAGCGCATCTACCCCAAGCTGCTCGACAATTCGTTTGGCCATCTTTTTTCCGATCCCTTGAAACAAGCCACTGGCTAAGTATCGCTCAACCCCTGCCAATGTTTTCGGTGTTTCACGTTCATAGCGCTTTGCTACGTACTGCTGGCCAAAACGAGCGTGTGTCTTCCATTCCCCGTAAAAGGTGTACAGCTCATCTGGATGTGGCCGAGGAAAATTACCGACAATAATGACCTCCGATTCTTTAATCGATTCGGTAGTCTCTTCTATCTTTAGACGGATAACTCCGTACCAGGTTTCATCATTGTAAAAAATTTCTTGAGAAACAAATCCTCGAATGTAGGTTTCCGCAAACAGCGAGATTGACTGCTGCTCGTCCATCTAAACGCCTCCTGACATAAAAACCGTTCCAGAAAGGAAAAATCCACTTCTCTTGAAAGTGGATTTCTCATATGCTCGTCTTAAATTGTAAATCGTTTTACTTGTTCTGACAACTGCTCGGCCATTTTCGCAAGTGTTTCTGATGCTGCCGTCATTTCCTCGGATGTTGCAGACTGTTCTTCGGACGCTGCTGCCACTTCCTGTGTATCTCTGGCCGCTATTTCCGCAAGTCCAGCTATTTTTTCGGAGTGACTCACCAATTGGACTGTATCGCGATGAATCCCCTGGGCTGCATCGTTCATACGATGTACTTGCTGGCTGACGTCTTGAACGGCCACCAAGATTTGCTGGAAGCTGTCTCCTGCCTGAGCCACTCCTTCGCGTCCATCCTGTATAGCGACTGCAGTCGTTCCCATTGCCGTTACAGCAGCGAGAATATCTGTATGGATTGTATGAATCAAGCCTGCGATCTCTTCTGCAGCCTCACCCGATTGCTCAGCCAGCTTACGTACCTCCTGGGCAACAACCGCAAAGCCGCGTCCCTGTTCCCCCGCCCGTGCAGCTTCGATGGCGGCATTCAAAGCCAATAGATTCGTCTGGTTGGATATTTGACGAATGATCGTGATGATTCCCATGATTTGCTCGGATTGAGAGCCAAGCTCGCGGATAACCTGCTCCGTACTACGGGCATGATCCGTGATTTGATCCATTTCTTGTACGAGCTCTTGCAGCTTGCCTTCACCAATCTGTGCCAATTGATTCGCGTCTGTCGCATCAGCATTTACTTGAGAAGTCGAGGCTGCAATGAGTTGGATATCTCCACCGATGCGAGACAAAAAGCGTACTGTATCCGTCACCGTTTGTTTTTGTTGTTCGGAACCTGTAGCAATTTCCGAAGAAGCCATGGAAATCTGTTCGGAAGCACGTGCACTTTCTGTCGCACTCGCTGTTAATTCTTCCGAAGCTGCCGCTACCTGCTGGGCTACTCGCTGCACCGCGTTGACCATGCTGCGAAATACACCCATCATCTCATTGTACATCGACGATAATTCCCCAAGCTCGTCCCGGGAACGGACAGTCACTTGCGTGGTCAAATCTCCTGTCTCTGCACGCTTCATTGCCAATACCAGCTCTTTTAGTGGTCGTACCAGCTTGTTGACAATAAAAATGCCTGTGACCAGCGCTAAGGTGGCACTTATCAGGTTGAGGAGAAACATCATTGAACGACTGCTCTCAATCGTCGTCAGCAAATCATTCTCGTAGCTGCCAATGGCTAGAATCCACCCGTTTGGCAGCTGCTTATACGCCGCCACTTTGGTAGAGCCGCCGAAGTCATATTCGATCCATCCGTTTTTTTGAGCGAGCATGACTTGCGTGAATTCTTCATTCGCCAAAGAGGTATTCTCGACTTTCGGGTCTGGATGAAAAATGGCAATTCCACTCGTATCCAAGATATAGGCGTAGCCAACCATACCATTTGGCTTGTAATATTTTTCGGCCACCTCGCGTGTTATTTCATTAATTTTCTGTCTGTTCCCCTCATTAATCGTTGCATCTTGAGCGTATACAGCCAGCTCACGTGCCTTCATTTCCGTTATATATTGCAAGTCAGATACAGCCAGCTTGTATAGCGCGCTGCGTGCATTTTCAAATTGGATATAGCCGACGACCATTAATGGAAGCATGGTTAGGATTAGTATCGTAAACACCAGTTTGTAGCGAATAGAGTAGCGTCTGGGCAACATGAAAGTCCTCTCCTTATCGGATGATCCGAATTGTATAGTTCTTCAGGATTAGTACCACAGCATCATTTTACCATCCTCTTCCACAATTCACCACAAACTCCAATAAGAAACCCGCTTTTACTCAAATGAAAAAACCGCTTGGCTTATCCAAACGGCTTTCATACTACGTTATTCGCGTACCAAGCGCTTTACAATCCCAGCAATCACTGTAGCAGCTTGTCTCGCCTCTTCCACCGTATTCGTTATTCCAAAGCTGAAACGAATAGCTGAATGCAGAATCTTCTCGTCCACGTGCATCGCTTTCAGCACGTGTGACAGCTCTAATGATCCGGATGTACAAGCTGAGCCGCTCGCTGCTGCAATTTTGGCGATATCCAGATTCATCAGCATGGTTTCTGTATGTGCACCAGGGAATGACACATTGAAAATATGTGACAAAGCCTGCTCGCTATGTCCATTCAGGCAGAACGTAATTCCTGCTTCCTGCCAGACTGCGATCATCGCTGCTTTCATCTGCTCATACTTTTCAACCCGCTCCGTCATTTCCTCGCCAGCGACCTTTGTCGCCGTGGCAAACCCAACAATCCCGGCCAGGTTTTCCGTTCCCGCTCTGCGTTTGCGCTCTTGTGAACCGCCGTGCAAAATCGGGGAAAACGGGACCTTACGCGCTACATACAAAGCGCCGACTCCTTTTGGACCATTAATTTTATGAGCGGATACCGAGAGCATATCAACTGGGAGCTTCCGTGCATGGATAGGCAGTACACCAAAAGCCTGTACGGCATCCGTATGAAAAACAATCCCTTTTTCACGCAAGAAGGTACCGATTTCCTCGATTGGCTGGATCGTTCCTACTTCGTTGTTCCCGTACATAATGGACACCAGTACCGTATCCGGGCGAACCGCTTGTTTTAGGTCTTCCAAGCAGATCATGCCTGTCTGGTCAACAGGCAAGTACGTGACTTCAAATCCAGCCTGCTCCAAAAATTCACAAGCATGCAAGACTGCATGGTGCTCGATTTGCGAAGTAATGACGTGACGACCACGTTCGCGCTGTGCCATTGCTGCGCCGATGATTGCCATATTGTCCGCTTCTGTCCCGCCACTCGTAAAGATGAGCGATTGTGGATCAGCATCCATAAAGTCGGCAATCGTGTCTCTCGCATGCTCCAACGCTTTTCGCGCTTCGCGACCTGCACCATGGACACTGGATGGATTCCCGAATATTTGAGTCAAATAGGGAGTCATTGCAGCAACTACACGCGGATGTACCGGCGTAGTCGCTGCGTGGTCAAAATACATTAGATCTGACACTGCTGTCACCTTCTACCAACTAATATTCTAGATATAAAACATATAATTATCGGCAGGACCATCGTCTTCAAAGCTGATCAAGTCCTGAAGGGAAGTCGAATCCAGAACAGCAGAAATACTATCCCGAATACGCAGCCACAAAAAACGCTTAGCCGGGTCTTCTTCCTCTGCAAATTCCACAGGGCTGATCGGTCCTTCCAGCACGCGAATCACATCACCAGCAGAAATCTCATCCGGCTGCTTTGCCAGAACGTAACCGCCATATGCGCCACGAATACTTTTTACCAAACCCGCGTTACGCAGAGGGGCAATCAATTGCTCCAAGTAATGCTCGGACAAATCGTGTTTCTGGGCGATGCTCCGCAGTGAAGTCGGCCCTTCTCCGCAACGGTTGGCCAATTCCATCATGATCGTCAGCCCGTAACGTCCTTTCGTCGAAATCTTCACGTTAACAACTCTCCTCTTTGTATCGGTAATACGCGCCCGCCCCCTACATGTCTTCTTTATCGTGGGACACACTAACATCTTAGGGGGTGATATGCAGATGACAACGAACAAACGCTCGGAACGAGGTCCCAACCACCCGTCCGAAACCTTGTACGACCAACCCGCAGGCACGATTGCTCACAAAGCCCGTTACGGAGCGAGTGAGCAGAGCAAACAACCGAATGAAAACGGTGACTTGCCCAATAAACCAGGCGGAAACGTCCGCACGTAAATGTTAGCTCCCCCTATTATTCGGGGGAGTTTTTCCTTGGCAATCCACGTCCATCCATCTTCTGTCTTTCTTCCTGGAAACGGCGAATGTGACGCTCGTAGCCGTGATCCTTTGGCTGGTAGAACGAGTAGTTTACACCGTCAGGCAGATACTGTTGAGGTACATACCCATATGGATAGTTATGCGGATACAGATATCCCTGACCGTGTCCCAGCTTCGCAGCTCCCTTATAAGCAGAATCTCGCAGATGAATCGGTACTTGCTTGTGACCATCCGTTCGGATACGATCCAACGCAGAATTAATTCCGTTGTATGCAGCATTGCTTTTGGGGGCAGTTGCCAGGTACGTCGTCGCTTGTGCTAAAGGGATACGCCCTTCAGGCATCCCCACCAATTCTACCGCCTGAAAGCAGGACATCGCAACTGTGATCGCTTGCGGGTCTGCATTGCCGATGTCCTCTGAAGCCGAAATGACCAAACGGCGAGAAATGAACCGCGGATCTTCTCCGGCATCGATCATTCTCGCCAACCAGTAAAGAGCTGCGTCCGGATCAGAACCACGAATGGATTTAATAAAAGCGGAGATCGTGTCGTAATGGTTGTCCCCACTCTTATCGTAGCGTACAGCCCTGCGTTGAATGGATTCTACTGCGTCGTCCAGCGTCACTGTAATTCGTCCATCCGCTCCTGGTTGCGTCGTTGTCACTGCCAGTTCCAATGCATTCAGCAAACGTCTGGCATCCCCTTCCGCGTATTGAACCAAATGCTCTGCCGCTTCCGGTTCTACGCTGACAAATAGCTCCGCCAATCCGTTTTCTTCATCAGTAAGCGCCCGATCCATGACCTGCTTCAATTCCTCATGAGAAAGCGATTGAAGGGAAAACACTTGTGAACGCGACAAAAGCGCCGGATTCACCTCGAAAAAAGGATTCTCCGTCGTAGCGCCGATCAAAATGATCGTGCCTTCCTCCACATAAGGAAGAAGGGCGTCCTGTTGCGACTTATTAAAGCGGTGAATCTCGTCTACGAACAACGTTGTCCGCTGACTGTCCATGACGAGCCGCTCCTTTGCCGCATCTACCACTTTGCGGATGTCAGCAACACCAGCCGTAACGGCATTTAACTCAGAAAAATGCGTACGTGTGGTCCGGGCAATGACTTTTGCGAGCGTTGTTTTCCCTGTACCAGGAGGTCCGTAAAAAATGACAGAGGACACTTGATCTGCTTCAATCGCGCGTCGGAGCAGCTTTCCAGGAGCCAAAATATGCGATTGCCCGATTACATCTTGAATCGTTTGCGGCCGCATCCGTGCAGCCAATGGCTTCTGTTTGCCGCCACCCTGTTGGTCGTAGGCAAACGTGAATAAATCATCCATGTTCCACTATCCTTTTACAGGCTGCCACTCCAAAATATCTCTTGCCACTACACTGGCCAAAATTAAACCAGCCACAGAAGGCACGAAAGCATTGCTTGCTGGAGGCATCCGCACTTTGCTAATCGGTGAATTCGGGTTGGAAACGATTTGTTCGCGTACATCTACACGTACAGTTACGGGAATCTCACGGGAATATACCACTTTTACCCCTTTGTAGATACCGCTTTTACGCAGCTCACGACGAATGACCTTTGCAATCGGATCATAACTCGTTTGGGAAATATCGGCAACCTCAAAACGGGTCGGGTCCATTTTGTTGGCTGCACCCATGCTAGAAATAATAGGGATATTGCGACGCTTCGCTTCTTTAATCACATGCAGCTTCGCGGACATGGTGTCCATGGCATCCACGATGTAATCCAGTTCATGCTCAAACAGCGCATCCGCTGTTTCTTCATTGTAGAACATATTGAGAGTTACGACCTCGCACTCAGGATTGATCGTAGCAATGCGCTCCTTCATAAGCTCAGCCTTTTTTTGACCGACTGTGTTCAGCGTCGCATGGATTTGGCGGTTGATGTTCGTGATGTCTACTACATCCTTATCTACCAAAACGAGCTTGCCTACACCTGTACGCGCGAGTGCTTCTACTGTAAAGGAACCGACTCCGCCAATTCCTAATACAGCAACGCGGCTATTTTTCATTTTTTCCAAACCTTCGGGACCGAAGGCCAATTCACAACGAGAAAATTGATGAAGCATATTTCGTGTCACCTTTCATTCGCAAGCGAGATTATTAGGGTTGTTCAACACGCACTTATAGTCAATCGGAAAAGTAGGATTGAAGTTAAAAAAGGAGCCCCATTATGCCGTGTTGCTCCTTAGTTTTGAACCTGCTCATCGCAGGTGGGTGTCTTGCCGAACTGTTACAGACGTCCACTCTAAGGAGGCATGCCTTTACAATCACGGACGAAAAACTCCCTAAACAAACTTTGTGGCTCAAAACTATCGGATGTCACGAGCATAGCAGGGCTTTCATCATAGTATTACCAATGTATCAAAGAGCAATGCAGTTGCGCAAGTCGATTACGCTTCCACCTTTTCTTCTTCTGTGACAATTGTTGCAATGGACAGCTCTTTCAATTGTTTTCCATCTACTACATCTGGAGCGTTTACCATCAGGTCGCTCGCACTTGCTGTTTTCGGGAATGCGATGACTTCGCGCAGGTTAGTGCGGCCAGCCAAGAGCATGATCAGACGGTCCAAGCCGAGAGCGATTCCACCGTGTGGAGGTGTACCGTATTCGAATGCATCCATGAGGAAGCCGAATTGTTTACGTGCCTCTTCTGGTGAGAAGCCAAGTGCGGTAAACATTTTTTCTTGCACTTCGCGCTTGAAGATCCGCATGGAACCTCCGCCGAGCTCATATCCGTTGAGAACCATGTCGTACGCTTGTGCGCGCATTTGACCTGGATCGGTGTCGAACAGGTGCAGATCTTCGTCTTTTGGACGAGTAAACGGATGGTGCAGGGCAACGTAGCGTTTTGCATCCTCATCCCACTCAACCAGTGGGAAGTCTACTACCCAGAGGAATGCGAACTTGCTTTGGTCAATTAGGCCAAGTTCAGCACCCAGCTTGGAACGAAGGGCACCCAGTGCATCTGCTACTACTTTTGGTTTGTCAGCAACGAACAGGAGCAAGTCGCCTTCTTCTACCGCCAAGCGTGCTTTCATCTCGTTGATTTCTTCTTCTTTAAAGAACTTCGCAATTGGCCCTTTGATTTCGCCGTCTTTGAAGCCGATCCAAGCCAAGCCTTTCGCGCCATAACGGGAAGCGAATTTGCCAAGGTCGTCTGCTTCTTTACGGGAGTAGTGTCCGCAACCTTTTGCGTTGATCGCTTTTACTTGTCCGCCGCCAGCTACAGCTGCTGCAAACACCTTGAAGTCGCTTGTCGCAACCAGATCAGATACGTCTGTCAGCTCCATGCCGAAGCGTACGTCTGGTTTGTCAGAACCGTAACGCGCCATTGCATCCGCATACGTGAGACGCGGGAATGGAGTTGGTACGTCTACACCAACCGTTTGCTTGAATACGTGAGCAACCATCTTTTCCATCATCGGCAGGATCTCTTCCATAGACAGGAAAGAGGTCTCAATGTCGATTTGGGTAAATTCAGGCTGACGGTCAGCACGCAGGTCTTCGTCACGGAAGCAACGAGCGATTTGGTAGTAGCGCTCCAAACCGGATACCATCAAAAGCTGTTTGAACAGCTGTGGTGATTGTGGCAGTGCGTAGAACTCGCCTGGATGTACACGGGAAGGCACGAGGTAGTCACGTGCGCCCTCAGGCGTACTCTTCTGGAGAATTGGTGTTTCGATTTCCAGGAAGTTGTTCTCATCCAGGTAGTCACGGAACGCTTTCGCTGCTTTGCT
The DNA here is from genome assembly GCF_013332495.1 of Brevibacillus sp. HB1.2. Taxonomy (NCBI): domain Bacteria; kingdom Bacillati; phylum Bacillota; class Bacilli; order Caryophanales; family Paenibacillaceae; genus Brevibacillus; species Brevibacillus sp. HB1.2. Next base: position 518,905 of record NZ_JABMIU010000003.1, on the reverse strand, counting down.
GCGCAAAATCAGGGAGCGCTGCATTTCTGGACGGCGCAAGTCCAGGTAGCGGTATTTCAGACGAACTTGTTCATCTACATCGATCTCGTCTTCAATCAGGAACGGAGGCGTTTTTGCATCGTTCAAGATTTCGATTTCAGAGATGTGCACTTCTACTTCGCCGGTTTTCAGCTTCGGATTGATTGCTTCTGGTGCACGGTTTACAACTTTCCCTTTTACAACCAGTACGTATTCGCTACGCACTTTGTCAGCCGCTTCCCAAGCTTCTTTGTTGTACTCCGGGTTGAATACGATTTGGACGATGCCTGTGCGGTCACGGAAGTCAATGAAGATTACGCCCCCGAGGTCGCGACGCTTTTGTACCCATCCGTTCAGTACGACTTCTTGCCCAACGTGTGCTGTTGTTACTTCTCCACCATGTACGGTGCGATATTGCCAAGACATGATCATTTCCCCCAACGATTTGTTTTATTGATTTGCTTTTGCAGCCAGTACCGAAACGAGTTCCTCGCGTTTCACTTCTTGTTGCTCGCCTGTTGCCATTTCCTTTAGAACAACCGTGCCATTCGTTAATTCAGACTCGCCGATGATCGCCGTAAAACGAGCCTGTAGACGATCTGCTTGCTTCAACTGTGCTTTCATTTTCCGATCCAGATAATCCAGCTCAGCCGCAATCCCAGCTTGGCGCAATTGGTCGACAAGAACAAAAGCTGTTGTTTTCGCTTCTGGTGTCTGCACCACTACGAAGCAATCGATGCCACCCGAGATCGGCAGTTGAACACCTTGCTTTTCCAGAGCCAACAGCAGACGCTCGATACTGAGTGCGAAGCCGATGCCCGGCATATCGTCGCCGCCCAGCTCTGCAACCAGTCCGTTGTAGCGCCCACCGCCACAAAGCGTTTCTACCGCACCGATCTCTGCCATTTTGATTTCAAATGCGGTCAGTGTGTAGTAGTCCAAGCCGCGAACCAGACGCGGATTTACATGAAACGGAATATCCAGCGCGGTCAAGTAGTTTTGTACGGCTTCGAAGTGTGTCGCGGATTCTTCGCTCAAGTAGTCCAAAATGGACGGAGCATCCATCGTCAGTGTTTTGCATTTTTCATTTTTGCAATCGAGCACGCGGAGCGGGTTGCGATCGATACGAGATTGGCAATCCTCGCACAGCTCAGAGCGAACACCGTTCAAGTGTGCGAGCAAATGCTCCCGGTGACGCGCCCGGTCTTCTACCGTACCTACGCTGTTCAATTCCACAGAAAGTCCTGTCAATCCGAGCTCCTGATACAGACGAATCGCAAGGCCAATGACTTCTGCATCGATCGCTGGATCGCTTGAACCGATCGCTTCTGCACCGAATTGGACGAATTGGCGATAGCGGCCTGCTTGCGGACGCTCGTGACGGAACATCGGCCCCAGGTAGTACAGCTTGGTAGGCTGATTAGGCACACCGTACAGCTTGTTTTCCACGTAGGAGCGAACAACACCCGCTGTCCCTTCTGGACGCAGCGTGAGAGCGTCCGTACTGCGCGGATTGGCTACACTGTACATTTCTTTTTCCACGATATCCGTGGTCTCGCCTACACCCCGTTGGAACAACTCTGTGCTCTCAAACAGCGGCGTACGAATTTCCGCGTAATTGGAGCGGCGACACAGATCGCGGGCCTTAGCCTCCACGTAGTGCCACAGCTCTACAGTACCAGGCATGATATCCTGCGTACCGCGTGGGATCTGGATTCTAGTCATTCCTCTCGAACCTCCATGTCTTTTCAAAAACTCGGGCTAACGCCAAACCTTCAGGATCAAGGAACCTTTATTTTTGACCAAATAAAAAAGTCCCCCGTCTCCTGACATTTAGCAAATCGCCGCATGTCAGGGACGAGAGACTGGTTATACTCCCGTGGTGCCACCCTGTTTGAATAGCCTTACAATCACAAAAGGCTATCCCACTTATTAGCCGTTAACGCCGGCACACGCCTGCCAGTTACTGGGGAAAGAGATTTCTTTCAGCCGTTCACTGCGGTCTTCAGGGATGTCATTCACCAAGCCGTTATACGAAAGCACTCTCAGCCACGGCGCTTTCTCTCTGGGCATCCGGTTCCTGGATACTTGTTCCCGTCATCAGATCATTTCTTATTCAATAAAAAAGCTTAATGTGAATCATAGCAAACCCGCCAACTGCCGTCAACAGGCGCTCGAATAAAACTTTTTTTAACGTGTAAGAATTTATTAGCGACACGCTAATAAATTCTGGAGCGCATAAAAACTTTCCGCAAAAACGTGGTCGCTCCTCCTTGAAAAAGCCTCGATAGAGGTTTTTTTATTAATCAACAGTATATCCATCACTTACTTGCCAGATACCTGTCCAGCCGTTTTCGCACCCGAATAGATTTGATCCAAATCACGAAGCTTGTTTTCAACCAGAACCTTGTATGTGTCATTGTACGTTTTTGGGTCCTTTGGATTCGGAAAGCGCGTCAGCTTGCCGCTTCCTGGAGCCATCAGCTTGGATACGGCACCACAGCCGAGACCAAGGATGGTTTGTACCTCTTCCATGATCATGATGTTGTAGATGCTCTCCTGCCCTGGCTTGGCATATCCGACATTCTCCAAATTTCCCAAAATGTTTTTTTGCCGATACAAATAGTAAGGGTCATAGCCATTCGCCGCTGTCCACTCGGAAGCCATCTCCATCATCTTACTAATTTCTTCGCGACTAGCGACCTTGTAGCGGTCTTTGTTCTGCGTCATCTCAGATGCTCTCTTGAAAGACAGCGTATGCACCGTCAGCGAGGCAGGCATTAGCTTTTCTACCTCTTGGAGGCTGTGCGCCAGCTCGGCTACGCCTTCATTTGGCAGCCCGATGATCAGGTCCATATTAATATTAGTCAAGCCCATCTCCATAGCCAGATGGTATTTCTCAATCGTCTCTTCGACGGTGTGATGACGTCCGATTGCCTGGAGCGTCTCCTGCGTGAACGACTGTGGATTAATGCTGATCCGATCCACTTCCCACTGCTTCATCACATCAAGCTTTTCACGTGTAATCGTGTCGGGTCTTCCCGCCTCAACTGTCAACTCACGCACATCTCCCATGTGTGGAAAAGAGCGATGCATCGTCTCAAACAGCTGGTTCATGTCATCTGCGGTAATACTCGTAGGGGTTCCGCCCCCGAAATAAATGGACGTGATCCGTTGGTCATTCGCGCGAAGCCACTCTCCCATCCGCTCCATCTCGTAATGGAGACCTTCGAGAAACGGATTAACCGAAGCCGTATGACTGCGAATCGCGTAAGCAGGAAACGTACAGTACGCACACTTCGTCGGACAAAATGGGATGCCGATATACACAGACAGTTCACGATCAATTTGATACAAGTCAGGCACGACGTTGAGCTGCTTGTCTACGATTTCTTGCAAAAGGTTCAGCTTGTATGGACGCAAAATCACATCCTGCTGCAATCGCTTATGTGCTTCCTGTCTGTCTACACCAGCGGCGTTCAACTGGTGAAGCAGTTTCGTCGGGCGTATCCCGGTCAAAATACCCCAGCCTTGCTCCATGCCCGTGTATTCTTCCAACATCAATAACAGCGCATAGCAAAGAGCTTGCTTGGCCGTCTTTTTCATCGCTTTTTCATCACGTGCTACGTAGTCTCGCTCCACCTGATGAGAGATGCTTCGTTTGCCATCGCATAACTCTCCCGAAGCTACGACTCCATTTTCATACACGGTCAATGCCAGCATGATTTTCAAATCAGCCTCACCTGTCCACTCCGGCACAAAAGTGAGCGCTGGATCTTCGTAAAATAACGCGAGAATTAAGGAGAGTTCCCGCTCGAATGCGTGTCCCTCACATACGATCTGTATCATGGAGTTCACCTGCTTTTTTCAAAAATGCCACTCCTCATCATAGCCGACAAGAATTACTCGGGTCAACTAGACAAGTTGTGGCATCATGTGCAAGTCATCGCCGTTTTTGCCGTGGATGTTGGATATCCCGCAAGCCTGGATGAAAATCTTGGGCCATTTCTACATTTTGGAGTGACATTTCTTTCTCCAAATCGTCTTGAAAATCAACAGACAAAAACTGCCGATTCAATCCTTGCGCGAATGTTTCCTTCTTTGACTGTCTCACGATGAATTCCTCCTGAAAAGCTGCGTGTGCTAGCGTCTAGTAAAATCTAGTATTGCCTTGCCTGCCGAAAAGCAATCAGGGAAGCTATGCAGAACTTTGTCGTTTTTTGCAGGAAAAAGCAGGAGAACTAGCGAAGTGATTATTTTGGTAAAAACATGAAAAATCACAAGGAATTCAAGAAGCTACTTATTTCGGAAAGGATGTCTATCGTGTTTGTTCGTCAAAAGATCCTGAGGAGTCTCCTGACTGTCGTCTGTGCCATTTCCCTCCCCGTTTCTGCAGCTTGGGCCGCCGGTTCTGTTCAGGTCACCGTGGACAAGCTCAATGTCCGTTCAGGTCCTAGCCTCCAAGACGCTATTGTCACTACACTGCCGAACAAAACTGTGCTGCCTGTCATCTCCACCAAAAATGACTGGATTCAGGTAAAGCTTCCGAACGGCCAAAACGGTTGGGTAGCGAACTGGCTCGTCAGCACACAGCAGCAGCAACAGAAACCAGCAACTGCATCTGCCAAGCAAGTAGAGAGCACCACGACGAATGTCAATGTTCGTTCTGGACCCGGTCAGACATATGCAGTCGTACAAACAATCAATCCAGGTACGCGCTACCCCATCGTGCAAAAGAGTGGCGAATGGATCCAAATTCAACTCAACGCAGGAACAAAAGGCTGGGTCGCAAACTGGCTTGTAAAAGAAGTAGGTACGGGACAAGCAGTTACTCCTCCCTCTACTGGTAGCACACCCCCAACAACCAATCCTGCGGGGACAGGCTCACAACCGAAGCCTCCCGCCGTACAAGGAGCCAGCCTCACCTTGGACTTCGCTCCGTACGTATACGCCACGCCAGATGCCAGTACACCTGCTATCGGTCAACTACATGCGGGCGAGAAAATCACGGTCTTGAACAGACAAAATGGTTGGATTCAATTCCCATACGATGGAGTCAACGCTTGGCTCTCCACCGATCAAACCAACCCGGACACAGGTCAACCGACTCTGCCCGAAAATGGAAATGGAAGCACGAAACCTCAGACTGGGCAACCATCTTCTTCGAGTCAAACCGCCACAGTAAAAACGGACGGATTGAATCTGCGCAGTGAACCGAACACAACGAGTGCTATTCAAGCTACACTTCCAGTCGGAGACAAGCTGACTGTTTTGGAAAAACAAGGAGACTGGTACCGCGTCAACACGGCAGCCGGAAAAACTGGCTGGGTGGCAGGCTGGCACATTTCGGTGAACCAACCAAGCATGCCTACTCCGAGTGGCCCATACGTGACGATCATGAATCCAGATACCAATGTTCGTTCTGGTCCGAGTACTGATCACGATATTATCAAACAGGTGCAGCCTGGTGAGAAATACGGAATTGCCAATAAATCAGGCGAGTGGTTCCAAGTAAACTTCCTTGACGGCTCCACAGGCTACATTGCAGGCTGGCTTGTTTCAGCTAATGGTGCGCCAGCAGTGGTACGCAGTAATGATCTTGCCGGCAAAGTCATCGTCGTCGACGCTGGTCATGGTGGTACTGATGGTGGCTCGACTGGCTCCAGCTTCTCTACTTTAGAGAAAACAGTCAATCTGCAAGTATCTCTGCTCCTGCGTAACAAGTTGGAAGCAGCAGGCGCCAAAGTCATCATGACACGAGCTGATGATCGCAAGCTGACTCTGCAACAGCGCGTCGACATTGCGATTCAAAATCAGGCTCATATTTTTGTCAGCGTCCATCACAATACGCATCCAAACTCAGCAACGAATGGCTCGATTATTTTCTACTACAGCCAAGGTAACTCTAGCAAGCTTGCCTCCCTGGTTCAAACGGAACTGGTGAAAGCGACGAGCTACAAGGATATGAATTATCGTTACGGAAACTATTTCGTTCTACGCGAAAACCCGGTGCCGTCCATTTTGGCCGAGATCTCCTTCTTATCCAACTACAACGATGAGATTCGCGCACGTTCCGAGAAACAACAGGATCTTGCCGCAGAAGGTCTATTCAAAGGGATTGTCCAGTACTTTAATACACAAAGCAATCAGGGAGGCTGATCCCTCTCTGACAAAAACCCCCATGCGAAAGAAGCTGCTCAAGCTCTCTCCTATGGGGGTTTCTTTTTATCGTGCATCCGATCGCATCAAGGCAAGGCAGGCAGGAATTCCAAAAGGATTTGCGAATATCATAAGGCATCGAAAGGAGTGATGACGGATGAAAAACAATCACAATATCAGCAAACGCACGGTATGGACGCAGGTGATCACAAGTTAACCTTTGAAAATGGAGTGATTTCTATTAAAACCATGTTTGAGTACAATTGGATGGTTCGTGAAGAATGGCTGAAATGGCGTGAGGATGTTCCGATGGAAGAATTGCTTCGTCCGCGCATCGGGGGTGTCGGGGGTATTTTGCACACATTGTTCCATGTTATTGATGTAGAGTGGAGCTGGATTCAAGTCATGCTAGGAAGGCCAGATTTTCAAGAAAGCTTCGATCTTCACAACCGGTTGGAAAAGGTTCGTGAGCTGGAGGCGACTTTTCGCCCGGATGTGCTTCAATTTTTGCGCAATTGGGATGAAAGTATGGAAACAAGAGCCTTTCAGGATACGAAGCCAGACGGCAGCATCGCTACATACACATGGGGTGAAATTATGCGACACATGATCGCTCATGAAATCCACCATGTCGGACAGCTATCGATTTGGGCACGAGAAATCGGGAAAAAGCCGATTTCCGCAAACCTGATCGGCAAAAATCTGATTCTCCCTTCAACCAATTTCATTCACTGACCCGAATCAGTACTGAAACGACAAAAACGATTGCATTCGGCAATCGTTTTTTGTTGTTGACTTCGCTATATGGATGAATACACCGGGCGTTTTTCCCACGGCTCGACCTGACCGACGATGACTTGCCGTTCTTTTGCTTGCAAAGCGTCAATCACCCCAGCTGCGATTTCATCATTTGTCAGCCAGCGTGCATGCTCACCTGCACATGTAAAACCGAGGATGACCCGTCGGTACATACAGTATTCTGATGTAGGCTCTGTCATTGGATTTTTCCAAGCAGCGCTCCCACACACATGCAGCAATTGCCAGCACTTCTCAGGACGCGACAGTTCTTCTACGATCACAGGCAGTGCATGCGGCGCAGTCGAATGAATCCACGCGACAACCACATCCATCGGCCCTCTCTTCTCTACGAGATCGGCGATAGCCTGACGCAAGCTGTCTTTCTGGTGGTAGTCTTGCGATAGCAAATGAATCGACTCTGGATGAGTTGAACCGTCTCTGACACTTCTTAATTTGACTGGATCACGACCAAGCACGGTTACTTCATAACCTTGGCGAGCCAGCCAGCGGGAGACCTCTGTAAGCATGCCACTCGCACCTATTACCAATGCTTCTTGCGCCATGTTTCCATCCCCCTTGATGGTTGTAATTACGATTCCACAATCAGTGTAACAGGACCATCATTTAACAGACGTACGTCCATCATTGCGCCAAAACGTCCTGTTTCCACCTGGAGCCCTTTTTCACGCAGCTTGGCATTAAACAGCTCGTACAGCGGTTCAGCTTGCTCTGGTCGTGCGGCAGCCATGAAGTTCGGTCGTCTGCCCTTTCTGCAATCGCCATACAGCGTAAATTGGGATACGGACAAAATTTGACCACCCTTATCTAATACAGAGAAGTTCATTTTGCCTTCCTCGTCTTCAAAAATGCGCAAGTTCGCAATTTTGTCTGCGACAAATTCTACTTCTTTTTCTGTGTCTTCATGCGTAATTCCTACCAGCAGCATTAAGCCGTGATCAATTTGTCCGACGACTTCACCTGCTACGGTAACACTCGCTTCTCTCGTTCTTTGTACGACAATCCTCACACTGACTCATCCTTTCTGTTATGTAAACAAGAACACCCAATCCACGAGGGATTAGGTGCTCAGTATCCGGCGAACCGAGTAAATATCTTTGATGCGCTTGATGCGCTCTACTACTTTCAACAGATGATCCACATTGCTAATCGAGATGGTCATATGAATCGTTGCTACTCGATTTTTATCGGACTTGCCACTGACAGCCGCAATGTTCGTCTTTGTCTCTGCTACAACCTGTAATACATCGTTTAACAATCCGCTCCGATCATTGCCCGTGATCTCGATCTCTACATGGAAATTATGTTTGAAATCGGTATCCCATTCGACATCAATCAGACGCTCTGTACATTCGTCCGTCAGTACGTTCGGACAATCCAATCGATGCACCGATACCCCACGACCTCTTGTAATGAAGCCGATAATCTGGTCGCCTGGGACAGGTGTACAACAACGAGAAATACGGACGAGCAAATTATCCAAGCCACGAACTTTGACGCCAGACTCACTCTTGGCAGAACGATTTGCTGGATTGGGTTTGACCTCAGGAATGGTCGGGTTTTGTTCTTCGCGCTCCCGACGGAGTTTGTCTAGAAGACGAGTCGCAATTTGCGAAGCCGTGATGCCGCCATAGCCGACTGCGGCAAACATGTCTTCAGCCCCTTGGAAATTAAACCGGGCTGCCGCTTCCTTCAGGTTTGTTTCCGTCATCGCTTCTTTTACATCAAAGCTGCGCGACTTGATCTCCGCTTCCACCATCTGCTGACCTTTGGCGACGTTCTCTTCCCGCTTCTCTTTTTTAAACCACTGTTTAATTTTATTGCGAGCATGCGCGGATTTAGCCATTTTTAGCCAGTCCTGACTAGGACCATACGAATGCTTGGAGGTCAGGATTTCGACGATATCGCCTGTTTTCATCGCATAGTCGAGCGGTACGATCTTGCCGTTCACTTTGGCGCCAATTGTTCTGTTTCCTACGGCAGAGTGAATCCGGTAGGAGAAGTCCAACGGAACAGAGCCTTTTGGCAGCTCGACTACATCGCCTTTTGGTGTGAAGACGAAAACCGTATCGGAGAAAAGATCCTGCTTGAGACTTTCCATGAACTCTTGCGCATTTGGAGCCTCTTCCGATCCGCCTTCGATAATCTCCCGCAGACTGCCCAGCTTCTCTGCAAACGAGCCTTGCACGATGCTTTTGCCTTCCTTGTACGCCCAGTGAGCCGCGATCCCGATCTCAGCTGTCTGGTGCATATCCCATGTACGGATTTGCACTTCCAATGGCTCACCTTTTGGCCCAATCACTGTCGTATGAAGAGATTGGTACATGTTCGTCTTTGGCATGGCAATGTAATCTTTAAATCTGCCTGGCATCGGCTTCCACAAGGTGTGCACGATACCGAGAACCGCATAACAGTCGCGGATGTCATTCACGATGATACGCAATGCTAGCAGGTCATAAATCTCATTGAACTGCTTGTTTTGCCTTGTCATCTTTTTAAAGATGCTGTAGATATGCTTCGGACGTCCCGAAATTTCTGCCTCGATATTTAACTCGCCCAGCTTTTCTCTGATCGTATCTGATGCTTCATTCAGATAGGCTTCGCGCTCCACCCGTTTCTTTTGCATCAAATTTACAATCCGATAATACTGTTGCGGATTCAAATACCGAAGCGCCGTATCTTCCAGTTCCCATTTAACGGAAGCAATCCCCAAGCGATGGGCAAGTGGCGCAAAGATTTCCAGCGTTTCATCGGAAATCTCGCGTTGCTTCTCCTCCGACATATGCCGAAGTGTCCTCATGTTGTGCAGACGGTCTGCCAGCTTGATCATGATGACGCGGATGTCCTGTGCCATGGCAACCAGCATCTTGCGGTGGTTTTCGGCGAGCTGCTCTTCTTTGGACTTGTATTTAATTTTTTCCAGCTTGGTCACTCCGTCTACCAGGAGAGCTACATCCGGTCCGAACTGCTCACGGAGATGATCAAGCGTAATCTCAGTATCTTCCACGACATCATGCAAAAATCCAGCCGCAATCGTAACGGCATCCATGTGCAGGTTTGCGAGAATACCAGCCACGGCGATTGGGTGCATAATGTAAGGAACACCTGATTTGCGTATTTGCCCTTCATGCGCTTTTTCGGCAAGCTGATAGGCACGCGTAATCAGGTCCATATCCGATTGTGATAAATAGGTGCTTGCTTTTTTTACTATCTCATCAATGCCGGTAATCATAGTTTCCTTCCCTTATCCTCTCAGTAAAATAACCTCAATCGAGGCCTTCTCACGGAGGAGCGACCGCATTATAGCGGAAAGTTTCACCGAAGTATTGCCGGAAGCAGACGCTGAGGCACTTCGTGATGCGCTCCGGAAAGTTTAAGCCTGGACGCATTATGCACTGTGAAGCACTTGAACTTTCCTATACGTCTAGAAAACTTGGGCTTTGCCAAGCCTTTTGGCGCAGGCGAAGGCTTACTTGCACGTATCATGTCTGTCTATTTCATACTATTATCTTGTATGTCGTTCGTCTTGTAAAGCTGAATTCCCCTGTAAAGTATGTACAGCCGCAGAAAAAAGAAAAAAACGGGCATTTCACCCGTTTTTCCTTGTTGCATCAATTAATATTGAACGAGCGATTTGATAGGAATTTCACCAATTTTGCTACGTCCATCCAAGTAGGACAGTTCGATGAAGAAGGCAGCTCCTACTACTTTTCCTCCAAGTTGCTCAATCAAATTGATTGTTGTCTCAATGGTTCCACCAGTCGCCAGCAAATCGTCTGCAATCAGAACACGCTGACCTGGTTGGATAGCATCTACGTGTACAGCCAGTGCATCTTTTCCATACTCCAGGTCGTAATCTGCCTTGATGGATTCATATGGCAGCTTGCCAGATTTGCGGATCGGCACAAAGCCAATTCCCATTTCGTACGACAATGGAGCACCTACTACGAATCCACGTGCTTCTGGACCCGCAATCACGTCTGCTTGTACTTCACGAGCGAAGACAGCCAAGTCTTGAATCGCAGCTTTGTAAGCAGGGCCATCTTTCAACAGAGTAGTGATGTCCTTGAAACGAATACCTGGCTGTGGAAAATCTGGGATAACACGAATGTATTGTTTAAAATCCATGAAAAATTCCTCCTAAACGGTGGTTGGTTCCACCAATTGATGAAGCGCTTGAATCATTGCATCAGAAGAAGAAAGCAATAAATCCGTAGCAAGCTGTGCCTCTTCTTTCCAATTCGCATAGAGCATAGAGCTCTCGAGCGGCCTTTTCGCAGTGTTGGTCTGCAACGTGTACTGCTCGGCCTCCTCTACTAAAAACTCCAGCTCCATAAAGATGGCGATCATGCCGTCTAATAGATTTCTTTTCCATTGCAGCTTTTTGGCCAATGCATCCATATGGATTTTTTTAACAGTTGGCACCTGGACGAAAAACTGGTACAACTGTTTAAAATGATCCCGGCCCGGACAGGAAAGCCGCTCCATTCCCAAATCCGGATCACCAAACAAACAGTATATACGCTCCGCTTGTTTGAGCAAGACTCGAACCACTTCCAATTCGGAACGATGCTTCGGCAAATCATACAAAATCACGTTGGAAGAGGCTGTGATGTTCGTCCCCTCTCGACCAACCACAAACAAGGAATTCACCTGATCGCTTGTCGCTTTCGCTGCCAATGGCTCATAGCTATCCTCGCGAAACAGAATAGTCACCGAATTTGACTCCACCATCACTTGCTGCCATTTCTCTATCTTGTCACGACTGCCTCGCCAGTCAAACACTTGCTGGTGTCCAACAGACAAATCACGGATCGTCAGTTGAGGCTTTCGATTTCCGTTCCATTCGTTTACAGACAATTCTCCCAATACGTGAAAACGTGCCTTGGGCGTTACTCTCTTTGTTACATGTGCCCAGTTGAAGCCAATTGCATCCAAAGAGGTTCCCGCTTTGTTCAATGTACACTTCAAATGATTGTCATCTCGCCCAATGGTGCGCATCCCTTGTGTTTCTACTTCTTCTAATAAAACAAGTGGTGTTGGATTCCCCATTCCATATGGGGCGAGCTGTTCAAGTTGCTCCGCTGCCGTCAAGCTGATCTCTTCCATGCTCATCGCAACGTCCACTTTGGTCATCGGCGTGAAGTCTTCAGCGGACAACCACTCTCCAGCGAGCTCGTTTAATTTTTGGCGTAATAAGTCGAGATTTTCTACAGGCAAGGTCATCCCCGCTGCCATTGTATGACCGCCATAGTGCGGTAGCCATTCCTTGCAAGCAGTCAGACCTTCATACATATCAAAACCTGCAATGCTTCTTGCCGAACCTTTTGCCGTTCCTTTTTCCGGATCAATGCCAAGAACAATCGTTGGACGGTAAAAAAGCTCGACCAATCGGGAAGCTACGATCCCTACCACGCCCACGTTCCAGCCTTCTTTTGCCAGAACGAGAACATTGTTCTGGTCTGGTGGATACAGCTCATTCACCATCTGTACAGCTTCCTCAGTCATCGCTGCGACGATTTCCTGACGTTCGCGGTTTAAGTCGTCCAGCGCCTGGGCACATTTCTCTGCTTCGTCCATATCCGAAGTCGTCAGCAATTTCACAGCGGATTCAGCCGTCTCCAGCCTTCCACTCGCATTCAGACGCGGTCCTAGCGCAAAGCCTACATGTCCCGCAGACAGCTCGGTATCCGCTAACCCACAAACTCGGATTAAGGCTTGCAGACCAAGGTTCCTTGTATGATTTAAGCGCTTTAATCCCGCTCGAGCAAGAATGCGATTTTCATCTACCAACGGCACCAGATCCGCTATCGTCCCCAATGCAGCCAAATCAGCCAAATGCAGTGGCGGTTCTTTCAGCAAGGCATGCCCCACTTTAAAGGCGACCCCCACTCCCGCCAACATATCAAACGGGTACGAACAGCCGGGCTTCTTGGGGTTAATCACAGCAAATGCCTCCGGGATGATTGCCGGAGGTTCGTGATGGTCGGTTACAATGACGTCAAGACCCAACTGGTTCGCGTACGCTACCTGCTCCACTGCACTGATCCCTGTATCGACAGTGATGATCAGCTTATAGCCGCTATGATGCAGATGCGCCAATGCGTCTTTATGTAACCCATACCCTTCTGTAAAACGGTTGGGAATGTAGTAGTCAAAAACAGCGCCGAGTTGGCGCAGTAGATGTACCATTAGCGATGTGGAGCTAACCCCATCGGCGTCGTAATCGCCGTATATGCAAATCGGTTCTTGCCTTTGAATGGCTTGTTGAATACGATGCACGCTTTGTTCCATTCCATCCAGCAAGAAAGGGTCATGAAACAATTCTGGACCGGCTTGCAAAAAGTCACGAGCCTTTTGTGATGTGTCAATGCCACGTATCACCAGTAGCTTGGATACGAGCGGAGTAAGCTGGCAATCTGCGGCAATACTAGCAGCTAGCTGCTCATCATAGGTGGCCAGTTTCCAGCGTGTTTTCGCTTTCAGCATGGGCTTTCCTCCAATCCTCATTCATTATAGAGGATGGAGCAGGAAGCTGACAACTGCATAAAACATGCCGTTTTTTGCAAAACTCTCATGTGGCTTCAAACTGCGGCAAATACAGAAACAGAGAATAGAAAAACCGCAGGGTTCACCTGCGGTTTCGTCCACCTTTACACTACTTCTTTTTTCTTTTTCATATTCCGTTCTTTCAAATTCACCCATACTTGGGCTGCAATAAAAATAGAGGAATACGTACCACTCACCAGACCGAACAGAAGGGCCAAGGAGAAGTTTTGAATGCTCTCGCTTCCCAAAACAGCAAGTGCAAGAGCTGTGAAGAATACAGTCGCTACCGTGTATACAGAACGGCGCATGGTTTGCCACAGTGACACGTTCACCAGATGTTCCAGTTCAGGAATTGTCTTGGATTTCATCGTTCTCAAGTTCTCCCGAATCCGGTCAAAAATAACGATTTTATCGTTAATCGAGTAACCCAGGATCGTCAGAAGCGCGGCGATAAAGGTAATGTCTACCTCCAACCCGAGGATAGAGAACAACGCAATCGGAATAAACACGTCATGCGCAAGCCCCACGACACATGCAATACCGAACAGCCATTGGAAGCGGATCGCGATGTAGATGGCAATTCCCACAGCAGCAATCGCAACGGCAATCCCTGCTTTTTTCACCATCTCTTGCGCAATACTCGGATCAACCGACGAAACCTGCTTCGAGACCTGCTCACCATATTTTGCTTTGAGAGCCATTTCCACTTTCATCAGTGTGTCAGATGAAATGGTTTGGTCAAAACGTGTATAAGCCTGATTTTTACCATACGGAGTGACCTTGCTGAAATTCACATTAGGAACCTCTTTCTTGATCACTGCTTCTAAATCTGTCGGATTGAATTCTTTTCCTATGAACATATCCAAGCGAGTTCCTGCCTTGAAGTCAACGCCGAGGTGAAGCCCTTGAAATAGCGTAAACAGAAGGCCGATGATAATAATCACAGAGGAAGCAATGAAAAACTTCTTGCGATTTTTCACGATGTCGAATCTGACTACAGTATGGTCTTTATCATAGCTCACGGATCTCACTCTCCTTTACCCCGAACCAGAACGGCTTTTTAAACATGTTGGAACGGACAACCAGCCAAAGGAGGAAGCGAGACCCAAACACGTTGGTAATAATACTTACGATAATCGTCATTGCCAATACAACAGCGAAGCCTTGTACGGAGCTCGTCCCGAAAAAGAACAGTACGCCCGTTGCAATCAGTGTCGTCACGTGAGCATCGATAATCGTAACCAAGGAACGGCGTTCACCTGCACGGAAGGCAGAGAGGACTGTCTTACCAGAACGAATTTCTTCCTGGATGCGCTCATATGTAATGATGTTAGCATCCACGGCAATCCCCACGGCCAAAATAAATCCAGCAATACCTGGCAGCGTCAGCGTCGCATTCATCCAGTCGAGTACGACCATACAAAAATAGGTAAACCCAGCCAAGGTAATGTTCGCAATCATACCTGGCATACGGTAAACAACTATCATGAAAATAAAGATCAGCGCAGCTCCGATATACCCTGCATACAAGGTTTTCTCCAGAGCCAGAGTTCCCAAGGAAGCACCCACAGAGGTTACTTGCTTCTCAACCAGTTTGGCTGGCATCGCACCGGAATTCAGCAGATCAGCCAATTCCTGTGCCGTTTCCTGTGTGTAATTTCCAGTAATTTGCGCGCTACCACCAGTAATAACCGATTGAATGGTCGGATTGGTTTGCATCGTCTCATCCAAATAGATCGCCATTGGCTTGTGCAGGTTTGCACGTGTGACATCTTCTAGCTTCTTCGGCTCAGAGAATTTCAGGGTAACAAGCGGGCGTTTCAGCTCGTCATAACCAACTGCTGCCCCGTTTGGAGCCAAGTCACTTCCTTGCAACATAATCTTGCCCTTTTCATCACGGAATGTCAGATGTGCAGGCTTTCCGATCAAGTCGCGAAGCTTGTCCTGATCCGCTGTTTGTGATGCGATTTGAACACGAATCCGGTTTGGCAATTCAGTAGTGGTGACTGGCTCAGCCACGCCACCGATGTTAATCCGCTTTTCAATCATGTGTGCTGTTGATTTCAAAAGTTCAATATCAACTTTGTGCCCAGCCTCGAGAGGCTCTACCTCATACAGAATCTCAAACCCGCCCTGCAGGTCCAGACCGAGTGTGATGTTTCCTGCCACCTGCTTGGTCGTAGTTGTTATAAGCGTAGCCAAAAGCCCTACAACGACCAGAAACAGGAGGAATCTTCCCCATTTAATCATAGTAGTAATACCCCTCTTTCCTAACAGGGTCCCGTCCTAGACGAGAAACCAATATGCCCATTATAACGAAGTACAAAAAAACGTGTCAATTATTGCTGGAAAAGTGAACCATGGTAACCAACCCCTTGCGTTTTTCGCGACATGTACGTATACGAAGAGGGCGCCCGGAAGTTTCTATAAAATCGCTACGAATTTTTATACATTTGAATCATGAGGTAATTCATATACTTGTTAGGCTTCAAGGACAAAATGTCGTTGACAAGCTGGTGTATCGGTGGCATTTCTTTATAGCTGTTCGTGACGCATTCCCAAACGTCTTCAGGTGCCACGTTGTCGTACCCCAAAAGAGCAAATTCCTCTGCCTTGCTTACACAAAGACTTGCGACTTGTCCATACCATTCCTGTTTTTGCGCTTGGTCCATCCCAATTTCCCCCTCAAAGTAGTCATGCCGACAGCGGCACGTCCATATTCTTTACTGAGTGAATTTATCCTTGCAAAGGAGCCTTCCATGAAACAATCCTTCTTTTACGGAACGGTCATCCTCATTATTGCTGGTGGCATCACCAAAGTGTTTGGTTTTGCTCACAGGATCGTGTTGTCGCGCATTATCGGAGCGGAAGGGATGGGGCTTTATCAAATGGTTGTGCCCCTTTTATACTTTCTGATTACTGTGACGACATTCGGACTTCCAGTTGCCATTGCAAAGCAAGTGGCAGAGACGGAAGCAGCTAATAATCCGCGGCTGACTCGCCGATTTCTGTTACTAGCCTTGTCGGTCACAGGCGGGATTAGCCTCTTCATCTGTGTCCTGCTCCTCTTGTTCGCTCAATGGATATCCGGAATGCTATTCGCGGACCCTCGTGCACACATTGTTCTGCTTGCAGCCATCCCGGTCATCCCGATTTCCGGCATTTCTCTTGTCCTGCGAGGATACTTCCAAGGCAAGCAAAACATGATCCCTACTGCCGTCTCTCAACTTGTGGAGCAAGTCGTCCGAATGGCACTGGTCGTTGTCATGACGATGTCGTTTCTATCGGCAGGCATTGAGTACGCCACAGCAGGGGCTGTCGCCAGCATTATTTTTGGAGAAGCCGCCGGACTCTTGTACATTCTCTGGCAGTATCGTAAAGGCAGCAAAAAAGCAGCAGCTCAGCTTCTGGATAAGCCCCTTCTCATGACGGTTTCAGCAAGCAAAAAGAGCTTGTCGCAACTCATCCATGTCGCACTCCCTGTCACGCTAAGCCGTATCATCGGCTCCATCGCTTACGTACTAGAGCCGATGCTCGTACCGTATGCGCTCGTCATCGCAGGCTTTACCACCTCGACTGCAACTGGTTTGTACGGACAGTTTGCCGGAATGGCCGTTCCTTTGTTGCTTTTTCCCACTTTTTTAACGTATTCCTTGTCCGTTTCCCTCGTTCCTGCCGTGGCGGAAGCGGCCTATCAAAAAAATGCTCCACTCGTGCATCGCCGCATTTATCAAGCCATGCGGATTACACTCGTCATAGGAGCACCTTGTACCGTCTTGCTCACCATTTTTGCAGAACCTTTATGTGTCCTGCTCTACGGCAATGAGTATCGGGAGGTTGGCGTACTGCTAAAAGAGCTGGCACCGTTCTCCGTCTTCCTGTTTTTCCAAGCACCGCTTGCAGCCGCCTTGCAAGGCCTCGATTACGCTCAGGTCGTCTTTCGAAATACACTGATCAGTGCCATCGTCAAAACTGTCGCCATGTTTTTTTTCACGGCACATCCAGCATTCGGCATTCACGGCGCTGTCGTTGCTCTTAATATCGGCATTACACTTGGGACATTACTGCATTTTGCCAGCCTGATCAAAAAAATCGGGTTTACGATCGACCTTCGTGAATTCGGCAAAATCGCGGTCGCCATGCTTCTCATGGGTTATTCTGGTTCCTATATTGCCAAGCACTGGTTTATGGACGTATCCATTGGTCAGCTATTGACTGCAAGCACCTTCATTAGCACCTTGCTGTACTTTGTCCTGCTCGTCGCCATGCGTGTCTTGGGCAAACAAGACGTGCGTCGCATTCCGTGGATCGGCGAACAACTCGCCGTGTTCTTCCCTCGCCGCTAGCGCTTATTGCAGCGGCTTGTCTTTTTTGTCCAAATACATGATGCCACGTTCGTCAATGCTGCAAAAAGAGACATCTCGAATGTCTTTGATTCCATATTTCCGGATTTCTCGTTTCAGCCACAGCTGGTTTTGTCCGATCTTGTTCAATGCCTCCGTCCTCACCTTGCCATCGAGAATCAGTGGGATGGGCAGACCTTTGTACGAGATAGGACCGACTTGTGGCTTCTTCATCAACGATAAATCTTCCCTCGTAATCTTTTCTTTTTGCTCCTTTAAAAACACACTCATCTGTCCAGTTGGCTCCAACAACGCAAATTCAACATCGGCAATGTTTTTTACGTCTTTTTGCCGCAGATGTACCATCAAATCATCCATGTTCAAGCGATTGCGACGCATCGCCTGCTCCCTGATTTGCCCATTTTCTATAATCAAATCGGCAGAGCCGTCCACTGTATCGCGGAATTTCTTGCTCTTTAATGACAGATAAGCGAAGGCGACTTCCAATAAGGCAATCAACAGCATCGGCAAATAAAACCGAAGGGCAGGCTTATCGACATCCTCAATCGCCAGTGCAGCCATTTCTGCAAGCATAATCGAAATGACCACATCAAAAACGGACAGCTTTCCCAATTCCCGTTTTCCCATCAACCGCACTAAGATCAGGAGGAAAAAATACGAGAAAAGGGTGCGAAGTAACACCATTGTAAGATTATCCACTTACGCTGCCCCCCAAGAACATTTGATACTAGTGTTCAACAGGGGGCAGGGAAAGTATTAGCACCAATTACAGCCACTTTCGCTTGCGGAAAATGTGAAGCATGGCAAACGTCATGGCTAGCATAATCACGAGTGCCACGATCAGCATATACGGTTCTGCTTCTTCACCCAGCCATGCGAAAGTATTCATCCCGAATAGTCCGGTGATAAATGTCAACGGAAGGATGATCGTGGAGATGATCGTAAGAACCCGCATCGTCTCCGTTGTTTTGGCGCTAATGATGGTATAGTACGTATCCAACGCACCGTTTACCAGATCACGGAAGGTTTCCGTTGAATCGGAAATCCGCTCCAAGTGGTCTGTTAGGTCGGTGTAGAACGGAACGTTTTCCTCGGAAATATCGAAGGAGTAACGGCCATTGACATTCGCGAAAATTCTTTTTTGCGGCATGATCACACGCCTGATTAAAATAATCGTTCGCTTCAACGCCAAGAACTCTTCGGTAATTTCCTCCATCTGATGCTCATAAATCTCGTCCTCCAGCTCGTCAATCCGCACACTAATCCGATCAATAATGGGAAAATATTCATCGGTAATCCCGTCTACAATGGCATACAGCAAATAGTCAGGACCTCTGTTCAAGTAAGAAATGTTGCGGTGACACATGGCAGCGATCCGACCGATGGTATTCATCGGGGACTTGTGGATCGTCACGATGTAGTTAGGGCCGAGAAAAACGTTCAGTTCTACCGTTGTGATCTCGTCATCACTTTCTTCATTGTAACGCAGGGCGTGAAAAACGAAGAAATAGTAGTCATCGTACTTGTCTACCTTGGCACGTGGACTGACGTGCAGGCAGTCCTCAATTGCCAGCGGGTGAAAGTCGAAAATCTTGGCAATATAGGGCAGTTCATTGTTTCCCACATCATACAGATCGATCCAGAGTAGATCCTCTGGTGATTTCAGCCATTGATCTTTCGTTGCCAGATCAACGTCGTGAAACATCTTCTGTTCAGAGTGATTATAAAAGTACGTTTTGATCAATCTTCCTCACCCCCGTCTCGTTCCCCATCCATCATACGAAAATTCCTATCAATGTTCAACGCGAAGATGAATACGTGAGCCAAGCCTCTCATATAGATGTACAAACACTTCCAATAAAGGGGGTACATACCGTGCGAAGTGCATCTACCTCTGTACTGACAGGTCTATTGTATACGACATGTCTTGTTTTAGTTGGAGCGTTGCTCGCGACCTTGCTCCTTAGCTTCACCTCGTTACGGGAAGGCACGCTGCCCTATTTTACGTACGTGATCAATGCCATCGCCCTCTTGATCGGGGGATTCGTTACTGGACGTCGTTGCGGCGGCAGGGGCTGGTACTACGGCGGACTTACCGGACTCACTTACTTCCTTTTCATCCTCTTGATCGGTTTCCTCGGCTTTGACGCCCCGATGCAATGGGGGACCTTCCTGTTCTTGTTCGGCGCTTTCGGAGTGGCTGCGTTAGGTGGGATTCTCGGCGTGAATTCGGCCAATTCCAACAACAAGCATAAAAGCGGTAAACCTAAAGTTATCAAGCCTCGCCGCTAAAACAAGACAGAAAAAAGCAGGTGGATCACCCACCTGCTTTTCGCATGTATTATTTGGATTCTTCTTTTGCTTCTTCGCTCTTCGCTGGTTCACTCTTTGCAGGTTCGTTGCTGGAAGAAACTACGCTGTTGATCGCACCACGATCGAACGTAACGTTCACGTTATGAGCAATACGTAAAGTGATAGTATCGTCAGACAGGTCTTGGATCGTTCCATGCACTCCACCGATTGTTACGATCTTGTCGCCTTTTTTCAGAGCACCAAGCATAGCGTTGCGTTGTTTTGCCTTCTTTTGTTGCGGACGAATCAGCAAGAAGTAAAAAATCGCAAACATGATGATAATCGGTAAAAACTGAGTCAAGCCATCCATGAAAAAAATCCCCCTCGATTAAAAAGATCTATCTTCACCCAATCCATATTGAGCGAAAAACTGGTCGCGGAAATCTTGCAAGCGGTCTTCGGCAATCGCCTGACGCACCTGTTCCATTAACTTCACCAAGAAGTGCAAGTTGTGGTAGGTAGTTAATCGGATGCCAAAAGTTTCCTCCGACTTGACCAGGTGTCGGATGTAAGCACGTGTGTAATTTTTGCAGGTGTAGCAATCGCAATTTGGATCAAGCGGGGTAAAGTCGCGCGCGTATTTTGCATTGCGGATGACCAGTCTTCCCTGGCTTGTCATGCATGTCCCATTGCGGGCAATTCTTGTCGGCAACACACAATCAAACATGTCGATGCCGCGGATCGCTCCGTCGATAAGCGCATCTGGTGAACCAACCCCCATCAAATAGCGGGCTTTGCTTGTCGGAAGCAGTGGAACGGTGTGCTCCAGCACTTCATACATCAAAGGAAATGGTTCTCCCACACTCAAACCGCCGATCGCGTATCCTGGGAAATCCATGGAAACGAGATCGCGTGCACTTTGTGCGCGCAAATCGTTGAACATGCCACCCTGAACGATTCCAAACAAAGCTTGTTCGTTTGGACGAGTATGTGCCTTCAGGCAACGCTCTGCCCAGCGGGTTGTTCGCTCCATTGATTTTTTTACGTAATCGTACTCCGCAGGATACGGAGCACACTCATCGAATGCCATGAAAATATCGGCACCCAACGCATTTTGAATCTGCGTAGCCTCTTCAGGACCAATAAACAGCTTTTCTCCGTTTAGGTGAGAACGGAAGGATACTCCTTCCTCCGTGATCTTACGGAGGTTACTAAGGCTAAATACTTGAAAACCGCCGGAATCAGTCAGAATGGCACGGTCCCAATTCATGAAGCCGTGCAATCCACCCGCCTCGCGAACAATTTCATGCCCTGGACGAAGAAACAAATGGTACGTATTACTGAGGATGATGCCCGCGCCAAGTGCTTTTAACTCCTCGGGGCTCATCGTCTTTACTGTCGCTTGTGTACCGACAGGCATAAAGACAGGGGTGTCAATCGTCCCATGAGGGGTATGTAGCTTACCGAGACGTGCACCAGTTTGCTTGCATGTTTTGATTAACTCGTAGCGTACAGCCAAATCTTTGCACTCCTCAAGCTATGTATGTAAGTCTTACCTATTATAGAAAAACTTCTGGATGAAGTAAACCCACCTGACTAATAAGTATACACTTATACAGGTGGGTTGTTCACATTTTTATAAAATGAACATCGCATCGCCAAAACTGAAAAAGCGATACTCCTCTTCCACAGCCGTTTTGTAGGCACGCATCACATTCTCTTTTCCAGCCAAAGCACTCACTAACATAACCAGCGTAGACTTCGGCAAGTGGAAATTCGTCAGGAGCCCGTCCAGAATGGAAAACGTGTAGCCCGGATAAATGAAAATATCCGTCCAACCAGAGGTTACTACCAGCTTTCCTCCATTCGCGCGCCCTACTGTCTCCAATGTGCGGCATGATGTCGTCCCGACAGCGATTACTCTTCTACCTTCTGCTTTTGCCTGATTCACCAGCTTTACTGTTTCCTCGGGAATCTCATAGTACTCCGCGTGCATGACATGCTCTTCCACGGAATCGGCTGATACAGGGCGAAAAGTCCCAAGTCCCACATGCAGGGTCACGTAAGCAAGCTGTACGCCTTTGGCAGCAATTTGCTCCAAGTACGGCTTCGTGAAATGGAGACCGGCTGTCGGAGCTGCTGCCGAGCCGCGCTCCTTCGCATAGACTGTCTGGTAACGCTCACTGTCCTCCAGTTGTGCGTGAATATACGGAGGCAAAGGCATCGAGCCTAATTGGTCGAGAATCTCATAAAAGATTCCCTCGTACAAAAAGCGCACGATTCGTCCACCCGTCTCTGTCACGTCTTCACATACACAACGCAATAGACCGTTACCAAAAACCACTTCTGCCCCCGGCTTCATCCGCTTCCCGGGCTTCACCAGCGTCTCCCAGCGATCATCCCCCAGTGATTTCAACAAAAGGATTTCTATTTTTGCACCAGTCTCCGCCTTTTCTCCAATCAATCTGGCAGGTAAAACGCGGCTGTCATTCATGACGAGTACATCCCCTGCCTGGAGGTGATCGATTAAATTGGTAAATTGCTGATGAACGATATTACCTGTTTGTTTCTCTAATACGAGCAATCTCGATGATGTTCGGTCTTCTAACGGGTGCTGGGCAATCAAATGCTCCGGCAAATCAAAATCAAATTGTTGCACGTCCACGAAATCGTTACTCCTTTTTGCGGTAGATCTTGTGGCAAACGACTTACTTTTCGATTGTCACATCCTGGTAGTAGTGTTGCAAGATATCTTTGTAGTCATACCCTTCCTCTGCCATCGCACGAGCTCCGTATTGCGAAACACCAAGTCCGTGCCCAAAGCCAGTACCACGGAAGATGAATTGCGAACCATTGATCATTTCTACTTCAAACTTCGTGCTGCGCAGAGAGGAGCCACCTTGTTGAAAAACAGATCGGAAAGCATCCGGTGAAGATACGACGATCGGCGTCCCATTTGCTTCCATCGCGATCACACGTCCAGATGGACCGCGTTCTGTCACTTTCAGGCTCGTTACGTTCCCTGAAATGCGTGGAGCTTTGTTCTTGTCATGCGCGGCATTGATCATGGCTGCAACCTCTGTAGAGGTAAACGGTCCACGCGTCCACGAATACGCATTTTCTTCTTTTACTTCTGAGAGGATTGTTACTTCTGCGCCAGTAGGGAGTACCGACAACACACGATGAGTTGTTGTGCTTGGACCTGAGCGCAAATTGGTATTCTCGGTCGAAATGACCGCTATTCTTTGTCCCGCTGAATTGCTCTGGCCTGTTTCGGTGACTAGATCATTTCTTACATAGCCGAGCGATCCATCTGCTAAAGCCACGCGATACCATACGCTCGCATTGTCCATTGGATATGTGTCTTTACTCTCGACAGATCGCAAATAAGGAACTGGATTGCCCCATACTTCTGTGCCGTCCGCCGTCATACCGCCCGCATTGGAATAGAAGAGCGACTCAGCTGGTTTGCCTTGGTAGTAAATGATTTCGCCTTCTGTCTCGTCGACAGCCTCACGTACATCATCAGACTCTTTTGTATAGCCATAATACGCCTGTTCGAAAACCGTATCGGACACATTGGCAACTTCATACTTATTGCCTTGCCACACAGCACGAGTTCTCGACAGGACCGCCTGTGTTTTCAAAGCTTCCACCGGCCAGCCTGGAGCCATCTCAGAGCCAACGACTCCATATAAATATTCTTCCATTGGAAGCTCATTTACTAGCGTCAAGTGACCATTGTATTCCGACAGCTCCATCTCGCCGCGATATGTGCGCTGCTCTCGTTCTACAACGCCAATCACCGATTCATCGCCTGCTTTATTCGCTTCAACTGTCAGCTTTACTTGAGGGGAGAATACATATTTCCAAATCATTTCATCTGGTGATCCGTATACATCCTGCTTCAATATAACATAAGATTGGCTGGCTGGCTCCTGATAGGAGAAAGAAGGAAATGCGGCGTTTGCTCTTCGTTTCAATTCTTTCACAGCATCAGGACTAACCTCGTCTCCGATCCAAACCGCATATTTGACTTTATCCCCATCTGATACCATCACGGGATAAGCAGGAATACCGGCTGCTTCAAATGACGCTTGCCATTCTTGCGCTTCCTTTAAGCTTTTGAATTTACCCGCTTCGAGTCGATGCGGACCTTTTACCAGCGGATTCTGCCCGATTGCTTGGGCAACCGTTTTCGCCTGATTGGCTGCAGCCTGATACGTGTCATACGTTCCGCTTACGACCTGATAGACGGTCTGACTGTTACGTTTTGTCACCTGGATTGAGCCCTCGTATTTTCGTTGGCTCATTTGCTGTGCAATCTGCTGTGCGCGATTCCAGTCACCTGTTTCGGCAACGATCAAATGATATTCATCAACCCGGTAACGAGCTGCATCTCCCTTTAATTCGGGTAAATCTGTCTTGCCCTCGGGTCCATTGAGCACGACTCCCATTCCATTTTCAGCAGTTAGCGTAACGGAAGGAACTACTCCCCGATAGCCTTGTCCTGTATCGACAAATAGCGCAACTCTGATATTGTCGCCGGCAGCCTGCGCTGGTACTTGTCCTCCTACGAGAACTACTGATAGCAGGCCCACCGAAAGGACTTTCCCCATCCATTTCTTTCTCATGTCGTCCATTGTCCTTTCTCCACCTGATTTTGTCTAAGCTTGATTTCGTCAAAAATTGGCATGTCTTCCCATGTTTTTCGACAATCGCAGGCTGATCTCCTGCCTTTTTCGTAAAATGGGACCAAACACCCGCATGCAAAAAGACCACCGGAACAATGAGCTCCGATGGCCTTCACACTTGCCTATTTAAACAGCCGGAATAAATACATGCCAAGAGACAGGACGATGCTAATCACAATACAAGTCACAATCGGAAAGTAGAACTTGACGTTTTCCTTTTCTACCACGATATCTCCCGGCAAACGCCCCAGTGGCAAAAATCTGCCTCCTACCTGCCACAAAAGACCGATTACGATTAAAGCAGCACCACCAATAATAAGTAGCTTGGCTACAGGATTCACGATTTCATCTCCCGACCAAAGTGTTGGTACGCACTCGGGGTGAGTACACGCCCCCGCGGCGTCCGCTGCATAAAGCCGATCTGCATGAGATATGGCTCGCAAACATCTTCCACCGTTTGTGACTCTTCTCCAATTGTTGCTGCGATTGTATCCAACCCAACCGGTCCACCGTCAAAGCGATCAATAATCGCTAGCAACAGTTTATGGTCAATATGATCAAGACCACAGGCATCCACTTGCAATCTTTCCAGTGCTTCTTTGGCAATCTCTGTCGTAATGACGCCTTCACCTTTTACTTGGGCAAAATCGCGAACCCGCTTCAGCAAACGGTTTGCCACCCGGGGTGTTCCACGCGAACGTCTGGCAATCTCCTCTGCCCCGCCTTCTCGAATGACGACCTGCAAGATGTCGGCTGCCCTCGAAACGATAAAGGTCAGTTCCGGAACTGTATAAAACTCCAGGCGATTTACAACCCCAAAGCGATCTCGAAGCGGCGCGGACAGCATTCCAGCTCGCGTCGTGGCCCCAACCAGTGTAAAGGGCGGCAAATCCAAACGAACACTGCGAGCGCTTGGCCCCTTACCGATAATGATGTCCAGCGCAAAATCCTCCATAGCCGGATACAAAACTTCCTCGACGCTTCGGTTGAGCCTGTGAATCTCGTCGATAAACAGGACGTCGCCTTCTTGCAAATTCGTCAAAATCGCCGCCAAATCACCCGGACGCTCAATAGCCGGACCTGACGTCGTGCGGATGTTCACACCCAGCTCATTTGCGATAATTTGCGACAAGGTCGTCTTCCCTAGACCAGGCGGACCGTACAGCAGTACGTGATCCAATGACTCTTTTCGCATTTTCGCTGCTTCAATAAAAATTTTCAGGTTTTCCTTTACGTGTTGTTGACCGATGTATTCGTTTAAATAGCGAGGACGGAGGCTCAGCTCCGCCGCATCTTCTTCCCAATTCATATGCGTCGTGATGATCCGAGAATCCAAAATCCTACCCCCTCATGAGCAACGCAAGCCCTTGTTTGATGAGCTTTTCTACACCATCGCCCTCTTTTGATTTCTCAGACAGCGTGTTTCTGATTTTTTGCAGTTCACCATCAGAGTAACCCAGTGCGGTCAATGCATCGAGCGCTTCGTTCAGTGCAGACACAGCTTGCTCGCCTGCTGTCAAATCACCCGCTGCAATAGTCAAAATCGCAGATGGTGTGTATCCTACCAATTTATCCTTCAAATCGAGGATAATGCGCTGGGCAGTCTTTTTCCCAATCCCCGGAAATTTCGTCAAATAGGTAACATTCTCCTGTTGAACCGCCATCACCAACTGCTCAGGCGTCGCTGCAGCCAGAATGGCCAATCCGCCCTTTGGCCCGATTCCGCTAACATCAAGCAGTTTACGGAACAAATCGCGTTCGTCACGGGTAGCGAAGCCGTACAGCAGAATGGCATCCTCCCGCACATGGTGGTGGGTAAACAATTTGGTTTTGTTGCCTTCATACCGAACGAATTGGTACGGGTTTGGGCAAAACAGTCGATAACCAATTCCGCCCGTTTCGATAACTATGTATTCCGAATCGAGATAACTAAGTGTACCTTCTACAAAATCAATCATTTCTTGACCCCTTCCGAAATGGAAATGAACGCGCGAAACTGTGCGTGCGTAATCGCAATACCCAATGCGTCCGCCACGTCGTCAGGCTTTGGTACTTCTTTTAACCGCAATAGGAGCTTCGTCATTTCCTGAATTTGTTTCTTCTCTGCTCCCCCGTAGCCAGTCACGGCTTGCTTGACCTGCATCGGGGTATATTCATAGACCGGCACACCAGCCAGCTCTGCCGCAAGCAAAATAACCCCTCGCGCTTGACCAACTGTAAAAGCCGTCGTCACATTTTTATTAAAGAAAAGTTTTTCGACCGACATTTCATCGGGACGATATGTTTCCAGAAGGCTCTGCATTGCCTCAAAAATCTGTTTCAATCTAAGCGGTACTGACAATCCTGCTTCTGTCTGGATGCTTCCATATTGGACGGGACGCAATTGGCTGCCCTCTTTATCCACAACCCCGAAGCCAACAATCGCAATACCAGGGTCAATTCCTAAAATGCGCATAGTCCACTCTCCGTGAGCAAAGATTCTACTCTCTACTGTAACACAAAGCATCCAGAAAGCGAACGTGTATTTCCATTTTATATCCGAGTTCAAAAAGTCGACTTTTTGAACAATCTTATAAAAAACCCGCTCCTTATAAAAGGAACGGGTTATACGGTGTCTGTTAGTGTTTGTTCATTCCGAGTGAATCCGACACATCATGCTGCAAGTGGGCATATTCGTCCACGCCACTTTGCATGTGCTCTTTGATCTTGTTGATCTGTTGGTAATTGAGCTTGTTGTGCCCCTGGTTCAACTGAACGTACAAACGCTGATGGAACTGGTCTTTGTAGCTACCTCTAGGCATGGTAGACATGGTCTAAAGACTCCTCCTTCGATCACCGTATGAAATCAGTATGGCGTAAGCGCAAGGGCGTTATGATACCAAGATTTACGCAACATGAGCCAGACATCTAATTGAAACGATAAGCAGTGGAGGTGTTGGTTGTTGCGAAGCAAAGTCCTTATTTTTTGTATATGCCTTTTCGTAATCGCACTGTCAATGCCACACTCTGCATTTGCCAAGGTCAAGAATGACATCACGGTCACCGTTTCAGTCTCACCTGAGTCCTCTTTCCAAACGACCATGTCCTTCCGTGATCAAAAGCAATTTACGAAGCGGCTATTAGGCTCTACTACCGAAGTCGCCTCCTACAACCCCCACTGGATACGAGCTACACTGACCGTAAAAAAACGAACGTATGTATATGATCACGATGGACAGCTTTATGAAAAAGAAATGCCCCGCCGTTATGTTTTGGCAAACGATGTTCGCCAGCGGATCGAAGAAATGGCCAAGTCCGTTGAGGCAGTCCATTTTGCACATGCCATACCCTGGGAACAGGTGAAAAAAACGTTGAAACGGATGGAATTCGGTACCGTGATTGATTTAGAGACAGGACAACGTTTTGATGTCCAGCGCAGAGCAGGTAGTCGCCATGCCGATGTCCAACCGTTGACACGCAAGGATACACAGATCATGAAGAACATTTATCAGGGAAAATGGTCGTGGAAGCGCAGAGCCATTCTGGTAGAGGTAGACGGTACTTATTTTGCAGCATCCATGCACGGAATGCCTCACGGCGCTGGCGCGATTAAAGGAAATGAATTCCCGGGGCATTTTTGCATCCACTTTTTCGGCAGCTCCACCCATCGACGCACAGAGCCCGATCCTAGTCACAGCATGATGATTCTAAAAGCCTCCGGAGCACTTGCGACTACAATAAAAGGGGCGTCTCCAGAAGAGCTGGTCGGTTATTTCCTCACCGCGTTGCATGAGCACGACACCCATGCAATGCGAATGACAACGGACGGATTCACACTTCCTGAAGGGCTGTCCGCGATCGAATCTGTGCGAACGTCAGAAATCGTCATCCCGTCAGATGAACGTGGCCCCCTCTTGATAGAGGTTCCTGTTCGGCTCACGTACATCGCCCGGGAAGGCGGTAATTTCCGACGAACATGGAAGTTTCTTTTGCGCCGCGAAGTCCCGGGGGAACGCTGGCGAATCATTGCGGTTGAACTGAATCCATAGCAATTGAAACAAAAATCCCTTTCCAGTCCAATACGTGCTTGTTACACGAAAGGCTCGAAAGGGATTTCTTTTAGGTCCACCCGTTTTCATTGGCCACTCCATTGGTATTCGCCATAGGTGGACAATACACTGTTATACTCTGCCAGATTCCGAATGCGAATCCCTCGTTTCAGATTCTCCCATTCCTCTTTTGGCAGACTCGCTTCCATTTTTGCTGTATCGATTCGATAAAAGGTCTGTACGACATCTTGTTCAGCAGGCAGACCATGAAACAGGGCAAGCATGCCGTCTGACGCTATTCCGATATGTCCATTCTCCTTGCACGCTGGCGCTATATCCTGCTCGCGTTTCATTAAGATCATCTTGACAGGTTCTGCTTGTACAATTTCCCATCCATTATAGTTGCCCATGACGTCTGCCAGTTGATTGGTACGAACTGCCACATGTTCTTCGTCTCGCACCCCACACAAATAATGGCGAGCTAAAACCAGTTCGTACGACGTCCCCGCGACTACATCTGCTTTGCCTGAATGGTTCAGTAAACGAGCAAGACCCGAATCATTTCCGTCCTTTCCTACTAACAGGATACCGATTACGACGCCAGTGGCTAATGCTGCACCCCATGTCGCGTAAACCACCCACTGTTTTTTCTCTGTCACATAGAACCCCTTCTTTTATATAGGTTTTTCTTCCTATCATTACCACAAAGAAAGAGGGGCATACGCGACCTATGGCGGATTGACGTTATATTTTTTTATTTTTGTCAATACAAAAAATTAATATACTATTTCATCTAGCTATCTATCCAGCGTCCTATTCTAATGATAAACTATTTTTGCTTGGCATTATTGTAAACTTATGGAGGTCATTTCAAACATGAAAAAAACGAACAAAAAAATGCTGACTGCTTTCCTCCTCAGCACTTCTTTGGTTGTTGGCGCTCTCTCTTTTCCTATTACTCCTGTAAGCGCACAAACAGATTCTGTCCTGAAGCTCCGCCTGTTGGAAACGACAGATATCCACACCAACATCGTTAACTATGACTACTATCAAGACAAAAACACAGACGAGTTTGGCCTCGCAAAAACAGCGACACTGGTC
Source organism: Brevibacillus sp. HB1.2 (assembly GCF_013332495.1). Classification (NCBI taxonomy): domain Bacteria; kingdom Bacillati; phylum Bacillota; class Bacilli; order Caryophanales; family Paenibacillaceae; genus Brevibacillus; species Brevibacillus sp. HB1.2. The sequence goes on along the minus strand of NZ_JABMIU010000003.1, from coordinate 488,884 downwards.
AAAAAAGCAAGAGAAGAAGCGAAAAACAGCATCCTGATCGACAACGGTGACTTGTTGCAAGGAAACCCATTGGGCGACTACGTGGCAAAAATCGACCCGTTGAAAGCTGGAGACACTCACCCTGCTTACAAAGCAATGAACCTGATGGACTATGATGTTGCCAATATCGGTAACCACGAGTTCAACTTTGGTTTGGAGTTCTTGGATACCAGCTTGAAGGGTGCAAAATTCCCTTACATAAACTCCAACGTGTATGTAGACGACAAGGACAAAAACCCTGACAATGACAAAAACATGTACACTCCTTACGAAATCCTGGAGCGCACATTTAAAGATGAGAACGGCAAAGATGTAAAACTCAAAGTAGGCGTAATCGGTTTTGTTCCACCACAAATTATGCAGTGGGACAAGGCTAACCTGGAAGGAAAAGTTATCGCGAAAGACATCGTAGAAACTGCCAACAAATTCGTACCTGAAATGAAGAAAAAAGGTGCAGACATCATCATCGCGGTTCCTCACTCCGGAATTGGCCCTACCGAGGGTGGTCCTCAATTGGAGAATGCTAGCTACCAGCTGAGCAAAGTAGATGGTATCGACGCGATCCTGTTCGGACACTCCCACTCCGTATTCCCTGGTCCTGGATTCGATAAAATTCCAGGCGTTGATGCAGAAAAAGGAACGATCAATGGTAAACCAGCCGTTATGCCTGGCTTCTGGGGTAACCACCTCGGTGTGATCGACCTGACGCTGAAACAAGAAAACGGAAAATGGAAAGTGGCTGAGTCCGCTACCAAAGTAGTTCCAATCTATGACAAAGCGAACAAAGCATCCTTGGCTGATGCAGACAAAACTATCGTAGATGCAGTAAAAGAAGATCACGATAAAACAGTTGAATGGGTTCGTTCTGCTGTAGGGAAAACATCTTCCCCGATCTTCAGCTACTTTGCACTTGTGCAAGATGATCCATCTATCCAAATCGTAACCAATGCACAAAAATGGTTCGTTGAGAAAAACGTGAAGGGTACAGAATACGAAGGCATTCCAGTTCTGTCTGCTGGTGCACCATTTAAAGCAGGCGGCCGTAACGGGGTAAGCTACTACTCCAATATCCCAGCTGGTACAATCGCCATCAAAAACGTATCTGACCTGTACATCTACCCGAACACATTGAAAGCGGTTCTGGTCGATGGAGCTACGGTGAAAGAATGGTTGGAGCGTTCCGCTGGACAGTTCAACCAAATCGATCTGAAGAAAACGGATGAGCAACCACTCATCAACGAGTCTTTCCCAACGTACAACTTTGATGTGATCGACGGTGTTACTTATCAAATCGATGTTACACAGCCATCCAAATACGCTGTAGATGGAAAAGTAGCAAGCAAAGATGCAAACCGCATCAAAAACCTGTCTTTTAATGGCAAACCAGTAAAACCTGAAGACAAATTCATCGTCGTAACCAACAACTACCGTGCAAGCGGCGGCGGTGCGTTCCCAGGACTGGATGGCAAAAACATCGTAATCGATTCTCCAGATGAAAACCGTCAAATCGTAATCGACTACATCCTGAACCAAAAAAATATCGACCCAGCAGCAGACAACAACTGGTCTTTTGCTCCAGTAAACGCGAAGCTGAACGTTACATTCACTTCTTCTCCTGACGCGAAACCATTCGCTGAAAAATTGTCCAATATCAAGTTCATCAACGTATTGGAAACTGGGTTTGCGAAATTCTCTATTGATCTGTCCAAGCCTGCTTCCAAGTAAGCTTGTCACCAACACAAACATCCCTCTTTCGAGAGGGATGTTTTGTTTTATCCGACTATCCGACAAAATGGTAATGCCCCCATGGAGAGTGCTGGAAAATTCGTTCTCCATCGTTTAAAAAACGTTGGCGATTCGCCATCACTTTGCCTTCCATTTGGATCAGCTGCATGACGCCCTTCATGTGGTAGCCTGGGCGCTGACTATACAAGCCCGTTACCTCCCGCAAGAAATTATCCGGATAGCGAAGCAATTGATGAACAGCCCATATCTGGGTATCAGATAAATAGTTGATGTTACTATAGGCTTCCATCGCTTCCACAAAGGAATCCATGCGGTAGTCTTGCATCAACAGCATTCGTGACATTAATTGTACAAGGTCAACAAGCTGAAGATCATGACCTACTGTATCAAGGTCAATCAAATAGCAATTGCCTCGCTCCGTAAGCAGAAAGTTATGACTCGCCACGTCTCTGTGCGCGAGTGTCCCCTTCTCCATGGCTAAAAACATTTCTGGCGTCAAAGGCAGCTTGTAGGCAGATTGCAGCAGCTCCTTGCCATCTCGAAGAACGTGATCTGCCTGGTGCGAAATGAGTTGCTCCAGTTTGCTCTGGGGTCCTTTCTGTTCAATCGACCACATCAACCGCTCAAAGTATTCCAAGCGGCTCTCCCATTTATCTAAAAGAGCCGGTTTTCCTTCATACGCATACGTATGAGCAATAGGAAAACCCTGAGCTGCAACATGAAAACGGGCTAATGTTTCTGCTGTTTTTTTGACATCGAAAAGAGAAGCGTTATCTGCTTCATGCCCATCAATCATTTTCATGATGGTGTAATGACGGTCTTCAAATGCAAAAATTTTGGATCCTTCATGATTCTCCACATACTGCACAGTATGATGAAAGCCCTTCTCATGTAGTGCATCCGCTAACTCTGTCACCCACACAGCTTTTTCGACCTGCTTATATCCTTTGAGTATCCAGTGGCCCCTGTCTGTTTTTAACAGGTTGACGTTTCGCTTCGGCTTCACACCGTAGATTTGACAGCGAAAAGCCTTTTCAATGGTGGATAAGATTCCTTTGTTCATCCCATACCCTCTCAGTAAGAAGAGGAATCTTCATGCCCATCTCCCCAGTTCGGCCAAACCCCTTGTTCAGGCATGGTAGCCATACACGGGGAAGGCGGGAACATCATGTTATTGTGAATATCCTGTGGAGAACGATTGTACTTGCCTTTTCGGCCTTTGTACTCCCGGACTTCAGAAGAACACTCACATGATGATGACTCCACTGGTTCCGGGCACACAGGCCTTTTCGCTCGTGGCCGCTTTAATGGCATGGGTGGAAATGGTGGTGGGCATGGATAAGGAAACGGCGGCATCGGTCTGATTGGTGGTGGGACAATTGGAAATGGATTGATTGGTCGCATTTGTTCTGGACTCACAATCGGTCGTCGATTTGGATAAAACGGGCCCATCCACGGGTTCCCGAACGGTGGGCAAGGCGGAAATGGCGGGCATGGTGGCATGAACGGCGGTGGGAATGGCGGGAACGGACGCACCTGTGGCATTGGCCTGCGCTCTTGCTCTGGACTTACCCTCGTCGATGGCTTCAGCTTCTGTTGCGGACTCACTTTTGAAGGTGGCTTGAGCTGCTGTTGTGGGCTCACCTTTGAAGGCGGCTTCATCGGCCGCAACGGACTCACCCGTGTTGGTGGATAGTTTGGCTGCATCGGTTGCAACGGACTCACCCGCGGTGGTGGATAATTTGGCTGCATCGGTTGCAACGGACTTACTCGTGGTGGGTAGTTTGGCTGCATCGGTTGCAACGGACTTACCCGTGGTGGTGGATAGTTTGGCTGCATCGGTTGCAACGGACTTACCCGTGGTGGTGGATAGTTTGGCGGCATCGGTTGCAATGGACTTACCCGTGGTGGTGGATAATTTGGCTGTGGGCAAGGTGGGCATGCATATGCTGGCGGTCTTGTAGGCTGTAATGGCAAGACCTGAGTTGGTGGTCTATATGGAATGCTAGGCACATTTTGATTCGGTGGAATCGCTGGTGGATAAATATACGGACTCACTCCGGTTGGAGGTGGAGTCGGTATGAGTGGACGTATAGGAACAGGAGGAACCGGAGGAAGCACATTTGGCTTGCCTGAAATGTTCGGTGGTTTATACGGTGTTGGCTTCTCGATTGGTTTCTCGATCGGTTTTTCGATTGGCTTTTCAATCGGCTCCGTTGGTTTTGGAATAGGCTGTGTTGGTGGTGGAGGTGGTAATGTAGGTGGTGCTGTTGGCCTGACTACCTCTGGTGAAACAGAAGGGACTGGTGGTCTTGGCATTTCTTTGGGTGGCCTTGGCATCTCCTTGGGTGGCCTCGTAGGAATGGGAGCTGGCAGTGGAGTAGGCCTGATCTCCTCCCTTGATTCGATTTGCACCTCTCCTGATTCTTCTGGCTCAATTGGCCGCCTTTCGATTTGTTGCGGTACCTCCATCTCTTCCTCTTCCGTAATCGGTCTTTCTTTCACATAAGGGGCCGCCTCACTCATTGGATGGGGGGGCGTCGTTCTTTGCTGTGGTCGGACAGGAACTTGTTTCGCCGGAATCTTGATTCTCGCTCCAGGATAAATTGTATCGGGAGTTTTTAATTGACTATTAAGGCGTAACAGTTCTTTGTAATCGACGCCATATCTTTTGGCGATCTTCCACATCGTATCGCCTTTTTGGACGATGTGTATTCTCAATGTTTTTCTCCTCCCTTGCACCAAACTCCCTAACATCGTATGCAGTCATGGGCGTTTTGCTCCTTGACGCCACTCCTTTGTTGGGAGGGAGCCAGAAAAAGAAAAAACCAATCCCTCTAGGAATTGGTCTGATGCATATAAAATGGATACGTCCCGAGCTGACGAACTTGACAACCAATGGCTTCAATCTCCGCAAACGCTCCTGGCAACAAGACGTCGTCCATCTTCTGCTCAATGTCGATGACAAAATAATAGCTTCCGAGTGCCCTCTTCGTTGGACGCGATTCGATTCGAGACAAGTTTACCTTTCTCCAAGCAAAAGCAGCCAGCACTTGATACAATGCTCCTGGGAAATCTTCCGGCAGCGTGACCAGAATCGTCGTCTTTTCCTTGCGGGAAACCGGCAGATCAAGACTTTCCAGACCAACGAGAACAAAACGCGTGTAGTTATTCGAATAATCTTGAATTTGTTCACGCGCAAACTCCAATGGATAAATCTCTACGTTCAATCGAGTACCAACAGCAGCCCACGGCTCTTCTGGATGCTCACTCACCATTTTTGCTGCCAATGCCGTACTGTTTACCGTTTCGATCGCTGCTTCCGGCAAATTCTCACGCAAAAAGTTGTGGCTTTGTGCAATCGCTTGAGGATGTGACAACACTCTCGTAATCGCTGACAAAGGCAATGGGTGCTCTCTTTTTGCCACCAGCAAGTTTTGCGTAATCGGTAGTGCGAGCTCCGCCAGAATGGGCAAATCTACTTCGTGAATGAGCCAATCCAGTGTAGAATTGACTGTTCCTTCAATGGAGTTTTCCATCGGTACGACACCGTATGCCACTTCCTTTTTGGAAACAGCGTCTAGTACTTCAATAATACTTGGGTACGGAACGAAAGATAACTTTTGTCCGAGCGACAATATCCTCGCTGCTTCTTCGGTAAACGTTCCACGCGGTCCTAGAAAAGCAAGTTTCTTCTCCATGGCTACTCCTATCCACTATGGTCTATCTCTGATGGATTTCTACCTGTACGCCATTTTCGTCCGGTTGCAAGATCATCACGCGGTACGAGATGTCGTGCCCTTTCATCACTCTGTCCACAAATGCACGCAGCTTCTCTAATTCTTCATCCGAAGAGAAAAAACAGAGGATCGTCGGTCCCGCGCCGCTTAAAGCAGCCCCCAGTGCCCCGTGTTCAGTCGCTTTGTCCAGGATTTCGTTCAATCCAGGTACAAGCTTTGCTCGATACGGCTGATGCAACCGATCCGACATTGCCCGTCCCATCAGGTCGAGTCTGCCTTGTGCCAGTGCAGCAACTAGCAAACTACTATGACCCACATTATATACAACATCCTCTCTGCTGTACACCTGCGGCAAGACGTTCCGCGCTTTTTCTGTCGAGAGCATGAATTCTGGGATCACGACGAGTGTTTGCAATCCCGCCGGAGCAGAAAACCGCACATATGGAATGGGGTCTCCTGGTACTTCAGGCATCGTCGCAACAATGATACCGCCAAACATCGAAGCTCCCGCATTATCCGGATGCCCTTCTAGGCGTGTTGCCTTTTCAAACAATTGCTCACGAGTAAATGGTTCGCCAGCGAGATGGTTGGCCGCTACAAGTGCACCTACAATCGCAGCCGCACTACTCCCCAATCCCCTCGTCAGGGGAGCATCACTGGAAGCACGAATCGCCAGCTCAGGAATGGCGAGACCTGCTTCTTGAAACAATCCCGCCGCAACCTTGTACAGGAGATTGTTTTTGTCCGTCGGTGTTCCTTGCAGCTCCTTGCCCATCATCTCTACTGTCGTATGATCACTGATTTCCATTTCTACGACAGAATACAACTGGAAAGCCATTCCCAGCGCATCGAATCCCGGTCCCAGATTCGCTGTTGTTGCTGGTATGGTTACTTTTACACGTTGTCCATTCATGATACAAATTCTCTCCCACTTTGACGAACCAGCTCCATCACAGCTTCATGTGTCGCCGGAACAGAACGGGGCTCTTCACCTACCAGCTTCAAAGCGATATTTGGATCTTTTAGTCCGTTTCCAGTCAGTACACACACGATCTGGCTGCCGGGTTGAAGCCTGCCCGCCTCATGCAGCTTGATAATGCCAGCCAGCGATGCTGCCGAGGCAGGCTCACAAAACACACCTTCACTCTTCGCCAGCAAATGATAGGCATGCAAAATTTCTTCGTCCGTTACACTATCGATGAGACCGCTTGATTTCGAAATGGCATTCAAAGCACCATCCTTGCTCGCCGGGTTACCAATGCGAATGGCTGTCGCAATCGTTTCAGGGTTGGCTACTGGTTTGCCATGAACCAACGGCGCTGCTCCCGCTGCCTGGAAACCGTACATCTTAGGCAAGCGGCTCGATTTTTTGGCTGCAAAATATTCCTCGAAGCCTTTCCAATATGCTGTAATGTTTCCTGCGTTGCCAACTGGGATGGCCAAAATGTCAGGTGCGTCCGTCAGCGCATCGCACACTTCAAACGCCGCGGTCTTTTGTCCCTCGATCCGGTAAGGGTTCACGGAATTCACCAGTGTAATCGGTTCTTTCGCTGTGATTTTGCGAACGATATCCAGCGCTTCATCAAAATTACCGTCAATCGCGATGACTTCTGCACCATAGGCGATAGCCTGAGCCAACTTGCCTAACGCGATATTGCCGTTCGGGATCAGGACGATGCAACGCAATCCTGAGCGTGCCGCATACGCCGCAGCTGCTGCTGATGTATTTCCCGTCGAAGCGCACATGATTGTGTTGCTTCCCTCTTCTACCGCTTTGGCTACAGCCATGACCATGCCTCTATCTTTGAAAGAGCCAGTCGGATTGAGCCCCTCGTACTTGACGTACAGCTCCACCCCCAATTGTTTGGAAAGATTCGGAGCATGGATTAGGGGTGTGTTTCCTTCATGCAAGCTGACCAGCGGAGTTTTTTCTGTGATCGGGAGAAATTCCTGATAACGTGCCAAGATGCCAGACTGTCGATCAAAAGCCATTATTTGTCTCCCCCTTCTACACGGTAGCAGCTCTGCACAGTTGATACGATATCCATCTGCTCCATGAAAGCCAGTACCGCATCCATGTCACTTTTTGAGGACAGGTGTGTAATCATGATAATCTCCGCTTCACGTCCGTTGTTGAACGGTTGCTGGATGACCTGCTCAAGGGAAATATTTTTGTCTGCCAATAGCTGCGTAATTTGAGCAAGAACACCGCGTTTATCTGCAACTACGATGCGCAGGAAGTATTTAGAGAATTTTTCGCTGTCTTCTTTCAATACTTTTTCTTTGTAGGGAGCAACCATTCCGCGTCCATTCACTCCTAGCTTTCTGTTTTTGACGACAGTGACCAGGTCAGACACAACGGCGGTAGCAGTCGGCATTTCACCTGCGCCCGGCCCGTAAAACATGGTTTCTCCTACCGCTTCCCCATGTACGTACACGGCATTAAAGACACCATTTACGGAAGCGAGTGGATGGGATTTTGGAACCAGAGTCGGCTGCACACTTACCTCAATCGCCTCTTCGTCACGACGAGCCAGGCCGAGCAGCTTGATTTCGTAGCCCAGTTGTTTGCCATAAGCGATATCTTCCTTGCTCACGGAGCTGATCCCTTTTACGTCCACATCTTCGAGCTTCATCGGTACACGGAAGCCCAGTGTTGCCAGAATCGCCATTTTGCGGGCGGCATCAAAGCCCTCCACATCGGAGGTTGGGTCCTGCTCCGCGTAGCCCAGTGCTTGCGCTTCTTTCAATACCTCACTATATTCTGCGCCCTCTTGACTCATTTTGGTCATGATGTAATTGGTCGTCCCGTTGACAATCCCCATCATTTTCGCGATACGGTCTGAGGAAAACCCCTCTACTAGCGCACGCAAAATTGGTATTCCACCAGCCACGCTTGCCTCGTAGAAAACGTCACAGCCCTTTTCTTGAGCCTTCTCTAAAATTTCGGCTCCGTGCAACGCCATCAGATCCTTGTTGGCTGTTACTACGTGCTTGCCTCGTTCGAGTGCACCCAAAATGTACTCTTTTGCAGGGTGAATGCCACCAATTACTTCTACGATGACTTCAATTTCTGGATCATCCAAAAGACTAGCAGGGTCTGTGGTCAGCGCGCCCTCCATGGATGAAATATTGCGAGATTTTTCCGCATCCTGAACAAGAATACGGGAAACCTCAATACTGAGGCCGGTTTGCTTTTGCAAATCCTCCTGATGCGCTTGAATGATGCGTACTACACCAGTCCCTACTGTTCCAAAACCCATTAATCCCAATTTAATGCTCTGCTTCTCCATGTCTCTCTCCCCTGCCTTTTCTTTGATTGTTTTTTTGCTTAGCCTCTACCGACGATCATCGCTTTGCGAACGCCCGGGATCAGCTGCAAGCTATCCAAAAACTCCGTGCTAGATACGCGAAGATTAGCCATATCGACTGACATGGATATAGTAGCAATCCCTTGAAGTGGTATCGTCTGATTGATGGTCAATACGTTTCCACCTTGATCTGCTACATATGTGAGCACTTTGGACAAGTAACCTGACATGTGATCCAAAGAGAACGTAAACGTCATAATTTTTTCGCTCATCATCGAATTGAACGGAAAAATGCCATCTTTGTACTTATAAAAAGCACTGCGGCTCAATCCCACCCGTTCAACCGCTTCGTTCACAGTATCCACTTCGCCGGATTCCAGCATCTTCTTGGCTTCAATCGTTTTGGCAATCGATTCTGGCAGGATGTCAGATCGAATCAAGTAGAATTTTTCTTCCTTTTTCATGCGTTGTGTCCTCCTGAGAAAAACAGTTGTTTCTTCATAGAGGACATTATAACGGAAAGCATGGAATGTGACAATCCTTATCCGTCACTTTTTTTCATCGGATCACATTTGGTTTACTTTGATTACATGAGGGGGAGCTTCTTCGCGCACAATAATGCGTATCGTATGGAGGAGGTGAAAGACAAATGGCCGGACGTGGAAAGTCAGATAAATCGGAGCGCCGTAACAATCACCCAGCTGGTAAGCCAAGCAGTCTCGAACAGTTTGGCAATGACATGCGGGGCAAAAAGATGGCACAATCCCCAAACGTGATTGAAGATCCAAGCGGAAACGGATAAACAAACACAAAAAACCCGGGATACCATGATCCCGGGTTTTCCTGATTCGATTAGTATGCCAAAGAGGACAGACCGTTGATATGAGTCAAGTAGCGAACGTTACTCGCTTCTTTCATCAAGGTTGCAGGCAGACCTTTCAGCTTCAGTTGGCTTGCACCGATTGTTCCGATCGCGTCTTTACGGCCCAGGCTACCCAATGTACCGGAGAATACCGGTTTGAAGGTATCCATTTTGGTGCCGTTGAAGTGTGCGAAGAGATTGTGACCTACTACTTCGCCCATTTGCCATGCCAGTTGCGCAGTCGGAGGGTATGGACGACCTTCTGGCCCCATTACGACCGCACTGTCACCTGCAAGGAATACATCAGGGTGAGAAGTGGATTGCAGGAATTCTGTAACAGTTGCACGTCCGCGGTTTACTTCCACGCCGCATTCAGCCACTACGCGATTTCCTTGTACGCCACCTGTCCATACCATTGTTTTGGTTTCAATGGTACCGCCATCTTTCAGACAAACTGTGGTTTCTTTCATTTCCGTTACAGGTACGCCTGTCAGGAACTGAACACCGCGTTTTTCCAAACTCGTTTTCGCACGTTCAACCAGGTCAGGAGCAAAACCAGCCAAAATGGATGGACCTGCTTCTACGCAGTAGATGGATACGTCTGCAAAGTCTACGCCGTGTTTGTGGCACAGATTTGGCAACATATCAGCGAATTCCCCAACCAGCTCGATACCGGTCAGACCGCCACCACCTACAACGAAGGTAGCATCTGCTTTATTTTTGCTCGTCTTGTATTCAATCACGCGCTCTTCGAGGTGTGCTCGCAGACGATTTGCTTCTTCTACGGACTTCAGTGTAAAGCTGTACTCTTGCAGACCTGGGATTCCGAAGAATGCGGTTTCACTACCCAGCGCAATCACCAAAGCATCGTATTTGATGGACTCGCCACTCCCCAGTGTAACGCGTTGGGAGTCGAGACCAATATTTTCTACCGTGTCTACTACGAGGTTAATCTCTTTGCCACGCAGCAATCTTTCCAGAGGGAGCGCCACGTTTTGTTCAGACAGGTTTCCTACTGCCAAGCGGTGCAGTTCCGTAATGATTTGGTGAGTAGGAAAACGGTTTACCACCGTGATCGACGCTTCTTCAGCCGTCATGTATTTACGTGCAGTCAATGCGCTGAGCAAACCGCCATAACCGCCGCCTAGAATCAGAATATGCTTCGCCATGCCCAATCCTCCGTCCTTGTCTTACATTCCATAATAAAAAATACTAGCGTTTTTGTTGTTGACGTTCTGCTGATACTTCCAGGAATGCTTGTGCGAAACGCAAAGTTTTTTGTACTTGCGGATCCTTGAGCATTTTGAGAATACCGAACAAACCGATAGTAGACTCTTCAACATGAACACGGTCATTGGCTTCAATGGCTGCTTGCGCAATACCTTTCGCTTTATCAGAGATCGGTTTTACGAACTCTTCCATTCCGCCTTTGATGTCGTCGATCAACACATGATCATTTGCTACTGTTTGTACCAAATCATATGTTTTGGTCAAAAGAGTTGTCAGTTCTGCCAATTTAGGCAGGTTCGCCACCAATACGTTAAGTGACTCTTGGATTTCTGGTTTCATCAACTGATCGAGTACATCTTGTTGCTGCGCTGGTGCCAGAGTTGCAGTGCTTGCTACTTCAGCAGCAGCTTGAGCTTGTTGCGTAGTTGTTTGAGACATAAAAAAAACGTCCTCCTTTGCTTTGGAATAGAGGCCTTTTATTCTCGATGCCTGTTCATACGAGTAACGGCCGCTATTCTCCCTGAAAATCCGGTAAAAAATTGCTTGTAACATTTTTCACAAAGTTAAGCAGAAAACGGATTCGAATAATAAAAAGTGAATGATTTCACAAGTATTTATTCAGGAAAGCGTACACAACAAATCATGAAGTGAACAGGCTCGATGTAGAACTCTATGTACTCTACTATATACCTTCTTCACAGGAACATCAAAGGAAAAAAACCGCTTCCTTAGGAAGAAGCGGTAGTTGAGAGCTTTTTATAGTAATCTTTGATGAGTTCATGGTGCTTTTCATTGATATCCGTAAAGATTAATTCAATGATCGATTGTTTGTCTTGGAACGTTTTTTCCACGATTTTCGCCATCATGACGATCTCCTGCGCTTGCTTCGGTATCTTGAAAGACAAGTGGAGAAAATCGCCCTTCGACACATAACCGTCCGTTCCCAAAACAAGACGGGTAGGAGAAAATTTCAGCAACACTGCCTCGCCTTTTTCTTCGATCGGTCTAGCTCCCATCACCTTGTAAGGGACAGAAATACCGAGATCTGGGGAGATGGGATCCTGCTTGCGCTTTTGTGTAATTTCTACCCCTATACTAATCGGAATCATCCCTAAAAGCTTGATCGGCCAAAGCGTTTGCTCTGAAACTACTTCCAAATCAATGGTATTCACTGCCGCATTCGTTTCCCAACGAATGCGTACAGTTGATCCGAGAAGCTCTGCTTTCGTTTCAGGCTTCATCTCGTAGGAAACTACGAGATAACTGCCCTTTGCATGTTCAACCATAACTTGGACAGGTGTCTTCACCTGCTTGGAGATGATTAGCGGTAGCATCGCACCGCGTTGGAGTCGTTTATCCCCCAAAAATGGGTTCAGTGATGGGACATCAATCATGGTTTTTGTCACTCCACAAAGTCAAACTCTAATTTGCCGATCCGAACGGTATCCCCGTCTTTTGCTCCCAGCTTGCGCAGAGCATCATCTACACCCATAAAGCGCATTTGTCTTGCAAAACGCTGGGCTGCATCATAGCTGGTCAGATTGGTCATGCGTACGAGCTTCTCGATCTTTTCACCGCTGACAACAAATACTTCGTTATCACGCGTAATCTCGAATTCCTCTGGTTCTTTTTCTGCTCGGAACACCACGCGCTCTTCCACTTCCGCAACTTCCTCGACAGCAGGCTTGTCCGGAATCGTCGCCAAGGCATCCCCGATCGCATACATCAATTCTTGTACGCCTTGACGGGTTGCAGCAGAGATCTCGTACACCTTCACATCTGGAACCTTTTCCTTGAAAATACGCAGGTTTTCCTCTGCTTCTGGCAGTTCCATTTTGTTCGCGACTACAATTTGCGGACGATCTTCGAGCTTCAGGTTATACATAGTCAGCTCTCGGTTGATCTGCAAATAATCCTCGTATGGATCGCGTCCATCTACCGCTGCCATGTCAATCACATGAACGATCAAGCGCGTACGCTCTACGTGACGCAGGAATTGGTGACCAAGACCCACACCTTCATGCGCGCCTTCAATCAATCCTGGCAAGTCAGCCATTACGAAGCTCTGCTCGCCCAAGTCCACAACACCCAGATTCGGTGTCAGCGTCGTAAAGTGGTACGCCGCAATTTTTGGCTTCGCCGCTGTTACACTAGACAGCAAGGTGGATTTTCCTACACTCGGATAGCCAACCAAGCCCACATCTGCAATCAGCTTGAGCTCCATGACAATGTAACGCTCTTGACCTGGTTCTCCGTTCTCCGAGATGTGTGGGGCTGGATTCGAAGAGTTGGCAAAACGAATATTGCCTCGTCCACCACGTCCGCCTTTTGCGATCACAGCACGTTGACCCTGCTCCACGAGATCGACAATCACTTCTTTAGTATCATCATCAATGACAGTTGTTCCCGGTGGCACGCGCACGACCATATCTTCCGCGCCAGCTCCGTGCTGAGATTTGTTGCGGCCATGCTCTCCGCGAGGTGCTTTGAAATGTCGTTGATAGCGGAAATCTACCAGTGTACGCAGACCTTCGTCCACGACAAACACGACATCTCCACCTTGACCGCCATCTCCACCCGCTGGACCACCCAGCGGTACGTATTTCTCCCGGCGAAAGGAGACAGCTCCATTACCACCGTCCCCGCCTTTTACATATACTTTTACCTGATCGACAAACATGGTGTCACCTCTTTCATTCCGCGAATGGGATCACCAAATTCAGGACCCATTCTTCTTCCGTATGTATCCACTCGGTGACCTCCACCGTACTCTGTTCGCTTTTACGTATCAGCTTTTCCAATTCTTCCATTCCGGATGCACGTAGTACACCGGCCAGGTCAAAACGAAAATGAACGCCACGCTCATCCATTTGCAAGCTTACCTGCATGCTGGCTGCTTCGTAGCCGCTCTGATCTACATGATCGTTCACTGTGCATAATATCTCTGACACCAACTGGAACAAGTCTTGCTCGTTCAAAACTACTCGCGTGAGATCCACATGATTGCACACGTCTACTTCTAAAAGCAATTCATTGTTCAGTGCATTAAATGTCAAGAAGAAGACGGACAACAAGGAGCTATTCAATCGGGCAACCATCGATTCCTGCATCGCCATCTGTGCAATGCGTTTCAAATGGGCCTCTCCTTGTTCAGTACGGTTCAAATGCAAATAGCCGAGCAGAACCTGAACGTGGTTCAACCAGTCATGCCGCTGCCTGTTCAGAACGGTCAGCAGTTGGTCTGTCTGATGCGTAAACAGCCTCCGCTCGTCCCCCATCACATTCACCCAAGTCGATAAGAATATCTTTCCCATCTATTGTACCATAAAAAAGAGCCGGACAAAAAGAAAACCCAGCTATATCGCTGGGTTTTTCTTAACAAATATTTACGCTTCAGAAGCAACTGGCTCGATCACAACTTGTTTGCGATCACGGCCCAGACGCTTGAAACGAACAACACCATCTGCAGTTGCAAACAGAGTGTCGTCTCCGCCTTTCATTACGTTCGCACCTGGGTAAATCTTTGTTCCGCGTTGACGAACGAGAATGTTACCAGCAGTAACGAATTGCCCGTCGCCACGTTTCACGCCCAGACGTTTGGAAATGGAATCGCGACCGTTCTTTGTGGAACCTACCCCTTTTTTCGATGCGAAAAACTGAAGGTCCAAGTTAAACAGCATGTTCATATCAGACACCTCCCTGCCATTTATGATCATTTACTTTTACGTATTTGCCGTAATTCGCCTCAACCGACAAAAGAGCAATAACCATGCTCTCTGCCAAAAGCTGTTGTTTCTCTCGTGCAGTCTCATCATCCGAAGAAGAAAGGCTCCACTTCAAGAACCCACCGCCTTCTTGTGCGACAGCGACATCAGGAGTGATGCCCGTCAAAGGTTGGATGGCGTTTAATATACCAAAGCTGATGCCTGATACAGCAGAACAAACGATGTCTGCCCCATAGGCACCCGCATTGGCATGTCCGGAAATACTAATTTCATGGATACCGTGCAACGCACGGCTCACGATCACTTCAATCATAACAAGTCACCAATTAAGCGTTGATCTTTTCGATCACAACTTTAGTGAATGGTTGACGGTGACCTTGCTTGCGACGGTAGTTTTTCTTGGCTTTGTATTTGTACACGATAATCTTTGCAGATTTACCGTGTTTTTCTACTTTACCAGTTACCGTTGCACCAGCTACTGTAGGAGCTCCTGCAGTAACTTTGCCGTCTTTGCTTACGAAGAGAACTTTGTCAAAAGTAACAACGTCTCCTTCGTTGCCAGCCAATTTCTCGATGAAGAGAACTGCTCCCTCTTCAACTTTGTATTGCTTTCCACCGGTTTCGATAATTGCGTACACTGTGTGCACCTCCTATACTCAGACTCGCCTTTACAGGTGCGTCGACGAGCGACGGCTTATGTACCTGATTCGTGCGGTTACAGTATGCACGAGACATATCTGCATGACAACCATTAGGTTATCATAGCTACAATAGCCCAGTCAAGTTATTTCGATTGTAAACGCTCCGCCTCTGCCCGATTTCCGACGTATCCAATTCGAAACTCATCCGGGCTCATCGCAGGAACAAGCTGCTTATAGACATGGACAGGCCATGTGATTGCTTCTGCTTTTTCCCACTCCTCTATCATGTCCAACAATCTTGGCGGCATGTCCACGAGAACAGCCTCCGCATCTTGGCTCTTTGCCAATGCGGTGACT
The DNA here is from genome assembly GCF_013332495.1 of Brevibacillus sp. HB1.2. Classification (NCBI taxonomy): domain Bacteria; kingdom Bacillati; phylum Bacillota; class Bacilli; order Caryophanales; family Paenibacillaceae; genus Brevibacillus; species Brevibacillus sp. HB1.2. Next base: position 473,233 of record NZ_JABMIU010000003.1, on the reverse strand, counting down.
TCGGCGTACATGCGCCGGAACAGCTCGTCTACTCGCCAAACTCTCCCTCGGCCCTTGCATGCCTCACACGGCTCCGTCAGCCGCTCCGTCAGGCTCGCACGCACTCTTTTTCGCGTCATCTCGACTAATCCAAGCGACGTCATCCCGAGAACAGTCGAAGGCACAGGGTCCTTCGCCAGCTCTTGTTTCAATCGCGAGATCACTCGCTCCTTATTGCTCTGCTCTTTCATGTCGATGAAATCAATGATCACGATGCCACCGATGTCTCGCAACCGCAGATGCCTGGAAATTTCAGTTACAGCCTCGAGATTGGTCGCTGTCACTGCCTGCTCCCGCTGTTGCCCTCCTCCACCTGTGAATGAACCGGTATTTACATCGATGACCGTCATCGCTTCAGTCCTGTCGATGACCAAGGACCCTCCACTCTTGAGCGGCACATGTCGATCACGAGCACGAATCAGTTCCGCCTCGACACCCAAATAGTCAAAGAGCGGCTGTTTGCCCTGATACCAGCGAAGCTTCTCTTGTACTTCTGGAGCAAAAGCTACCAACGCCGCTTTTACCTGCTGATGAGTCGTCGCACCTTCTACCAACAACTCATCCATGCCAATTGCCAAGCCATCTCGGAGCGCCATCTCAATCAGCTCTGCATCCTGAAAAATCCGTCCGGTCGAACGGAGTCCATCCGCTGTTCGCAGCATTTCCTGCCAGCGATTGCGCAAATAGACCAGCTCGCTAATGAGTGTCTGCTCTTCTGCTTCCGCCGCTTCCGTGCGCAGAATACAGCCTTCTCCTTGCACTACTGTCGAAGAGATCACCTGTTGCAGTCGTTTTCGTTTGGTATCATCGGTTATTTTACGAGAAAGCGATATGCTTTCTTCAGTCGGAAGGTATACCAGATACCGCCCCTGCAAGCTGATCTGCATCGTGATTTTTGGCGCCTTCATTTCCAACGCCTCTTTACTCACTTGAACCAATACCTTTTGCCCTACATGAACGCGTTCCGCAATACTTGGTTTCGCTGCTCCACCTGACTCCACACCGACTGTGTCATCTACATAAAAATAAGCATTTTGGCCTGTACCAATATCAACAAAGGCAGATTGGATACCAGGCTTCACATCCGCGATTCGTCCCTGATAAATGTCACCAACGCTTGCGTGTGCTCCCACATCCTGTGTACGCCATTCCTGCAATTTCCCGTTTTCCATGAATGCGACGCGGATGCTGCTACCTTGTGCACTAATCGCTACTTGCTTCACTGTTTTCACTCCTTATTCCCCGTGCAAACGTTGCCCAAAAGAAGGATAACCGGGCTCATAGGAAGTAATCTAACATAGCTGCTAAGTCAAGGTAAAGGAGATCATCCATGATTCATGCTGGTGATTTAAAAATAAGAGCCTTATCCCCCGATGATGCCGTTCACTTAGTCAAATGGCTTTCTGACGAGCGCGTTTTGACCTATTATGAAGGTCGCGATCGGCCACATGACGAGTCCCTCGTGCAGCAAAGCTTTTTTCCGGAAGACGACGGTGAAACTCGCTGCCTCATCTTGTACACGGACAAACCGATTGGCTATGCGCAATTTTATCCACTTGATACTCCAGAAAAACAACTGTATGGGTACGTACATGACGTCGTTGTCTACGGCATGGACCAGTTCATCGGAGAGCCTGCTTACTGGAATAGCGGTATTGGCACTCAGCTCGTTACAGCCATCCTCCACTATCTCCACAAGGAAAAACGAGTACAAAAAGTAGCGATTGACCCGCAAGCCTGGAATGAACGAGCCCTCCGTTGCTATGAAAAATGTGGCTTTCGAAAAGTAAAAAAGCTTCCTCTGCACGAATGGCACGAAGGAAGCATGCGTGATTGCTGGCTGATGGAATGGACCTCTCCTGCTGATAAGACTAGAGACTAAAGGAGCTTGCCAACTGCGGCGTCGTGCTTTTGCTCAAACAAAAGGGCATACAATAGCTGTTCCTCTGCCAAGAGACCTGCACCTTGCACGTAGAAAAGATGGGAGTATCCCCGCCGCAGCTTGTGTGAGACTGCTAGTACCGTCTCCTCAGGATGCACGCGTATCGCTTGAACGGCAGCTTCTTCTTGCTGCCGATCGTATTTTTCTACAAGAAAGCGAAAAAATTGATAAGGAAACCGCAAAAATGCCTGAATGTTCAATACCAATAAATAAATCCCGATTACTGCTAAGTTGTACTTCAACTCCAAGCTGGACATCCCCACCATGATCCCCGCAAACAGCGTACTCCCCGTCATCGATATCATCGTCGCCTGCCTATACGACATAAACCAGCATAGAACGGCCAACAAGATTCTCCCCCCATCCAACGGCCAAATTGGCAACAGGTTAAACAGCGCAATCGTCAAATTGCTTACCAAGAAAAAGCGGGCCCACTCTTCCGTCCATATTCCCATAAACCAAAACAAGTACGAAGCAGCCATCATCACCATATTTAAGAAGGGTCCGGCGAGTGCCACGACAATCTCATCCATTGGGTCCGTGGCGTACGAGTCTTCCATCGTCGCTACTCCGCCAAAAGGCAGAAGCTGCACTTCTTTTACGGTCCATCCGAGCTCGCGCGCCATCGCTACATGCCCCAATTCATGGATCAGCACGATGACAAACAAGGTAATGACCTCCAAAAAATGGCCTGTCACCACGGACAAGCCGATCACTGCCCAAAATAGCAGGTGAATGCGAAACCGAATGTCAAGCCAGCCTCCCCTATTCAAACGGTATCACTTCCAGGGGATTAACAAATTGCTCATTCACTCTCGCCCCTACATACAAATGACGTGATGTCTGGTCCATTACCCGTGCGGTTCCGATGACTTGACCAGGTTTAAGGACCTCGTCCTTCGTCACCCCTATACTATCGAGATTGCCCAGCCATATCTCCCGTCCTTTGGTTAGACGAACAATCACTGTCGTCCCATAATCAGGCTTTTCTCCGACAAACGCGACCCAGCCAGCTTCTCCAATCGTGATTTGATCGTTCATTCCCGTAAGCAGGATCACATTAGCACTCGCTGGATCATAGGATTTTACGACTTTCCAGCTACTGGGGAGCTTCCACACAGCATTTGCGTCCTTTGTTGTACTCGTGGCTGGCACAGCAGGGGGATTGGTAGGTATCGAAGGAAGCATCGTCGGAATCGGACCAAATCTCGCTTCATACCAGTCCGCTACTCCTGAAAAATTAAAGTCCCGTGTCATGACTTCCCTCGCGGAGCTTTTCCAAGAAGCAGGGATCAGTGTTGTTTGAAACAAAATATAAGCAGCACCAATCAATAAAACAGATGCTAAAATTTGCACGCCCCACTTTTCATGGGACGGTGGCTGTTCCATCATATCTTTCTCACGTGGCGAGTAACTGAATGGGTCTGGCGATTCTTCGATGGGATCTTTCCAATCATCGACGTAGGGAGTATAGCTGTCTCGTGACTGCGTTCGGATTCTTTCCAAACGCTCTCTCCGTCTTTCTTTTACTCGATCTACTCTTTCAAACATGTCCATCCCTCCGCAGGCCAAGCCTTTAGTATCATCCTATGACTTGTCTACCTGCTTTATGACGACCATCGCCCCTCTCCAACGACCCAGTGTATCGGGTGGAAACACGCAAAAAAGACAGTCTCCCCATTGAGAGACTGCCTTTGAATCTGTCAATTTTACAGTTTAGTTACGCTAGCAGCTTGTGGTCCACGGCTACCTTGAACGATTTCGAACTCAACCTTTTGACCTTCGTCAAGAGATTTGAAACCTTCTGACTGGATTGCGCTGTAGTGTACGAATACGTCGTCGCCACCCTCAACTTGGATGAAGCCGTATCCTTTTTCTGCGTTAAACCATTTTACGATACCTTGTTGCATGAAACAAAACCTCCCTGAACATTACGCCTCACGAGGCGAAAGAGTGTAGCGTTAACCTCTTTTTTACAGATAAGCCTTTTGCGTCAAGGAAAAAAGTCATACAAATTGCGATTGACAATTGGTGACGTCACTCACAATACGTACGACTTCATACCAATCAATCAAACACTATAACTTGTAAAAATGGTTAACTTAGGATGATTTTAGCATAAATTTTTGCATTTGTCACGCATTTCATGAGTGTACAAAAAGCCTTCTATTCATCACCGGAAAGTGGCGAGAACCAGAAGACTTTTTGAACAACTCCTTAATCAAAACGTAACTTGTCCTTACGCATCCCAATATTGAGCACCACACCAATGATCAGGAAGTTGGTTACAAGCGAGCTCCCTCCGTAGCTAATGAACGGAAGCGGAATACCCGTAATCGGCATCAACTGAATCGTCATTCCGATGTTCTCAAAGATCTGGAAGGTAAGCATCCCTACGACACCTGCGACAACGTAAGAGCCGAACGGATCTTTTGCCTCCATCGCGATGCGGATCATTCGGTAAATCAAAACGAAAAACAAAATCATCAGCAAGCCTGCTCCGACAAAACCCAGCTTTTCTGCAATGACGGTAAAGATAAAATCACTCTCTCCTACCGGCACCCATCCAAAGCTCGCTTGGGTCGGCGTATCAATCCCTTTTCCGAACAATTGCCCAGAGCCGATAGCAATCAACGCTTGCTTGAGCTGGAATCCTCGTCCCATCGGTTCAAGATCCGGGTTCATCCAAAAGAGGATTCGATCCCACTGATACGGCTTGATAATCTTGAAAAAGATATCCTGCTTGTATTCATGCAGCAACGTCATGGCGGCAAAGAAGCTGCCGACCAATCCTCCCATGTACAATACATGCTTCATCCGTATACCACCAACGATTAGCATCGTGGCAAGCATCCCCGTGTAAACCATGGCCGTACCCAAATCGGGCTGAATCAAAATCAAAAGCAATGGTACACCAACCAAGGCCAATACCGGAATCAGCTTATAGAAATAGTAAAACCGATCTGGATCATTTGCCCTCTTAGACAAGAAGCGCGCCACCGTTATGATTGTGAACAGCTTCATCGGTTCAGAAGGCTGAAACAAGACAGGACCAAGGTCATACCAGCTCGTCGTATTGTTAATGGGCCTCGTTTGAAATACCCCGATCAAAAGAATCAGACCGAGTACATATAAGACATAGGCCATGTTGTGGAATAGACGATAGTCAAATAACAATGTCACACCTAGCACAATAAAGCCGATGACATACCAAAGGACCTGCTGATGTGCCTTATCTACACCTGCCGCAGAACCGGAAATCCCCAAATAGCTGAAAATACCCAGCCCTGCCAAAATCAAAATGATGGTCCAGTCAATTGTTTTTAAATGACGTTTTTCCAGGTCCATCCGTTTCCTCCTAGAAAACGTGACTCCCCTCTATAGAAAGAAGGGAGCCAAGTATTACCTATTTTAATCCAAAGAATTTACGCATTTTATGAAACACGCCCGCTTTTTCTTCCAATGGTTGCAATGGAACAGCTTCACCTAAAAGGCGACGAGCCACGTTCCGATACGCAATGGAAGCACGCGATTCGTGATTTATTACAGCCGGCTCACCTTGGTTCGCGGATTTAATGATATGATCATCATCCGGCACGACACCAATTAAGTCAATGGCTAACAAATCCAAAATGTCTTCTACATCCAGCATGTCACCATTTTTCACCATATGGGAGCGAACGCGATTAATGACAAGCTTCGGCATTCCGATTTTTTCTCGTTCTAATAGGCCAATAATCCTATCAGCATCACGAACAGCGGCTTTTTCAGGGGTAGTCACGACGATTGCTTGATCAGCCCCTGCCACTGCATTGCGGAAGCCTTGCTCAATACCCGCAGGACAATCGATGATGACATAATCATATTCCCGCTTCAGTTGCGTAATGATTTCCTCCATCTGCTCAGGAGTTACTGCTGATTTGTCTTTGGTCTGAGCAGCCGGGAGCAATGCCAGATTGTCAAACCGCTTGTCTTTGATCAGAGCTTGCGGCAGTCGGCATGCACCTTCTGCAACGTCTACCAGATCATAAATAATTCGGTTCTCAAGTCCCATGACTACATCCAAATTACGCAAGCCAATATCGGTATCTACCATGCATACTTTTTGTCCCAACAATGCGAGCGCCGTTCCCAAATTGGCGGAAGTGGTCGTCTTACCCACGCCGCCTTTACCGGAAGTTACGACAATTCCAATCCCCACGTCCGTTCCTCCTCTTTCCCTCAACCCTCACGCTTTTTCTCACCCAAATCAGGGCGGATTCGCGACAAGTAGTTCATTTTCGCTACCAGCATGATCTCATTTTCCAGATAGGCAAATTCTGTGCCTCCGGAATTATTCGTCCATTCCTCACCCGGCTTGCTGATCACATCTGCAATCCGCAACTGGGTAGGACTCATGACTGCAGCCGCAATAATTACCTGTGAGTCACCGGAAATACCTGCGTGCGCGTACCCTCTGAGATGACCGAGCACGTAGATGCTTCCTGTACTGCGAACCGTCCCCCCGGGATTGACATCTCCCAATAAAAGCAAATCACCGTCAAACTCCAGTACTTGCCCAGAGCGTACCGTATTTACCTGTATGGAAAAATGGGTTTTCAGGCGTTCAGCCATAGCTTCTTCCCGCGTGATCAAATCAGATTCGATTGTATGGATCACCAGGTTGCCCTTCGTTCGAATAATTTGAGTCAACTGCTCTTGTTGCTCGGGTGAGCAGTATCGTTTTCCCAATTTTATAGATACCCGAATGAGTGGCCCAGACAAAATCTGTTGGTGGCTATGCTCTATTTTTTCACGCATATCGGCCAGCAGTTCGTCGAAGGAACAGGTATCATCCATAAAGAAGACGAGACCCTCTTTCGTTCCTTTGATCGTGACCTTGCTTTTCACAGTCGTCACCGGTTTCACCTCGACCGATACCATTCGCCATGCAGAAAGATTTTTCCTGCTCTGCGTGAAAAAATTGCCGAATTGGGTCAGATGGTGGCATTTTGCAAGAGCTTGACTCCATTATTCTCTGGGGCTTGATTGCCCTGGACAACCATTGTGTTTACTTTGCGGACGTTGGGTTTGGCTTTGGAACCCCACCAGTAAGGACACCTGGATTCAGTTCATTGTAAGCTTCGAGCAATCGACGCGAGATCGGACCAGTCGCATCAGAACTGGATGTACCGTCTCTCAAACTGTTCGGCGCAATGACGACGAAAACCAGTTGAGGATTTTCATAAGGCGCAAAGCCGACAACCAGTGCATTTTCCGCTGGCTGCGACGTTTGTGCCGTACCAGACTTGGCTGCAACTGTGAAAGGCAACCCATTGAATCGTTGAACGGTACCACCTGGCTGAGTAACCAGCCGCATCCCTTCTTTTACCACCTGTATATGCTTCGGATCGATATCAACCCGGTTGAGCACTTGTGGTTCAATAACCGAGAGCGTTTGTCCTGGTTTCTTCGGATCGGTAGTTCCTTTGCGAATTTCTTTTACAAGATGTGGGCGTACCCGATATCCTCCATTAGCAATGGTCGATACGTATTGACCCAGCTGCATCGGCGTGAACAGATCGTATTGACCAATCATCACGTCCGCCAAGTTCCCGTAGTAAAGGTTCTGGTTTTCCCAACCGGTATGTTCATTCGGCAGATCCACACCTGTTTTCACACCAAGACCAAACTGGGCGTTGTAGTAATCATAGACAGAGAACTGCTTCTCCCAGCCTTCTTTCCCTTTTCTTGCTAATCGAATCGCCATTTCATACATATACGTATTGTTCGACACCTGCAAGGCACGACGAGCGTTAACAGGTCCATGACCACTTGCCTTCCAGTTGCGTTTATACGTGTTACCGACATTCAAGCCGCCTCGGTCATAGATGACTTCGTTCGGTGTAGTCAAACCCTCCTGAAGCGCAATCATGACAGACAATGGCTTATAGGTAGAAGCAGGTGGATACGGCGTATAAATGAATCGGTTTGATTCATTCGGCAAAATAAGCGAGGCGTAATTCTCGTTGAATTTCTTGCGGTCGTAATACAGATTCAAATTGTAATCTGGATAACTCGCCATCGCCAATATTTCGCCCGTATTCGGATTCATCACCAATACGTGTGCATCCTTAAATTCTTTTGGCGTAGTTGGGCGCTTCTTGAATGCTTCAAACTCTTCTTTCAAGATGGCCTCTACCTTGCTTTGATAACGCCAATCCATAGCCAAAACGAGATCGTTTCCTGGCTCAGGGGCTTGGCGCATCTTCTTCTCTACCGTCTCCGAATTTTTGTTCACGTGCACTTCCATAATCCCGTTTTTGCCACGCAAATAACGTTCATAGGAGCTCTCCAGACCGGTTACACCTACACGGTCGATCGCGTTGTAGCCTTGTGCCTGATATTCTTTCAAGCTCTCAGGACGAATCGCATTGATGTACCCGAGAAAGTGAGTACCAAATGCCGTACCATCCGGATCTTCGAAAATTTGGCGAACAGGCTCCAACTCCACACTAATTCCTGGCAGTTCGGTGCGTCGTTCTTCGATCTGGAACATTTCCTGCTCCGTGATGTTGACCTTGACACGCCTCGGAATATAACTAGCCATCTGCGGTGAACGCATCTCCTGCAGCAACGAGAGCTTGTGCCACTGAAATTGGCGTTGCTGCTCTGTCAACGGCAGTTTGATATCCATGTCGAACAACGAGGCATAGCGCAGCAAATCCATGTCAGACTTTTCTGCTAAGCCTCCGGGGGTTGGCAAAACTCCGATCTGATCCTTCACTTTTTTTGCAAGGTCATTACGATCTTCCTTGTCCAATTTCAGAGTGAGGGTCATATTAGCGTTTATCGCCATTTTTAACAGTTCGAAATCCGTAGTATTCGCTTCCGTAATAGCAGGTGTACCCGGCTTGGCAGCATTCAGTTTCTTAATAAGGTCTGCTCTCTCCTTGTCATCAAAAGGAGAACGAACACGCATCCCGAGATACACAGCAGTCTTTACCAGCTCAAAGTCCGACATCTGATCGACAGTCTCTACTTTTGGAACGGCTTTTAGCTTCGCCGCAACCTTTGCCTTGAGATCGTTTGTTTCTTGTGCATTGAAAGCAACAGGCAAAGTTGACCTCAGTTCAATCGTCTTCTTTAACAGTTCCTTATCCGTACCAATTTTGCCGCCATCGGGGATGAGGATTTTTGCCAGACGATCCGCGACTTTCTCTTCATCAATGTCCTGCCCTTGTTCTTCAACGTATTGAACGGTGTACACAGGCTTATTCGAAACGAGTACCTCGCCATTTTTATCCAAGATACGGCCGCGAGGAGCGGAAATCGGCAGTTCACGGATACTAAACTTTTCCAATTCATGCTTGTACTGTTCGCCTTCTACCAGTTGCACAAAGGCTAGCCGTAAAATAATGGCGGCGAAGAACAAAAATACAATCACAAACAATATATTGAGCCGAATAGGTATGTCTGTTTTCGGTTCTTTGACTTCTTCCACGAACTCTCCTCTCCTTTGCCCTTACTGCATGTGCATTTCCTTTTTCGCCAGAATCTTGTTGCATACATTCTTGATCGGAAAGTATACCAGTAAGCCAAAAGCGAGATTCAACAACACACTAGGCAAAATTTGATGTGTCAAAATCCATTGAACATCGAAGGGGGCAGCGGAAAACAAGCGGAACAAGGAATACAAAAGCCACTCATGTCCGAATAAAATCAGGAAGCTGGTAATGAAAACCATCCCGAATCCTCTCTGGAACAAAAGAACGATCATCCCTGCAAAGTAGCTGGCCACCATCATGGACATGGTATAGATTCCAATTAGTTGCCCAAACAGGACATCCTGTAAAAATCCGAAGGCGATCCCGTAATACAAGCCCTCGCGCCTACCGAGATACATCGAAATAAAGATGCAGCACACAAGCGCAAACCGGGGTACCGTCATCCAGGACAGACCCCATGTACTAGGTGCAGATACTTGCATCACAGTTCCTTCCAAAACAAACATGACCACTACGCCCAACGTCAATAAAAACCGAGCCATTACTGACCACCCCCGCTAGCAGGTGGAGCCGGAGGCACAGTTGTCTGTGTTTGTGTCTGGCCGGCTGGCTGTTGCGGGATCAATTCACCATTGGGAGCGATTGTAAAATCACGTTCCACAACCATGACTTCATTCAATTGTGAAAAATCAGCGCTTGGCTGGATGTAGGCGGTTTGAGTCAAGCCATAATCATCTGGCTCTACGCGAACAATATAGCCAATCGGCAAATTGCGAGGGACAACTCCTCCCAAACCTGACGAGATCACTTGCTGATCTTTTTTAATCGCTTGTCCCCAAGGGATTTTGCGCATGACGAGCAATCTTTCTTGCGGATCGTATTCTTCAATGACACCACTAATTTGACGGTACACAGGTTTGCCGTCGACTATCTGCTCCGTCAAAATATCCGCTGAGATATGGTCACGTCGCTCATAGCTCGTCAACAATTCAACCGTAGCTGAAAAGTTGGCAACACTCTGTACGCGCCCGATCATTCCTTTGGCTGTAATGACAGCCATATCTTTTTTAATGCCACTTTTTAATCCTTGATCGATGGTAACGACGTTGTTCCATGTATCAGGGTTTCTCGCCACGACTTCCGCAAAGTGAAGGTTGTAAGATTTAAGTGAATCTTTTGCCCCTACCATTTCTCGAAGGCGCTGATTATCTGCTTTGAGCGTGTGCAATTCGGCACTTAGACGGGCGTATTGATCCAAGCTTGCCTTAAGTGCCTTGTTTTCTTCATATACGCCGTACGCTTCTTCAATTTCCTGAAAAAAGCCAGAAACAGCCTGGGCAGGGCGATAGAAAAAGCCCTGCACCACGCTGAAGGTATCTTTAAAGAACATTTCTGGCCAGGTCAGGCTAACCCGTTCACGAGAAGTGAAGCCCACGACGGAGATAAGCAGGACCAAGCCTACAAGTACAATGATAAGCCGCTTATTCCCGAAAAACGACATGCCCTACCCTCCGTTTATTTACCCCGTTTTAGTCGGGAAGAGGTGATGCCTTGCTTGGATTTGAACAGGTGAATGTTCTCCAATGCACGACCTGTTCCAATCGCTACGCAATCCAGTGCGTTTTCCGCAACATGCACGGGCATACCCGTTTCCTTACTTATCAGGCGATCCATGTTACGCAAGAGCGCACCGCCGCCTGTGAGTACAATTCCACGATCCATGATGTCCGCCGCGAGCTCAGGCGGGCTTTTTTCGAGTGTTACCTTCACCGCTTCCACAATAGCAGAAATGGTTTCCGCCAATGCTTCGGCAATCTCTGTGCTGCTTACCGAGAGTGTTTTTGGCAATCCGGTTACAAGGTCACGACCGCGAATGTCAACGTTTTCGACCTCATCAGGAGCAATCGCAGAGCCGATCTCCAGCTTCAGTGTTTCTGCTGTCCGTTCCCCGATCATCAAGTTGTAACGGCGCTTGATGTACTGAATAATCGCCTCGTCCATCTCATCTCCGGCCACACGAATGGAGCGGGATGTAACAATCCCCCCGAGAGAAATGATAGCGACTTCTGTCGTACCACCACCAATGTCTACTACCATACTTCCAGTCGGTTCCCACACTGGCAGGTCTGCACCGATCGCTGCCGCAAACGGCTCTTCAATCGTATGGGCTTCCTTCGCCCCAGCCTGCTTCGTAGCATCTTCGACTGCGCGCTTTTCCACCGCAGTAATTCCCGAAGGTACACAGACCATTACATTTGGACGACGGCTAAACAGACCTTGATTTTTTTGTGCTTGATTAATGAAATAGCGCATCATTGTCGCAGTTGTATCAAAGTCAGCGATAACCCCATCTTTCATTGGACGAACCGCTACGATATTACCCGGCGTACGACCGATCATACTTTTCGCTGCATTCCCTACTGCTTCAATGGAATTGTTATTGGTACGAATCGCTACAACAGAAGGCTCACGCACCACAATTCCTTTCCCCTTCACAAAAACAAGTGTATTGGCAGTGCCGAGGTCAATCCCCAAGTCACGTGTAAATCCACCAAACATAAAAAAACTCCTTCCAAATATTAATCCAAATGACAAGCATAAGAGAACCTCTATCGAGGCCTCTAAAAGATAGAGCGACCGCGTTTTTGTGGAAGGTTTTCATGCGCTCAAGAATTCATAGACGTTTCGATGAAAAATCTTGTGCGTATAAACATGTTACAAGTACCCCTGCTCTTTGAGACTAATGTACTTGCCTTCCCCGATAATAACATGATCCAACAATGAAATCCCCACCAGTTCACCAGCGTCACGCAATGTATGCGTAATCGCGATGTCTTCCCTGCTAGGTGTCGGATCACCGCTCGGATGGTTATGTAGGCATATCACCGATGCGCTGCTACGACGGATCGCTTCTTTAAAGACTTCTCTCGGGTGTACGATGGAAGCGTCCAGACTGCCTACGAAAATCGTCTGCTTGCCAATCACGTGGTTCTTGGTATTCAGAAAGAGACAGACAAAATGTTCCTGTGTCAAATGAGCAAGCTCTGGCGACATCAAATCAGCTACGTCCCGTGGTAAACGGATAGAAGCCCTATACTCTCGAGGCACTCCCATCAATCTACGCCCAAGCTCAAACGCAGCATGCAATTCAATCGCTTTGACTGGACCAATTCCTTTTAGCTCTGTTAACTCAGCATGAGAGGCTTGGGCTAAACCACGCAGGTCTCCAAACCTGGCTAACAAGCGCTGAGCCAACTGATGGGCCGTCTCTTGTTCCCTGCCTGTCCGCAGTAAAATGGCAAGAAGTTCAGCATCAGACAGATGGACCGCTCCTTCGCGAAGCAGTCGTTCACGTGGACGGTCATAGTAAGGGACGTTTTTCAACAGCATTTTGTTACAGGTATTTGTTGCCATTTTATATCCGCCTCCAGCCATATTCACATTATCGAAAACGGCTGACATGGAGAGGTTCATGAGGCGTATGGCCGTCGTCGCTTGCTTCAAGCATGACAACTTTACAAAATCGGCATCCCAAAACGTGTCAAAAGAGTAGACGTCAGGCCTAACGGAAGACCAACAACTGTGAAGTAGTCTCCGGTTATTCCTTCCACGATCGTGGCTCCAATACCCTGAATGGCGTATGAGCCCGCTTTATCCATCGGCTCACCTGTCGCAATGTACGACTTGATTTCTTGCTCTGTTAAAGCTCGAATTCTTACGTGTGTTAGACTATGTGAGACTTCCGCACGGCCTGTCTCCACATCTATCAAGGCGACTCCACTATAAACGGTATGCTCTTGCCCCTGGAGCATGGACAACATACGATATGCGTCCATTTCATCAACAGGCTTGCCCAATATTTGGCCATCAAGAACGACTACCGTATCAGATCCTAAAACGACGCCTTCCGTCAAGCGAGAAGCCACTTCCTTGGCCTTGCGTAAAGACAATTCTTCTACTACTTCGCTCGCAGATAAATGCTCTGCTGTCGTCTCATCTACATCACTGGTGATAACGGTAAATGATAAACCTAAAGCTTGCAGAAGCTCCCTTCGACGCGGCGAAGATGAAGCCAGAATGAGAGGAACATTTTTTTTCGTCATTTTTCAACCTACTTTATCCGTCGATGTATCCAAAATGCGAGGGCTAAGCCTCCGATACTGGCTAGATTTAGTTTTACCTGAAAGTTCAGTTCGTACTTCAAAATTTCTAAATCTGCCGCAGGCGACCAAGTAATCACTTTGCTCTTGGTCAAAAAAGGTAGCCAGGGACTTAAAATCTCCCCGATAATACTGCCAAACAAAAGTCCACTCACCAACAGAAACACGAGAGTAAGCGTTTCTTTCCCCATTTTCCCAACTCCCTTTTTATAAGGGATTCTCTTTTTGCCAAACATAAGTTTAGCAAATGGGGAGAAGCGAAACAATCCCTGATTGCTCTTGGTAGTTACTGTATAGAAAGAAAAGGCCTCCTGCAAGAAAACCTTGCGGAAGACCATATAAACATGCATTTATGTGGATGAACGTGCATTTTGCATCCAACTTGCGTAGCTCTCGAAAAAGGCAAGAACACCCGCCTGTACTTGCCACGCATAGGATTCGGCGCTTTCCACCTTTTTGCCTGCGCTTGCTTCTGCCATTTTGTCCCTGGCTGCCAGCGCTTGATTCACCCCATTTACCATCCCATCTAGCAGTGGCTTCCAGGCTTCCTTGGCTTCCATTTTACGGCTTTCCTCCAGAAATTGGCGGTGAATTTCTTTTAATTCTGCCGTTTCTTTTGCCGTTGGCGATAGTTGACCCGTCGTAATAATCAGCCCTGATTGTGCAGAAAGTGATTGGACGAGTTTGACTCCGTGGGTGAAAAAGGCCTTCACGTTGGGTTCACCAGATGCGTTAGCGGCTTTTCCGACAGGGACAGACCCTTCAAAAGCGGGAAAGGAAAATTCTTTGACGTATATATCCATGCCTTTGTTTTTCAGGCTGGCGGCAAAGCCTAGCACAGCATCTCTTGTAGGAGCAGCGGCGGCGAACATGTACTGCTTGCTTGCGTCCTTATAAAGCAAATGAGGAATCCCCGCTTTCTCCAGTGGTTCTACAGCTGTTTGCGGCGATGCATCCGGCTGGAATACTCCTGCCTGTGCAACGTACATGTTTACGGCTGGCAGTTGTAAAGCTATCGCTTTTTGACCCACTGCATTGCCATTCGTCGGCGTCTCTTGTGTTGGCTGTCTTTCATTAGGCGAAGCCGGACCTGTCACGCCATTTTTCCCAGCCGTTTGTTCAGTGCCTGCACCCGGTGCGGTCAGTGTCTGAACCGTTTCACTCAGAACATTTCCGTATGACTCAGAAAACTCCTTTTGGGAAAAGACTGTCAAAACAAGAAATCCGAACAAGAGGCCAATTGCTACAGCCCCGCCTGTTGTTAAAGTCGTGCGCCAAAAGGGCCCCTTTGGCCATAACGCAGCAAGCCGACTCACCGGACTACTCCTGTATCCCTTCTCTTCGGTATCCTCGAAGGAATAATCGGATTCATAGGAATCGTTTGTCGTCTGATCGAATTCAACATTCGGCTTCGTTTCTTTCGTGGCAGATCCACGTAGCTGCATCATCCGTTCCCATGCTTCGTTGCCCTTCTCCTTCAACGGGTCAGTAAACAGCAAGGGAGGTGCTTGGAAACGAACGCGTGGCGTATCATCCTTTGGAGTGCGCTTTCTACTTGCTTCCTTTGGGGTGTCGTCCCGCTTTTCATCCCAGAACCTTCCGTTCATTTTGACCGTCACACGATTTTTATTTTGTCCGCTCATACGCTTGCCCTCCTAGCCACAGGCTCTTTGTACTAGCATACGTTTTGCTCGGACGGGTTATGACTTCTATCTAGTGATTCTATTAAATTTGTTTCTACTACTATTCACCATGCTATTTCAAGAGGTTTTGCTCATATACAAAATCACAGCTAAGCCAATCGTCACAAAAGGAGCAAACGGCACTTCGCATTTGATACTTACTTTTCGTATCAGCAACAAAACGAGAGAGACGAGAAAAGCTGCCAAGCTCGCAATCGTAAGAACGAGAACAAAATCGCGGACCCCAAGTCCATAGCAGACTAGCGCGAACAGCTTCACATCCCCCATCCCAAGCGCAAGCGGCCTGTGCCAGCTGATCCATCCAAATACCAGTAAACTGAGAATCGCAAAGAGTCCAGCCATCAGCCATTCCCTAGGAGAAGAGAGAACATACTCCATAATAGAAATCAGTACAAACCCTGCACCTAATGCACGATTGGGTATTCGTTTATAACGAAAATCTATCCACGAGAGGTAAAGGCAGAGTCCGAATAATATCACAGCGTTGGCCATTTCTTCTTCCCCCAGTCGAAAACTGTCCTTAAGAATACCTTTCATTCCTGGGACAAAAAAACTGCCCAGAATGTTCTGGACAGTCTCTCGATTTATAAACATGTTTTACGGATTCCAAGTGAACAAAAGGCCAGCGTGGACGAGACCACCGCCAAACCCATACAACAGGATCGTATCCCCTGCCTTTACTTTGCCTTCCTTGATCCCCAAGGCGAGCGACAATGGAATGGTAGCCGCTGATGTGTTGCCGTAATGTGTCAGACTGTACAATGTCTTTTCGAGAGGGAACTGACTCTTCTCGCAAATGGATTCGATCATGCGCAAATTGGCACTGTGCGGGATGAACCAGTCGACATCTTCTAGCGTTTTCCCCGCCCGGCTCACTACCTCCTGCATCCCCTTTGGAACAGTTGTTACAGCCCACTTGTACACTTCTCTCCCGTTTTGAACCATGCATCCATTCCCGCTCAATTCTCGTCCGTCCATATGTGTTGACAAGCCCGATCGGTATACATGAATCCCACCGTCCCCCTTTGAGCCTAAATAGGCGGACAAAAAACCGGGAGCTGTAGAGTCCTGCTCAAGCAGTACGGCACCTGCTCCGTCCCCAAACAGGATGCACGTCGTACGATCCGTATAATCCGTTACTTTTGTTAACGTTTCTGCACCTACTACCAACACTTTGCGATGCAAGCCCGAGCTGATAAGCGCATTTGCCATATGGAGCGCATACGTAAATCCTGCACAGGTAGCGGAGAGATCCATGGCTCCCGCCTGCTCGACTTGAAAATGCGCCTGGATTTGGCTTGCGACACTTGGAAATGGATAGTCTGGCGTACTGGTCGCCACCAAAATCATATCGACATCACGGACATCCTTCTTATAGTTTTCGATCAAATCTTGGATAGCAGCGATGGCCAGATCACTGGTAAATTCATCTTCCCTTGCCATACGCCGCTCATGAATGCCCGTTCGTTGTAAAATCCACTCATTCGATGTCTCCACTAGTTTTTCCATATCTGTATTGGTAAGAACGCGACTCGGCACATACGTACCGATAGCGGTAATTCGCGACTTGAAGGGGGTTGCCATTGTCATCATCCGATCATCACCTTCCGTTTTTATGATCTGATTATAACACTAGATATTAGTATCTGGTACTAATTTTTGATAAATAAAAATCTAAGAAGGTCATTTAGGTTTGAGTCAACATAGTGGAGGAGAAGAAAAAGCACAGTTCTCTTCGACTCTGACACGCCAGCAGGGGATTGGCTGTCCGTCTCCACTACAAAACGGGGACCGTCGAGCCAAAGCCACCCTACGGGCGGAAGTTTCTCAAGGGAGAAGTGTTCGACAAGCGTGGTCCCCTTTTTGTAGTTCCGACTGGGTAGGCGTTGTCAAGGTCTACGAGCCCTGTGCTTTTTTTCTCACCAGCATTGTTCGTTTATCGATACCTCTTAAAACCTTTAGGTAGATCATTCTTAACAGTATTATGCCAAAGCTTTCCGATAGTAAATAAAAAGACTTGAAACCCGTAGGTTCCAAGTCTTCATATGCCTCTATCCGTTATTTTTCTAGCTTTTCAGCCAGCCAATAAGCGGATTTCCAGATATCTCCTGCACCCATTGTCAACACGAGATCGCCCTCTTGCAATCCTTTGAAGACATGCTCTTGCATTTGTTCCTTTGTCGGAATGTACTGCGCACGTGGGTGGCTGTTGGTGCGGATTTTTTGCACCAAAACCTCGGAGGTGACTCCTTCGATTTTTTCTTCTCCGGCTGGAGAGTAGATATCTGTGATAATCACTTCGTCTGCTTCTGCAAAGGCACGGCTGAATTCATCCATGAGGAAATACGTGCGTGTGTAGCGTTGTGGCTGAAAAACAGCGATTACACGTCTGCCCGATGCCCTTGCCCCGCTTAGTGTAGCGATAATTTCCGTCGGATGATGCGCGTAGTCGTCTACGACTAGGACGCCTCGTGCATCCCCGATAATTTGAAATCTGCGCTTGGCACCGCTAAAGGTAGACAGTGCCTTAGCAATTTTATCAAAAGAAAGGCCAGCATCCAGGCAAACAATGATCGCAGCCAGTGCATTCGCAATATTATGCTTGCCTGGAACCGAGAGGCATAATTCACCCAAGAGCTCATTTTGACGATAAATTTGGCACTTGCTGCAACGATCACCACATTCAATTGAAACGGCAGAAAACCCCGCTTGCGCTGTAAAATTCGGATCAACTGCATATGTCACGACCGTTTTTTCAACAGATGGCATGACTTCGCGCACGATTGGATCATCGATGCACAGGATCGCTTTTCCATCCGGTTTGAGATGGCTCAAGAACTGGACATACGCCTGTTTCAAATTGTTGAAGTCGCCATCGAAATGCTCCAGATGATCTGGTTCAATGCTCGTCACAATTTCATACATCGGTCTGTATTCCAAAAAGGAACCGTCGCTCTCGTCTGCCTCGGCAATCACATAGTCACTAGTACCTGCCTTTGCATTGGTACCAGCACTCATCAATTCACCGCCGATGATGAAAGTCGGGTCTACACCGCACTCTTCCAGCACGTGAGAGATCATTGATGTCGTAGTCGTCTTGCCGTGTGCTCCAGCTACTGCTACTCCTGTGCGTTCATTCAATATGCGAGCAAGCATTTGGGAACGGTGCATGACCGGAATCCCTAATGTTTGACCTGCGATCACCTCAGGATTGTCTTTGGAAATACTGGTGGAGTATACGATGCTGTCTGCTCCCTCCACGTGGGCAGCATTATGGCCAATATGAATGACCGCCCCTCTTGCTTCCAGCTTTTTCGCCAAATCATTCATGGCGACATCGGAGCCGGTTACCTTGTATCCAAGGTCGATCAAGACGCGGGCAATGGCACTCATGCCATAACCGCCGATGCCCACAAAGTGGACGTGTTGGGCCTGATCCACCCTATTCACCTGCCTCTTCTACTATAGTGGGAAAGAATGCGCGTACTTGGGCGATGAAGTAGAGCGAACCGCAGACGACCAACCAGTCATCCGCCTTCGCTGATTGCTTCTCCCGCATCCAAGAAAGGAGAAACGCCCGCCAGTCTGGGACTGCATCGAGAAGCTCTTGCTCCCAGCCACCGGCTAAAAACGACTCTTGTAAGCTATTGGCTTCGGCTGCACGCGGGAAGTCAAAGGTCGTCACATGCAGCTTTTTGATTTTTGACTTTACTGGTGCGAGCGACTCTGCCATTTTTGCAAGCGGCTTATCTGCCAATCCAGAAAAGAGCAAATGCAACTGTACTCCGTCCGGTAACAACCGATCCAGACTGCTTACAAGCGCCTCCATTCCTTCCTGATTGTGTGCCCCATCCAAGATAACCATTGGTCTTGGAGAGATGACTTCTAGACGACCAGGCCAACGCGTTTGTTGCAAACCACGAGATATTTCTTCTTCCTCCAGCAAGAAAGAGAAGTAATTCCGCAGGATATCAATGGTCATTAAAGCAACGGCTGCATTGGTTGTTTGGTGAATGCCATTCATGGTGAGACGGTAGGATGCTTCTACACGACGGTGAATGCTTTTGTAACGAAACTGTTGGTCATTCAACTGCTCCTCTACCTGCTCTGCCTGGAAATGTTCACCTATATGGTATAGCGTACTCTTTGTTTGTCTCGCGCGCTCCTCAAAAACCTCGAGAAGTTCTGGCCTAACCTCACCTGTGACTACAGGAACACCCGGCTTGATAATCCCCGCTTTTTCCCGGGCAATATCTTCCAAGCTATCTCCCAACACTTGCGTATGGTCCATGCCGATATTCGTGATGACCGAAACAAGCGGAAGGACGACGTTCGTCGAATCCAATCGCCCGCCTAGTCCTGTTTCCCATACGACTACCGCTGGTCTCGCCACTCTTGAAAAATAAAGAATGGCGATCAGCGTAATCACTTCAAATTCGGTAGGGGAACCGAACTCTGTTTCTTGTTCGCATCGTTGCACCCATACCTTAACCTCATTTACCAGCTGCAATAGATCTTCTTCCGCGATCATGCTGCCGTTGAAACGGATGCGCTCACGGAAATCAACCAAATAGGGGGAGGTAAATGTACCTACACTATATCCGGCTTCCATCAGCATTTGCGTCAGGAATGCGCAGGTTGAACCTTTTCCATTGGTGCCAGCCACATGAATAAATGGGATTCTCCGCTCAGGATTTCCTACTTGCTCCAAAACCCACTGCATTCTCTCAAGCCCCGGCCGTTGACCGAACCTGAGCAGTCCATGCAGCCAGTCGAGCGCTTGCGTGTATTCTACAAACCCTTCTTCTGCTTGCATACCACAATGCTCCATTCTCAAAAATATGCGATGGTATGGCGGATCATTCGCCCTTCAATTCGGCAAGTCGTGTAATCACTTTATCCCGCTTATCCATGTAGTCTGCCATCTTCGCTTTTTCCTCTGCGACTACTTTTTCAGGTGCCTTGGCCATAAATCCAGCATTGTTGAGCTTTTTCTCAATGCGCTCCACTTCGTCGTTGAGTGTCGCCACTTCTTTTTCCAGGCGCTTCAGCTCTTGCTCGATATCGATCAAGCCTGCCAGTGGAAGGAACAATTCTGCTCCCGTGATCACAGCAGACATCGCTTTATCAGGCGTAGCCAGATTCAGGCTGATTTCCAGACGCTCAGGGTTGCAGAAACGGGCGAGGTAGTGTTCACCGCGTGTCAGGCGCTCAGCGGACAATGCATCGCTTGGCTTGATCAAGAGCTCAATTTTCTTGGACATCGGTACGTTTACTTCTGCACGGATGTTGCGTACGCTGCGGATGATATCCATCAATTGGTTCATTTCGCTTTCTGCTTCAGCAAAAATCCATTGCTCGTTAACAGTTGGCCAAGGTGCTACTGTGATGCTCTCGCCTTGGTGTGGCAATGCCTGCCAGATTTCTTCCGTGATGAACGGCATGAACGGATGCAACAGCTTGAGCGTTTGATCCAGAACCGTCACCAGAACGGATTGGGTTGTTTTCTTCGCCGCTTCATCTGTACCGTACAGCGGCAGCTTCGCCATCTCGATATACCAGTCACACAGGTCATCCCAAATGAAGTTGTAAAGCACACGACCTGCTTCACCGAATTCAAATGCGTCAGACAGACGGGTTACATCTGCGATTGTCGCTTGCAGGCGGGAGAGAATCCATTTGTCTGGTGTAGACAGCTCACCGCTCAAATCGATTTCCTCGTATTTGAAGTCAGCCAGGTTCATCAAGGCAAAACGAGACGCGTTCCAAATCTTGTTCGCGAAGTTGCGGTTTGCCTCCACCTTTTCCCAATAGAAGCGTTGGTCATTCCCTGGG
The DNA here is from genome assembly GCF_013332495.1 of Brevibacillus sp. HB1.2. Lineage (NCBI taxonomy): Bacteria > Bacillati > Bacillota > Bacilli > Caryophanales > Paenibacillaceae > Brevibacillus > Brevibacillus sp. HB1.2. The sequence goes on along the minus strand of NZ_JABMIU010000003.1, from coordinate 452,067 downwards.
GAATTCCCTGTCGCCAGTGTGTATCGCAGTGCATCCGCTCCGTACTTCTCAATCACTTCCATTGGATCGACACCGTTGCCGAGTGATTTGGACATTTTGCGGCCCTCAGAGTCACGAATAATGCCGTGAATCAAGACGGATTCAAACGGACTTTTCCCGGTAAATTCAAGACCTGAGAACATCATCCGAGCAACCCAGAAGAAGATGATATCGTAGCCTGTTACCAGGACATTCGTTGGATAGAAGTACTTCATGTCCTCGGATTCTTCCGGCCAGCCCAGAGTCGAGAACGGCCATAGACCAGCGGAGAACCATGTATCGAGAACGTCGTTGTCCTGCTCCAGCTTGTGGCTGTGGCAGCTTGGGCACTCAGTCACATCCGCGCGAGATACAATCGTTTCGTTACAATCTCCGCAATACCATGCAGGAATTCGGTGGCCCCACCAAAGCTGACGGGAGATGCACCAGTCGCGGATGTTTTCAATCCAACGCAGGTAGTTCGTCTTGAAGCGGTCTGGGACGAATTTCACACTTTCAGGGCTATTTGCATTAGCCAGTGCTTCGTCAGCCAAAGGCTGCATTTTTATGAACCATTGGGTAGAAAGGTATGGTTCTACGACTGCATCGCTTCGCTCACTATGTCCAACCTGATGGATATGCTCCTCAACCTTGAACATAACACCTTGCTCAGTCAAATCTTTGATGATTTGCTTCCGGCATACAAAGCGATCCAAGCCATTGTAGATACCAGCCAGTTCGTTCATCGTGCCTGTCTCATCCATGACAACGATTTGTGGCAACTGATGACGAAGACCCAATTCAAAGTCATTCGGATCGTGTGCTGGCGTAATTTTTACAGCGCCAGAACCAAACTCAGGATCAACGTAGTCATCAGCGACGATTGGAATTTCGCGTCCTACGATTGGCAAAATCACGGTTTTCCCGATCATGTCTTTGTAACGCTCATCTTCCGGATGTACCGCTACAGCCGTATCACCGAGCATCGTTTCCGGACGGGTTGTAGCTACTTCGATATAACCGGTGCCATCTGCCAATGGGTAACGCATGTGATGCAGCGCACCTTTTACTTCCTTGTAGATTACTTCAATATCGGATAGAGCCGTGCGGGCTGCAGGGTCCCAGTTAATGATACGGTTACCGCGATAGATCAAGCCTTTTTCGTAGAGGCGAACAAATACTTCGCGTACAGCTTGGGACAAGCCTTCATCCATCGTAAAACGCTCGCGGGAGTAATCTAGGGCAAGACCGAGCGTTTCCCACTGCTCACGAATATGTGAAGCGTAAATGTGCTTCCACTCCCATACCTTTTCCACGAATTTTTCGCGGCCCAGATCATGACGAGAGATGCCTTCTTCTCGCAAGGTAGCCTCTACCCGCGCTTGGGTTGCGATACCGGCGTGGTCCATACCTGGCAAGAACAAGGCGCTGTAGCCTTGCATACGCTTGGTACGCGTAATGATATCTTGCAAAGTCGTATCCAGCGCGTGGCCCAAGTGCAATTTACCAGTTACGTTCGGCGGTGGAATGACAATCGTAAACGGACGTTTATTCGGGTCACGTTCTGCCTTGAAAAATTGTTTTTCGATCCAATACGGATACCATTTGTTCTCTGCTGCCTTTGGATCATAGTTTTTCGGCAGCAATTGGTCGATGTCGGTTGTTGGCTGTGTAGACATGTACGACTCCTCCTATTAGCATAACTTTCTTTGCAAAAAATAAAAAAACCCTTCATCGCAAAGGACGAAAGGATTATTTTCGCGGTACCACCTTTGTTAACACACGATAAACGTCATGCTTATGGCGTGTTCACTCTGACAAGATAACGGTTGCGAACCGGTCTCGGCTAGGCACATGCTTTCACCGAAAAAACTCCTGGGCGACCTTCAGCCATTCATAACCTTAGAGAATCTCGCAGCAACTGATTCTCCTCTCTGCTAAGGCGTCCTGACTTACTCTTCCCACTCATCGTTCATATCGTATGTAGTTGTCGTATGATTAGCTTTTCACTATTATATACAATCACGCTGTTTGGCGTCAAACCCGGGTTTCGCCCACTTTTCCAACTGCAATGCCCAGTGCTTCGGTAAAACCGAGCACGCCCAAAATATCGAGAATTTCTTCTCGGACATTGACGATTTCTACCTGTTTGCCCATGGCCAACAGTTCTTTCGTGGTAAAAAACAGGCTTCCAATACCGGAAGAATCTACAAAGGAGACACCTTGAAAATCGACGGTAACGGATTGATTTCGCCCTCCATACTGTTGGAGCAATTCACCTACTCGATCTCCTACAGCCATGTCCAACTCTCCGACGAAAAACAATGTAGCCTGTCCGTTCGCCTCTGTTGCGCGGTAGTCCATGCTCAAACTCCTCTCAATAGGTATCGGTACACCCAATCTGCTCGTCCTTTTACTATATTACCCATTTTCATTCACTTGCAAACATTTGGCTTTTGGGAAATCGTAGCTTAACGCGAAAGGATACATTCTAAAATCAGCTTTGTACCTGCCAGGGAGCTACTTAAATAAACACGATCACAGTATTGCAGGATCACGTGAAAACCGGCCCCAAGCGAGTGGCGCGTAGAAAATCCTTGCTGTAGGGTAGCTCGCGGGATATCCTCGAGCAAAATTCCTTGTCCTTCATCATGGATCACAGCCCGACACATCTGCCTGTCATTCGATAGGTATAGCGTGACCACACCGCCATTACCGTGCTTCAACGTATTGGAAGCAGCTTCGTTGACCGCAACGAGAAACTGTAGCAAGCGCTTATCAGAAATGCCTTGTGGTTCCAAAGCTTGCTTGAACAATTTACGCAGTTCTGCCAGCTGCTCCGGTAAGCGGATGTCGATTGCCAAGAGCTTATGCCCTTCCCGAAGCAAGAAAAATAATTCTTCATCACTTAGCAACAATAGCTTACCTTCTGTGACCACACCCAGAATATCTCTGTAGATCTCCCATTCCCGTCTTTTGCGTTTTCTTTCTTCTGCAATAACGGCAGTGACATCGATCAAAGCCATTCCACAGGTCCGATCTGGCAATACAGATGTGTATAATTCAAAGACCTTTGTGCCATCAGAGGTGACAATTTGCTCCCTTATAGGACCACCCGATCCAGCCACATCTTCGACCAGTCGTTGCATTTCTCGCTCTACTTCCACACTCGCACGAACGTCACCCAACGGACGCACTTTCCCTTCATCGTAAAGATAGAGGAAAACGGTCTCGATCTGACGCAGTATGGATAACTTCTGAATCTCTTGCTTTATTAATCGCCCCCGCTCGTCGTCTCGATCCTTCCAATGTAACAAGACGTCTGCCAGGTCCAATTCGCCACTCATGTGCCATGTATGAAATTCTTCCAGAAGCAATCGCTCCAGAACATCTTCCCGTCGCAAAACTTTTTCGATATCGATAATGTAGTACGGATCACCTGCTATACCGCGCAATCCGCTACCGATAATTCGGAAATCATAGGCGAGCTCTATTTCTATGCGTCCGTGCAAATCATGATCAGAACTGCTTAACCCAATGGTCGTCCGGCTCACTGCTACCAGCTTCGCCTGGAACGATTCCATCGTCGCTAGGTTCGTCACCTTTACAGTGCGGGGCGGAACTACTTTGTTCGCTGCACCGCCAGAACGTAGCGCGACAAGGCAATTATCACAAGTGGGATTGTCCGGACAACGCTCACACAAAATCACAGTTCATCCTCCTATTCACGCGCAACTACACGAGGGCTATACTCTCTTCAGGCTCAAATTGAAGAATCAACACAGAAATATCATCCGTTTGGTTTCGCTGCTGTGTTATCCCCATTAAGTAGGCCTCAACTCGATTCATCGATTCCTGCTTACTTTCACCAGACATATTTAATAAGGAGGATAGTTCTTCTAGCCAATGCCTGCTGCCTCGAGATACTTCTTTTCTCCCTGTATCCAGCAAACCATCTGTGTAGAGCAATAGCATGCCCTCTTCTTCTAAGGGTACCTCCTCCATTTGATACGTGCTATCGGGCAAAAGCCCTAGGCCGACCCCACCCTTGCTAGCTAAAATGGTTTGATTCGACTTGGACAAATAAAAAGGCTGTGGATGTCCTGCCCTGCCAAATCGAATTTTGTGTTCCATCTCATCATAGACAGCAACCAGCATCGTAATGTAAGAACGAGTTTTTACTAAATCAGCATAAAGCAACTGATTGAGTCTTTCCAAAATCTCATCCGGCGAATAGCTGGACTGCAAAACCTGCCGTACAGCAATCCTAATCCCCGTTGCCCAAATACTAGCCAAAAAACCGTGCCCAGACACATCCGCAATGATAAAACAGGTGTAGCGATCATTGATTTGTCTATAATCGATGTAATCTCCGCCTACATAATCGACGGGTACGTAAACCGTTCTTGTTCGCAAACTGGTTAACTGCAACTCTTCTGTGGGAATGAGCATCGACTGCATACGTCTAGCCAGCTTCATCTCCATCTCGATTTCTCGCTGCCCTGATGACTGGTCCTGTTGACATCTGAGGATCAACGCCCGAATGTTCACGAGGAGCAGCCCATAAAAAGATTTCTCCAGTTCCTTTAGCTCACGGTCATTGACGTTACTCTGGGCGAACAAGCGGACATAGCGCGGTGTTTGAGCGGTGTCACACTGTTCCGAGACAACAATGCGCTCCTCTACTTCGCGCTGCACTTTTGCGCTCTCTTTGTTGCCACGCTCGATCCGAAAATAGACAGCACCTAGAGCCGATTCAAACGTGATCGACAAGAAGCAAGGCTTGTCCATCTTCACGAACCACGTATCAACCAACTCTTCTATAAATGGCATGAGGCTCTCGTAATTGACTTGGCGCTTGCTTTGCTCATTGCTGGTCATCACCAGATACTCGTAATTCTGTTTTAATTCCATTAGTTTGACCAATTGATGATTCATCCCCGAGCCACTCCCATACACACTTTAGCATAATTCTTTCTTTCGGGAATTGCGAAAAGGGTTATGGCAATTTTCAAAAACATTGTGATCACCTTTATTCGTTTCGTCCTAGCCTTCCTGCCCTACACCTTCCCTTTTCAGACACCATTCAAACCACTATCTACTTTCAATGAAAATGTTTTAGGCATTTGCTCAAGGTTGTAGACACTGTCCAAAGTAGCCGCGCATATGCTGGAATGAGGTGATTGTGATGAATTTCCGTTGGAAGTATAACCCCACGTATTTACGGATCAAATACGGATGCAAACAGGTGCTCTTTCCGCTGTTGGTTTTTCAGTTTATCCGAACCGTTGTATTTCCTACCTCTTTTGATGTCGTCCTTCTCGGTTTGCTAGCCATGCTCTATGTTGCCATCTCTCTTGAATGGTTATAAAAAAAGAAAAACAACGCCCCACGCGGTGAGACGTTGCTTATTAAAAGGCTTGCTGGACCCAACGATGCAGGCGCATCAGGCGGTCCATATCTTTTTCAAAACGTTGGACAGCGTAAAACTCGCTCCACTCGCGGGGATGATGATAATAAATATCCAAGTCCCTCATGATCCTCTCCGGGTAGGACAGAAACGAAGCCATCAGTTCAATTTCTTCCGGTCGCAGCGGAAAAATCTCGGCGTAGCGATGGAATAATTGAGAAGCCCCAACCTCATCCCCCGCCATTTGAAAATAAGTACGATAAAATAGTGTCAAATCGCGCACTGGTGTATCAAAGCTGGCACGATCAAAATTAAGCAGCCGTCCTTTTCCCGATCGATCTGGCACAACATGCTCAGGATTTGGGTTGCCATGGATCAACGATAGGCGAAAATGCGCGTGCGTCTCATGCCGCTCTCGCCAATCGGTCAATAAGTCTGTCGCTGTTTGAGCCATTTCCTCAAGAAACTCCTTGTTTGCCAAAAACACCAGGTCAAAAGGAGAAGGATATTTGCGCTCCTGCGCAAGGGTTGCCGCCTTATTCATTTGGTCTTGCCAATATTGCCAACGGTTAAGCAAAGAGTCGACAAGTGGCTCTACCTGTCTCGGATCATCGTAGCGATAATTTTGTGTCAAATGATGAAGCTCCGCCATACGCTCCAAAGCAGGAGTCGCCCAAGCCAAAGGCTGCTCGGCCCATTCCTCACTTCCTGGCTGCCAAGGGGTTACGTAAAAGGCGGCGCTTCCCTGTTGGACAAATGGATCATCGTATTTCGTGTACGTAAAAGGAACGGCCCCATCCCATCCGCGGTGCTGCAATTGACGCAGCATATCGCTGACGAAAACAAGACGTTGAGCAGGTATTTGCGCTCGTTTGCATACGAAGGAGCCGTAGGGAGTCGTCGCCTTAAATACATTTGGCTCCTTTAAAACGTCAATGCTCTGGGCATACATGTCATACTCTTTGAACAAAGGAGCAATGTCATCATACCGACTCATAGACTCCCTCCCTCCTCGAACGCTCGGCCCGCTCCGCAATATGCCGAAGCAGTAAGTCAACAGATTGTTGGCTCTGCAAAGCGTGCTCAATACCAGCGATCGACGCTTCTTGATCCAGCGATACGCGCTTCACATACGATTCGATACTTCTGTACACTTCACGAGGACGAGCCATAAAGGCGAGTATCAACGAATAGTTTCCATAGGTGAGTGGCTTGATTTCTTCATAGCCGTCAAAAAAAGCGTCAATCTGCTTCAGATCCTTATGGGTTAAAAAATGATCGCGCAAAAAGCTGGCAACATCGCGTTGCTGGACTGAAATTACCGGCCGGAAAAAGCCTCTCAAGTACAGCTTCCCGTTTACCATTCCCCAGTTGTCACGCAAAAGGTCCCGATGGGATACAGCAACCGCCTCCGGAGTAATTCGCTCATGGGCAAGCATCGCAGCGGAACGGTCCATTCGTTGCAGCATAGGGGTCATGAGTTCCGATACCCAACGATTTTCTTTAGAATCCCTTCCAGATTTGGCTCGAAATGATTCGACCAGCTCTTTGGCACGTCTTCCTTTTTCTTCTACTTGCTGTTTTTCCTGCTTGAGTAAATCACTTCCGGACAGTAAAGGACTTTCCTGCTGAGACTGATGCATCATCGCGATCACGCGTCCCCATTGCCTCGCAATGTCCTGGCCGGGCTGATAGTCTTCGAATTGTCGGTGATGGTCGGTCATGGTAACGCCGCGTTTACCCAAAATCAAAAATGGCTTGGTGTCTCTCGTCCGAATAAACCGCTCCACTTCTCGAAACCCCTGACGAGCCAGTCGTTCGCGCCAGGCAAACGACCAGCGCATCACATCTACACGCGGCCAAACGTGGAGTTCTTTGGGGCCCCGGTTTGTCTCCAGTAAATAGCAATCCTCTAGGGGCGTAATTCGGATTACGCGCGCCCGATATTGCTGGCAAACCTCGGAGAGATCAATTTTATCCACGGTCCCCCACTCCTCTATTGTGGGATGTACAGAATCTGCCCTGCTACTAGCTGCTCGGAAGCTAATCGGTTTACTTCCACGATTTTGGAAACAGGCAAGGAGTATCGCTGTGAAATATGCTCTAACGTCTCATCTCGCTGAATAATGCACATTTTCAGCTGACTCGATCGCTCTTCTTTTCTGCGGACAAACGACGTGAGATTTTGCATGGCCTCCATCGTAGAAGCGTTGACATTTCCCGAAGATCCATGTCTCGAAGAGCTAGATGAAGATTCCGCCTCCAACGCCATCGCTTCCTGTTTGGCACGATTCGCTTGTGAGAAGATGGAGGTAATGTTCACTCGACTTCTTTCTTCATAGGAGGGTTTCCCTGAAATCGCCACTCGCACTTCTACATCTTCCGCAGCAGCCTCTGGTTGTGCAACGACTGGTTCTGCTTCTTGCTCAGGTTCTTGCTCGGAAACAACAGTGGCTTCCACCGCTTCTTGCACTGCTTCCTGCGACTCTGCTTCGACTGACGCCCCAGTAGATTCATTGGAAACTTGCTGGTATGCGATTGCCTGCTGATCGTGTATAGCCAGTACAGGCTCCTCATGTTCTTGTTCTTTTTCGGCTATTTCTCTCATCTGCTCTTGCTCATCAGCCAATACTGACTGCTCGGAATAGGCGACAGAAGAATCGTACGAAGCAGATTGTTGGGAATCTAAGTCATACGAAATAGAAGCAGTCTCCCAGGACTCTGGAGGATTGGACTGTGCCACTTCCAGCACATCACCGTATTGCTCGTAGTATTCATCCTCATTGGATTGAGCAATAGCCGGAGTGTCGAACATGGAAGGAGATTCGGTTGATTCATAGGATGCTGGCAATGCCTGACGCTCCAATTCCTCCTCCAGCGCACTCAGCTTTTGATCAATGTCATCGAGGGACGTCTGCTCCGTATATTCTTGCCCATCATCACCAGCAGCGAAGGTGTATTCCCATGCTCCTTCGCCTGGTCCGGCAGCTTGCGTTTCGATCTGCTCTGCTTTTTCAGCTCTATCCCCCAGGACTATCCCCAAAATCTTCAGATCGGCATCGATTAGCATTTGATGTGGTGATTCTAGCTTGTAGTCAAAGCTGTCCACAATTGCGTAGATGTCTCCGATCTCGGTAATCCGATCCAATGGAATGGTGATGTTCAACGGAATGCGATGACCAATCTGTTCCTCCCAGCCATAAAAGGCTTGATCCGATGCTTCCTGGCGAAAGGGAGTAAAAGTCATGGCCTCAACCAGCGATTCTCTTTCACCGCCTGTCGCTTCTGCGGCTTCCCTGATTGGCTCGTACTTCCCTACTAACTGCAAGCAACCCGTGATCGAGATGTAGGAATCGTTTTCCAACACTTCCACATCTGGAACCAATTCCAGCTCTTGCAATTCACCTATTCCAGCTCTATCGGATGAGAGGAAAATGGTCTCCTTGATGGCAAAAGAGAGTTGCCCATCCTGTAATGCCATTCGTGCTCCTCCTTTCAAGTGCAGGACATTTCCCTATACTATATGGACAGGACGAGCCGTTTAGCACCGAAAAAAAAGGAAAAACCGGGGTTATCTATCTCCCCGGTTTTACAGACGCGATCCATTCTGCTATTGCTTTTTTCCCCTGATCAATACAATCTGGTACACCTACGCCACTGTATGACGCACCTGCCAGGATAACACCAGGGAGTTTTTCTTTTAATTGATTGTTCATATCCTGCACCCAAGCCTGATGCCCGACCACATATGGTATGGCATTTTGCAAGCGTGATACGTTATAAAAATCCGGCTCTGCTCGAATCGTCATGATCTTGCGCAGATCACGGAGGACAACCTCCAAAATTTCCTCGTCTGTCTGCTCCATGAAGGATTGCTCTCCTGCTCTTCCTATGAAGCTACGCAGCAAGGCTTTGTTTTTCGGCGTCGTATGCGGCCATTTGCGATGCGCCCACGTACACGCGGTAATTTTTGCTCCAGAATGCCGCGGTACAATAAATCCTGTCCCTTCCATTCCTAAATCAATCGCTGACTCTGGAAACGCCATAGCAATGGTTGCGACCATATGCGGCTTCGCTTGTGGCAAGGTAGGAACTTGTACATAAGGACGGAACAACGGCTCTGCGACAGCATGTGGTACAGTAAACAGCACCGTATCTGTCTCGATCGTTTCCCCATTTTTCATTACCAAGGTGTACTTCCCGTCTGGCCGTTTCACCAGTTCTTTGACACCGGTATTCTTCGAGATAACTTCTTCTGGCAGGCTCTTTTCGATTGCCTCTACTAAGGACTGCAAGCCGTTCTTCAGCGTCAGGAAGATGCCTTTTGGCTTTTCTTGCATTTTTACTTGCGGGCGAGAATGCTTCATCGCTACGATCAAGCTGCGATGCTGCTCCTCCATTTTCGCGAATTGAGGAAAACTCGCAAGCAAGCTGAGTTTGTCGAGATCCCCGGAGTAGACACCGGACAATAAGGGCGCTATAAGATTATCAATAACTTCATTACCTAGCCTACGCCGAAAAAAGTCCCCCACGGAGATATCGCCGTCTCCTTTTGATGCAGGAAGAACGAGATCCAAAGCTGCCCGAAGCTTGCCCGGCCAAGAAATGAGATCGGTCGTGACAAAAGGCATGAGCTTCGTCGGTACACCCATGACCGCTCCTTCTGGTATAGCCTTCAGGCGATCCTGATGCCAAATATACGCTTGGCCTGTACTGTTTCGAACGAGATCATCCGCCAGCCCCAAGTCCACTGCCAGCTCAGCCGCACTCGTTTTCCGCTCGAGAAACGAATCGGGACCTTGCTCAATAACAAACCCTTCGTGACGCCATGTCTTGATTTTCCCACCAAGTCGTCCCTGCTCTTCAATCAGTTGAAAACGGATGGGCAAGCCTTTTGCTTCGATTTCCTTTTGTAAGTAAAAAGCAGCGGTCAACCCTGTGATACCGCCGCCTATAATCGTAATATGATAGGTATTATCGCTCATATGATCGATCCCCTAATTCGCCAGCTTCTTTCCGACTGCATCAGCCAGACAGGAAATGAACGCAGGTCTGGCGTTAGGCATCGCTGGACGATAGTAATGTACCCCTAGCTCATCTGTAACCGTTTTGCATTCCACATCATTATCAAACAGAACTTCCAAATGCTCTGCGATAAATCCGACCGGACAGTAAACAAATGCTTGGTAGCCTTTTGCTTCGTACAGCTCTCTAGTCAAATCCTGTACATCTGGTCCCAGCCACGGATCAGGTGTATTTCCGGCGCTTTGCCATCCGATTGCATAGGAAGTGATCCCTGCTTGCTCGGCAATGAGCTTTGCTGTCTCTTCCAGTTGCATTGGGTATGGATCACCTGACTTCAGGATTTTTTCCGGCAGGCTGTGAGCGGAGAAGATCACGACTGCTTGTCCACGCTCTTCATCCGTCATCGTAGCAAACGTCGCTTGAATAGCATCAGCCCAATATCCGATGAAGCCTGGTTCCAGATACCAGCTCTCAATGCTGTGGATGACAGGTCCGCCAATTGCTGCGGAATGCTCCTGTGCTCGTCCATTGTATTCTTTGACGCTATAGCTGGAATAATGAGGCGCCAGAACTAGACTGATCGCTTCTGTAATCCCATCACGCTTCATTTGCTCTACTGCGTCTTCGACAAACGGAGCGATATGCTTCAAACCAAGGTACCCTACAAATTCACGGTCTGAGAAGCGGTTGTTCATTTCCTGCTCGAGAGCGCGCACCTGCTCATCCGTAATGTCTGCAAATCGATTCAATCCATCTACAGCCTCGTAACGCGCCATCAAATCATCGAGCAGTTCTTGTGGTGGCTTACGACCACGACGAATGTGCGTATAGTATGGTTCAATCTGTTCAGGACTGCGTGGCGTTCCATACGCCATTAACAAGAGTCCGATCTTCTGCTTTGACATGATAGCGCCCCTCCTGATTAGACGTCCCTTTTGTAACTATGGATGAACTTCGTCAGTTGTTGCAGCGTTTCTACTTTGGCGTCAGGGAATACGCCGTGTCCCAGGTTAAAAATGAAGCCTGGTTGTTTTGTGCCTTCATCCAAAATTTCCTTCGCCTTCGCTTCGAGCTTCTCCCAAGGAGCCAATAGCAGCGTTGGGTCCAAATTGCCTTGCAGCGTCTTCGTCACACCCATCTCACGAGCAGTCGTAATCGAAGTACGCCAGTCCAGACCAACCACATCAACAGGCAAGCGGTTCCAATCCATCAAAAGATGACCAGCGCCGATACCAAAATAGATCGTTGGCACGCCAGTATCTTTTAGTGCGTTGAAGATACGCGTCATAACTGGTGTAATGTACTCGCGGTAATCTTCGTCATTCAATGCACCGACCCACGAATCAAATACTTGCACAGCTTGCGCGCCTGCTTTAATTTGCGCTTTGAGGTAAGTGATCGTCATATCGCCCAGTTTTTCCATCAGCGCCTGCCAAGCAACTGGCTCGGTATACATGAATGCTTTTGTCTTATGATAGTGCTTGGAAGGGCCACCTTCGATCAAATAGCTAGCCAGTGTAAACGGTGCACCCGCGAAACCGATTAATGGAACAGATAATTGCTGACGCAAAATCTTAATGGACTCAAGAATGTACGGCACATGTGTTTCCGGATCGAGCTCAAGCAGACGCTCAACATCCTTCAAGGATTCGATTGGGTTTGCGATTACAGGACCAATGCCAGATTCGATATTCACATCCACGCCAATCGGTTTTAGTGGCGTCATGATGTCTGCAAACAAGATTGCAGCGTCAACGCCCAATTGCTCAACGGGCAGACGTGTCACTTCCGCGCAAACTTCCGGTATGTAGTTCATTTCAAAAAAGCTATGCTTCGCGCGGATGGCGCGGTATTCTGGCTGATAACGCCCTGCCTGACGCATGTACCAGACTGGAACACGCTCTGTCGCTTCACCGCGACATGCTTTCAAAAACGTATCGTTAAAAGTTTTTGCGGTCATGAATAAACCTCGCTTTGCACAATTATGTTTCCTTCAATATGATACCATTCGTCATTCGACAAGTAATGTCTCTTTTGTGTCAAAATCTTTTCGTTTCTTCCGTTTCCAATCCTATCCATCAGTGTTTCCAAACTTCTCCTATTGAATGCGAACGTCTCCGGTAGAACTTCGCACCGTCATTTTGGGTCCACCTGATCCAATCGATGCCTTCACTTTGTATTCCTCATTCTTTTCATAAGTAAGGTTAGACCAGGTGGTTTCGATGCCTCCTGTATCTGTCGTTACTTCGAGCTGTGCTGAAGCAGGCTCCTTGGCTACTGTCACTCGAATATCCCCCGTATCCGTTCGAATAGAAACGTCGTGGGTTAACTCTGGCATTGTCAGTTTATCAATCTCGCCTGTAGAACTTTCAATGGTAACGGCCGAGCGAACATTTGCCAGATTGATATCTCCTGTAGCTGTCTGGACGTTAAGCGCTTCTCCTTCATAGCCCAACACGTCCACATCTCCATTGCTGCTGGATATTTTCGTGTTCTTTGCATGCAGCATTCCGCTCTTGATATCCCCTGTCATCGTTTCAAGCTGGACGCGCTCATACACTTTTTCGGGTAGGAAGAGCTCCAGCTTTACCTTCCCGTTGCGAGGATAAAACATATTGACGTGAGGACGTTCACGCAGTTCTACGAGCAGCGTACCATCTTGTGAGACTACACTCCGAAACTCCAGTCGCTCCTGCTGTTGTTCGGATACTTCTCCGACCATCCGTACACTCGCTTTTGGTTGCTTGCTTGCCATGATTTCCACATCAGCCGTTTCCGTCAGCAACTCAATCGCTTTTACCTCTTGTTCGATCATGTGCTCTTCATTGACTTGTTTTAACGAAAATGAGAAATTTTCTTGCTTCGTAAAGAGCCAGATGATTCCACATACACCGATGATGAACAAAAGAAGACTGATTCCAAAGAGTCTTTTCCCCAAATTTCTCATCTCATTTCCCCCTGATCATCTTCACGTTGAACTGGAGATAACGTAAGAACTGGCGATACAGCCATTTCGTCAATCGCAGCAAGCCGATGGCAAACATTCCGCCCAATCCTACGGAAACCATGCTGGAGAACAACAAGAAAAGTCGCTCTTGAGAAGGGGCAGGAATCCCGTAATCCAAGAATATTCCGACTGGGGCGACCAAAAGCGCCGCAGTCATTGCATACAACCCCATCAGTATACCAATCAGGCCTAAAAATGGCCCCAAAACGAAGACGAGATTGAAAAATCCCAAGCTGATCGTCGCGACAATCGCTCGCGTCATATTCCCTACGGATGCGTTGGACTGTGCTTGATCAATTCGGTAGCCAGCCAAAAGTTCACGTGCCACTAGCTTCGGACTCCCCAATCCTTCTGCAATTTCAACCTCCGTCTTCCCTTGTTTCATTCCTAAGAGAAAATGCTCTGTATAATCGGCAAGGATGTCTAAGCGCTCTTTATCAGGCAAAGCGCTAAGCAAAGCATTTAACTCATCCATAAACTCACGCCTTGTCATATCCGAGTCCCTCCTCTATGATCTCATTTACCCCGCGGTTAAATATTCGCCACTCCAAGACGAGATCATTCATGTATTGACGACCGCGATTTGTCAGCTGGTAATATTTCCGTGGGGGTCCCTCTTGTGATTCCGCCAAATAGGTCGTAAAAAATCCTTCCTGGGTCAAACGGCGAAGTAAGGGGTAAACCGTTCCTTCAGAGATATGGAATTTTTCCGAGATGCTCGCAACCAGTTCGTAGCCGTATCTGTCCTGCTTAGCTGTCAAGACGAGAACACACAGCTCCAGAACCCCTTTTTTAAACTGTACGTTCATCAACATCACCCATGTCAAAGCTTACCAAATAGCTACTATATATTGCAAGGTACTTCATAATAACAAAACCTCTTTTTCGCAGCATACCAAGGAACTGCGACTGCGTAAAAAATGGACAGGGAGGTTTTTCTCCATCCCTGTCCGGTCAAACCTTATTTTGCTTCAACAATGCGGCCTTCTACTTTTGGATTGACAGTTTTACGCTTGACCAATCCTTCTTCCACAATGCTGTACATGGACAATCCTGTGTTGAAGAATGGCTTTTTCAACGATTCGTAACCATCTCCACCTGCTGCCAGGAAGTCGATCGTTGCCAATTTATACGTTTTGGTCAGGTCAAGCGGCTTGTCGCCAACTTTTACTTCTACTACGCGCTCGCCAGCTGGCTTGGATGGGTTGTACGTGAAGCTCATGCCGCTCACTTGCGGGAAGCGTCCTGCTCCCTCTTCTACCTGGCTCACGCCGTTTTCGAGGGCTTTCTTCAGCTCTTCGCCTGTTACTTCTACGACTGCCAGTGTATTATTCTCGAATGGCAGGAGCGTGTACAGACCTTTTTTCGTGATATCGCCTGCTGGCAGCTGTGTACGAATTCCACCGCCGTTAGCAAGTGCTACATCTGCTTCATAGCCTTTGATCGACTTCGTGCGCTCCAGCATGATATCTGTGATCAGGTTACCTACGTTTGTTTCTTTCGTACGTACCAGTGCACGGTCACCATCGAGTGGCACTTCGGATTTCGCAATGACAACATTCATTACCGTATCGATCTTGCCTACGATTTCTTTTACCATCTTATCTACTTCTGGATCAGCCACAACTGCTTCATCGTACTCTTTCAAACCGCCGCTGAATGCTACCAATTCTTTGCCGAGGTAGTAGAGGTCAGCGCGTCCGAGAGACTTGCCGTACTCCCAGTCTTGTACGATGTACGTGCCGTTTACGAGTTCAGGTGCTTTCAGCGGAGTATGGGAGTGACCACCAACAATCAGGTCAATGCCAGGAACGTTTTTCGCGATTTCACGGTCTACGGTCACTCCGATATGGGAAACAACAATCACGTGATCTACTTCTTTTTTCAGCTCAGGTACAAGTACTTTCGCCACTTCTACCGGATTTTTAAATGTCAGCCCTTTTACGTTGTCAGGGTGAGTCAATACAGGTGTGTCTTCCGCTACGAAACCAACAAAGGCGAATTTCTTCCCACCAATCTCTGCTTTGAAAATAGGTGGCAGCAATTCTTTTCCATCTGCCTTGAACACGTTAGCAGAGATGACTGGATGCTCGAGCATGTCACGCAGCTTGAGCAATTGCTCATAACCAAAGTCAAACTCGTGGTTACCGGCAGCCATTACGTTGTAGTCGAGGCTGTTGAGGATTGGAACAACAGATTCGCCTTTGAATTGGTTCACGAAAACGGTACCTTGGAAGGTATCACCAGCGTCCAAGAGCAAGAAGTTTTCGTTCTCTGCACGCCATTCCTTGAGTAAAGTTGCGATTTTGGCAAAGCCGAATTCTTTTTGGTTCTTGTCTTCTTGAATGTGACCATGTGTATCGTTGGTGTGTGCAATCGTTACATGCGTGGTAGCCGCATCACCCAATGCTTGGAAAAATTCACCGCGCGTTACCGTCGCTTTGTTGTCGAGCTTCATTTTGTAGCCCAGTTTGTCAGCCATTTGTGTCAGCTTGGCAGATGTTACCACTTGCGCAGGGTTTTTATAGTCGTCTTGTGTGAGAGCGCCTTGGCTCTTTGCCCAGTCGAAGTAAGGAGCAGACCAATGAGCACCTTTAGCGGCAGCTCCCACTTTTACTTCTTTCAATTTGGAGAAAACAACAGTAGCTTCCGCGAGAGTCACAGCACGATCCAGAGCAAGATCGCCATTTTGACCCGCTGATACAATTGCCTTTTTCACCATCCAGTCAGCGTGCTGTACGGGATGCAATGGTGCTGCAAATGCTGAGGAAGACATCAGCGATGCAAATACGATAGATGCAAACGCCGTCATCGTAATCCGACGTGCCTTTTTCATGATAATTTCCCCTCTCGTCTATGTATAAATAAATAGGATAACGTTTTCATTATAGCAAAATTTGCTAGGACTATGGTGTGATTTTGTTACTTTTTGTTGAGAAAGCTCCCCAATGCTTCAGCCATTTTCTCTGGCGCTTCGACCATGCCCATATGCCCAACATCAGGCAGCAGCACTTGCTCGACGCTATTTCTATCCACTGTAAAAGTTTTTTCTGCAGGAATGATCCGGTCCTCTGTTCCTGCGACTAATAGCACAGGTAAAGTCGTTTCTTGCAGCACATGATTGCGATCTACTCGATCACGCATGGCGCCTAGTGTTTGGATGGCTCCAATCGGGCTCGTCGCAAAGCCAATCTCTTTTGCCAGCTGGACTTCTTCTCTCATCGATTCGATATGCGAAGGTGCGAACAGCTTCGGGATGAGTGCTTTGATAAAAGGCTCCATCCCATTCTCCCGAATACTCTGGGCTCCTTTATCCCGGTTAGCCTTGGCAGCGTCGTCATCCGGATATGGCGTCGAATGGATCAAGCCAAAGCTCGCCAGCTTGTCCGCGTATTGGTTTGCAAAAGCCAAGGTTACATAGCCACCGAGCGAATGTCCAAACAGATGAATCTTCGCTAAACCCAGCTCATCTACAAACAAAGCCAGATCGTCTGCAAAGCGCTCCATCGAATACGGTTCATCAGGGGCCGAGCTATTTCCATGACCACGCAAATCGATCGCAATGACACGATGCGTTTTAGACAGGAGCGGCACTAGCTTATGCCAGTAAGATGAGCTCCCGCAAAAACCGTGGATCAAAACAAGCGATTCTCCTGTTCCTTCTTCTACATAGGCTATTTTGATGCCGTTACTCAGTTGGACTTCCTTTTTCATCGAATCATACTCCTTTATTGTTTGGTTACTTCTTGTCAACAAGTGCTACTTACCCTTACGATTTGAAAATAACCCCTGTTCAAAAGAACATGAAAGAGGTGCACATGTAGATGGTATACCCAAAAACAGGTTCCGTGATCGTCAGGGACGGGAGAGAAATAGCGTATACGCACATTCAGGCAAGTCAGACGCCATCTCGCTCCGTCTGTTTTTTCTTTCCCGGAGCCAGCTATTCGTTCGACAGGCCTTATCTGTATTATTCTACCATGCTTTTTTTGAGTAAACAGTTCGATCTCGTCTATGTACACGCAGAGTATGGACGAGACAATGCGGATTTTTGGAATAGCTCATTCGCCAAACGAAGTGCTTGGATCAGCGAGGAGATGCAAACGGTTGTCTCACATGTGCTGGATGTGTACGGATATGAACGAGTTTTCTTCCTCGGGAAGTCACTCGGTACGGTGCCGATTACCTGCGGATTGCTCAAGGAATCTCGTTTTGCCCATTCATCTGCAATCTTATTGACGCCATTGCTGACTGAGGAAGTGTTCCATGCGGAATTGCTAACTCTTACCCAACCGATATTTCTCGTCTCAGGCACCGCCGATCATTACTACAATCAGGGCGTGGTTGATCAGCTTGCCACATCCAAACCAAACATCCAGCTCCATCTCCCACCAGACGCCAAGCACTCCCTCGATGTTGATCTCTACGTCGATGATTCCCTTCAAGTGCTACAGTCTGTCATGGATGAACTAGCACGTTTCCTAGACAAGCAAATAGATTGACATCAAAAACAACACCTCTTGCTTGCAATGAGCGGTGTTGTTTTCTTTTTTTTACCGAAGCGGAATAAAAATTTCATACGCATTGTCGACCCGAGCAGACTCATGCACAGATGGAACGTACCGTTGATCGTAGCGCTCCATGCGACGAGCTTTCTCGTCCACCTGATGGCCATTCTCGTTGAGCCAACCAAACAGTCCGTGGTATGTATTTTGCACCTGCTCCATAGGCCCTGTATGGGTAAAGCGGGCGTATGTCCTCTCTGGAATCGTGAACCCGAGCATGCCCTCAGGGATATGCTCGAAACGCTCCACTTCCACGACAATGTACTCGGTATACATTTGGTACGTCCGATTCTCGTCGCTGATGTCGTAACGAACATCTGGTGAAATCACGAGAGGAATCTCATCCTGGCGCTTCAAAAAAGTCTCCCACAACTTCGGCATGTATTCCACTAGCATAGGAAACGAACCAGAGAAGCTAAGGCCAACCAGATGCTTTTGCGGTACGTGAATGATCGTCCCTTCCATGTCTCCACCTCATTCATCTGCATTTTCCTTCGTATTTTGACAAGGGGTGGAAAAATCCTGCAAAAAATCAAAAAAAGCACCTCCTGCATCAGCAAGGAAGTGCTTTCTTCTTTTCATTCTTTATTCAAACGCTCTTTTCATCGCTTTGAAGCTTGCTTCAATCGTACGTTCGATATCTTCATCGGTATGAGCCAAGGAAACGAACATACCCTCAAACTGGGACGGCGGGATCATGATGCCTTCCTCCAGCAGATAGCTAAAGTACGCCGAGAAACGCTCCAGATCGGATGATTTCGCTGTTTCGTAGTTGGTAACTGGCGTCTCTGTAAAGAACAGGCAAACCATGGAACCCACGCGATTGAGCGTGTGCGGAATGCCCAGCTTCTTGGCATTGTCAGCCAAGCCTTCAGCCAAACGAGCGGACATCTTCTCCAAGCGTTCGTATGCGCCTGGTTTGCTAAGCTCTTGCAAGGTAGTCAAGCCTGCTGCCATCGCCAAAGGATTACCCGACAGCGTCCCTGCCTGATAGATTGGGCCTGCAGGAGCTACTTGCTGCATGATCTCACGTTTGCCGCCGTATGCACCTACTGGCAAGCCACCCCCGATGACTTTCCCCATCGTGGTCAAATCCGGAGTAATGCCGTACAGCTCTTGTGCACCGCCCAATGCTACCCGGAAGCCAGTCATGACTTCATCGAAAATCAGCAGTGTCCCATGTTTCTCTGTAATTTCACGCAGTCCTTCGAGGAAGCCTGGCTGTGGAGGAACAACCCCCATGTTGCCGCCGATTGGCTCCACAATAACTGCTGCCAGATCATCGCCAAACGCTTCAAATGCCAGTTTGACGCTTTCCAGATCATTGTAAGGAACCGTAATCGTATTGTGTGCTGTTCCTTCAGGTACACCTGGGCTGTCTGGAAGTCCCAGTGTAGCCACACCGGAGCCAGCTTTGATCAACAGGCTGTCAGCATGACCATGGTAGCAGCCTTCGAACTTCATGATTTTATTGCGTCTGGTATAACCACGCGCAAGGCGCAGAGCGCTCATCGTTGCCTCTGTACCGGAGTTCACCATGCGCACGACTTCTACAGATGGCACGATCTCACAAACGAGCTTTGCCATTTCTGTTTCCCGCTCAGTCGGTGCGCCGAAGCTAGTTCCAAGCGCAGCTACTTCCGTAATCGCTGCAAGGACACGCGGATGTGCATGGCCCAATATCAATGGACCCCACGAGCCGATGTAGTCAATATAACTGTTTCCATCCACATCAAAAATGCGGGAGCCTTCTCCTTTTGCAATGTAAACAGGATTGCCTCCGACGCTCTTAAAGGCACGAACCGGACTGTTTACTCCACCTGGTATGTAATGCTGTGCTTCTGCAAATAACTGAGTAGATTTTTCTCTATTCATCTCATGCTCACCTCGCCAGCCATTTTGCAACATCTTTTGCATGGTACGTAATGATCAAATCTGCACCTGCACGTTTGAAGCCAACCAATGTTTCCATAACGATACGCTCTTCATCGATCCAACCATTCAGAGCTGCCGCTTTTACCATGGAGTACTCTGCACTCACATTGTAAGCCACGATCGGCAGGTTGAAGTTCTCACGCAGACGAAGAACCATGTCCATGAAGGCAAGACCTGGCTTCACGATCAAAAAGTCCGCTCCCTCTTTTACATCGGAAGCTGCTTCGCGCAGACCTTCACGTGCATTGGCCGCGTCCATTTGATAGCTTTTGCGATCGCCAAATTGTGGAGTCGAGCCTGCCGCATCGCGGAATGGCCCATAGAAAGCAGAAGCGTATTTCACCGCATAGGACATGATCGGAATGTGCTCAAAACCAGCCTCGTCCAAAGCTTCACGGATTGCAATCACGAAACCGTCCATCATGTTGGAAGGAGCGATAATGTCTGCTCCGGCTTTTGCTTGGGAAACGGCGGTCTGACCCAAAAGCTTCAATGTCTCGTCATTCACGACTTCGCCTTCGTGAATGACACCACAGTGACCATGATCGGTGTATTCACACAGGCATGTATCTGCAATCACGAGCATTTCCGGATGGGCTTCCTTGATCAGACGCATCGCCTGTTGGGTAATCGCATCATCATTGTACGCCTCTGTTCCGCATGCGTCTTTATGTACTGGTACCCCAAACATCAAAACAGCTTGAATTCCTAGAGCTACGATTTCCTTCATCTCTTCGGCCAAAGTGTCCAAGGAGAGCTGATACACGCCTGGCATGGACGGAATCTCATTCTTAATACCGGTTCCTTCCACTACGAACAACGGATAAATCAAGTCTTCCACCCGTACGTGGTTCTCCCGCACCAAATTGCGCATAGCCGCACTTTTGCGAAGACGGCGATGACGGTCAAATGTTTGTGCCATGTCGATTCCCTCCCAGATTCTCTATGATAGCTGCTAGTAAGCCTTCCACGGTGTACTCACTCGCTACGACATGAACAGAAAGCCCGTTTTGTCTTGCTGTATCTGCCGTGATTGGTCCGATACAGGCTATCTGAACGTGCTTGAGCCAGTCAAACGATGCATAGGACTCCATCGCTGCCATGAAATGCGTCACCGTTGAAGAGCTGGTAAACAAGATGATATCGATGAGACCTTGTTGTAGCTTTTCCGCTGCATCTGGAGCCTGCTCTGCATCAATGACAGTGTGATACACGTCTACCTCTGTCACAGCAAGCCCCAAGCGAGCCAACTCCTTGGGCAGTGCCTTGCGGGCAATATCTGCACGAGGCAACAGAACACGCTGACCAGGAAGCAGCTGATCATACAAGCTCGACAGCAAGCCTTCCGCCACGTAATCAGACGGGATGACAGCTACTCCGAGCCCGTGATCCTCAAGCGCCTTGGCCGTCTTCGGACCAACCGCAGCAATTTTGCCAGTGAACGCTTCGAGTCCTACCCCGACCTCACGCATGCGCTCCAAGAAGAAGCGTACGCCATTCACACTCGTGAAGACCACCCAGTCGTATGTTGGCAACTGGGTGATGGCCTCGTCGAGCTTGGCAGTTTCCGGCGGCGGCATCATTTTTAACAGGGGAAATGCGTACGCTTCTCCACCTAACCGCTCGATATGTTCAACGAGCTCGCGAACTTGACTTCTTGCCCGCGTGACCATGATGCACTTGCCAGTCAGCGGCTTGTGCGATCCGTGGACAATCATTGCTCATTCTCCCGCAATACTTGCGCAAGTACTTCTCCCGCTCCCTGCGCCAGGAGGGCTTCCGCCACTTGAATGCCCAGCGCTAACGGATCTTGCCCAGTCGCCGTGTTTTTGAACATTTGCTTCCCATCTGGGGAGCCAACCATTCCCGTCATAGTAATTTCATTGTTCTCTCCAACTGTCGCATATGCGCCAATCGGCACCTGACAGCCGCCTTGGAGTTTATGCAGGAAGCTGCGCTCTGCTGTTACCGCTAAACGCGTCGGTGCGTCATCAAACTGCTTCAAGAGAGCGAGTGTCTCCTCATCGTCTGCACGGCATTCGATGGCAAGCGCTCCTTGACCGACTGCTGGCAAGCTGATTTCAACAGGCAGGAACTGCGAGATGTTCCCTTCGAAATTCACGCGCTCAAGTCCTGCCGCAGCGAGGATAATGGCATCAAAATTGCCTTCCTCCAGCTTGCGCATGCGCGTATCAATATTTCCACGCAGAGATTCGATCTGAATGTCAGGGCGATGTGCGAGAATTTGTGCAGAACGGCGCAAGCTGCTAGTCCCTACCAAAGCTCCTTGCGGCAGTTCATCCAACGTCTTGCCGTCCTTGGAAAGCAGAACATCCCGAGGATCAACACGCTTCGGAATCGCTCCGATTACCAAGCCCTCTGGCAATTCAGCAGGCATATCCTTCAAGCTGTGTACCGCAAAATCGGTTTCCTTATCGAACAAGGATTGCTCGATTTCTTTGACAAACAACCCTTTTCCGCCTACTTTGGACAAGGTCACATCGAGGATTCGATCGCCTTTTGTCACGATTTCATGCAATTCAAAATCAGCTTCAGGTGCGAACCCCTTCAGTTTTTCTACGACCCATTTCGTTTGGGTGAGCGCCAATTTGCTGCGACGCGTTCCCACTTTCCATTTTCCCATGACAGCCTCCTTGATGAACAGCCCCTACCACCAGTCGTGAAATGTAGAAGTAGTGAAGCCTAAAAAATTGATAAGCAGTAACAAAAACGCCAGGACGTTCCACTGCGCGAGTCTGCGCATCTGCACCGTATCCCGATAGCGTTGGTACAGCCACAGCGAATAAATCGCAAGAACCAGCACGGAGAGCACTACTTTGGAGTCAAACAAAAATTTCTCCGGCAAAACCATTTTACCCCAAATGATCCCTAATACAATCGAGAGCAAGAGCATCGGTACACCCAGCATGTTCATTCGGTACGCGTAGCCTTCCAGTTGATCGAGGCTAGGCAATCGCCTGAGCAACGGCGACCAGCGTCTTTCTTTGAGCATTTTGTGCTGAAGCAAGTACATGGCCGAGAAAATCATGGAGAGCGAGAACGCCCCATAGCTGAACATAGCCAGTGTCACATGCGTCAACAATAGCTCAGAGGTCAAGATACTCGATACAGCCTCAATCGGCGTTTCCGGCAAAAACATCGACATGACGAGCACGACGAACCCAATAATATTAGTAAAAAAAACCAGTAAATCAATCCGAAAAAAATAGTGAATGGCAAGCGACAAGCCTACCAGCACCCATGAATAAAAAAAGAGCGTCTCAAACAACGTAATGACTGGAAAATACCCCTTCATGACTGCTTGCGAGACAAAAAATGCGGTTTGCAAGGCCCAAACGACAACAAGCAACCCGAAAGCCAGACGATTGACTTTCCGGTTGCTTTGCAAGAAGTCGTTAAAATAGAAGAGAACACTTGCAGCGTAGAGAAAGATCGTCAAGTCGTAGATCCATCTCACCTCGGCCATGCACTCTCTCCCCCACTTTCCCAATCGGTTTCTAACAGTGCGTGTTCAAAAAGTCGGCTTTTTAGCACCGAGAAGATGGCGAGAACCGAACGAAGGAGGAGCGGAGTGTAGGTAATCTACATGAGCACCGGACTTCGGAGGTGAACGCCATATTCGATGTCGAATTAGCTTACTGAGCTACTTCGTGATCAAAAGACGACTTTTTGAACAACCTCTAGCAGCAGATAGATTGTCAGGTCAGCTTATTCAGGGAACCGGGAAGCCAATACCTGCTCCCGAGAAGAAGATGTCTGTTTATTTTTATCGTTAGCCCAGATTGCTTCCTGTTCTTTTCGCTCCAGGATCTCCTCCAACGCAAACATTTTCTCGAAAATATCCAGCACTTCTTCCCCATCTTTGGTAGCTGCCATTTCTTTTAAACGCACGACCGGATCGTGCAACAGTTGATTGACAATACCCTTGGTTGTCTTGCGGATGATGTGCATCTCCCGCTCAGACAAATTCGGCAGCTTGTTTTCGATTTTTCGCATCGCTTCGCTTTGGATCGTGTTTGCCTTGTCACGCAGTGCAGCGATGATTGGCGCCACGCCAAGCGTTTGGTACCAGGTCGTGAATGCCACGATCTCTTCTTGAATCATGACATCCAGACGTTCCGCTTCACGAGAACGTTCCGCAACGTTACTCGCAACGATGCCTTCGAGATCGTCAATATCATATAAAAATACGTTATCCAGATCATGCAAGTCAGGATTCAGGTCGCGAGGAACTGCGATATCCACCATGAACAACGGACGATGCTTCCTTTGTTTCATGATCGGAGCCAGTTCTTTTTTGCCGAGGACATAACCTGTCGCTCCGGTCGAGCTGATGACGATGTCTGCTGTGAGCAGTGCCTCTGGCAACTGCTCCATCGTACAGGAGTCACCCTTGAACTTTTCTGCCAAAAGCTGCGCTCGCTCCAATGTACGATTCGCTACCATGACGCGTTCCGATCCGTTTGCGTGCAGGTGCTTGGCAGTCAGCTCGCTCATTTTTCCCGCTCCGACGATCAGGACAGACTTCCCTGCGAAGGAACCGAAAATCTTTTTCCCCAGTTCGACAGCAGCGTAGCTGACAGAAACCGCATTTTGTCCAATCGCTGTCTCTGTGTGAGCACGCTTGGCGAACGTAATCGCTTGCTTGAACAAGGTGTTAAAGACGGTCCCTGTCGTTTGACGCTCCTGCGCCAACAAGAACGCATCCCGGACTTGTCCGAGGATTTGTGTTTCTCCCATTACCATCGAATCAAGACCGGAAGAGACTCGGAACAAGTGCTCGATTGCCTGTTCGTTCTCTTTTATATAGAGATGATCCTTAAATTGTTCTTTCTCCACGCCGAACCATTCAGCCAAAAAACGGCGGGAATAGTCTCGGCCAATATTCGCCTGGTCGCAAACAACGTAGATTTCCGTCCGGTTGCACGTCCCCAGGATGATACATTCTGCGATACTCTTCGTCTGGGAGAGAAGATGAAGAGCGCGTGCTGTCCCATCGTCGCTGAATGTAAACTTTTCGCGAATTTCGACAGGAGCTGTTTTATAGTTTAGACCCAGCAAAAGAATATCCATAATGTCCTCCCAGAATAACAAACCTGTTAGCGGCATATGTAAAATGCACTATTATTATATCATTATGTCCCGAATCGGATAGGAGTAATTGTGAAAAGTTTTTTAACGGAGTGCACTTTGGGTATATCCTTTATAATCCGCTTGCGTTCCGTCCGGGAATCCCTTATGATGTCGGCTATACATGAAAACAGAAGAAAAATTGCGAAAATGTCAGAAAGGAGAGAAAAGAAGCTTTGAGAAAACCTTGGATGGCAGACATAACGCTGCTCCTCGTCGCAGTTATCTGGGGAACTACGTTTTTGATCGTACAGCAGGCAATCGCATCGCTGCCTCCCAATACGTTTAACGCCGTACGCTTTACCATTGCTGCGTTATTTTTACTGATCATCTATTTCATCCGCAATCGTTATCGAGGGCAGAACTCTGAATGGAGAGGGCCACTGCTTCGTGCAGGCGTCATCCTCGGTTTTTGGCTCTGTCTGGGATATGCCTTTCAGACCGTAGGACTTTTGTATACATCGCCGTCCAAAGCTGGCTTTATCACAGGTTTAGCCGTCGTATTGGTACCGCTCTTCTCATTTTTGCTCTTGCGTGAGCGTGTCAAACCTCTCGCTATCGTCGGCGTGATTCTAGCAGCGTTCGGCTTGTATTTGCTGACACAGAGCCAGTCGTTCTCCTTTAATCTCGGTGATGCCCTGGTATTCTTCGGTGCAATCTGCTTCGCTATGCAAATCGTCTCTACCGGCAAATACGCACCTCGTTTTGCAGCATTGCCCCTTGCCATTACGCAATTAGGCACGGTAGCTGTTATGAGCTGGCTGTACGCCTTTTTCTTTGAGGATTGGAGTCGTGCTTTTGATCCGACGATCTTGTTCATCCCAGAGGTGGCCTTGGGTTTGATCGTCACGTCTATTTTCGCTACGGCACTGGCCTTTCTCGCGCAGACGGCCTTGCAAAAACAAACCAGCTCGACGCGGGTCGCTCTCATTTTCGCTTTGGAGCCCGTTTTTGCTGCAATCACCTCCTACGTGTTTATTCATGAAGTATTGAATGGAAGACAGCTGACCGGATGTCTCCTGATTTTCACCGGCATGATTCTCGCTGAACTGCCAATTCAAGAATGGTTGCGCAATTTCCGTCAGAGAAAACCAAATGAGAGTCGTGAATCCGCCTGATGCGAAAAAGCAAAAAAGTTCCTTCTCCCCTGCGGGAAAGGAACTTTTTTTATGAGCTCTTCTTGACCTCTAGCATTACGGCATCCACAAAAAGCTGCATGACCGGTCCGCACACTTCTTGCGGGTAACGTTCCGTTCGTTTGAGCCACTGTTTGAGCCGGAGCAAGTGATACGCTGCTTGTGGAAGTCGCCCTCTTGTCCCCTGATCAATGAGAGCGACTGCCGACAGACCGACCTTTGTCCACAGATGGAACTTCTCCACCCACGGCCTCGTTTCTTCTGCAAGCTTCTGATTCGTCATCCCTGCCAACAGCTTGTCTGCCGACGCCTCCATCTTCTGAAAAAGGGCCGTCAAGTCAGCAATGGCCTTTTGCCGATCTCCCTGCAAAAAATGAAAGCGGAAGGTCAGGATCGCTTCTAGCAATCGCGGCGATTCCACCTCGCATAAAAACGAGCTTTGCACATTATCCGCAAAGGTAAAGAAAGCATCTGCATCCTTTTGTCCCGCTACTTCCTCGATGGCTTGTTTCCATACTGTATCAGGATCGTAGCCGATCGGATCTCGCAAATAAGCTGCCGTCGTAATCAAAGGAATCTTCGAGCATTCTGGTCTAGACATCGCATTCGCCACATAGCCTGCTGCGTATTGCCACAGGTCAGGATCGCGGTGACGCAATGGACCGATATGTAGTTCATTCGCCATGGCCAAATCATTCACCGGGTAGTTGTCCCAATAAAATGGCTGATGACCCGTAGACTCATGAAAGCGAATGGCATCACCATCCGTTAGGTAGGGCGAGCAGACGAATCGTCCCGTCCAGAACAAATCGATTTCTGACGGCAGATGCTGGCCGAGGTACATGATGTACGCTTCTTTTCCAATCCCGTTGTATTGTGTAGGACAGACAACCAACTTGACTGGTTCGCCCCAGCTCCGTATCAAATCCCACACATAAAGCGTCGTCTGGGCATGCGCCTCCGCCAAATGGGCGAACTCGGCTACATCCTTCTCATGCAACAGATGCATGGGGATATCATCGAACAATAGCGCAAAGTAACGCACACCACGATCATACAAATCCCGATACTTCCTGCCTAATAGCTCCAAGTGCTGACGATTCGTATATTCCATGCTGAGCCCAGGACCCAGACAATAAATAAACTGCATGTTGCGAGTCTTTGCCCGCTGGATCAACTCTTCTAACTGTTGATTGGCTTTTCTAGGGAGCGACTCCATCCAGCGTTCCCGCAGATACTCGTCATCTTTTGGAGCGTAGAAATACGCGTTGTAATCATGTCGGTGCAAAAAGTCGATCATATCCAGCCGCTCTTCATGTGTCCAAGGTGTTCCATAGAAGCCTTCGATCACACCACGTACAGCAAAGCAAGCACTCCCGCTCACTCAGATGCTCCCTTCCCCACGACGAATTGGGTCTAAGAATTACTCATTGGCTGGAGCAGTCTCCTCAGCCTTGGCAGCCGTCTCCCTGGCCATTTCCTCGCCAGCACGGATACGACGCATGATTTCTGCCCACAGTTCATCCTTGCCTTGACCTGTCTCCGAGGAAAATACAATGATCGTATCATCCCCGCGCAAATTCAGGCTTTGACGGATGATCTTCGTATGCTGTAGCCAACGCCCGCGAGCGATTTTATCACCTTTCGTCGCTACGACTACGGTAGGGATCCCGATTTGCTTGCACCAATCGTACATCGCAATATCGTCTTTACTCGGAGCATGGCGAATATCGACCAGTTGAATAATGAAGCGAAGCTCTTTCCGGTTTTTCAAATAGCCCTCGATCATTTTTCCCCATTGTTCCTTGATCGTCTTCGCTACCTTTGCATACCCATAACCCGGGAAGTCAACGAAGTAGAGCATTTGATTGACACGGAAATAGTTCAATGTCTGGGTTTTACCCGGACGAGAACTGATCCGGGCAAGCCCTTTGCGGTTCATCATTTTATTGAGCAAGGATGATTTCCCTACGTTGGAGCGTCCTACCAGCGCGATCTCATGGAGACCATCCGTAGGATACTGCTTCGGTCCAACCGCGCTGATAATAAACTCTGATGATGTTACTTTCATGCTTTGTCACCTACTGGCTGTTTAGTTAGCGCGTGACGCAGCACTTCATCTAAATGATCAACTGGATAGAATGACAGTTCACCGCGTACGCTCTCCGGGATATCCTCGATATCCTTCTCGTTGTCTTTTGGCAAAATGATCGTGGTTAAACCTGCACGGTGAGCAGACATGCATTTTTCTTTCAGCCCGCCAATTGGCAGTACCCGACCTCGCAATGTAATCTCCCCGGTCATCCCCACTTCTTTTTTCACAGGGATTTTCGTCAGGGCGGATACGAGTGCGGTTGCCATGGTAATCCCAGCAGAAGGACCGTCTTTTGGAATCGCCCCTTCTGGAAAATGGATGTGGATATCGTTCTTCTCGTGGAAGGACGGATCAATTCCCCACTGATCTGCATGGGAGCGAATATAGCTAAACGCAGCCTGCGCAGATTCCTTCATGACGTCACCCAGTTTCCCTGTCAGGGTGAGCTTACCTTTTCCAGGCAAAATGCTGACTTCTACATTCAGCGTATCTCCACCTGCTTGTGTCCAAGCCAGACCCGTAACGGAGCCGACTTGATCTTTTTTCTCCGCCAGTCCATAGCGGTAACGCGGTTTGCCAAGCAGTGTCTCCAATGTCTTTACCGTAACCACGACACGCTTCTTCTCCCCGCTCACGATCAGCTTGGCAGCTTTGCGGCATACGTTGGCTGCTTCGCGATTGAGGTTGCGAACACCCGCTTCTCGCGTGTACAAACGAACGAGCTTCAGCATCGCATCGTCGTTCATTTTCAGCTTATCTTTGCCCAGACCGTGATCCTGCATTTGCTTCGGCAAGAGGTAATCACGCAAAATGTTCAGCTTTTCCAATTCGGTATAGCTGGAAATCGAGATGACCTCCATCCGGTCCAAGAGCGGACGCGGAATCGTATCGAGACTGTTTGCGGTCGTAATAAACATGACGTTCGTCAAATCATAGGTCTCTTCGATATAGTGGTCACTGAATTTATCATTTTGGTTTGGATCGAGTACTTCGAGCAGCGCAGAAGCAGGGTCTCCACGGAAATCGGACGCGAGCTTGTCGATCTCATCCAGCAAAAAGACAGGATTAATCGTACCTGCTTGCTTCATTCCTTGTATGATTCGTCCTGGGAGAGCACCGACATACGTGCGGCGGTGTCCGCGAATTTCTGCTTCATCGCGTACTCCACCCAAGGAAATGCGAACGAAATTGCGACCGATTGCACGCGCTACGGAACGGGCCAGAGATGTTTTCCCGACACCCGGAGGGCCTACCAGACAAAGGATTGGTCCACGCATGGAGTTTACCAGCTTTTGTACTGCCAAATACTCCAAGACGCGCTCCTTCGGTTTATCCAAGCCGTAATGATCTTCATCGAGAACTTGCTGTGCATGATGAATATCCAGATTGTCTTCGGTCGTCTTCGCCCACGGCAGTGCAAACAAGGTATCGATATACGTACGGATGACTGAGCCTTCCGCAGAAGTCGCCGGCATCTTTTCCAGACGCTCGAGCTCCTTCTCAATCTTCGCTTTGATCCGCTCAGGAGCATCCGATTTTTCGAGCTGAGCACGCAGCTCATCTACTTCACCTTGGCGTCCGTCCTTGTCGCCCAGCTCTTTTTGGATAGCTTTCATTTGCTCACGCAGGTAATATTCCTTTTGCGTGCGCTCCATCTGTTTCTTCACGCGGTTGCCGATCTTGCGCTCCAGCTCTAGTACTTCGCGCTCGTTGTTCAAAATGGTTAAAAGAATTTCGAGACGTTCCTTGATGTTGGTCGTCTCCAAAATTTCCTGTTTGTCCTTCATCTTGAGTGGCAAATGCGAAGCAATCACATCTGCCAAACGTCCCGGTTCCTCAATGTCCTGCACAGAGGTTAGCGTCTCTGGAGAAACCTTTTTGGACAGCTTGATGTACTGCTCAAAGTGGCCCAGCAAGGAACGCATTAATGCTTCCACTTCGTTTTGCTCTGTTTTTTCATCTTGCAAATATGTAATCGACACGACGAAATAATCTTCCTGTTGAAGATACTCCTCGATCTTCGCGCGTTGCAAGCCTTCTACCAATACACGGATTGTCCCATTCGGCAGCTTCAGCATTTGTTTCACACGCGCAACGGTACCAATACTGTAAATTTGCTCAGCATCTGGCTCTTCTATATGGACCTCTTCCTGTGTCGCAAGCAAAATCTTGTTATCGTCTACCATGGCTTGCTCCAATGCGCGGATGGACTTTTCCCGTCCAACGTCCAAATGGAGTACCATTGTCGGATAAACAAGCAATCCTCGCAACGGGAGAAGCGGTAATTCTCGTTTACCGGAACGTTCGCCCAAGCGGATGCACCTCTCCTTGTTGATCTACCCTCTTACAAAGAGCCTTATAACAGACAAAAACGGCCCTCAAAGCCGTTTTTCAAACGCCCGCCCGGCCCCAAAAAACGAGACAAAAAAGATCTCGCAATCATTTTTTGTGGAGCTCGTTTCAGGCCGGGCAAGGCCTCAGGCTCTTTGCAAGCAGAAGCTTTTTTCCATTGTAGCGCAAACACAATCCGATGTCTAATCCGCGAGCATACCCGACTGTTACAGGGATAGCGGAGAGGAAGCGAGATCCTCTGCTGGGATTTGCAAAGTAAATCCCGTCGCCTCTTCTTCTTGCATAGTAACTTGCGGTACAGCTAGCTCAATTACCTCAGTGACAGTTGACACTGGTATGATTTCGATCCCTTTCATGTCTGCAAAAATGCTTTGCCAGTTTTCCTGTGGAATGAGGACTCTGGTCGCTCCCGCTTGTTTGGCGGCCTCTACCTTCGCAACTACACCTCCAACTGGCTTTACCTTCCCATGAATACTGACTTCGCCAGTCATGGCCAGTAAATTATCGACAGGCTGATTAAAAATCGCCGAGTAGATCGCAGTAGCAATGGTAATGCCCGCAGAAGGCCCATCAACAGGGATGCCTCCCGGAAAATTGATATGCAGATCGTAATCATACGGGCGGACGCCCATTCTGTTCAGGACAGTCAAAACGTTTTCGATCGATCCTTTTGCCATCGACTTCCGGCGGATCGTCCGGCTACGGCTGCCCATCTCCTCTTCTTCAGCCATTCCTGTCATCGCCATTCGACCTTGACCAGGAACAGCGGTGGGAGAAGCAGTCACTTCCAGCTCCATCACACTGCCCATGTTCGGACCGTACACAGCAAGACCGTTGACCAATCCGACCTGCGGTGTATCATGTACCTGCTTTTCTGGGCGAGGCGATTTTTGACTGCTGTGCATCACCCATTCCACATCGGCAGCCTGGATGTCATTGCGGTCTTCCGTCAAGGCAATTCCCGCAGCGATTTGCAGTGTATTGATCGCTTCACGTCCATTGGTCGCGTAGCGCTCGATCACGGAAACAGCACCATCTTCCATATTCATATTCATTTTAGGCACGGCCGTACGCACGATACTCCCAATTTCTCCAGCTTTCAATGGGCGGAAAAAGATTTCCAGGCAACGGGAACGAAGCGCAGCAGGCAGTTCTTCTGGTAGCCTTGTCGTCGCTCCAACCAGGCGGAAGTCGGCCGGCAAACCGTATTTGAAAACGTCATGAATATGCGAAGGAATTTGGTTATTTTCCTCGCTGTAGTAAGCACTCTCTAGCATGACTTTACGGTCTTCAAGAACCTTTAGTAACTTATTCATCTGCACAGGATGAAGTTCCCCTATTTCATCAAGAAAAAGCATGCCACCGTGCGCTTTCGTCACAGCGCCTGGCTTTGGCTGCGGAATTCCCGCCTGCCCAAGCGAGCCTGCCCCTTGATAAATAGGATCATGTACAGAGCCAATTAACGGGTCAGCAATCCCGCGCTCATCAAAACGAGCAATCGTCGCATCAATTTCAATAAACTTGGCATCAGAAGAAAACGGCGATAGCTGATTTTTCTTCGCTTCTTCCAGCACGACCCTAGCCGCTGCGGTCTTGCCTACACCAGGCGGTCCATAAATAATGACATGCTGTGGGTTGGGACCACACAAAGCGGCACGCAACGCACGAAGCCCATCTTCTTGTCCTACAATTTCTTCCAAAGTCGCTGGTCTTGTTCTCTCTGACAGAGGCTCAGTCAATGCAACCATTCTCATTTTACGAATAGAATCAAGATCCTTACGCGATTCCTTTTCGGTTGAGGTTTTCGTGTTTCTCTGCGCTCGCAGCAAGTTCCAAAAGTAGGTGCCGATCACGATACCAACAACCACTTCAATGACAGCAATGACCAATGTCGTATAGTCCATATGCAGTCCCTCCCATGCGTCTTCGCTTGCGGTCAACTTTTGTCCCCCGAAGAGAGGGGAACACGTTCCTGACCGTTTTGTGCATATGTAAAGCTTCTCTTGAACGATATCAAGTAGTATTGCCCCGCAAGCGTAGACATAAACCAACAACAAAAAAACCACCTCGCCTATAACGAGATGGTTTGTGTAGACAATACTTATGCTGTTTCTTCGTGCAATTCCTGGCCTTCTTTGGTCAACAATTGCGGCTTCACTTTGTCGCGAACCGTTTCTTCGGTAATCACGCACTTGTTGACGTCTTCTCTGGAAGGAAGCTCATACATCATATCGAGCATGATTTGTTCGATAATCGCACGCAGGCCGCGCGCACCAGTGTTGCGCTTAATCGCTTCTTTCGCGATTTGCATGAGCGCACCGTTATCGAACTCCAGCTCAACACCGTCGAGACTCAGCAGTTTTTGGTACTGTTTCACCAAAGAGTTTTTCGGCTCTGTCAGGATACGCACGAGCGTCTCCTCATCCAGTGGCTCCAAGGTAGCCAGCACTGGCAAACGACCGACGAACTCCGGAATCAGACCAAATTTCAGCAGGTCTTCCGGCAAAATGTATTTCAGGTATTCTCCGGCTTTCAGATCGCCTTTTACGCCATCGCCGAAGTCTGCACCGAAACCGATGACTTTTTTACCCAAACGACGCTTGATAATCTGCTCGACGCCATCAAATGCACCGCCGCAGATGAACAAAATGTTCGACGTGTCGATTTGGATGAACTCTTGGTGAGGATGCTTACGTCCGCCTTGTGGTGGCACACTCGCAACGGTCCCCTCCAAAATTTTCAAAAGCGCTTGTTGAACGCCTTCACCAGATACATCACGCGTGATGGATGGGTTTTCCGATTTGCGGGCTACCTTATCAATCTCGTCGATGTAAATGATTCCTTTTTCAGCCTTCTCAACATCATAATCAGCAGCCTGGATGAGCTTGAGCAAGATGTTTTCAACATCTTCACCCACATAGCCTGCCTCTGTCAGAGAAGTTGCGTCCGCAATCGCGAAAGGTACATTCAGAATGCGCGCCAATGTTTGCGCGAGCAACGTTTTTCCGCTACCAGTCGGACCGATCAGCATGATGTTGGATTTTTGCAGTTCCACATCCTCGATCTTCGCCCCGGAATTAATCCGTTTGTAGTGGTTGTACACCGCTACAGACAAGGACTTCTTCGCCATATCTTGACCGATCACATAGTCGTCCAAGATTTTGCGAATTTCCACTGGCTTTGGAATTTCTTTCATATCGATTTCTTCTTCAGTACCCAGTTCTTCCTGTACAATTTCATTGCACAGTTCGATACATTCGTCACAAATGTAAACACCAGGACCAGCTACCAGCTTGCGCACCTGTTCCTGGGACTTGCCGCAGAAGGAACACTTCAGTTGGCCTTTGTCGTCGTTAAACTTAAACATGCGCTTCACCTCACAACGGGTCAGTTTTTGCGTTCGATAATAGAGTCAATCAATCCGTAGGCCTTTGCTTCTTCTGCGCTCATGAAATTATCGCGATCTGTATCTTGCTCTACGCGTTCATAAGGCTGACCTGTCCGCTCAGACAAAATCTCATTTAGCTGGCGCTTCGTTTTCATAATCCATTCCGCATGAATGCGGATGTCTTCTGCTTGCCCACGCACACCACCGAGCGGTTGGTGAATCATTACTTCGGCATTTGGCAGAGCGAAGCGCTTGCCTTTTGCACCAGCAGCCAACAGGAAAGCACCCATGCTGGCAGCCATGCCCACACAAATCGTGGACACATCCGGTTTGATGTACTGCATGGTGTCATAGATGGCCATTCCTGCTGTAACAGAACCACCTGGAGAGTTTATGTATAGCGATATGTCTTTGTCCGGATCTTCTGCCTGCAAGAAAAGCAGCTGAGCAACAACAAGATTGGCGATTTCATCATCAATCTCGGTGCCCAAGAGAATAATCCGGTCTTTCAGGAGGCGCGAGTAAATATCATAGGAGCGCTCGCCCCTGCTTGTTTGCTCGATGACCATAGGGATTAACATTATGTATTTTCCTCCTTTGCCGAAAAAAGTCAATGGTGGAAAAACAAGGCACGATACACTCGTGCCTTGTGGTCTTGACAGCCAGCGCTCAGGGTTAGCCTGCCCACTGACCAATCATGCGTTCTTCTAAGCTTATGCTGTTACTTTGCTTTCTGCAACCAGCAAATCTACTGTTTTGCGAGTTTGCACATCGCGGTACAGAGCAGCCATGCCATCTTGTGCGGAGAAGATTTTGCGCAGCTCGTCTGCTGGGCGGCCGTATACGCCAGCCAGTTTCTCGAGTTCTGCAGTTACATCTTCTTCTGTTGCTTCGATGTTTTCTGCTTTGCCGATTGCTTCCAAAGTCAAGGAAGTGCGAACGCGGGATGTTGCGTCTGCACGCAATTGATCACGCAGTTGGCTCTCATCCATGCCGGAGAACTGGTAGTACAGTTCCAGCGTCATGCCTTGGTATTGCAGACGTTGACCAAATTCATTTACCATTTGATCCAATTCATGCTCAACCATTACTGCTGGCAAATCGATCTCAGCGCTTTCAGCTGCTTTCAGAACGAGTTGCTCACGAACATATTGATCTTTTTCTTGCGCTGTTTTTTCTTCGAGTTTTTTCTTGGTGTCTGCTTTCAGCTCTTCCAGCGTGTCGAACTCGCTCACGTCTTTGGCAAACTCATCATCCAAAGCAGGCAGGTTTTTGCGCTTCAGGCTGTTCAGCTTTACTTGGAATACCGCTTCTTTACCAGCGAGGTTAGGAGAGTGGTACTCTTCAGGGAAAGTTACGGTAATTTCTTTTTCTTCGCCGATGTTCAAGCCAGCCAGTTGCTCTTCGAACCCTGCGATGAAAGTACCGGAACCCAGTTCCAGAGAGTAATCTTCCGCTTTACCGCCTTCAAAAGCTACTCCGTCTTGGAAGCCTTCGAAATCGATTACAGCGATATCGCCTGTTTGTGCTGCGCCTTCTTCTACTGCAACGAGCTCAGCATGACGCTCTTGCATACGCTTCAGTTCAGCGTCAACGCTCTCTTCAGTTACAGAGAAGTCTTTATCTTCGATGGACAGACCTTTGTAGTCGCCCAGCTTCACTTCAGGCTTCACAGTTACAGTCGCTTTGAAGATCAGGTTTTTCCCTTGTTCCATTTGCGTTACGTCTACTTCTGGACGATCTACTGGCTCGATACCAGCTTCACGAACAGCTTGTCCGTATGCAGTTGGAAGCAGAATGTCAAGAGCGTCTTGGTACAAAGATTCTACACCAAAACGGGATTCGAACATTTTGCGTGGTACTTTTCCTTTACGGAATCCTGGAACTTGAACTTTTTGAACCACTTTTTTAAACGCTTGATCCAATGCTGCGTCTACTTGCGTAGCATCTACTTCAATCGTCAGGACTCCCTGGTTATTCTCTACCTTTTCCCAATTTGCTGCCACGTAAACTTCCCCTCCTAAATCGAATCAACAGAACATCGCCAGCCGCGCCATGGTATCTTCGCAGGCTCGGATGATAATATTCTAGCCATTATAACCATTCTAGTATAGCACAAATCTTTTAGTTTTCAAGAAGACCTCATTGGTCGACGAACAGAATAGTTCCCTCCCAATTGTGGAACCGGGTTGCCTAAATGATCATAAAACGCCACGGATATGTAAACTTCTGTCGGAGTCGTTCCTGTCTCTTCTAAAAGAGCATATGTCGGTACGTGAAAACCTCGCGGCATTTGCAAGCTGCCCGGATTCAGAAACAAGATGTCTCTCTCGACGCCACAGACAGGTACATGAGAGTGACCGAATACAACTACATTTGCTCCTACCTCTTCTGCACGGTAATGAAGGCGCAGAAGAGAGCCTTTCACTCCGAAAAGATGCCCGTGCGTTTGCAGGATGTGAAGGTCGCGCCATTCGGTCTCTTGCTCAGTCGGCACCTCTTGTGTCGAATCGCAATTGCCTCGGACAAGCGTCATGTTGGAAAACGGCTCGCGCTTATGGTCGACACAAAAATCGCCACAATGCAAAATTTTTTCGACATGATGTCGGTTGACGACCTGGCTTACTTCCCGAACCAAGCCGTGGCTATCGCTCATGATGAGAATTCCCATCACGCCTCACTCTCCTGTTTTCTCTCTTGTCTACTTGATGACTTCAAGCAGCTGCTGCATGGCACGAGCGCGGTGGCTGATCTGGTTCTTTTCTTCTGGCATGAGTTCAGCCATCATTTTGTCCATCGATGGAATGTAGAATACCGGATCGTATCCGAAGCCGTTTGTCCCTTTTGACTCACGCGCGATCACACCCTCACAAGCGCCAGTGGCAATGATTGGCTCCTCGCCAGGAATCACCAACGCCAACGTACAACGAAAGCGGGCTGTGCGTTCCTCTGTCGACACCTCTTCCAGCTCTTTCAACAATTTACGCCAATTCTGCTCGTCTGTTGCATCTTCCCCGGCAAAGCGTGCGGAGTAAACCCCTGGGCGTCCTTCCAGCGCATCTACTTCCAGACCAGAATCGTCACCGAGGGCTGGCATTTTCAAGTATGTAGAGATTTCGATTGCTTTTTTCAGCGCGTTTCCTTCGAAGGTGTCCTTGTCTTCTACTACCTCGGGCACACCGTCAAATTCAGCGAGGCTAATTCCTTCCCAGCCAGCATCTGCGAACAGCCTGTTGAATTCTTTCACTTTTCCTTGGTTACGTGTTGCAAGAACGACTTTTTTTCGATTAGGCATGACTTTCCTCCGCTACTGATTGTGCAAAAGAGAGCGAAACATCAGCGAGCGCCTCTTTTTGACTGTTAATCAAGTTGTCAATGCCAACTTTTGCAAGGGCAATCATTTCTTGTAGCTGTTCAGGTGAAAACGGAGCATCTTCCCCTGTTCCTTGCAGCTCGACAAACTTTCCTTTTCCCGTCATGACGACATTCATGTCGACAATCGCTGTAGAATCTTCTTTGTAGTTGAGATCGAGCACTGCTTCCTCGCCGACAACCCCTACTGAGGTCGCTGCCAGGAAGTCATTGAGCGGCAACTGCTTCCAGGTGCCACTATCCACCAGCTTTTGCATCGCGTCTACCATTGCCACGAAGGCTCCGGTAATCGAAGCTGTCCGCGTACCTCCGTCTGCCTGAATGACATCGCAATCCAGCCAAATGGTGCGTTCACCCATTGCTTCAAGGTTCACAACGGATCGCAGAGCACGTCCGATCAGACGCTGAATCTCCATTGTGCGTCCACCGACTTTTCCTTTGGACGACTCACGCGCGTTGCGGGTCGCTGTTGCTCGGGGAAGCATGGAATACTCGGCTGTGATCCAGCCCTTCCCGCCACCACGCATAAAAGGCGGCACCCGGTCCTCCAAAGTCGCCGTACAAATCACCTTTGTGTCTCCGACTTCAATTAGGCACGATCCTTCTGCGTGTTTAATGTAATTGCGCGTAATGGTTACAGGACGCAATTGATCATGGGCACGGCCATCCACTCTCATTCCAAGTTCCTCCTAAATCACTTTGTTACACTCCGCTCATTATACCAGAGGCGGGAAACGATCTGCCACTGCACAAACGTCTCTTCCTTATTTACGTTAATTGCAAATATTCTTGAATAAAAATTTCAAGCAGACATCGGTTGCTCCTTGGCGGCTGGAGGACTGTAAGCACTGGTGACAAGCAAGCAAGTGGCGAACAAAAACCACGCTCGTTAATACGGGCGTGGCTCGTTCCTTACATCTGTATGGGATTGAGCTGAACCGGGCGGCTCACTGGCTTGGTAAACTCACCACTGGCTAGCGGTTTTCCTTCCACCAGCAGCTGCACTTGCTTGGCTCCTGTCGTTTCTGTCAATGACAAGACCAGTGATTGCAGAGCTTCTGGGCTCGCTTCCTTACCATCGTCATACTTGAGGATGTCACTGCTCAAATTGACTGTCACCAACTCTTTTTCCTGCTTCACATCCAGAACACGTGTCGTACGCAGCAAGGAACTAAAGAGCTGAGACCCTTGTTTCGGTCCTTTGATCAACTCTTCAACGGTTGCCTTGGCAATGTCAGCCGTTTCAGGAACCAGGCGAGTGACTGGGACATAATACGTACGTGTATCATCCAGCTGTCCTTGGAAATAAACCGTTATGCTGGAGGTATCTCCTGGTACCGCCCCATCGCCCAATTCGAGATTGACTCCTTGATTCCGGTCTAATAGCGTTATCGGTGTTTTGGCTGCTGGCATTTCCGTCAACGGCGTTCCGTTCACCCAAATTTGCACAGTCTTGACGTTGCTAAATTCCGTCAACGCCCGGGTGACTGCATCGACAATTTTCTTCTCGTCTTTTTCCTCGTACGTTTTGAAGTCTTTGGAAAAATCGACAGTGGCTATGCCATTTTTAATGACAAGTCCTTTTACTTCTGTCCCTTTAGGCAAGACAGCGGAGAAGCCACCCTGGAGCATGCTCTCTACCGGACCACCTTTTACCATGTAGCTCAATACTTGTTTGGCAGGACCTTCTGATTTCGGAAGAGTCATCGAGACAGGAACGATGTATCCGTTAGCATCCTGCAAATACACCATTCTCTCTCCAGTCTCCTGAACGACCGGTTGTGCACCTTCTTTTGCAGCATCCGGGGTCGGCGTGCCGTTTGGCAAATCAACTGATACCTCTGACTGTGGTGGTGCATCAATACGAATCGTTTCCTTTTCCGGGCCAAAGAGACCGCAGCCCGACAAAAGCACTGCGCTAACCCCCAGCACGGCCGTCATTTTCCCGATGTGCCTTATCTTCATTACCCCAGCCTCCTCCAGACACTTTGTACTACCATGTATACGAGCTAGGCTTGGGTTTATGCGTTGAAAGTTTGTCTCGCTAGACAAGGTCTTCCATCAGGGATGGACGGTTTTTTCCAATGAGTTGTGCCGGACGTTCACTTTGCAATCCAGCCATTCTTCTGCAATGGTCCGGAATTTGTGGGCGTCCCCACTCGTCACAAACAGATGTTCCGGACGCTCTATTTGCTTGCTTTCGGCGTCCGTCGCAATTTGCAGGGACAATTCTCGCGCTGTCTCTTCTGCGGAGTTGATCAAGCGTACTCGATCTCCCATCACTTCCGAAATGACCGGTGCGAGCAACGGATAGTGTGTACAACCCAAAATTAACGTGTCCAAATCTTCGTGCAAGAACGGGGCGAGCGTTTCTTTTACGACTCTTCTTGCTTCCTCCGAGTTCGCCATGTGGCTCTCCACCAGTGGCACAAATGCGGGACAAGCCATGCCTGAGACGTGCAGATCCGGTTGAATCCGTAAAAGCGCACGCTCATACGCCTTGGTACGAATGGTCGTTTCTGTCCCGATGACACCGACCCTTCCGTTTTTCGTCACTTGTACAGCCGCACGTGCCCCTGGCTCAATCACCCCAATGACGGGCAGTGGCAAATCCTCCATCGCTTCCTCCAGCACGACGGCAGTCGCAGTATTACAGGCGATCACCAATGCTTTTAACGGTGTACGCATCACATAATCGATCATTTGAAAGCTGTAGGCACGAATCTCTTCCGGCGATTTGGAGCCATACGGACAACGGGCATTATCGCCTACATAAACAATCCGTTCTTCGGGTAGCTGACGCATGACTTCCTTCGCAACAGTTAATCCTCCCACTCCTGAATCAATAACGGCAATCGCTCGTTCTCTACTCATGCTAATGTGTCTCCCCTGTTGAAATGAATATAGTACAGCATACCACTCAAACATTTGTGCTACTACCATATGCGGAGATGAAATTTCTTGTACTCCGCAAATGTCGCACCTTCTCTAGGCGCCTTTCATAATGTGGGGAGAGATGATGTGCCCACGAGGAGGAGAATCTTTTGGTAGAAGAAGCCAAGAATTTGTTGGACTGGAGCCAATGGGGCCGACAATGGATCGAGCATTTGCGAAGACATAAGACCCTCAACCGAGAATTCGAACGGCATCTGCACAAATTCGAAGAAACATTTACAGTGATCGGAAGGCAAGCATCGAAGCTTGATTCGACAATAGAAAGCGACGAACTCCCTGCCCTCATCACTCGCGCAGAACAGGTGCAGGAGCAATTCCATCACTTTTTACGACTGGCTCAGTTGAGTGAAGATGAGCATCTGGAAGGAGAGGTGAGGGAACCTGTTCAGGAATCAATGAATGCACAGCCAGCGGTGGCGGAAGAAGTACAAGTGCCTGTAGAGCCAGAACCCGTTTCCTATCCCGGTGCACGTGAGCCAGTCCGTGCGGCACGCCCCGTGGCGGTCGGCCGACATACCCTCCCGCCGCTCCCTTATGCCTACAACGCTTTGGAGCCGTACATCGATGAAGCTACCATGCAAATCCATCACAACAAGCTACACCAAAAGTATGTAGACGATCTCAATACAGCAGAGCGGAAGCTGGCAGAGGCGCGAGAAAGTGGCAACTTCGATCTCGTACGCCATTGGGCACGCGAGCTAGCCTTCAATGGGGCCGGTCATTATTTGCATACGATCTTTTGGCCATCCATGAGTCCAAATGGGGGTGGCACGCCCTCCGGTGATCTCGCAGCGGCAATCAATCGGTATTTCGGTTCGTACGACGCCTTTAAGAGACAATTTAGTCAGGCGGCAGAAAAGGTAGAAGGTCCTGGGTGGGCAATCCTTGTTTGGTCCCCGCGAGCACATCATCTAGAGATTCTAACAGCCGAAAAGCACCAGAACCTGTCACAATGGGATGTGATTCCGCTACTGGCTCTGGACGTATGGGAGCATGCCTATTTCCTGGCGTATCAAAACCAGCGAGACAAGTATGTAGAAAACTGGTGGAATATCGTCAACTGGCCATATGTGGAAGAGCGATTCGAGAAAGCACGAAAACTGCGCTGGGAGCCGTATTAACTTGTATCTCCCCTTCATTGACAAACCCCCTCGTCATCCCAAATGACAGGAATGAGAGGGGGCTTTTGCTGGCTAAGCTTATTCGTTATACGGGACAAATTCGATCTTTTGCACCTTGACCGGATTTTGGATGGGCTTGGCGTTCTCATCTGTTTTCTGGGCAGCGATCTTGTCTACGACTTCCATCCCGGAAAATACATGACCAAAAACAGTGTGGCGATTGTCGAGGTAAGCTCGTC
Source organism: Brevibacillus sp. HB1.2 (assembly GCF_013332495.1). Lineage (NCBI taxonomy): Bacteria > Bacillati > Bacillota > Bacilli > Caryophanales > Paenibacillaceae > Brevibacillus > Brevibacillus sp. HB1.2. The sequence continues at coordinate 410,298 of NZ_JABMIU010000003.1, read as the reverse complement.
CGCCAATTTCTTTATACTTCGCTTCTGCATTCAACGGCAGCGCCGACAAATCGAGATACTCCTGATCTACCTTGGGGCTCTGTACAATATAGAAATGTGTGCTGTTCGTATTTGGTCCCGCGTTCCCCATACTGAGCGCTCCTCTGAAGTTGAACAGATCTCGGCTAAACTCGTCCTCAAAAGACTCTCCGTAAATACTCGGCAGCTCCTTCCCATCCGGCCCTTTCAAATCTCCTGCCTGAATCATGAAATCGTTGATCACACGGTGAAATATCATATTGTTGTATTGCCCTTTTTTCGCCAGAGTCTTAAAGTTTTCCACCGCTTTTGGAGCTTTGTTCGGGAACAGTCTCAGCTTGATCACACCGGCATCAGTCGTGATCACGCATATTTCTTCGCCTTTGCGTGGCTTCTCCAACTGAATCAGCTTCACATCTGACACATCGATGCCAGAGTCCTGCCAAATGACGCCCCACGCCTTCCAGTTCACCGGGTCTGTCCCGAGTCTGGCCAAGCCAAGATAATCCGTTTTTTCAATGGCCTTGTTATCTGCGGTATACCCGACGTATTTAAATTTCACAATCGCGCGGTAGTTATTGTAGGCATCCTCTTTCGTGACGGTGTACAGCTTGTCCACTTTTGCTTCAATCACCTGAATGTTTTTGTATTTCGCCAATCCTTCCACATAGGTTTTCATCGCAAAATTCGTCATGGAGTCACCTACTACCAGCTTTGCTACCTCAGCAGGTTTGGATCGTTGCTTCACCAGGGATGCGATGAAATCATTTACTTCCTGCTTATCTCCCCCATGTGGGCGGAACTGGTTGACCTGAACTTCGTTACGATAGTCATGAATAGGGTTTGCAGCAGCATGTTGGACAAAAGTCGGACTCAGTAACGGGATCGCAATACTTGCAACGACTGCCAGAGAAACGAGTTTTTTCATTCTTTCCGCCCCCACTAAATTAGAAGATTTTTACACAAGAATAGTATAGCCTAATCTGATTTCAATTGACGATAACATTTTTAATATTCAGTTATTAACATTGTGCGTATGTATGGCGAATGAACGGAACGATCCAGAAAAAGGTGCAGACAGAGACAAGCTATATGCAGATGAAATCAAGATCGAAGCAGAGAAAGTGGAAATGAAGGTTGAAAAATTCACCGTGCCATCTGAATCAGGTAGCCCAAACTGCTTTCAAGATTTACGGAAGAAACTGAAGCGACTACAAGGAAGTGTTTTCCGAGTCGATAAAGGCAGTGTGATTCTTACTGGGGATTTTGGCACACGTATGATCCCGATTTGTGCGATCAGTTCCATCTATACTTGTCGGGTGTACGCTTATGTGACGAATTCAGGTACTCTCGACAACCTTGGTAATAACGTATCCGTCATCAATACCATAACCAACACCATCATCACTTCCATTCCAGTAGGTAACCTACCAAATGCGGTAGCCGTCGGACAGGTGTGTAGCATGATATGATTCACCTCCCCACTCGCAACCTTGTTTCTTGATAAAATGATAAAACCGTCGTATTTCGGTTAAACCGAGTTCGACGGTTTTTCTGTTTTTTTCCATAAAATCTATTGCGTCTTTTTGCATCCCTCCCCCGTCTAACCCATGTAAACTTCATGAAGCTACAACTAAAAACAATCAATCATGACGGCCATATGCCATATAAGGGAGAGACATACCATGAATAAAAAAACCATCACTGTATTTGCTGCTTCTATTTTGACTTGCTCTGTTTTTGCTGGAGCTCTCGGCACTACTTGGGCTAACCAAGCTGTTACCCCAGTAACCACGCAGCAAGAAACAAAAGCAAACGAAGCTGCCAAGCAAACTATGTTCCGGAATATCAAACTAGCAGAACCTGCTCTACTGTACACCTTACAAGGGGAAGCGAGTGTTTTTGAAGGAACATACCAATACGCAGTCAAGCAAGGGAAGCACGTCTTGGCAAAAGGATTCGGCACAGCTTCAAAAGGTGGCCCGGAATGGGGAACTTTTGCGCAAACGATTAAGATTCCAACAAGCGAACTGATCGGAAACGAGCCATTGATGCTCGAGATGTTTGAAATCAACCAAGAGAACGGCGCGATCATCAACAAGCTTTCCATTCCATTAGATAGCTCCGATAAAGTAAAAAACAATAACGTATTTCGTACCCTGAAGCTTGCGGCAACAACTGTCGTGTACAAAGTATCCGGCGAAGCTAGTGTTTTCGAAGGCACCTATCAATATGCCGTGAAGCAAGGCGAACAAGTAATTGCCAAAGGCTTTGGAACAGCATCGAAAGGCGGCCCGGAATGGGGTGAATTCTCTCAGGAGATTGTCATTCCGCTGAGCAATCTATCTAAAAATAAGCCAAGCACCCTCGAACTGTTTGAAATCGATCAAGAAAGCGGCGAAATGAAAAATAAAATGGTACTTCCATTGCAGCAAGGATAAAAAGGATCTACGCTCCCGCAGTGTGTCTCGCGCTGCGGGATTATTTTCGAGAAGTAAGGAAGAACCTAACGTATTCAGTAAGGAGGGTGTGCAGCATCGTGAATCAAACTGAACTGGCGCAAAGAGCCATTTCCGGTGATGAAAACAGCTTTACGCTTCTGATCCAAGAGAGTAGAGAAAAAATATATCGAATGGCTTTTACTTATGTACGAAACAAGGAAGACGCGCTGGAAATTGTGCAGGAGACTGTCTACCGCGCCTTTATCTCCGTACACAAATTGAAGCAGCCGCAATATTTTCAAACCTGGCTGACCAAAATTGCCGTCAACTGCGCCTTGGATCACATACGCAAAGCAAAAAAAGTCGTTTATATGGATAAAGAACATGAAGGCAGCTACGAGCAGAAACCGCGAGAAGATGTCATCGACTTGCATGATGCCTTAGGCCAGCTCGATGAAAAATCCAGAACGGTCATTATGCTGAGATATTTCGAAGACATGCCCATCAAGGACATTGCCGATGTGCTAGACATACCCCTCAGTTCCGTAAAGTCGATCATTTACCGCGGACTGGAGAAATTGAAAGTGAACATTGGGGAGCGTGAATCTCTTGGATAAAAAGCTGGACGATTATAAACAAGCCTATCACGATATTGAAATTCCCGAAGAGTTGGCGGCAGTCACCGAGCAAGCCATCGAACGTGGCAAGCTGCATCGAAAACGCGTGAAAGCAAGAACTCGTTGGGTAAAGCACGCTGGCGTAAGCGCAGCTGCTGTTTTTGTTCTTTTCACGGTCAGCGTGAACACGATGCCCGCTTTTGCAAGTGCTTTGGAAAACGTACCTGGTCTGGGCAAGCTGGTGAAAATATTACAATTCAATAAAGGCAGTGCAGGCGGCGGTACTCCTCAGGATGCCGTAGATGTTAGCTTCATTACGGTACAGAACCAAGGAGACCGGGAAAGCATCATCTTGAACTTTACCCAGGATAATGAGGTACAGCAGAACGCCAGCTCCTTCCACGTAAGTTTTACAGAATATCCGAATACGATGACGTTTGCTGTTGGCGGTGCGAGAAGATTTTCGGCTGTCAAAGATTTCGAGACATTGAAGCAAAGCCCGTATATCGAAGACGCCTACGAGATCATTTCATTGGACGATTCTCTGGTGCGGTTTAATGTGACTTTTAAAGAAGCGATTGCTTATGAAGTGAAAGAGTATAAGGAACCCGCACAGGTTGTGATCACGATTTCGCCAGTAGAAGTATCGCCAGAAAAGCAGCAGCCTGTGTACGCGGTGCGCACTGCTTCCGTGCCGTATGGAGAGACGCTCGGGGCTATGGAGGAATCTCTGCTGGTCGCGGACAATATGCGGGTATTGAAGGACAAGCAAGGTGGATACTTTGTCGAGGCCGGGTACTATCGGACGGAAGCGGAGGCTCAGGAGAAAATGAAGCAGTTAAAGCATGAGTTTGGGGTTGTAGAGCCGCTGTTCGTGGAGAAGAGAGAGTATTTGGAGGTGCCTGGGGGGATTGTGGCGAGGTAGGATTCCCCTCCCCCTTCCCTCTTATCAATCGTCAGATTATTCTGGGAGGATAGAAAAGCTGTGAACATGATAGAAAAGTTCCTAGCGACTCTATATAATAAGCTCTCAAGAGCGCTCTTTTTTGTTTTCTAGTTTGAATCGGGAGGTTTCATGATGAATACCAAAACTGTTGTTTATGAAGCCAGCTATCGTGATCAATTGGTAGATATTTGGTATCGTGCTGTTTGCCGTACTCACCATTTTTTGACGAAAGAAGATATTGAGTTTTATAAAAACATGGTAAAAAATGAAGCACTATCTGCCGTTGAGATATGGATGGAAGTAAACGAAAAGAAAGAGCCAGTAGGCTTTATTGGCCTCGATGGAACGAAAATCGAAATGCTGTTCGTTGATCCAGAATACCACGGAAAAGGGATTGGCAGCAGATTACTCGAACATGCGGAACGCAAGTATGGCTCTAATCTGAAAGTAGATGTCAACGAGCAAAACGAAGGCGCTCACGCTTTCTACAAACGGTATGGGTTTGTGCAAACAGGACGATCTGAACTGGATGGTTCGGGAAGGCCGTTTCCTTTGCTTCATTTGGATTTACAACGTTAATTTTCGTTTGTTCAAAAAACAAGACTGTCTCCTGTAGTAGAATTCTCTACTTGCGAGACAGTCTTGCTCTACTTATTTGCCTGAAAAACTACCAAGGGCATTCACACAAAGGGCCATTTCTTACGCACCCTTTTTGGCATCCTGCAAACGCACTTGCTCCGAGCTTTTGAAGTAATTTCTTGAACATGCTTATCACCTCTTTTTTTACATAATTTGTATCATCAGGAATATAATACAATACTTATATGATAATTGAAAGCGTTTTCTGAAATTTCAAGAAGTAATATTTTTGTCGCTTCTTCTACTATTCTCTTCTGCTGCTTCCATTTTGTTAATGAATGTCCCGAGTACCTTTAATACTTGAAACAGGACAACCAAAATCGCAATGACCGTCACCCATAATACCGCAAACCCAATCACCCAGCCTGTAGACATGTTCATCCCTGCCTTTTTCGCAAAATATGTTGGAACGTACTGATTTCTCCGCTAATAGCCATGAGCAGTGAGATGCACACACTCGAAAAGAAGATAGCGATTACCCAGTTAGCAAATCCGAAATTGCCAGATAATAAATAATGGTCAACACTCGCCCAGCCCCCGCTCCATTGACCTACATAGACGGCCATACTGATGAATACAAGGTTACGCAAAACGAGCTTCCACGATAAAAAATGGTTTCCCGCCATTCCGCCGCATCCGCATGAAATCTTCTTTCTGCCTCTTGCTAGATTGATACTGATCGCAAGTGTGTACGCCCCCAGCAACAAAACCGCCAAGGACAGTCCCAGCGTTGTAAAAAGACCGATCAACAAGGAAATCGCTACAGCGGCTTGCAGCACCAGATCCATATACGTAAAGCTTTTTGACCACGAATAAGGTATGATCTGATAGGCGCGCACAATGGACAAATGCGTGCCCATATCGCTTATTTTTGATACAAACGTGCTAAGAAATAAAAAGGCGAGAATCAGCCGAAACAGCAGACCAAGCTCTTCCATAACACCCCTCCTACGTTACGCAAACCATTTCGCCTGCATGCGGTACATACGCGAATATTCTCCGTTTGCATCCATTAGCTCATCATGATGCCCTACTTCGATCAGCTGACCTTGCTTCATGACAAAAATCCGATCCGCCATTCGTGCTGCAGCCATCCGATGGGAAATAAAAATCGCCGTCTTGTTCTGTGTGAGAGAATCAAACTGCTGAAATACTTCCAGTTCTGCCTGCGGATCAAGTGCAGCCGTAGGCTCGTCCAGAATAAAAATCTCACCTCTTCTGTACAAAGCCCGAGACAAGGCTATCTTCTGCCACTGTCCGCCTGACAGGTCTTCGCCGTCCTGTAGCGTCCGACCCAAAATCGTATCGTATCCACTGGGAAGCTTGCGAATAAAGGTATCTGCACCGGTTTCAACCGCTACTTGCCTCATCTGCGCGGGATTGATTTCCTGCGTCACTCTCCCAATGGTGATGTTCTCTCCGGCAGTGAAATTGTACCGAATGAAGTCTTGGAAAATGACCGTAATATTTCGTTGCAGGTCAGAAATATCGAGCTCATGAATCGACTGATTGTCGAACAGAATATTCCCCGAATGGATCGGATAAAGCCCCATCAAGCATTTGACGAGCGTCGTTTTTCCTGAGCCATTATCGCCAACAATCGCAATACGCTCCCCCGGCTTGATCGTAAAGGAAACTTCATTGATCACATTGCGCTCCATTTTGGGATAGCAAAACGAAACCCGGTCAAACGTAATACCAGATTGCAGCTTCGTGGGAAACTCAGCTTTTCCAGTGAGCTGCGGAATCGTTTTATCCTCATATTCCAGAAAGTCAAACAGATCAGCGATGTACAAGCATCTGTTGACGATATGTGCGAGGTTAAAGGTCATGAGCGAAAGTAGCTGCTGCGTATTCTGTACCGCTTGTGCAATGGCTACAAAATCCCCTACCTTCAGGGCGCTCGCACGAAGTAGCGATACGACCAATCCCAAGCAGCCAATATACATCGAGGAGGTAAAAATCCCTGAGAGAATCAGTGCTTTTTCCCTGCGGTGGAGCAGACGAAGTACCTCTTTCATATTTTTCAAATACAGGCGAGACCATCTGCCTAGCAAAAAGTCCTTTAGCTGAAACAGTCGGACCTCTTTTGAGCTGTCGCGCTCATTCAGGATTGAACTGATATAAGAAGCTTCGCGTATCTCTGGCGTCTGGAGCCTTGCGAGAAAGTATTCCGACATACCAAATTTGATTTGGACAATGAGCAGCGGGATCACAGCTAGCAAGCTCATCACTGCCAATCCCCAGTGAATGCTAAGCAAAAACACCGCATAGGAAATCAGAGTAATCAGATTTTTCCCGAGATCCAACACCCTTTCCACTGGGTCCAGAAAGCGTTCCCCCATTGCCTCTGCCCGGATGCGGTGATGGTGATTGTAAAATTCCGGATCATCGAAATAAGAGAGCGGAACAGATGCTGCCTTCTTTGCTACCATATGCTCCAAATGATATTCCAGTCGTTGCTCCGTATGGGCATCGAGAATGCGCAAGACCGTTTCCAACGCATTGGTCACCAGCGTCACGGAAAACAATCCCGCAAGCAGCCATAGCAATGGCTGGTAATTATCCGTCTGATCTAACGCAATAGCTGTAACCTCGTTCACCATTTCTTTCATGATCCAGATCGTAGCCAACGGGGAAAATGCCAGGATGATTCTGAGGGCAATGGAACAAATGAGCCATAGCTTGCCATGTGCCCAAATCAATCGAACCGTTTTTGTAAAATAGGAACGCGTCATATTGCCTCACCTGCTAGCGCCAGGAGCTTATTTTTGGTTTCCACGGCGGTTATTGGTTTGGCACGAATGACGTCCTGTTCGTCGATCACAAAAACGCTTGGGAAATGATTGATCTGATAGGTTTCAAGCATCGGTTCGTTGCCAATCAGTACAGGGATGCCGGATATGTTGTTTTCTCGCAGCCATTGGGAAGTCGATATGTGCTCGGATTCTGTTGAGATGATAACGGATGCATCTGTGAGTACCCCTCCCTCTGACAATAGTTCGTGCACATGATTGGCACAGTGCCCGCAGCCTGTATGTGTGAAGTTTACGATCAGTGGGCGGGGCAAATGGTTTAGTTGTTGCTCTTGGCCGTTTAGCGTGCGGAAAGGTAGTGATTGTAGTTTGGTGCCGATTGCCGGTCCTGTTTCCGGGATGAAAGGGTGGAAGTGATGGACCTGTCTCTGGGTTTGTTTTAATAGGGTGAGAAGTTTTGCCAATATAAAGGCAAAGATAAGTAGAAAGATCATGTTTAAGGCTATGAGCAAATCTATCGATCCCCTTCCATGCGACTCGAGATTATACGAGAGGCGTAACATATTTTTACAGAGAAAATACCATAATATTCTAGTTTTGTCATTGTTTTATGTTTCAAATATGTTTGTTGGTAGAAAAGATTTTGGTGAGAAAAAGAAACCCCAAACAAGTATTTTACTACTCGCTTGAGGTTTAACTCTTTTTTGCATACATCATAATCTCTATTTCTGTCTCGATTGTGTTAACCCACATATCTGCCCCGCAATCGTCAAATGCGCCTCACCTGCTACTCGAATAACAGGCTCCTCTCCAGATCGATCAACCGTTACATACAGCTTTCCTGGTCGACCAATCGCATGTCCTTGCCCTACGACAAGCTGTGTCACTTTTCCAGCAGGCAGTCTTTCTTCCAATGCCAGATAGCCAGCCAACGCCCCGTTTGCAGCACCTGTTACGGGATCTTCCGCAATTCCGATCGCAGGCGCAAAATCCCTCGTATACAAGTCATAGCCTTCAGGAGCATCCCACGTAAACAAATGGGTTGTTGTGATGCTGTGTTCCCTGTTCATTTCTGCGAGCGAAGAGAGCAGTGGCCGCGCTGCATCAATCGCCTGTCTGGTGCGGACTGGAACGAGTAGATGCATATTGCCAGTGGAAGCGAGCTTCATTGGATAGCGATCGTCCAGATCAGCGGGTGTTATGCCTACCAGCCTCGCTACCTCTTCTCTGTCGAAATCAATCTCCTTCACAGAAGGCTTGATTTGGGTCATTTCCACTCGCTGTAACTGACCATCTTCCATCACCAATTGAACAGGTATCAACCCGACGTTGGTCTCAAACACAATACGGCTACCCTTTTCCAACCATCCGCGCTCTGTTGCCAATAGCCAAGCAGAACCCACTGTCGCATGGCCGCAGAAATCGATCTCAACCGAAGGAGAAAAGTAGCGAATACGAAAATCTGCTTCTGGATGGTCAGACGGCATCAAAAAGGCAGACTCAGGAAGATTCAACTCATTGGCAATTTTCTGCATTTGTTGTAAAGTCAAAGTACCTGCTTCCGGGATGACGCCTGCGGGATTGCCTGCAAATGGCTCTCTCGTAAAGGCGTCCACATGGTATACGCTCACATGATTCATGGTTATTTCTCTCCTTTTGTTAAACGAATGCTTCTCTTACTTTTCATCTTAAAGTGATGCAACCGCGCTGTAAAATGAAGCTTTCGCATACCAACCATGATAAAAACTTCATGAAAGGAGGAGCTCCATGACTTTGTTTCAAATGGAAGTCCTTGTGGCTGTCACGAACGCTGGTAATTTCACGCGAGCTGGAGAACAAATCGGATTGAGCCAGTCAGGAGTGAGTCATACCATCGGCGCACTGGAGAAAGATCTTGGTATTTCCTTGTTCATCCGAAATCGTGGCGGTGTTAAGCTGACCGCAGCTGGCGAAAAAATCGTCGCCTCTGCTCGGACCATATTGGAAAACGTCTCGTTGATTAAACAGGTAGCTGCCGAATCAAGCGAGCATTTGGAGGCGACGCTCCGGATTGCTTCTTTTCCCAGCGTAACCGCTCAGCTCCTGCCAAAATTGCTAAAAGCAATGCAGAGTCACTATCCGCATATGCAAACAAAGTTATATGAAGGAAGCTATCAAGAAATAAAAGAATGGGTTCGCTCTGGGGTTGTCGATGTCGGGTTTCATGTGTGGCCCGATGACGAGCTAGAGGGAATTCTACTGACGACAGACGCCCTGCATGCTGTCGTGCCAGCCCATCATCCTCTGGCAAAAGAGCCCTCTCTTACCTTGGAGCAATTAGCCCGCGAATCGTTTCTCATGCCCATGGCTGGTTGTCACTTGTTGATAGGCGCGGAGTTTGCCAAGACTGGACTTACGCCAAATGTTTCCTATGAAATCGCGGATAATACAACGATACTCGCAATGGTAGAAAGCGGTGTTGGGGTGACAGTCGTTCCGTCACTGACTCTACCAGCGCAACTACCCGATGTCGCTGTCATAGAAATCACACCGCCTCTCTCTCGGCAAATCGGCTTGGCTGTACGCTCGCTTCGTGAAGCCCCACCTGCCGTTCGAGCTTTTTTGCGGGAAGCAGAGCGCATTGTACCCACACTATAAAAAGGACGTGCTTCTTCGTTGACAAAATGGCTCATTCTACTACTCGCTCTCTCGGTGATCAGCAGTGTGATTTTAGGAATTACCATTCAAGCAGGTACGTTGGTTCCATTGATTAACCAGAGCTTTTTAATCGGTCTTTTCCTATTGATCGTTGGGAGTATTGCCGTCGTTACACGCTCTGGATTTTTCACTATATTTCTACGGGGATTCAAACAGCTGAAAGGGATGTTCTTTCGCAAGCCGCGCATGATGGACAGTGACATCGTTCAGGCAAACGACCCTGCTTTCGAGGAAAAGAAAGAGTCATTCGTGCGAGTCGGAACCTCGTTTTTTCTCACGTCGGGCACTGGACTGATTGTCTTCTCGATCATTCTTACCTGTTTCTACTATTTATAATCTCACGAGAAAGGGCTGTCCCACCGATCGGGAACAGCCCTTCTTCCTCTCTTACGACTCTATCAAATGACAAGCCAGCCAATGCCCGGGCTGCGCCTCCTGCCACTTCGGCACTTCTTCCGCACAGCGAGGTTGTACGAGTGGGCAGCGCGTACGAAAACCACAACCACTCGGCTTGTTGGCTGGACTCGGCAAATCTCCCTGCAAAACGATACGCTCCCGCTTCACCGTCGGGTCAGGCACTGGCACAGAAGAAAGCAACGCCTGCGTATAGGGGTGCAACGGACGAGTGTACAGCTCATAGCTCGATGCAAGCTCAACCATTTTTCCCAAATACATGACGCCAATCCGGTTGGAAATATGTTTGACCATGGACAGGTCATGTGCGATGAACAAATAGGTCAATCCGCGATCATGCTGCAAATCCTCTAATAAATTGACGACTTGCGCTTGAATCGAGACGTCGAGTGCGGAGATCGGCTCATCAGCAATGATAAATTCCGGTTCCACTGCCAACGCCCGCGCGATTCCGATCCGTTGGCGCTGTCCCCCACTGAATTCATGCGGAAAGCGCTGCGCATGATCCTTATGCAAACCCACTAGATGGAGCAGTTCCGCCACACGCTCTCGTCTCATCCCGCGACTCAAATGATGAATGTCCAAGCCCTCTGCAATGATATCCTCCACGGTCATACGCGGGTTCAGACTGGCTTGCGGGTCCTGAAAAATCATCTGGGCATCCCGATTGAACTGCCCCGCTTCTTTTCCGCGAAGCTGATGAACATTCTTCCCTTTGAACAGCACTTCCCCATCTGTATGATCATATAGGCGAATAATGGTCCGGCCTAGCGTAGACTTCCCGCAGCCACTTTCGCCGACCAGACCGAACGTCTCCCCTTTGTTGATCGTAAACGAAACACCATCGACTGCTTTCAAATCAAATCCCGTTCCAAGCGAAAAATACTTCTTCAAATCGCGAACATCAAGCAAAGCTTCTGTCATATTCCCTGCCTCCCTGCTGCCACCAGCTCCTCTATTCGCGGTGCCCGTGGATCGTGGAGCCAGCAAACTGCCTGATGTCCACGCCCGAATTCGCTCGTCACGGGCATCTGCTGTTCGCATATCTCCATCGCAAAATCACAGCGGGCAGCAAACGGACAGCCGACGGGCGGATTGAACAAATCTGGAGGGCTGCCTTCGATGGGAATCAGCCGTTGCTTTTCACCTTCATCCAAACGAGGGAGAGAGCGCATCAGTCCCCATGTATACGGGTGACGAGGATTTGCAAAAACGTCCTCAACCGTCCCAGTCTCTACCACCATTCCTGCATACATGACAACCATGCGATGAGCGATCTCGGCTACGACTCCCAAATCATGGGTAATAATCACAACCGACAACTCCTGTTCCTCTTGCAGTCGCTTGAGCAAATCCAAAATTTGCGCCTGAATCGTCACATCCAGTGCTGTCGTCGGCTCATCAGCAATCACCAGCTTGGGTTGGCAAGCAAGAGCAATCGCAATGACCACACGCTGACGCATCCCTCCGCTGAATTGGTGCGGGTACTGATCGATTCGCTTTTCCGGATCGGGAATTCCTACGAGTGAAAGCATCTCTATCGCTCGCTTTCGCGCTTCCTCTCGCGATACTTGGTGGCTGCGAACGAACCCCTCTACGATTTGTGTCCCTACCTTCATCGTCGGATTGAGCGCTGTCATCGGGTCTTGAAACACCATGCCGATCTGCGTTCCGCGAATACCCAGCAGCTCTTTTTTGGGCAGGTGACTGATTTGGGCTCCTTCAAATACAACCTTTCCCCCGACGATTTTTCCAGGTGGATTCGGAATTAATCCCATGATCGCTTGAGCCGTAACGCTCTTGCCACATCCACTCTCGCCTACGATGGCAACCGTCTCCCCTTTGTCCACGTAAAAGGACACTCCCCGCACGGCTTGAACCTCACCACCATATGTCTTGAAATTCACCCGCAAGTTATCGATTGTCAGCAAATGCTGATTCATCCTCATTCCCCCTGTCGTCTCTAATCGCGTAGACGTGGATCAAGTGCATCCTGCAAACCGTCACCGAATACGTTGAAGGCGAACATCGTCAGCGAGATCATCAATGCCGGGAAAAAAAGTCGCCACCAATCACCCGTTAAAATAACGCCCAAGCCATCGTTTGTCATCGTCCCCCAACTGGCGACGGGAGCTTGTACACCGAGTCCAAGAAAGCTGAGAAAAGATTCCGCAAAAATCGCCGATGGAATCGTAAAGGTCAAATTGACGATAATGACGCCAAATGTGTTGGGAATCAGATGCTTTAGCAAAATTCGTGAAAACTTCGCTCCCAGTACTTGGGCAGCCAGAATGAACTCTTGATTTTTCAATTGCAGGATTTGTCCGCGCACCAACCTCGCCATGCCGACCCAACCAGTAGCAGACAGAGCAATAATAATCGTCAGCATTCCCGGTTCCATCACGACCATGAGCAAAATGACGACCAGCAAATACGGCAACCCATACAAAACCTCGATAATACGCATGATGATCGTATCGATTCGATCCCCTCGTTTGCCTCGCCCTGCCATATAGCCTGCAATTCCCCCGACTGTCACTCCGATGACCAGGTCGATCAATGCTGCGACAATGCCAATCGTCAAAGAAATCCTCGCCCCGTACCACGTACGGGCAAACATGTCACGTCCCAGCTCATCCGTACCGAACCAATGCTCCGCAGAGATCTCCTGATTTTTGGTCAGCAAGCTCTGGTCGGAATAACTATACGGCACGAGATTCGGTCCAATAATCGCCATGCCAACCAAAGCGAGAATAATGAACAGGCCAAGCATAGCCAGCTTGTTTTTCAGCAGCTTCCGAATAACCTGCTGCCCATTGCTGAGACTGGGTCGTGCAATGACATTCGCCTGCGTATTTTTCGCCAACGGGCGAAATAACGGGTCCACTTTGTGCTCCATCGCCACAGTTTATCTCTCCTTGTTGGTCAGCTTGATCCGGGGATCAATCAGGGTGTATGCGATATCAATCAGGAAAATGGTAAAAATCAGAATCGCACTGTAAAAAATAGTCGTACCCAAAATGACCGGATAGTCACGGTTGAAAATACCGTCTACGAAATACTTGCCAATGCCGGGAATCGCAAAGATTTTCTCCACGACAAAGGTCCCCGTTATCAAACTGGCAATCAAAGGTCCGAGAAAGGTGACAACAGGCAGAATCGCATTGCGAATTCCATGTCTGACGACGATGATAAACATGGGAATACCCTTTGCTTCTGCTGTTCGAATGTAGTTCTGGTTCATGACTTCAATCATGCTGGCACGCATGTAGCGGGTAATGACCGCAACTGGACCAAAGGCGAGCGCCAGTGAAGGCAGTATTGTATGCAGCCAGGTCCCCCATGTCGCAACGGGAAAGAGCGGCAGCTTGATCGCGAAAAAATTGATCAGAAGCGGTGCCATAATGAAGCTCGGGATCGCTACCCCCAACACAGCAAGCGCCATGGCAACGTAGTCCAGCCATTTGTTGCGATTGAGTGCTGCGATGATGCCCAACGAAATTCCGAAAAGGAGTGCAATCCCGATCGCTTGCGCACCCAACCACGCAGATGCACCAAAGCCATCGGAAATCATGTCATTGACTCCACGAGAGTCTGATTTGATGGATGGGCCCAGGTCGAGCATTAACAGATTTTTCAGATATAAGACATATTGAACAGGCAACGGCTCGTCCAAGTTGTATTTGGCACGTAAATTATTGAGAATTTGCTCTGGCAGCTGATCCGACTCGGAGGCAAACGGGTTCCCCGGAATGGCATGCATCAAGGCAAACGTCATCGTCACGATAATCCACAGGGTGACGAACATCATCAAAATACGTTTTACCAGATAGTTTGACATGGAAGTCCTCCTCGTTTACTTAGCCAGCTCGTAAATGGCATGCGCGTAAATCGCCATGGCACACAGCAGGTCGTCAATCTCGGCATATTCATCAGTCAGATGGGCCATGGATTCCTTGCCTGGAAAGAGCGGGCCGAAAGCAACACCATACGGCATGATTTTGGCATAAGTTGCTCCTCCTGAGGAAAGAAGGGTCGCTGGCTCTCCCGTGTGCTCCTCGTACACCCGCGACAAGGTTTGGATCACAGGATGATCTTTTGGTACATAATGCGACTTGGATGTTCGCAAATCGGCAATCGTCCAATCCAGCTCTGCCGTCCTTTGCTTCAATTTCTCAACGTATTCCTCACAGGAAACAGTCGCTGGATAACGGATATTGAGCCGAACGGTCCCCCCTTCGCTGGAATCGTAACGCAAAATTCCCGCGTTGACCGTCAGCTTGCCTGACACTTCATCCTCGCAAGCCATATGTAGATGGTGAGCAAAATAATCTTCATGCAGGACGTCAGACAACATCGTAAGAAAGGACAAGCAGGAGCCACCAAACGGGTACGAGCGCAAAAAAGTAGCCAACAAGGTTCCCGCATTCACGCCCTGGAATGGCGCCATCCCATGAGCCGGCTTTCCTGCGAGCGTGAATTGCAATTGTCCCAGCCCTACCAGTTCCATACGACCAGTTGTGTGGTTTTCATTCAGAAACATTTCCCATTCTTCCGCCAATCGAGAAAGGACGACCTCCTGCCGTGCCTGAGAGTCCAGTCGTACAAGAGCGATTGCTTTTTCGGGAACACTGTTGCCTTGATCACCGGAGACAAATGACGCTAATTGCCATGCTCCATTTCGTTCGATTGGTTCGATCACTGGAATCGTCAATGTCGGGTTGATCTGTCCCTTCTCGGCATGTGTCATCGGGAAGGAGGAATCTGGTGAAAAGCCAATCGGCGGGATGCGATCATACTCGGCAAAATGCTTCATGCACAGCCAGCCGCTCTCTTCATCTGTTCCGATGATCATTCGCACACGTTTTGTCAGTGGCAAACCTGAATCCTTGACCAGCTTCAACGCATAGTACGCAGCCATCGCTGGGCCTTTGTCATCAATCGCTCCACGCGCATAGATGCGACCGTCGCGAATGCTCGGTTCAAAAGGCGGGGTCGTCCAACCTTCTCCCACAGTGACCACATCGATATGAACGAGCACACCGATCTCTTCTTCCCCCTCGCCGAACTCGATTGTCCCTGCGAAACCATCCAGGTTTTTGATCTGGAAGCCATCCAGCTCACCGCGAGCGAGCATTGTTTCAAGCGCCGCGGCAACACCTTCGCCAAATGGCTTTCCTTCTTTTGCAGTCATCATATCTTCGATGCTGTTAATGGAAAGAAAGGATTTCAAATCATCCAGGTACTGCTCTCTTTGCAGAAGCGCTTGCTGCCGCCAGTAATCGCTCATATGCGTTCCCCTGCTTTCATCTGATGTAGATAGGCAAGAAACGATTCACCTTTTGAGGAAATCTGACTCCCTTGTCTTCCTTTTCCCACTTGAATCAGCTCATCTTGCTGCAAAAGCTTCAGGCGATAGCGCAGCTGTTGCAAGGTAACCGAGTGGCCTCTTTCTTGTAACTGTGCAAGTAGCGTATAGCGTCCACCGCTGCCTTGCCCCAGCTCCTGCAAAATAGCCGTGATTTCATCCAGAAATCCTCGTTTTTTATATTCAGTGACGATGATTTCACATTCCTTGTTTAGACCATCTACAGGCAACGGCGCTTCCGGTATTTCCCGCAGAAACGGCAAATGATACGGATACGCTTCATCCTCGACGACGTGTGCTAAATACTCAATCACATTTTCGAGCTCGCGAATATTTCCAGGCCAATCGTACTCATGGAGCGCCCGCATGGCTTCATTGGTCAACGTAAACGGTGGGCGGCGTAAATCATAGGAATATTTCTTCATAAATTGATGGGCCAACCACGGGATATCCTCCCGTCTGTTTCGCAGCGGTGGCAAATGAATCGGCAAGATATTCAGACGATAATACAAATCAGCACGGAAGGCTCCTTCCGCAATCATCCGCTGCAAATCTTGATTCGTTGCTGCGATGACGCGAATATCTGTCGGGATGATCTTGCTGCCGCCTACGCGCATAATCTGGCGTTCTTGCAATACACGCAGCAGTCGGTTTTGAATAGCCGTGCTGGCATCTCCGATCTCATCAAGAAAAATGGTCCCTTTGTGGGCCAATTCAAACCAGCCGATATGTCCACCTTTGCGCGCTCCGGTAAAAGCCCCTTCTTCATAGCCGAACAGCTCGCTTTCCAAAAGAGATTCCGATATGGCAGCGAAGTTGACCCCGACAAACGGCTCTCTTCTGCGTGGCGAAGCGTTGTGGATAGCCTGGGCGAGCAATTCCTTCCCTGTCCCTGTCTCTCCCAACAACAGCACGGTGGAGTTGCTTCTTGCGATTTTGCGGGCAATCTGAATCACTTTTTGTACAGGCACGCTCTCCCCATAGAAATCATCAAATTGGTACTTGGCTACCAATCCTTTGCTGTAAAGGCGCATGCGATAATCGTGCTCCAGCTTTTCAATTTCTGCAGCCTGACGAAACAAAAGCAGACTCCCGAGAAAGCTTCCTTCCATGACGATGTGCATTTTGCGGAAAAAGTAGGTTTTGTTCGCCCAATCTACCAAAACATCTTTGTTCTCTTCACACTGCCGGATCAACTGATAAAAATTCGCAGGCAAGCAATTGGACGCCCGCTCACCGACGACTTCATTCCCTTCCAACTGCAACGTATCGATTGCTTTTTGATTGACAAAACGAATGTTTTCTTTTTCATCCATGGCAATCACCGCGTCCTCGATCCGATTGACGATGGCCTCCAAATATTTACTCAACAGATGCGCATGCTGAATTTCGTTGTTCAGCTCTTTGGTGATATCGACCAACGATTGCATGGCGCGTGCGGTCACCTTTTGAAAATTGCCGTTTTTAAAATGAGAGTAGATGGCAAGCCACGTAGATAAATCGATAATCCGATACCCGATATCGACAACTTTGCGAATATGCGGGGGGACATGCTCTGCCTCTCCTGGCGTTACAGCAATCTCGATGTCAGGTGGATAGTCAGCACCTGGATAGTAGGGATACAGTTCAAAATCCATCCCAGAGGCACGCAGCAATTCCACATTTTCTTCAGCAGTCTCTTTGGTGTCACTGACGAGAAGCACTTTCACGCCTTTCGGAATTTCCAGCATGCCGCGCAAATTATGGTATGGCAGCATTCGCTTGGCAATGATGATGCTGGATTCTTTTGGCACATACGTTTGTACAAGTGGGACAATGCTTTTGGTGGATACAATGACGAGGGCACCAGGCGTGATCGGGCGTAACGGAAGCTGGTCGACTCGCATCGCCTCGACATGGATATCATCGCCGATCCCCAATTCATGATACTGACTAACGACGGACTGTAGAAACTCATCCATTCTTGCAATAAATATGATCGATTTTTTGTCCATATCAGCCGCTCCAAGATGTAAAGTGAAGACAAGAACGTTTCGAATATTCGCTCTTGTCTTCGCTTATTTTACTTATTACTTATTGCCGATTTCTACCCATTTGTAGTCAATCGTACCAACTGGATGGCGAACGATGCCTTTTATGTTTGGCTGCTCCATAAATACTTTTGTCCCGAAATAGATAGGTACGAGTGGCATATCATCCATGAAAATTTTCTCCGCGTCATGCATGAGCTTGAAGCGCTCTGTTTCGTCGGCAGTGTTGCGAATCTTCTCTACCAGTGCGTCATACTCTTTGTTGCTGTAGTTGACACGGTTTCCAGGATGGTCAGTCACGAACAGCTCCAGGTAATTGACCGGGTCTCCGTAGTCAGCAGGGATCGTCGAGCGGGAGAATTGAAGACTGCGGGCACGCTGTTCAGCCAGGAATACTTTCCACTCTTTGTTTTCCAGCTTCACATCTACCCCGAGATTTTTCTTGTACATTTCCTGCAAAACTTGCGCGATGGCCTTGTGCGCATCACTGGTGTTATACGTCATGGTGACAGGCGGGAGGGTCGTCCACCCTTCTTCCTCCATCCCTTTTTTCAGCAGTGCTTTTGCTTGCTCTACATCGTTATCCTTGAAGAAATCCCCGCCCTTTGTGCGGAAATCCGCTCCGTCTGGCTCTGGGAAGCCTAATGGTACGTGAGCCATGGCAGGTGTCTGTTTCCCTTGCACGACATTGTCGATCAAGGTCTTGCGATCGATGGCCAGCGCAAATGCTTTCCGAATGTTGGCGTTAGTGAATGGAGGCATTGTGGTGTTCATGCGGTAGTAGTAGATGGATGCTTCCGTTTCTACCTTTGCTTCCCCAGAATCGATCAACTGTTTCTTCATATCATTGGGAACGGTCTGGATCATGTCGAGCTGACCTGTTTTGTACATTTGGAATTGCGTATTTTCATCGTTGACCATGACAAACTCGATTCCCGCATATTTGATCGAATCACGGTCCCAGTAGCCGTCGTTTTTCACCAGCTTCACTGATTGGTCATGAACCCAATCTTCCATTTTAAACGGTCCATTCGTCACGATGCTTGCAGCGCCTTCCGCCCATTTTGGATTGCTCTCCACGACTTTTTTATTCACCGGGAAGAAGGTCGGCTGCGTCAGAATGTGGAGGAAGTAACCTGTTGGCGCCTTCAGCTTTACCTCAAACGTCTTCTCGTCTACGGCTTTTACCTGTACGCCGTCTGCATTTCCTGTTCCTTTGTTGAACGCTTCTGCTCCATCAATGTAATAGGCGAGGAAAGCAGACGGGAATGCATTGTTCGGATCGACAATGCGTTTAAACGCAAACTCGAAATCCTGCGCTGTCACTGGTTCACCATTCGACCATTTGCTATCGCGCAGTGTAAAGGTATACGTTTTCCCATCCTCACTCACTGCCCATTTCTCGGCCATGGCTGCTTGCGGCTTGTGATCCTTGTCCAGACGAACCAAGCCTTCCATTGTGGCATTCAACACTTCGTTTGAAGTACTGTCAAAGCCTTTTGGTGGATCGAGCGAAGGTGGTTCCGTCTTCAGATTGAGCTTGAGTTTTCCAGCGACATTGGCTTGTCCACCTGTATCTGTGGACGCTTGACCTGCTGTACCTCCCCCTGCTGGTGGCGTTGCCGACTGACTACAACCGGTAATGGCAAGAACAGTGACAAGTGCAGCGGTACTAAGCAGCTTCCATCCTTTTCGAATGTTCATTGCATGTGACCCCCTTTTCTTTTTTAAACAACAATTAGCCTTTGTTGCTTTATGAATAAACGGCACTGCTGGGAATGCCATTTATACACGTAAAGAAAAATCTGTCTTGGTGAGAATAAAGGATGTCTCGATCCGTCCAACAACGTTACCACTCATGTTTGTAATGGGCGGGTTTGTATATTCCGCGAGCGTTTCCAAAGGACCGTCCATGCCGATTCCCAGTTGACGAAGCACTTCATTGACGACCGGATTGATCGCCCGTGGTCCTCCATCCTCAATTTTGATGGCAATGCCCCATCCTGTTTCTCTATCGCCCAGGCAGTACACGGACTCGGCGCCTGCCTTCCCTACGATACGACCGCCAAAGGCTGTCATGAGGTCTGTGCAATATCGATTCTCGCCTCCGACCATTTCGGGATGAGCGGTCATAGCATCCGTAATTCGCTGAACGGCTTTTCGTCGCTCGGTATTCTCGATCACCTCTGGTCTTGCCAGCTTGGCGAATGCCCACGCGTAATGAGCGAGCGGCAATTGATGGACGGGAACCCCACATCCATCTGTCCCGAGGTTGATTTTGTCTTTGGGGTAGCCTGTTATGTCTTCGACTACATCAAGAATCCGCTGTTGCACTGGATGCGTAGGCAAATGATAGGTAGTCACGTCCTCCCCCATATGTGTCGCGGTGGCAATCATGCCGGAGTGCTTACCGGAGCAATTCGAGAATACAGGTGTAAGCGGCTTGCCCTCTCGAATCAGCTGTTTGTAGCTCTCCTCATGACGTGGCACATGTGTCCCGCATTGCAATGTCGCTTCTGGCTGACCTGCTCGCGTAAGCATAGAGAGCGCACGTGCGCGATGGCGTGGCTCTCCACTATGAGAAGCACAACAGAGCGAAAGATCAGCCGGCTCAAAACCATACCGATCTGCCGTCCCCGTCTCGATTACTGGAATCGTCTGCAACGGCTTCATACTGGAGCGTGCATATGTAAGGCGATGGGGATCACCGTACAAATAGAGCAATGTCCCCTGCGAATCAACGACTGCGATATGTCCGAGATGTGAGCTCTCTACCTGTTCTCCCCGGTATACGTTGGCAACGACGTTCATAGCAAGTCTCCTTTGTGTACATAAGTTTGAATGTTTGTACTTTTCTAACTAAGCAAATAGTGTGCCAATAACTGAAACAAATACGCAACAGGTGGAGTTTGGCTATTTACCATAGAAAAAGAGCAACCCTTTCCCTAGAATGAACAAGAACAGGCTAACTCATTATCTGTAATAGGTTCACCTTAAAAAGCAACAGGGTGACATTTCCGTTTTTATTTCAAAACGGAGTACGATCAGAACACTGCCATAAGCCTATGAGCCACCGCGTTTAGCAGAAAGCTTTGCACGCTACGAAAAAAGAGACGTCCCCTATGAAACGTCCCCTTGGCTCGTGTTGTGATCCTACTTTGTCCCCCCTAATCCTGACTCGGGAAAATCGATTGGCATTGCCGAGGAAATACGAAAGAAGGGCAACGAAAAAAGGGCGTAGGAGTAGGAGCAGGGATGTTATTTGGACGCGGGGAACAAAATTTCCCCAGCACCTCCATTTTGACTTCCGCATGTACCTGAATCTCCTTGCAGATGATCACTTCCAATTCGACCCTTCCGCCAAGTAGAAAGTGTGCATTCGGCGTGCACTCAATACCTGTGATCCGGCAGGTTATATTGTTTTCGTCCAAAGGCTCAGGCAAGCATAGAATCACTTCATCGTCGAACGAAACGACAACCGGGAATTCGAACAAAAAGACTCCGTTCGCAAAGACGCGGAGTAGGACAGTTGCCTGAAAAACAAACTGTACCATACCTGCCAGAAAAGTCGTTTGATTGATTGTCATCTGCACTCTTCGAACGTTGACGATCCTGCAAGAAAAATCGGAGACACATTCCGTGTGTGAGCGTTGAAAGAGCGGAAATGGCGGAGGGACGACAGGCTCTATGCATTGAATAGAGATGTCCTGACCAGATTGTATGGCTTCATCAACCAACGGAAGGAATTCATCTGGGATGGATACCTTGCTCCGTTCCCGATTCGTAGAGACTACCCAGTCGTATACCTCTTGAACCATGATGCATCTAGCCTCCAAATTGTTCGGGATCGGAGGCGTGGCAGTTGGAAATACGTTCGTAACTGTAACAGTAAACGAACAGGAGCTCGTATTTCCAGCCGCATCCGTTGCCGTGCACGTCACCACTGTCATTCCCTGCGGAAACGCCATGGTCTCAACCACTTCCGCTACAGGTAAAGACGGGAAATTGTGAACGACGCCGGACGGACTGCAGGAAATCGAGACGATACCGCAGCTAGGACTTGTCGCTGTTACCGTGTACGTTACCATGCCGAAATCCACACCTGGATCCGTACTGGTGCTGATATCAGGGGGACATGTGATGGTCGGGGGTCCGACGAAAGGAAAACTGATGATGACCTGACCATTGCCAAGCCCAATCCTCGTCAAGTTAAGCTGATTGCTCCCCCCGTTGAATGAGCCACCTCCGCCACCGAGCCCAGCGACTAGAGGAAACAAGGGATCTAATCCGTTTCCGCCTCCGCCACCACTAAAGCCTCCACCACCTCCACCGCCACTAGCTCCGCCTCCGCCGCCTCCTCCAAAACCGCCAGTTCCGCCTCCACCATCAGGAGCTCCACCCGCGCCACCGGCATTGATCGCGGTTCCACCTCCGCCTCCACCTGGGGAGGAAGAACCATTTCCAACAATGCCTGCTCCACCGCCTCCTCCATCGTCTGGCGCTCCCGCACCACCACCTAACCCATTGATCCCTCCAGCTCCGCCAGGCGCTCCTGCCGTTCCGCTTGTGGTTAAAGCTGCATCCCTTCCAGGCAGTAAATTGGCTTCCCCGCCTCCGCCACCCGCTGCTACGAGCAGATTGGCGGCTGTCACCGGGTTTATAGTCCGCCATACAAATGTACCGCCACCGCCACTCTGACTATTTCCCATTCCACCAACCAAAACGGTCAATACTTCACCCGGCGTGACGGAAAAATCCCCCTGGATGAACGCTCCTCTGCCAAAATCAAGTGAACCTCCGCCTCTCGCCCCTACTGCCTGTATCGTCATAGAAGTAACACAAGGAGGGACGACGAAAGTCTGAAGCTCGCCCGTAAAATTGAGTGTAACAGCCGCAAACGTGATGACTACGATACCATCGCCTGTTCCCACACCGGAAACGTTTTTCTGATTGAGTCCGGCATTAAAGGAACCTCCGCCTCCACCTCCTCCGAATGATTCTACAAGGTTTGTACCACCTCCACCCCCACCGCCGCTGTATCCTCCACCGCCGCCGCCACCTGCGCTCCCTGCTCCGCCGCCGCCAAAACCCCCAGTACCTCCCCCGGCACCCCCAGCATTAATAGCCGTTCCTCCAACAGCACCCGTGGAGCCGTTGGCACCGTTTCCAACGATACCAGCTCCTCCAGCACCTCCACCCCCTAGTAATCCGCTGCCCCCTCCACCTCCGAGGCCATTCACTCCCCCTGCGCCACCTAATGCCTCATTACCAGCTTGACCTGATATACTGGACTCATTCGCATTGCGGCCTGTGGAGCCTTGGGTACCGCCACCTCCACCACCTGCTGCAATCAGAATGTTGGCGGCAGTAACGGGACTCGTCGTGCGCCAAACAAATGATCCGCCGCCTCCACCACCTGCCGTTAAGTCACCGCCACCACCTGCTCCGCCTACGAGGATAGACAATACCTCACCTGGTGTCACAGGAAAGTCGCCCTGAATATACGCCCCCCGCCCTCCAGTTGTGAGTCCGTCACCGCCTCGGGCACCTACCGCCCGGATCGTCAACGAGGTAACCGTTGGAGGGACGACAAAGGTTTGAATGGCGCCAGTAAAACCAACGTTCTGTGTAGGCATTGCCCACCATTCCTTTCCAAGCATGGTTATACACACATCATTGCCCATTCCTATATATATGTGTTGACTGTAGATGCGACATAGGCGAGAGAATAGAAAAAGACGTCCCATAGGCAGGACGCCTCGTCACTTGGTCATAGTCCTTTTGAAGCCCTATGCTTTTGCCACCCGCTGCATATCCGCTTCGACCATCATGTGAATCAACTCTTCCAGCTTTGTTTTCGGTGTCCAATCGAGCTCTCTTTTCGCTTTTTCCGGATTGCCCAACAAAATGTCCACTTCTGCTGGCCGATACAATTCCGGGTCGATCACGACGTAATCCAGGTAGTTCAACCCAACATAATCGAAGGCGATTTTGCACATCTCTTCCACCGTCGAAGTTTTGCCTGTCGCAATGACATAGTCATCCGGTTTATCCTGCTGGAGCATCAGCCACATCGCTTCCACGAAATCTCCGGCAAAGCCCCAATCCCGCTTCGCCTGAATATTCCCCATCCGCAGTTCCTTTTGCTTGTTCGCGGCAATTCTCGCTACAGCATGTGTCACTTTCCTCGTTACAAATTCCAGCCCCCGCAAAGGTGATTCATGATTGAATAAAATGCCGTTTGTGCTAAACATCTGAAAGCTTTCCCGATAGTTTTTGGTCATCCAGTAGCCAAACAGCTTGGAGACTGCATATGGGCTTCTTGGGTAAAAAGGCGTTTGCTCCGATTGCTGTGGCTCCTGGATTAATCCGTACAGCTCACTTGATGAAGCCTGATACATTTTGATTGCGGGGTCCGTTTCCCGAATCGCCTCCAGTACATGCAGGACACCCATTCCAGTTACTTGCGCGGTCAAAATAGGCTGCTCCCACGAAGAACCGACAAAGCTCTGCGCTCCTAAATGATACACTTCCGCTGGTTTACATGCCTTCAGTGCACGCGTCAACGACGACACATCCAATAGATCGCCATCCTTGTACTCTACGTGATCTGCGATGTTCAAATACTCCAGCCGCCACCTGTCCACCGTGCTACGGCGTGGTACCAGTCCTACCACATGGTACCCCTTCTCAAGCAAAAATTTTGCCAGGTAAGCGCCGTCCTGACCTGTGATTCCTGTAAGGAAAGCTGTTTTCATCCGCTACTACTCCCCTTCTTCAGGCTGTGCCGTAATATCATTCCGGTAAGTACCCTTGAGCATCTCTTAAGCTTATGCCGGACCATGTTCATACGTTCAGTTGTCAGGGTGAGGGTCAAGAATAAAAGTCCGTAATAAACTAATGAAAGCAAACCGTTGTCAATGATCAATAAGGAGGTAGGCAGGTGACAGATATTTTAAAATGACCAAAAGAGGGGGTTCGACCGCCATGTCGCTCATTACTGTCGTGATTCCAACCTATAATCGGGAAAAGTATCTTCCGACAGCCATCGAAAGTGTGTTGAACCAAACGCACAAGGAATGGAAGCTCCTCATTGTAGACGATGCCTCTACTGACCACACACCGACAATCGTAGAAAAGTACCTCAATGATCCCCGCATTCACTACGTGCTACTCCCTGAAAATTCAGGGATCGGCAAAACAATGGCGGCTGCTCTTGAACGGATTGACACGCCCTACTTTGTCTCACTTGATTCGGATGACTGGTTCGACGAAAAGACCTTGGAAATTTTGTTGGATGAAATGGAACGCCAGCCCGTAACCACGAACGTCGTGTTCTCCAACACCGTTTTTTGGAAGGAAGTGGGTGACACGCGAGAACTGTCCGAAATCATGCGGCCTCCGATCTATGAAGATAAGTATGATTACTTGGAAGCTCCGATGGTTTGGCCTCGTTTTTATCGGACACAGGCGGTTCGTGATGTCGGTGGATTTGAATGTGATGATCCGATGCAGGGAAGGTTTTCTCATGACAAGTACATGTTATTAAAATTGATAGGAACAGGTGATATTCACTGGGTCGATACGAACCTCTATCATTATTTGATTCACGAGAGCAACAATTCTCACACAAAAAACTGGCCGCAATGGGCAAAAGCAAGAAAGTACATCCTTACAAAAATCTTGAAACTGTGGGGCGACGAGTACGAGCCTGCCTTTGTTTACACACCCGAGGGATGGATCTATGTGAACGAGCTCATTCCGAAAGAAAAGCCTTCCTAAACTATTCTGTGACAATCTGCTTAAACAAGGTCAATGCCCGCGCCACTGCTTGATCCATGTTGTAGTATTGATAGTCCGCGAGTCTCCCGGCAAAAAGCACCTGATCGCGTATTTGCTCCGCCTCTTGTTTATAGAGGCTGTACCGTTGGCTGTTTTCCTTGCGAGGAATTGGATAATAAGGCTCGTTTTCGCCAGGTGAATACGGCTGTGGATAGACGAAGGATATGGTTGTGTGAGGAACGACTTGACCTGTGAGGTGCTTTTGTTCGAGGATTCTGGTGAAATCATACTCATTGGGGTAATTGACAGTCCCCACTTCTTGGTACCACTCCTTTTGATGCGTCTCAAAATGAAAGCGCAGGCTTCGATAAGGCAACTGTCCATGCTTATAGCCAAAAAAGGAATCGATCGGGCCTGTGTAAATCATACGTTTATACCTGATTTCATCCGCAATTTCTTGATAGTCCGTATTGAGAAGCACCTTTATATTCGGATGGTCGAGCATACGTTGAAACATTGTCGTAAAGCCATGCAACGGAATTCCTTGATACGTGTCCTGAAAATACCGATTGTCCCTGCTGACATACACAGGAACCCTTGCGGAAACAGACTGATCCAGCTCCTCCGGCTTCAAATCCCATTGTTTAATCGTATACCGATGAAATACTTTTTGATAAATGTAATCAGCCAAAAAACCTAGCTCTTCATGAGCACTATCCCGTAGCTTCAGAATCGGAATCTTCGCCCCGAATCCATATTGACGGATCAGTAAGCTCTCCAGTTTCTGCGCATATTGCGGGGAAAACAAAGCAGACAATGCATTCAGATTGAAAGGCAATGGTATTTTTATGCCATCGACATAGGCACGCACCTCATGGAAGTACGGCCGCCACTGCGTAAAACGCGACAAATAGTCCCAGACCAGCTTGGAATTCGTATGAAAGGTGTGCGAACCGTATTTGTGAATCAGTATCCCCTGCTCATCATAGCAATCATAGGCATTTCCTCCGATATGATTGCGCCCCTCTACCACCAACACTTTTTGATCAAGCCCGTTGGCAATCCGCTCTGCGAGTGTAGCACCCGTAAATCCAGCTCCGACTATCAGCCAATCCACCTTCATGTTAGACTCACATCCTCCAGTCTTAATCACATCCACTCACTCCCTCACCATTTCGTTAATACCCTAGTAAATGATGTCGTACTCTACACACGGGAGTGAACTCTACATGAATGCAAACTGGCACGCACACTATACACGCTGGAACGAGTGTGAATCCCTCGATCCAGAGCTTCGTCAGCAGTTAACCGCCATGCACACTGATGAAAAGCAGCTTGCGGATTGCTTCTCTGCCCCGATTGCATTTGGAACCGGAGGCATGCGCGGGGTCATGGAGCCCGGAATAAACCGCATCAACTTATACACGATTCGCAAAGCGAGCGCAGGGCTAGCTCTTTATTTGCTCGAAACATACCCGGATCTGTCCGTCAAAAAAGTCGTCATTGCCTATGACTCACGGAAACACTCACAATTGTTTGCCACAGAAACCGCCAAAGTTCTCGGTCAGTATGGGATTACTACATGTATATTCAATCAACTGACTCCTACCCCTCTGCTTTCCTTTGCTGTCCGCCACTTTTGCGCGTGTGCTGGCATTGTCATTACAGCAAGCCACAATCCTCCCGAATATAACGGCTACAAAATTTATGGCGCAGACGGGGGGCAAATTACGCTCGCGACAGCCGAACGACTGATGGAACATATCGTTGCAGCCGGAAATGAACTCGAAATCACCCCAGCCGATGAACAAGAGCTGTACAAAAATGGACTTCTCCACTACATTGACGATTCTCTCTTGCATGCGTATTTGGAAAAAGTAAAGCAATTGCGCGTCCATCCAGACTTATCTCCTGCGATCCGGGAGCAAGTGAAGATCGTCTTTACTCCCCTGCACGGAACGACGCATGACTCGATCACACGTGGATTGAAATTGTTCGGGTATAAACAAGTGAGTGTCGTTGAAGAGCAAGCTGTCCCCGATCCTAACTTTTCGACTGTAACCTCGCCTAATCCCGAAGAGCCTGAAGCCTTTCGATTAGCGATTTCATACGCCAATCAGGTGGATGCCGACGTGATCATGGGGACGGACCCTGATGGAGATCGCCTCGGTGTGCTCGTCAAAAACCAGGCAGAAGACTACAGCGTCCTGACAGGGAATCAGCTGGGAGCCTTGCTTCTTCATTACCTGCTGGAAACCAAACAAAAAAAGGGGGAGCTCCCCTCTAACGGCATTGTATTGAAAACAATCGTCACCTCTGAAATGGGCAGAGCCATTGCGACAGACTTCGGTGTATCGACAGAAGATACTTTGACAGGCTTCAAATATATTGGCGAAAAAATCGAAGCCTACGAAAATAGTGGCGCGTACGTCTTCCAATTTGGTTACGAAGAAAGCTACGGATACTTAATCGGCGATTTTGTCCGGGATAAGGATGCCGTACAAACTGCTTTGTTGCTTGCTGACATGTGCGCGTATTACAAATCACAGCACAGAAGCCTCGATCATACACTGAATGACTTATTCATCCGTTACGGTTATTATGCGGAAGAGCTGATTTCTTTCACATGCAAAGGAGGAGATGGCATGCAAAAAATATCGGCAACGATGTCTTCCCTGCGCAGTCAGCCACCTTCCCAAATCGCCTCCCACCCCGTCATAGCCATCGAAGATTATGCCAGCGGAATCCGCACAGATTGCCAAACACGTACATCCACACCGCTCACCTTGCCTGCCTCAGATACGATCAAATACTTTTTCCACGATCATTCGTGGTTTTGTGTCAGACCCTCAGGTACGGAGCCCAAAATCAAAATTTATTTAGGGGTGAAAGGAACGAGTAAGCAGGATAGCCAAGAAAGGCTTTTCACCTTGAAACAAGCTGTCTTGCAGATGCTCGAATTCTAGTAACGACTAGATTTCCAAGTACGGACCGGATTGATGAGGATGTCCGCCCGCGACTGTTCCGTACCGAGGAGGATGATAAGCTTGTTCTGGTGTTCGTTCAGGAAAACCTGATTGGAGAAGCAAGTCGCGTCTTACAAAAAAAGCGTTGACGCCCTTTGAATCTGTCCCCACCAAGGCATACCCCAACCTGGTTCCCAAAATAGCCAAGGAACTCAAGCTGGCACCATAGTAGGTAGTGCCACCCCATTTAAAATCAGGCTGATAGGCAATCACCATTTTTTGTGGGGGTGGAAAAGCAGCATTGTACTCAATAACAACAAGCCGCGGTGTGTAAATAGAAAGAGCTTGCCATACCCAGTAATCATTGCCGTCAATGTCGATGGAGAGCAGATCAAATTCCTTTGGAACACCATTTTCTTCGAATAACCGAGAAATATTTTCTTTCGTGATCAACTCATTCTTGATGATGACCTGGGGATAGGCAGCATAATCAGCAGACATTTTATTGCAACTGTTCAGATCGCCTTCCATCGCCAATCCGCTCCATCCATGCTGCGTGACGAGTTTTTTTATCATGCATTCCGAGCCATCTCCAACTCCGAATTCTACACAATAGCGATTCGTAGCTCCGATTCGCGAAAATATTTCTTCAATGATGCCGTCTTCTCCATTTTGGGAATACACTCGTTTTTCATATTGGTTTAACACATCCATTCTTGCCATGCCTCCATTCACAACATCCCTCTTTACGTATCTTATTTATCTTTTTGCGGATACGATTGGTCATTCAATGAACAGGCTGCAAAACAGGCTATTTGCACGTCTCTCATACAAAATGTTCCACGTAAGAGGCGCCTGCCGTTTCAAGGCCCTCCTCGGGACATATATTAGGAGAAAGTTTACCAATAGGAGCCTATCAGACATTTTGTAAGACAGAGGAGATGTGTATCTTGAGTTTGCCCATCGTGTTTATTCACAGAACGGCTGAAGAGCATGTAGGATTATGCGTGCAACAGGCGAAATACAGCAATCCTTCCTCTCGTGTCATTCTTATTGGAAAGCCAGAAACCAAGCAACTTAGTACCGATAATATAGAGCACTACCTGTTGAGTAAGTATTTCAAAAGCGCCCAAGCTTACTCTTTTGTTTACAAGCACTCCTCCCCCACCTCCTACGAATACAATCTGTTCTGCTTCCAACGCTGGTTTATTCTACGCGATTTTATGAGGAGTCAGGGTATCGATCGTTGCTGCTACCTGGACTCTGACGTGATGCTCTACACCGACATCAGCAAGCAAAACGAAAATGATTTCCACGATTTCACATTCGAGTTTACCTGGACAACAGTGTGCGACTTGGATAAACTCGATCAATTCTGCGAATACACCACCAAATTTTTCCGCGATCCTCTTCACTATGAGAACTTGCTTCAATTTGCAAAAGAAATCGGTGATGTTCCTATTTCAGATATGGTATTGTTTACTCTTTTTCACAATTACGCACTTCGCCGTGGCGCTACGTACGGCTTGGTTGCAAACGGCTTTTTCGATCATAATCTCAATTGTCCGTTTGCCCCATCCTGTCCGCAAGCAAACAGCTTGGAAACGAAGAAACAGATCTATCAAAAGGACGGCATGCTCTTTTGCAAAATAACAGAGACGAATAACTACCTCCCAGCTCATTCCTTGCATTTTCAAGGACATGCAAAAGAATATATCCCCTATTTTCGCTCACAAGACATCCCGAATACAGATGATTACATGTATTTCGACTATCCGACCTGCAAATGGGTGCGAGCCGAACCCTAATCCCAATAAAATTCCCTTTGGAAACGAGCTGTGCGCCGTGCCATTTTTCACGTTTTTCCATATTCATAATATGTTAAGCTGTTCATCCTTCGCTATGAGCATCATGGACAGGGGGGATTCGACTCATGAAGGCATTGATTACCGGAGTAACGGGATTTGCCGGCAGTCACTTGGCTGAATATCTACTGTCGCGGGGGGATGTGGATGTTTACGGCACATTCCGGTCCCTTACCAAAAAAGAGCAACTGGGGCACCTGATGGACCGCGTGCATATGGAAAACTGTGAATTAAAAGATCCCCAATCTGTAAATGAACTCATCCAGAGAATAAAGCCTGATCTCCTTTTTCACCTAGCTGCCCAAAGCTTCGTCCCCACCTCGGTGTCGTCTCCTGCAGATACGATGGTGAACAATATTGTCCCACAGTTAAATTTGTTCGAGGCGGTACGCAACCATGCTGTTCCGTGCAAGATTCAAATCGCTTGCTCCAGTGAGGAATATGGTTTGGTCTATCCGGAGGAAATCCCTATCAAGGAGACCAATCCCCTCCGTCCCCTCAATCCATACGCAGTCAGTAAAATTGCCCAGGATTATCTCGGGTATCAATATCATCACAGTTACGGTCTGGCGATCATCCGTACCCGTACGTTCCATCATACAGGGCCCAGAAGAGGCGAAAGCTATGTCACCTCCAATTTTGCCAAACAAATAGCCCAGATTGAGCTAGGCCTGCAAGAACCAAAAGTAAACGTCGGGAATCTCAGTGCGATTCGAGACTTCACAGATGTCCGTGATATTGTCAGGGCGTACTGGTTGGCGCTTACTCGTGGCGAACCAGGAGATGTATATAACATATCCGCTGGTACTCGCTATACCATCGAGGACATGTTGAAGACGTTGCTGGCGCTGACAGATGTGCAGGTGGAAATACATGTCGACACTGATCGACTAAGACCCTCCGATGTAGACATCGTATTGGGCGATTCCTCGCTGTTTCGAAAAAAGACTGGGTGGGAGCCCGAAATCTCTTTCCAGCAAACGATGGAAGATTTATTGAATTACTGGCGCTCTGTGCTACGCCAACATAACAGCTCTTGAAAACGCCGAGTGGATGTTTAGAAAAAATCAGGAGGAACCTCTATGTCCATGCAATCCCTTCCTCTCGTGAGTGTTATCACCCCTTCATACAACCAAGCAAAATTCATCAAACGAACAATTGATAGCGTACTGACGCAAGACTATCCCCATATTGAGCTTATCGTGGTTGATGGCGCCTCAACGGACGGTACAGTGGGCATCTTGCAGCAGTATAGCCATCTGCAAGACCGCTTCCGCTACGTTTCCGAACCAGATCGCGGCCAATCCCATGCCATCAATAAAGGATTACAAATGGCCCGTGGAGAGATCATCGGTTGGCTTAATTCAGATGATACGTATTTTCCCGGGGCGATTCGAAAGGCCGTCGCAGCCTTGCAGCAGCATCCCGAATGGGGAGTGGTTTACGGAAAAGGGCTCCACATTGATGAAAATGACAAAGTAAAGTATCCATACATTTGGGTAGAGTTTGACAGAAAAAAATTGTTCAATTTCAACCTCATCTGCCAACCCGCTGCTTTCCTGCGCAAACATGCCTTTGAAGCAGTTGGTGGTGTAAATGAAGAACACGACTGGTGCATGGATTACGATCTGTGGAACCGGATCTCCCTGCATTATCCGATTGGGACGATACCAGAGTTTTTGGCCAATTCCCGCTTGTACAGCGCGTGTAAAACGTACGTTTATGAATTGGAGCCAGGCTTTTCCGAAATTTTGAAAACAAGCGTGAAGCATCATGGCACCATCTCGAATGAATGGCTCTATCACTATACGCAGAAGCATTACAATCAAGGAGCATTTTGGTTTCTCCACAAGCTCAAAGCGTATCATGCGTTCGGACCCTCTCCCCAAATCATTGCATCCAACCGCTACTCAGACGCATGGGCTCCCCAAAACCTGCGAATGACCATCGAAGCCAGCTATGGACCGATGCACGCTTTGCTTATCAAAGGAAGCAACCATAATACCGCCCCTCTCCTGCATTTTCATGTCATGAGAAATGGGAAACTCGTACACAAATTCCAAGTTACCCACGAGCGTTTTCAAGTCGTGATTCCCATTACCTCAGAGGGACAGCGATGTGAAGTGAGTATTTTTTGCAGCCAGCAGATCCTTCAGAGCCACCCCAACAATCCTAAAGTCAAACGATCTATCAGCTACCACCTAGAAGAAGTCCTCCCGCTTTCCTATGAGGAGTACCAATTTTATCAGGAATTCACCAAAGGCAAGGCCCAAATCGAACAATGGGTAAATCGCAGAGTCCCATCGCCTCGAACATGAATGCGGACGAGAAAGGCAGGTTGACACGAATTGAATCTGGCGAAAAAACGGATTGTGGTTACTGGCGGATCAGGATTTCTAGGAAGCCACGTCGTTCATCAATTGCGCAAATTGGACTGTACGGACATCTTCATCCCTAGAAGCCATGAATACGATCTTCGCAAAGAACATGATGTGAACAAGATGTTGCAAGATTTCCGTCCCGATATCATTCTTCACTTGGCTGCCGTCGTCGGCGGAATCGGCGCGAATCAAAAAAATCCCGGAAAATACTTTTACGATAATTTGATCATGGGGACCCAGCTTATAGAGCAATCCCGGTTATTCGGTGTCGAAAAATTCGTAGCCATCGGAACCATTTGCTCCTATCCGAAGCATGCGCCCGTACCGTTCCAGGAAGAAAATATATGGAATGGTTACCCTGAAGAAACCAATGCTCCGTATGGCTTAGCCAAGAAAATGATGCTGGTACAATCGCAAGCTTATCGCGAGCAATACGGGTTCAATTCCATTTATTTGCTCCCTGTCAATTTGTACGGTCCAGGCGACAACTTCGATTTGGAAACCTCTCACGTCATCCCTGCCATCATTCGAAAATGCGTGGACGCTATACGAAATGGTGAAAAGAAGATCGTGCTCTGGGGATCAGGGAGCGTGACGAGAGAGTTCATCTATGTCGAAGATGCTGCACAGGCGATTATTGCTGCTACACAGCGCTATGATCAATCGGAACCGGTCAATATCGGCTCCGGCCACGAAATTTCCATAAAAAATTTAGCCGAAATCATCAGGCAGCTAAGCGGCTTCCAAGGAGAGATCGAGTGGGATAAAACCAAGCCTGACGGACAACCGCGCCGCTTGCTGGATGTGACCAAAGCAAAAGAACGGTTCGGCTTCGTGGCACAAACTTCCTTACTCGCTGGCTTGGAAAAAACGATCGCTTGGTACATGGCACATCCTCACGTACAAGGGAGGATTCCTACATGAGAGTCGGAATCAATCTGATGTCAGTGATTCCTGGCAAAATCGGCGGGATGGAACAGTATGTCAGGAACTTGCTGGCCTACTCGATGAATGCTGGGGACGGCCATCAGTGGTTTCTTTTTTTATCGTCACACAATTTCCATACCTTTGAGGCGCAAAAGAATGTGCGCAAATTCATGATCCCCGACCACGGAAATGCACACGCGATGCTTCATTTCTGGATTAACTCCTTGCAGTTGAACTTGTGGTTTTGTCCGTTGCTTGTCTTGAATCCAACCGATGTCACAATCCCTTCTGTTATCAACATTCCTGATATCCAGCATGAGTATTACCCGGAGTTTTTCGATGCTCATTCCTTGCGCTGGCGAAAAGACAACTACCAATCGTCTGCACAGCATTGCAGTGCCGTGCTGACTCTCTCGGAGTTTTCCAAACAAACGATCCTCCAAAAATTCGAGCTTCCTCCGCACAAAGTACATGCGATCCACCTGGATGCTTCGCGGGAATTTTCCTTGCCGCATAATGAGGCACTCAATCAACAGGTCATACAAAAGTATACGCTGCCCAGTGGCTACGGCTTTTTCCCTGCGAATACATGGCATCATAAAAATCACCTGAATGTATTCAAAGCACTCGTCACTTTGCGAGATAAACACAATATACGGATTCCCATGGTTTTCACTGGTTTTGCTCAAGAGGCTCATCAGAACGTCATGAATTACATCACGAATAACCAGCTGTGGAACCAAGTCAAATGGCTCCACTACGTACCACAGGAAGAGATGCCTTACTTGTATCGGAATGCCCAGTTCCTTTGCTTCCCTTCCCTTTTCGAAGGCTTTGGCATACCGCTAGTAGAGGCCATGAAGTCCAACATTCCAATCGTTTGCTCCAATGCAGGGAGCATTCCTGAAGTGGTAGGTGACGCTGCTCTCACCTTCGATCCGAATATTTCCGACGATATCGCGGTGAAAATCGCCCATCTTTATTTGTCACCTGACGCAAGAGCAGAGCTGGTTGCCAAAGGCATCCATCAAGCCAAGCACTTTTCGTGGGAGAAATGCGCGCGCGAAACGCTGGCTGTCTTTTCTTCCGTCGCACGCTAATGTCAATTGAAAGGAGGTCATCTTTGTATGTCACGCATGCAGCAAATTCGGGAGACGTGGAGGAAGGAGCGCCGAATCCCGTTTCCATTAACAGAACAAGAGACTTGGGATTTTTGGATATTGGAAGCACCGACAACCGATTTGAAAAAGTCGAAGATCAAACATATAGCAAAAACGATGGGCATACGCACCTTGATCGAGACAGGTACATTTAAGGGCGACATGTTGCAAGCGATGAAAAACCATTTTGATTTGCTCGTTTCCATCGAGCTGGATGAAGCCTTGTTTATAGCGGCAAAAGAGAGATTTTCAGGCGACAGCCACATCCATATCCTCCACGGTGACAGCGGAGTAGTATTGACCAACCTGATGCACTCTGTTACATCACCTTGCCTGTTTTGGCTGGACGGTCATTACATCCCCCGCTCAACTGAGGCAGCCAAAGGAGACCTAGACACCCCCATCTTGCATGAGCTGGCTGCCATTCTGCAGCATTATGTTCAAAATCACGTCATTTTGATTGATGATGCTCGTTGCTTTATTGGTCCCAATCCATTGTTGAACGATTATCCCACTATCCAAGAACTACGAGAATTCGTTCATTCTATTCGTCCCGACCTCTTATTCGTCGTAGGAAATGACATCATCATGATCTACAATCCACTTGAAGGAGCAACGAATTCGATGAAGAAAGTTGACTTTCACCTACCGTTTGACAATCAAACCTTTACCGTCTATGGGGACGGCTCCGATCAAAGCGTCCTGTACTTTATGGAGTATTACAATGGATACTATGAAGACTACGTTATCCTTCCTCTGAAAAAAATCGTACAACCTGACCATGTTTGCCTAGACATCGGTGCGAACATCGGTCCGATCTCACTCGCTCTGAGCTATCTTGCGCCCCAAGGCAAGGTGTACGCATTCGAACCCTCCGATGTCAATTATCCTTATCTCCTGCGAAACCTGTCCGAGAATCACATCACCAATGTCGAGCCACTCCAGCTCGGAATAGCAGACCGGAACGGGAACATCCATTTTAAAGACGACCCGCGTGGAGGCGGATGGTCTTATATCCCGCATGAGCCAGAAGACGTGGAGAAATCCACCCAATTCATATCATGTGTCAGGCTGGATGACTGGGTAGAGCAGAATATGATATCGCGTCTCGACCTCATTAAAATTGACGTGGAAGGCTCGGAGGTCATCGTCTTGGAAAATGCCATGCGAACGCTTAAGCAGTGGGACCCGGATGTGATCATTGAATTCAACCCAGAGAGCATCAAGGAAAACTTCGGGAGACATCCACTCGTGCTATACACACTGCTGGAGAAATTGTTTTCCCATATCTATATGTTTAAGCGGGACAATACGGTGGTGAAGGTGAAGAACTACAACCATTTGCTAGACGAAATGAAACCTTTCCACGCTGATCTGTTCTGCACGAACAAGACCTTCCTCGATTAAGGGCACACGAAAAAACATGGCTGCAGGCTCGCCATGTTTTTTGTTTCGCTGTTAGTTGAAATCGGCCATTACCTTTTTCAATCCATCTTCCAGCTTCACTTGATGATTCCACCCTAATGCTTGCAGTGGTCGATTATCCGCTTGTGAATGCATGATTTCCATATCTGTATAAGCAATCGATCCGAACTTCAGAACCGTGCTTGATTTCGTTATCTGATGAACCAGTTCTACAAACTCGCGGATCGAAGTAGCAGTACCTGTCCCTACCTGGTATTCCGTAAAGCCTGCGGGTAGACGGGCAGCATGCGCCAACAGCACGCGAAAGGCAGAAACAACATCATCCACATAAATAAAGTCCCTTGCTTGCTTTCCTTCTGTTAGCCTTAGTTCAGGCTGATTTTCGAGACAGCTTTTGATGACAGTCGAGACAAATTTATTCGTATTGTCAAAAGGACCATACAGATGCTCCAGCCTGACGTTTATGAATGGCAGGGAAGATGTATCTGCTAGGCATTTTCCCCATTCTCGAAACTGACGCTTCGTCAAATTGTATGGTTGTAGATGCTTGGATAATCGGACGGGCGCACTGGAAAACGTATCTGTATTCAGAAAAACAGGGGTGCCAAAGCGCATAGCCACATCCAGTAGTTTCAGCGGAAAGGTCACATTGGCATCTACCATCGTGGCATTGCTCTCGTTGTTGCGTCCATAACAGGTTGCCGTATGGATGATCGCATCGATTCTCTCCTGCTCGAGAAAAGGAGCTTCCCATTGACCGCAATCCGTATCATAGGTAATCAAATCAGGTAATATGTCCTGGATGCGCGAGCAATCGGAAGTGCTCCTTTTCAAAATGATGACGGTATGTCCGTCCAATCGCAGCGCTTTTACGAGCTGGCTTCCGAGAAAGCCTGTCGCGCCGGTCACAAGTATCTTCATTTGGGATCGCTCCCCTTCACCTGCTTTATACCCAGTTCAAGTCGATGTTGTGAATTCGTTTTTCTTGCATGACCCTCCGAAAGTGATCGGCTTTCGTTTTCAAGTCTTCGATCAGCCATTCATGATTTTCTACGACGATTTTTTCTATTTGCAGGTGTAAATTTTGCTCCACGATTTTTTCCAACAGTTCAAATTCTGCCCCCTCGATATCCATTTTGATCAATTTGATCGGACGATTGAGCATTTGGATAAACTGTGTCAAATCGATCACCTCTACCTCTACATACTTTTCGGGATTCGTAACTGGATGATTAGTCAGAAGAGAAGAGGCATAAGCAGACCCTGCCGGATCCGTATGGTAAAGATCATGCAAATGCAAGCGTAGCTTGTCGTTTTTATGCCAAACCGCTTTATTTATACATATGACATTGGGATAGGATCCCACCCTTTTTTTCAATTCCTCAAATACGTATGGATTCGGTTCAAACGCAAAGACGAGGGCGCCTTTATCCGCCATTTTTTGAGAAATGAGCCCGTGATTTGCCCCACAATCGATGGTAATGTCCCCGTATCCGATCGGAGAAAAAACCTCTTCACTGTTCTCGTTTAATCCGCCCACTCCTGCTTCCTCCTTCATATTCGGCTGGTTGCCCATGCTGCTTTTCCGGATTTCCACAGTTCTTCCAAGTAGTTTTTATCTCTGAGCGTATCCATTGGATGCCAAAAACCGGTATGCTTGAAAGCCATCAGTTGATTCGCCTTGGCCAAGCTCTCCAGCGGCTCTTTTTCCAATACCGTCTCATCACCCGCAATATAGTCAAGTACGCCCGGCTCCATGACAAAAAAACCAGCATTGATCCAGCCGCCGTCCCCCTTTGGCTTCTCTTGGAATCCTCTTACGGTGTTCCCATTGACAATATCCAATGCTCCGAATCGGCCTGGCGGTTGAGTCGTAGTGATCGTTGCGAGTTTTTTATGCGTGCGATGAAATTTTACCAACTGTTCAATATCAATGTCGGATAAGCCATCTCCATACGTCAGCATGAATGTTTCTTCTCCCACATACTTCTGTATCCGCTTCACCCTTCCACCTGTCCCTGTGTCTTTCCCCGTATCAATCAATGTGACTCGCCACGGCGCAGCATTATGGTTGTGAAAAGTGACCTGATTGTCGTTACGAAAATCAAACGTCACATCAGAATGGTGAAGGAAGTAGTGCGCGAAGTACTCCTTGATCATGTAGCCTTTGTATCCGAGACAGATGATGAAATCATGGAAACCGTACTTGGAATAAATGGACATGATATGACAAATGATGGGCCAATCACCGATCTCAATGAGCGGCTTCGGACGAAGATGCGTTTCTTCTCCAATGCGCGTGCCATACCCTCCTGCTAGGATGACGACTTTCATTGGTTGCCCTCCTTCCTCTGTTCTTCATTGGGTCCTATCTGTATACGCTGCGATTTGGGCCAAACAGATTTCCCTTACGTCTTGCTTTTGCTGATAAGCCTTATGCCAAAAAATGATACTGTCCAAGGTCTGCTCGAGTGACCAAGTGGGCTTCCAGCCTATTACACTTTTGGCTTTGGAACAGTCCAGCTTTAAATATTGGGCTTCGTGCCACTGTGGATCTGTTCGCTCTGCTTCAAAGCAGGCACCAGCTCCCCAACGCTCACACAACTGCTGGACGATCCACTCTACCGATTTGGCATCTTCCTCATTCGGACCAAAATTCCAGCTCTGGGCGTAATCCTTGCCATTTCCCCACATTTTTTCTGCGAGCATTAAATACCCCTTCAATGGCTCAAGGACGTGCTGCCACGGCCGAATCGCTTTTGGATTTCGGATGGTGATTTTTTCTCCCTTTATCAAGGCACTCAGGCAATCCGGTATCAAGCGATCAAGAGCCCAATCGCCGCCGCCGATTACATTGCCTGCTCGCGCTGAAGCAATAGCTACGCCATGCTGGTGATACCGATCGGGGTGAAAGAAAGCATTGCGATAGGAGGCAGTCACCTGCTCCGAACATGCTTTACTGTTGGAATACGGGTCATAGCCGCCCAATACATCTTGCTCACGGTATCCCCACACCCACTCCCGGTTTTCATAAACCTTATCCGTCGTAACATTGATGATTGCTTTGATTTTCATACCGTTCTGCACAGCCACTCTCGCCGCTTCGAGTACATTCACCGTACCCATGACATTGATTTCGTAGGTTTCCGCCGGATATTGATACGATAGACGCACCAGCGGCTGAGCGGCCATGTGAATGATGATATCCGGGTTTGCTTGGTTGATCGCTTTTTGAACACTTTCCTTCGATCTGACATCATCAATGATCGAATCAACCAATGAGCTGATTTGGGCACACTGAAAAATACTCGGATTCGTCGGCGGCGACAGCGCATACCCTGTTACCTTCGCCCCTAAATGATGCAGCCATAAGCACAGCCATGACCCTTTGAACCCCGTATGACCTGTGATCAACACTTTTTTGTCTCGCCAAAACGCTGGATCAATCATCGTGATCACCGTGCTTCCCTAACTGCTCCAGGATCGCTGACCACGTCATTCCGAGTCGAACGATATCTTCTTCCACCAGCTGACTTCCCATCTGTACTTCGATGAATTCCAGCTCGGTCGTAGCTTTGATTGCATGTTTGGCTCCTACCGGGATTTGCAATACGTCACCTGGTCCAATCTGGCTCAGCTGATCATCCAAAATGAACTCGCCGCAGCCCTCTACGATGATCCATACTTCGCTACGATGGTGATGGTACTGATAGCTCAAATTTTTCCCGGCGTATACATGGATTCTTTTCGTTAATACTTCCACGTCGTCTTCATTCTTCTGTAAATGCATAACCTGATACCATCCCCAGCGCCGCTCTTCATACATTGGGCGCTTTGTCCAATTCAAAGCCAAATTTTTGACCATATGGCTTTGTTCCTTAGAAGAAACGAGGATGCCATCAGGACTGGCCGCCACGATCATATCCGATAAACCGATGGACACGATAGGTATGTCCAATTCGTTGATAACGTGTGTATTCGTGCAACTCTCATCGATCAAAACCTTACCGATTGCATTCCCGCTCATTTCTTCTGTGAGCGTATTCCACGTCCCTAAGTCCTTCCAGGCTCCGTCATACGGGAGAACGACTACTTTCTCTGCCTTTTCTACAATCTCATAGTCAAAGCTGATGGCAGGCATTTGGCTATATTGCTCAAGCATGCGGTTGTATTCAGTAGGCAATCCTTTTTGCTCCAATTCGCGAATCAGATAACCCAATCGAAAAGCAAAAATTCCACAATTCCATAGAGCCTTCTTTTCTACTAAATCCTGCGCTTGCTCAAGAGTCGGCTTTTCTTTGAAGCTTTTTACTTTTTGATAGGCATGAGGCCTTTCACCCTGACCCGACTCTGATTCCAGCTTTGGAACAATGTAACCGTATTTCGTAGATGGGTACGTAGGCTTCACTCCGATTAATGCGAGATTCGCACCTGATCTGAGTATGACGTTCTCCAGCTCCTTGATCCTGTCCATGAAGCGATCCTCAACGAATGGATCGACAGGCATGATGGCAATGACTTCATCCGGGTCCATTGTCAAAGCAGAGTACAAATAGGTCACCGCTAAAGCAATGGCAGGGAAGGTATCCCTTTTTTCCGGCTCCACGATCAAAGGAACGCCTTCTCCAAGTTGGCTTTGAAGCAAGTCAACATGCGAACGGCCTGTTGAAATATAAACAGGCTCCGACCAATTGCGGGAGGCTAGCTGCCTCCACACTCGTTGAACCATCGCCTCTGGTTGGGCATGTGCATTGCCTATCAACTTCAAGAACTGTTTGGACCTGACATCATTGGAGAGCGGCCACAGCCTTTTCCCTGAACCACCCGATAGTAATATCAGTTTCACCCAGGCCACCTCTATCCGTTTATCGTGTTGTATGCACCATCTTATGCGTTTGTCGCAGTCGATGCTCTATGATCCAATGAAAATGGTCAAATAACACGAGGGATGATAGAAGCCTATAAAAACTGAATCCATCGATTGGAAATATAATCGAAAATGTAAGAACCTGCTTGGGGGAGATAGGGAGCCGTAAAAAACTTCATATGGTGCTTCGTGTATCCTTGAAAATGAAGAGAAAACAACGGGACAAATTGACTCGTTGCCTTATCCTTGCAGCACAGGACACCATTTATCGAGTAAATTTTCTTAAAGCCATACAAGTTCTCCACCGAAGCAGACTGCTGAATATTGCCGTCAAAAAAGCCATCATGAAACAAGCCGTTCGTCATTTGGTAATCCTTAAATTGCGAAAGAAATAGCAAGGCCAGCACCATATCTGTAATTAAAGGTTGATTGAATCTGACATGTTCCTTTCTCTGCATCGTGTAATGAACGACTTTCGCGAATGTAATCGGATTGGCAAACTGAGACGTCATGAACTCGCAAAATTGTTCTAGCTTCTGCCTATCTAAGAAATTGGTCCATACGAATTCCATCATAAAGTTGTCAAAGCGCGGATGGTTTACGTCGGTAAACAGC
The DNA here is from genome assembly GCF_013332495.1 of Brevibacillus sp. HB1.2. Classification (NCBI taxonomy): domain Bacteria; kingdom Bacillati; phylum Bacillota; class Bacilli; order Caryophanales; family Paenibacillaceae; genus Brevibacillus; species Brevibacillus sp. HB1.2. The sequence goes on along the minus strand of NZ_JABMIU010000003.1, from coordinate 368,384 downwards.
ATGACATCCGTATCGATATAACAGCATTTTGGAATCTGATGCTTTTTCATAAACGCCAACAAAATAAACCATCTTTGAAAACAAAATAGGTTGTATTCATAGGGCATGAAATGAATATGTTTATAGACTCTCGTCATTTCGATAGCGGCAGGCATGTAATCGTCTATTATCTCGTGAATGATGCCGTTCATAGCATACCTTCTGTTTCCCCCATTCCCTATCAGATAGACGGGCGAATGGGGGTTGCTTCTTTTTGCTTGCTGCAAGCTGTATGTGAGATAATCATCGTCCCCGCGATGGATGATCACGATAGGCAAGGCCATACTTTTTCCGCCTCCTTTTTCTCCCCATACTTTATGTACGTTACAGACAACGAGAAACGGGCATATGCCTTTTTTCCGAAAACATGCATGTTGGCAAGCAACTTTAGACCTGAATAGGACGAAATTAATGCATTTATATCATTTCCCCCAGCACGGTCCGAACATATCGTATAGGGCAAGCACTCTGCAATGAAGGGGGACATGTCGATGGGAAGATTTTGGACAGATCAGGAAATTCTCGATGAGATCAGCAAACGGCGATGGTACCATAAGATCGCGCTGCGACCCGGTATTGTCACACCCGGGATTACGCTTCTGGAAGGTATATGGAATATGACGAGACAATCCAGAGAATACATCCAATATTCGGGGAAACGCGTCCTTGATCTCGCTAGTTTTGACGGAATGTGGGCGTTTGAAGCGGAGCAAAGAGGGGCAAGTCTTGTCGTGGCTACGGACTGTATGCAGCCGCTCTATTTGAATTTTGAGTTTTGCAAGAACATCCTGCAAAGCAAAGTTTTGCCGCTGTACAATACTAGCCCTTATAAACTTTGGGAAGGGCTGCAAGTATTGCTGATGGACGATTTTATTGAACCCCTGCCGTTCCCACATCAAATTCGGCACAATCAATTTGATGTCGTCCAGCATCTTGGTCTGCTCTATCATCTGCGCGATCCGATGTGGACATTGTCACAATGCCGGAGCGTGATTAAACCAGGTGGGCACCTCTTGTTGGAAACTGCCTGTATTTTGGATACAACCCAATCGATCATGGTCTACAACGGAGCTCCTGGACAAATGAACCGGATTTATAAGGACGATACCACTTGGTGGCTGCCGTCCGTCCTTTGCATCGAGGAGATGCTCCGAGGCACACTGTTTGAAATCATTCCTGAATCGGTTCGGACCATCCCTTCCGGCAGAATCAACAATTACGATGCAGGTCGCATCAGCCTCGTGGCAAGAGCCATTTCTGGCAAAGAGATCGACCCTAACTGCCACGCGGAATTGCTCCGTATCTTCCGCAATCCAGGGATCGTTCCGGACTACCTGTAATCTCCGGGTAAATTGAAATCGGGTGCACAAGATCAACGATGCTTGTGTACCCGATTTTCCATTCTTTCATAGTCTGATGGTAGTGCATGCATTTTTTATGATGGAAAGATGGGAGTGAATCTCGTGTCCCACTCACAGCAACCATTAGTGAGTATCATTACCCCCTCTTACAACCAAGGCCGGTTTATTCGTGAGACCATAAATAGCATATTGACTCAGGACTATGTAAACCTTGAGCATATCGTGGTAGATGGAGGCTCGACTGACGATACCCTCTCCATCTTGCAAGAATATGCACAAAAAGATCCGCGCTTCCGTTTTATTTCCGAACCGGATCGCGGACAGTCTCATGCGCTTAACAAAGGCTTGGCATTGGCAAGAGGGGAAATCATCGGCTGGCTGAATTCAGACGACACCTATGTACCTGGCGCCATTATGAAGGTTGTTCACGCTTTTGCGAGTAACCCCGCCTGGGGAATGCTTCATGGCAATTGCCATGTGATGAACGAGTACGGTCAAGTATCCACCACCTATCCGTCAGAACAGGCTGATTCCAAGAAGTTGTATCAGAGCTGTGTGATTTGCCAGCCATCCGCTTTCATCAGAGCCCACGTCTTCAGGCACATGGGGGGCGTAGATGAAAAATTGCAATTTTGCATGGATTATGACCTGTGGATGCGCATCGCCAAATTTTACCCCATCGGTTATCTGCCTCACTATTTAGGAAACGCTCGAATCCACACAGCGTGCAAATCAGCTACCCAATGGCATTCCGTCGGCGTACCTGAAGTCTTACGATCTCTTGCAAAAAATTATTCGTCCATACCCAGCCATTGGATATCGTACGTTCCACAATACAAAGGCATGGGTGTACTCGACCTGTTGAGGCTCTACAAGTCCTTTCCATCCAATACAACCAGAATCACAAGCATGAATCGGGGGATGGACTTGTGGGCGCCTCCTGTCCTGCGCGCGATTGTTGAATCAGATCCTTCTGCACCGGCTCAAATGTTGTTAGTAAAGGGCAAAGTCCCTGGCTCCCCCGTAAAATTGCCGAAGCCCATTGTTTTGACTGCGCTCGTGAATGGCGTAAATGTAAAAAGTTATACCGTTGATAAGCCCACCTTTGCCCTCGAAATTCCACTCGATCCGAATGCCACGACGGTTCGTGTGGACATCGCGTCTTCCAGTATCGGTGTACCGAGCACTCCTCAAGTCCAGCAAAGAATCGTAGGAGGATACATGGCCGAAGAGATCATTCCTCTTTCGTATGACGAAGTGATCGTATACAAAATTTTTTCGAGGAGCTAACCTTTCAACTCGAATATAGTTTTGTCTCAATGACAGCCGCCGCTCCGGCTATGGCAAGCAGGAGCAACAACGGATAGGCGGCTGGCACATACATATACAACCCAACGATCAAAGCGCCCACCCAAATTCCCACGCACCAATGGCAGCTCAACAATCTGCCTATCCATTGGCGCACCCTCCCGCCTTTAAATTGAAAGTCCCGAACCATTTGCCCCGACTCATCGGGTACATATAACACCTGATAAAATGGGGTTCGCAGAAAAGACGTGATCTCATCAAAAACAATCAAATGCGTGAGACGAAAGCTTGCCAGCACGAGGATGATTAGGTCGATCCAAGAGAGGTCAAACATTCCACCTCCACCTCTTTCCAATATTTTGTGCTTTTCTCATTTGTTCCACATTTAGTACCATTGTGGTGCGACAAATCAGAGAAAGGCGTGATGTGATGAATCGCAACATAAAGAAAATGGCAACGATCCTTTCCCTGTCCGTCCTCGTTACTATGATCGGACAACCTGCATTTGCGAAAACAAGCTTTACCTCTTTGAAAAAAGGGATGAAAAACTCGCGCGTGCTTGAAGTGGAAAAGATGCTCGATGCACTTCATTACGACTACAAGCTGGTAGTGGACAAGACATACAACAGCTACACGGCTTCTAACGTCAAAGCATTTCAGAAAAAATACAAGCTGGCGCAAACCGGGATTGTAAACAAAACCACTTACGATAATCTGAAGAGCGTGTACCAAGCACGCAATCAAGAGAAGCCGATTACGCCGAGCACACCGTCCAAGCCTACTGAACCCACAGAATCCAATAATTACGTTACGCTGAAATTGGGTGCTAGTGGGGAAAGCGTGAAGGAATTGCAAACAATGCTCGCTGGACTCGGATACAAAGTAACTGCTTCGGGTTATTACGATGAATCTACTCGCTTTGCCGTCATGCTATTCCAGTCACGTAATAAGCAAACTTTGACCGGTGAAGCTGACGCCAAAACCTTTACAGCCATAAAAACACAATACAAGAACAATCCAGTACAGCCTAAACCAGATACGAAGCCGACCGTCCCAACAAATCCAACGACTCCCGTAACACCGAGCAAGCCTGAGCAACCACAAAACCCTGGTGCCGGCACACAAGTTCCTCTTCCCGCTGGTTTGACGGCTGAGGAAAAAGAAATGGTTCAACTCGTGAATCAAGAGCGCACCAGCCGTGGTCTCGCACCATATCAAGTGGACATGCAGTTGGTGAACGTTGCACGTGTAAAAGCCCAAGAGATGGTGAACAAAGCCTACTTTAGCCACACCTCTCCCACTTACGGCTCACCGTTTCAAATGATGGACACTTTTGGTATTCGCTATATAGCTGCTGCTGAAAATATTGCGCAAAACTACTCTGTAAGCAGCGCTCATCAAATGTTCATGAACTCCTCCGGGCACAAAGCCAATATCATGAGTCCGACATACGACTACGTAGCCATTGCTGTCGTGAATGGCGGTCCGCACGGGAAAACATTCGTGCAAATGTTCTTGAAAAAATAGAGGCGCGGAACGGAAAAGCCATCATTTCTACTGAAATGGTGGCTTTTCTTCCATATTAGAAAGACACAGCAATCCGGTTATTTGCCGAAAAGTGTACCGTCTGATCGTTGCACAGCACGACACCCTCAACGACGATTCCCTTCCCCGCTTCTTGTTTCATAAATGAAATCTGAAAGTTTTGGAAGGATTCCGTCGATTCCGGCGCAATGGTTACAGGTTGGATCGGCGCTATCCAGTATTCCCCTCTCTCCATCGCTTGGGCAAACCAATCGTCTTCCAAGTATCTCCATCCTTTTAAGCCCGATGTACCTTGCACGGCCATCGTCTCCACGAGCTTCGGTGGCAATACCTGCCCTCCCATTTTGATCGAATCGACAGGCGAGACACGCAGGCAAACGATTGGATTGTCCAGTTCAACGTTCCCCGTATTTTTCACCTGAAGCGTCCCAATCAACAGGTACGGCTTCTCAACTGATTCAGAGTGAATCAACGTGTAATCAAAATACACTTCTGCCGTTGTACGCAATTCAACCAGTTCAGGCACTTCTTCGACCGGATGAATGGTCACTACCTGTTCCAGGAGTTCTTCTTCTGCCAAGATCATCAGTTCTTCCCGTTCACTGTCTGACTCGCTGTTTGATTCGCTGTTTACTTCACTATTTGAGTCACTATTTGAGTCGCTGGCCTCAGCACTCGGCTGTTCACTTTCCTGAATCGTGATTGGTTCCTCTGCCAATGGCTTTTCATCTGCTCCCTGCTGACTTTCCTTATCAGAGGTAAAGAGCATCGTGGAATAAAACAGCTTTAAAATATTGGGAGGTAAAAACGCCATTGGTTGAATGTGTAATCCATTTTGGAAATACTCCAAAACCCCTGACGCTAAGTGTAGCGCAATTTTTTCCGCATAGATCTTACGCATGCTCACTTCCGTATAAAGCGGCAGCTGCAACTGGATGTGAACGATCGATGGTTGCTTTTGATTTTTGGTTACTTTATAGTGACACGGGATTCCTGACTGCTGCATTTCTGTACGTAGACACTTGACCAGATCTTGCCGCTTATCATCCTCCGACTGAAAGAAAATCAGTCTCGGTTTTTCCAGGACTCGCATTTCCTTCAAGCTGAAACGTATGGCGACATCCGTATTTTTCGCCAGAGACGGATTGTTTTGGCTTAAGACAACCTCCATCCCGCTATCTGAAAGAAATTTTTGAACGTTCCCCAATACCTCCCACTCGTAGGCGGTCCCTCCTGAAGAAGATATGCCTGTAAAAAGAACGCAAACTTTTCCTTTCAACCCCGAATCCAGGTCAACTCTTTTATTCGTCGAATCCCACTTCAATTGAAAGCCATTTTTCTTGCAAAATAAACGAAACGCTGGCAGAGCCGCGTACGGCATGGTCCCGCCACGTTGACCACTGTAATATACCTCAACATCCATTCCCATCTCTCCTCACGCACTTTCCTTCAGTCCGCGATATTGTATGAATGCCTAGTGTCCAAAGTGAACATTTTTGGCGATGACTGTTCCGAAGAAGCGCTTTGCGCATACGATGCTACAGAAAGGAGTGGTCATATGCCCACCTCACAAATGCCCCTAATCTCCATTATCATTCCTGTAAAAAATGAGGGGGACAATGTGCGTTCTACCATCACTTCCCTTTTGAATACAAGAACCACGTATCCATATGAAGTGATCGTAGTCGATGATGCCTCAACTGATAACGGTTGTCACTTTCTACAAGGCCACGGGCAAAATGAAAAAATAAAATTAATCACAACAGAAGGCATTGGTGCTGCTGCAGCACGAAACTTGGGCGTGAATCACGCACGCGGCAACTACTTCATTTTTTGCGATGCCCATCTGTCTTTTGAAAACTTTTGGATCGATCGCATGATGGAGCTCATCCTTACAAAAAAAGCAGATGGAGTTGCTCCGGGAATTGCCTCCATGACGGAGCCACATAAAATTGGTTATGGGCAAAATCTGAATCAAAAGCTTGAGATCAGCTGGTATCCAAAGCCAACAGGTCCGTCACCGGTTGCGATATTGCCAGGGGGATGCTTCTTGGTCACCAGAGAGGCTTTTATGAAAGTCGGGGGTTTTGACCGTGGTTTTCGCATATGGGGATTTGAAGATATCGAGTTTTCCATCAAAATGTGGCTCTTTGGATATACGTGTCTGGTCCAGCCATCCGTAAAAATTTTGCATTTGTTCAGGCAAGTTCACCCTTACACAATTGCACATGAGCACATTTATTACAATATGCTTCGCATGGCGTACAGCCATTTTAACGAGCAGCGGATTGAGGCAGCGAAAAAACTTGTACTCTACGCAAATGCGAGTGAAATTGCGGATGACGTGCTGACTTGCGGGGCTGCCGCTCAGCGTGTTCGATACACTGCCCAAAGAAAATTCGACGACAATTGGTTCTTTCAAAAATTTCAAATTCCATTCTGACAAGATAGTGACCTAAAAAATAGGCGCATGCTCAACATGCCAAACTCCGGTTGCCCACATAGTATGTAACTGCAAAGCAAACTCCCTAGGAAAGGAAGGATTCTTACGGTGAAACATCACGTGAAGCCCATTATGGGTCGCCAGCTCCCTACACCGACGCCTACAGCAACTCCTCCTATATCGAACAACCTGCAGGAAGAGTGCATTCGCGTCAATAAGGTGTATGACTGGGTAGTATTAGCGAACAGCTACCGAAACAAGATTGCCCTTCCCGACGATTGTCAAGCTCTGGTAGACGCTGCCATTCGTGCAGGGCAAGATATCACGATCTCCTGCGTTGAGCCAGTTTCTCCTGGTCCTACTTGCAGAGTCGTCAGTATTCGCCGCGAGAACATTGTAGTCAATGGGACCACTGTTCGGGTCGGTGTCGTTCGCTTCGTGTTCGGAGCCACTGTGCTCGTTCGCGTCTTCGCAGACGGAACACCTCTCTGCGAATTCACAACGACAGTGCAATTCGATCAGGAAGTCGTACTCTGCCTGCCTGAACCGCTTGATGAGGACAATATCTTGTGCCGAATCAGTGCTTTCGAGTGCTCACCAACCGGTACTGTTCTCCTCGGTGGCATGGTTCAACTCGACGTCATTGTCTGCGTAGAAATCCAGGTAGAAGCAGAAGTCAAACTAGAAGTATTGGCGAAATTCTGCTCTCCACGTCCAAACAACATTCCAATTCCATCGCCAACGCCATCTTTCCGTTGCCCGCCGATCACATTCCCACCACAATGCCCACCAATCTTCCCAGTACGCAACTGCGATTGCCAGGCGTCCGTCAACGCGTTGGTACCAAACGTCTCCGTATCGATTGGTATCCCGCTCGCCATTGCCGTCGGTACGATCCAGCTCATCGCGGATATCTGCCCAAGTTGCGATCCATCCAGCAGCTCGTTTACCTTTAACTTCTTTGATGCTCTCCTGCCTGATGTCCTTGGCGATCAAAGCTTCAGCTTCTCGCCAACGACTATCAGCTCTCCGACATGCATTAGCGTACTGCCTATCCTGCCAATTGTGACAGGTCTGGTCGTAACAGGTACTGGTGTACGGACATTCACAGCAACAGGCGCACAAGAAACGGTGACCTACTCTCTGACACTCGCCGAAACAGGACTCAACCTGCCAGACGTTATCATCCTGACACTCACCGACTCTTCTGGCGTCCTCGTCTTCAGTGCCACAATTACAATCGTTCCAGACGAACAATTACTGGTTGCCGATTGCATCACGTTTGGGGATATTGTCATTACCACTCCGTAAGAAATAAATATTCGTTTCCAATCAGGCGGGAGAAGACTAGCACTTCTCCCGTTTTTTCTATATAGAAACCCGTCACTACAATACAGGCACCAATTCCCACCCCGTACATATGTCTATATGGGAAAGCCAGACGGAAAAAGGAGGACAACACTGTGTACAAAAGGAGAATCTCCAATGCGAACAAGTCGAGAGAAAATGAGAAGCTCCTCCTGCTAAAAAAACAAGCACACTACTACGAAGAAAAAGCAAACCAACTCATGCAAGAAGTGTGGTACCTACAGAAGCAGATAGAGGAAACATCCCAAAAAAATGAAACATACAGAGAGCAGCTTGAACAATTGAACCAGAACCTCCACGATTTGGACAGCAAAGGGGCAGAATGGAAGCAGCGCTTGAATGATTCACAAGACATGCTTCAAGAAATGAAAAGCAAGCTCGACTACTACGAGCATCTCCTGAAACAACGGGAAAATGCCATAACCGACCACCAGGAAACAGAAGCAAAACTAAAGAGTTCGATCGACAGCTTGCAAACCGAGATCAGAGAGCAGCGAAAAGGTCCACGGCTTGAAGAAATCATGTCCAAACATCAAGCGCAGGAATCACACTTACGCGAGCACATAGAATTGCTCCAACGGCGAGTACAAAGTTACGAACAAAAAGAGGCACAATGGCAAAAAACGTTACACGAGCAAGATCAGCAGCATCTGAGTCAAATCGAGGAGATCCTGCATGAACGCCAACAGCATTTAGACATGATAGAACATCTGGAGCAGCAACAGCTCACATGGAAACAAGCTTTGGATCATGTAAATGAAGAGTTTGAAAGTGCGCAGATGAGACAGCACGAGCAACTATCCAAAATGGAGTCATTGAATCAGCAGTTGGAGGAAGCACGGGCACGGGAAGAGCAGACACTCTCTGACCTAAAGCAGTTTACAGAAGCAAACGCAAATTGGGAGCAACGAAAGCAGGAACTACAGGTGAGGGAGCAAAACCTCCACGCATTTGAGCATAGTCTCACGGCACAGGAGCAGGAACTTCACGATCTTGAGCAAGAGTTGCTGGGGCAAGGGCAGGAACTGCATTCCCTAGCGAGTAGCCTTCAGACGAAAGAGCAGGATCTACTCTCTCTCGAACAAGACCTCCAATCGAAGGGGCAAGAGCTGCATTCTCAGACGCAACACCTACAAAAACGGGAGCAGAAACTTCTCGATCATGAACAAGAGCTTCAGACGCAATGGTTAGAACTGCATTCTCAAGCGGATAAACTGCAGACGAAAGAACAAGATCTGCTTGTTACAAATCAAAGGCTCGAGGCTAAGGAGCTGGAGCTGCATTCTCAGACACAAGAACTTCAAGCACGGCATCAGGAACTTGTCGGGCTTGAGCAAGAGCTCCTTGTTACCGACCAAAAGCTCGAGGCTAAGGAGCTGGAACTGCAATCTCAGACACAGGCACTTCAAGCACGGCATCAGGAACTTGTCGGGCTTGAACAAGCGTTACAAGCGCAAAGATTAGAAATGCACTCTCAGGCACAAGACCTCCATGCACGAGAACAGGATCTTCACGTTCTCGAACAAGTGCTTCAAACTCAAGGGCAAGACCTTCAATCCCTAGCTCATAACCTCGAGACGAAAGAACAACAGCTCCAGTCCAAAGAGCTCGTGTTGCATTCTCAAACGCAAGACCTCAACGCACGGGAACAAGAACTTCTGGGGCTCGAACAAGCGCTTCAGACTCAAGGGCGAGACCTTCAATCCCTGACTCAAAACCTCGAGACGAAAGAACAACAGCTCCAGTCCAAAGAGCTCGTGTTGCATTCTCAAACGCAAGACCTCAACGCACGGGAACAAGAACTTCTCGATCTCGAACAAGAGCTTCAGACTCAAGGCCAAGACCTTCAATCCCTAGCTCAAAACCTGCAAACGAAAGAACAACAACTCACGTCCAAAGAGCAAGAGCTGCATTCCCAGACGCAAGACCTCAACGCACGGGAGCAGGAACTTCTCGATCTCGAACAAGAGCTTCAGACTCAAGGCCACGACCTTCAATCCCTGGCTCAAAACCTGCAGATGAAAGAGCAGCATCTCACTTCCAAAGAGCAAGAGCTGCATTCCCAGACGCAAGACCTCAACGCATGGGAGCAGGACCTTCTCGCTCTTAATCAAAAACTTCAGACGAAAGACCAAGAACTTCAATCCCTGACTCAAAACTTGCAGACGCAAGAACAACAGCTCCACTCAAAAGAGCAAGAACTGCATTCCCAGACGCAAGACCTCAACGCACGAGAACAGGAACTTCTCGATCTTGATCAAAAACTTCAGACGAAAGACCAAGAACTTCAATCCCTGACTCAAAACTTGCAGAAGCAAGAACAACAGCTCCAATCCAAAGAGCAAGATCTGCATTCCCAGACGCAAGACCTCAACGCACGGGAGCAGGACCTTCTCGATCTCGAGCAAGAGCTTCAGACTCAAGGGCAAGACCTTCAATCCCTAGCTCAAAACCTGCAGACGAAAGAGCAGCATCTCACTTCCAAAAAGCATGAGCTGCATTCCCAGACGCAAGACCTCAACGCACGAGAACAGGAACTTCTCGATCTTGATCAAAAACTTCAGACGAAAGACCAAGAACTTCAATCTCTGACTCAAAACTTGCAGAAGCAAGAACAACAGCTCCAATCAAAAGAGCAAGAACTGCATTCCCAGACGCAAGACCTCAACTCACGAGAACAGGAACTTCTCGAACTTGATCAAAAACTTCAAACGAAAGACCAAGAACTTCAATCCCTGACTCAAAACTTGCAGAAGCAAGAACAACAGCTCACTTCCAAAGCGTTAGATCTACATTCCCAGACGCAAGATCTCAACGCACGGGAGCAGGACCTTCTCCATTTTGAGCAAGAGCTCCAAGTACAAGGGCAAAAACTGCAGACACAAGCAGATAATCTGCAAACAAAAGAACAAGAACTAACCATCCTCGAACAAGGTATTAAAGCTCGGGGGCAAGACCTTCTCACCCAGGCGCAATACCTTCAAGCACGAGAGCAAGACCTTTACACTCTCGAGCAAGAGCTGCAAACGCGCGGGCAAGAACTTCTCTCTCAAAATCAAAACCTCCAGACGAAAGAACAAGAGCTGCTCACTTTCGAGCAAGGGCTTCAGGCACGAGATCAAGAACTTCTCGCGCAGACGCGAGACCTTCAAGCAAGGGAAGAAGAACTAAACGGTTTTGAACAAGATCTGCAGGTACAAGGAAAAGAGCTACAAGCTCATGCACAGGCGTTGCAGGTTCAAGAACAAGAGCTCAAGACCCATGAACAGGGGCTTCGGGATTGGGAACAAGCCAACCTCTCCCAGGAGCAGGCGCTTTTGGCTCAGAGCCAAGAACTACAGGTTCAAGAACAAGGGCTTCAATCCCGAGAGCAAGCACTACAGCTTCGCGGACAGGAGCTTCTCTCACATGAGCAGGAAATCCACTCCCACGAGCAAGAGTTACTCACACTAAAACAAGAGCTGAACGAGCGAGATCAAGAGCTACACAACCAAGAGCAGGAGCTCCAGGCTCAAGGGCATACCCTACACAATCGTGAACAGGAATTGCTTACTCGGGAGCAAGAACTAAATACACTGGAATTGGCCCTCCTCTCTCAGGAGCAGGAAATACATGTTCAGAGGCAAGATTTGCAAACCCGAGAGCAGGAGCTACAAGTGCAGAATCAAGATAGATACACCCGAGAGCAGGAACTTGAAGCGCAAAAACAGGATTTACGTACGAAAGAGCAAGAGCTAGAAGCCACCCGCCACGATATGTTGCAAAAAGCAATAGATCTCGAACAAAGTTGGACAGCAAAGCACGAAGAGACTTCTCAGCAATTAACAGAAGCTCTCCTTGAGCTGGAAGCAGCTCGGTTAACGAAAAATCAACTCGTCGCTGACTATAAAAAGCTGGCCGAATCGCATTCCCTACATGAGCAAGAATTGCAGCAAAGCATCCAAAAACGCGACGAAGAAATCCAACAAACACAAAACACCGTTAAGAGTCTCCAGTCGGAGTTAAAAGATACACAACAGAAATTAACGGAGGCACAGGATCGTATCAAAGCTTTTCAGCAACAAGCCAAGGAAACCGACGAAAAGCTCGCAAACGTCTCTCTTCAAAAAACTAAATGGAACGAAGTACTGGAGAAAACTACCCAAAAATACGACTCTCTGTTAACAGAAAAAGAAAAAGCTATTGAGCAGTTTACATCCCAGGAGCAAGTATTGAAAAAGACGATCACCGGACTCAAAAACGTGGTGAAAGATCTCCAAAACACCGAAGAAAAATACAAGCAAATCATCAAAGAATTCACGCAAAAAGAAGCTCGAACCAATAAAGCCTTCAGTCAACTCCAGCATAATGCCCAATTTCAACCGAGTACTCAATTCCAGCCAAACACCCAATTCCACCCAAGCACGCAATTCATGCCAAGCTCCGACCCCTCCACTCAACAACTATCTTCCACACCAGTAAAGATGCAGATGCCCTATCCCAAAAATGGCAACGAGTTCAACCCCTTTCGTTGAAAAGTTGAAAATGTGCGAGAGCCGTTACCATGTGAATCTATCCTGAATACAACATAATACAGTACAGAAAGGGAGGAAAAACCATGACACCTGAACAAATGCGTGCACTGTATCAGCAACGTCAACAACATCAAGTCCATCCTGCTCAGCGTCCATCGAGAATGCCGCCATCACCATTGCCAAAATCCGGTCCGGTTCACAGAGTCCAACCGCAACCGTCCGTCCAGAATAGAACGAGCGGAGGTTGCTGCGGCAGGCGTTGGCAGGGCTAATCTTTTAGAGATCCCCTTTTCCTTGACCCGTGCAGTCTGGGATGAAATCATCCGAGATTCCCTGGAGAAGAAGCCAAATGAAACGTGCGGATTGCTTTCCGGTAGAAATGGGAGTGCACAGACGGTTTGGCGTATGGAAAATACATTGAAAAGCCCGGTCGCCTTCGCCATGGACCCCAAGCAGATCCAACACGTTTTCCACAAAATGGCGTTACGTGGGGAGCATTTGGTCGGGATCTATCACTCCCACCCTACTGCACCTCCCATTCCGTCACCTGAAGATATTGCTTACTGTCATTACCCGGAGGTCGCGTATCTCATCGTTTCGCTCGCTTCTCCACAACCAGTTCTCGGCTGTTTTCAAATTGAGGGGCCTTTTGCTCGGGTGTATCCTTATACAGTCCGTAACTAGTGTCAAATTCACTCAAAACAAAAGAACAGTGGGAATTTACTCCCGCTGTTCTTTCTGTTTTTGAAGATCGCCATGTTCCATTGAACTGGGCAGCAGCCATTCCCTTTTCTCCCAGCTGACAAAATCATCTTCCCACTTTACCTGGAAGCGGTCCTCCTCAATATGAATAACGACTCCCTTTGCACCATCCTTAACGTATACGACCAGATCGCCTACTTGTATCACCGCTCATCGCCGCCCATTACCCGAGTCTGAAGATGATTCCGTGCCCACCCTTCGGATACACCCATTTGATATTTTCGTACGGACAACCAATGCGGCAGCTCCCACACTCGTGACACCCTTCGTAACCGACGTGCATCCGCACTTCTTCCCATTTGTATACTTCCGCAGGACAGAAGATCGTACAGAGCTTATCAGGGCATTGCGTCGCACAAACATCTGCGGAGAGCACATGCAGATGTGACTCCGTATCCGCTTTGAAGCGCACAAGGTACTGTTTCTCCTCGATTGACTGGCCCTTCGGTAGATCCTGCATCACTTCATCACCCTCCACGCATTCATCAAGTCACGCGCCATTTTCCATTTGTCCTTCGCAGAGCCGAGGTCGCTCCAGATTTTCTTCTGCTTGCTCCATTTCGAGCTGCCATCAACAGTAAACATTTGACTCGCCGCTTTGTTCATCATCGGAATATACTGTTCGAAATACTGCGGGAATTTTTCAAAGTGATGCGTTGCGTCCTTGTACTTTTTCAAATCTTGACCGACAAAGCTATTCAACAGATTGATTCGGTATCCGTCGAGCATTTTTTCGGAATAGTCCCCTGCCTCTTTTGCCGCCAGGATCGTTTCCGCCGCCATGACACCAGATGCCATTGCCATATTCGATCCCTCTCGATGGATTGCATTGACGAGCTGGGCAGCATCTCCTACGACAAGTACACCATTGCCGACAACTTTGGGAATGGAACGATATCCACCCTCGGGAATCAGGTGCGCCAAGTATTCCTGCTGCTCACAGCCTTGGATATACGGCCGAATCATCGGATGATTCTTAACATAGTCTAACAACTCATAAGGTTTGATCTTGTTTTTGATTAGACCTGACAGCATCGTCCCTACCCCAATGTTCAAGCTGTCCTTATTCGTATACAACCACGCCGTCCCCAAAATCCCTTTGGTCGAATCCCCGAAAATTTCAATCGTACAACCGTGATCGCCCTCTAAGTTAAAGCGATCCTCGATTATTTTGCGATCCAGCTTCAGTACTTCCATGACGGCGAGCGCTACTTCATCTGGGCGAAACTCTTTGTGGAAACCTAACGATTTCGCCAGCAAGGAGTTGACGCCGTCTGCCAGTACGACAACATCTGCATATAGATCCCCATCCGGTCGATCTGTTTTGATACCGACTACCTTGCCATTTTCAACAATGCACTGCAAGGCAACGGTCTCATTGAGTAACAGTGCTCCCTGCTGCACGGCTTTATCTGCAAACCATTGGTCAAATTTCGCCCGCAGCACCGTGAAATTGTTATAGGGTTCCTGGGCCCACTCCATGCCTTTATAACTGAAATTGATGGCTGATTCCTTATCGAGCATCATGAACCGCTGTTCGACGATCGGACGTTCAACAGGCGCCTCTTTGTAAAATTCGGGAATGATGTCTTCCATCGTTTTACGATACAAAACACCTCCCATGACGTTTTTGGAACCCGGATATTCCCCGCGCTCCATCAACAGAACATTTACACCCGCTTTGGCAAGCGTATAAGCACAAGCTGTGCCAGCCGGACCTGCTCCGACAATGATTACATCAAATTTCTCAGCCATACGTTACCTCCTTGTCCGGCTCCTTTTGGAATGCTTCAATGAGCAATGGCACAATTTCAAAAGCATCACCGACAATACCGTAGTGACAAGACTGGAAGATGAGTGCATTCGGATCTTTATTGATGGCAATGATCAATCCCGAGTTGCGCATGCCGACCAAATGCTGGATAGCTCCCGATATGCCGATGGCAAAGTAAATTTTTGGCGTAACAGTCACTCCCGTCTGCCCTACCTGATATTCATGACCGATCCAGCCTGCTTCCACCGCATCTCTGCTGGCCCCAACGGTTGCCCCGATTCGTTCTGCAAAGCGATGAATAAGTGCAAAACCTTCCTTGCTTCCGAGTCCTTTGCCACCAGCGACGATCACATCAGCCTCATCCAGACGCACCTTTTCCTTCGTCTCCCGGACGATTTTCAGTACTTTTGTGCGAATGTCTTCTTCACGTAGCTCCATGCTTTCTTCGATAATCTTTCCTGTACGTGACTCGTCTGGCTCAAGCGCTTTCATGACTTTTGGGCGGACGGTCGCCATTTGCGGTCGATGTTTTTTGCACAAAATGGTCGCCATGATGTTACCGCCAAACGCTGGACGGCTCGCCTCCAATAAACCTGTCTCCGCGTTCACATCGAGCATGGTCGTGTCAGCGGTCAGCCCTGTCTCCAAGTCCGTCGCGACAGCGCTCGCCAAATCTTTTCCGGTTGAAGTCGCACCGTACAAGATGATTTCCGGCTTGTGCTTTTGAACACATTCGATAACAGCTCGCATGTACGACTCTGTTCGGTAATCATGAAAAATCTTTTGATCGTATACATACACTTGGTCCGCACCGTATGGAAACGCCGTGTGGGCCAACTCCTTGATTCCATCTCCGATTAACAAGCCAGCAAGCGGCACGTCTCGCTTGTCAGCCATTTGTCTTCCCGCCCCCAGCAGCTCGAGTGATACAGGCGCGATACGGCCGTCACTCACCTCTAAAAACACCCAGATGCCACGAAAATCATCCAGATTCATATCTGCTCCTCCTTCACCCGAAACAGTCGCTGTTTATCGTGCAAAATTTCCATCAAGCGTGCGATTTGCTCGCTGGCGCTTCCTTCGAGTATCTCGCCACCCTTTGGCTTCTCTGGGGGCCAAACTTTTGCAACGATGGTAGGAGAGCCCTTCAGACCTAACTGCGTCCGATCGATATCCCCCAAGTCATCGACGGACCAGACAACGGGATTATATTTAGCAGCTCGAAGCATGTTAGGCAGCGGAGAATAAGGTACCTCGTTAATCTCCTTCTCCACGGAAAACAAACAAGGCAAGGTCGACTGAATGACTTCATAACCATCCTCCAGCTTTCGATGCACGATGGCGTAACCTTGTTCTTTGTTTATTTCCACTACTTTTTTCACACACGTGAGCGGCGGAATATCCAACCTTCTGGCGACACCCGGTCCGACTTGTCCCGTATCACCGTCGATGGTCATCTTCCCGCAAATGACGAGGTCGACTGGCTGGCTTTCTGCAATCTTCTCAATGGCTTTGGTAATTGCATAGCTGGTCGCCAATGTGTCTGCTCCGGCAAATGCACGATCCGTTACCAGATAGCCTGCGTCTGCTCCGATCTCGATACATTTCCGAATAGCCTTCACCGCTGGTGGCGGTCCCATGGTGACGACGGAGACCACACCCCCATATCGATTTTTCAAACGAACGGCTTCCTCCACCGCATGTGCATCATACGGGTTGAGAATGGCTGGCGCACTGGCGCGATCCATCGTATTCGTCTTCGGATTCATCTTGATGATTTTGGTGTCCGGCACCTGCTTAATGCAAGCAACAATATGCAGCATGATTGATCCCCCCTTGCTGCCGGGCGCGATACCTATGCCTGTACAAAAGGTTGCCTTTCTTACGCGCAATCAGATCGGGCAGCTTGTCGTTCATTGTTATAGCCTATTGCGATGAAGCCGAGCTTAGACCAGTAAAAACAGGCCTCTGAATTTAGATATCAGGGGCCTTCATGGAAACGTAAAAAGACGCCAAACATCAGCTTAGCGATGCGTGGCGTCTTTTGACTTATGAATTAATCTTTATCAATGGAGAGTTCAATCGTAGCATCCGTGAACTTCTTGGCAACTCTTTTCAGTTTGATTTCCAAACCGATTTGCGGCAGGATTTTACCGACTTCGGGCACTTCCGGCATCGAGTAATCATCACTGTCTTCAAACTCAGTTACTCCATCCAACGGCTCGTATTCCATGGTTCCCATAATGTAATCCAGCTTGATTCCAGAAGTGTCGTTCGGGCTAAACGCAGCGTCATTCACTTGGTAACGGGAGTCTGCAATTGCCTTTTTGTTACCTTCATCATTGTTCCAGTAACGTACTTCCTGATGGGCATCTACTACACCGAGCATGCCGTAGCCTGGATGCAGGCTCGTATTGTTGTCACGGGTTCTTTCATAGCGACCATCAAAGTACCAGATCACCATACCTGGATCATACGTGAAGAAAGAGTCGTTGCGTCGGAAATGCTTCAGACCAGCGTCAATTCCTTCGTGAGAACGCAGCTCAATTAGGTAGTACGCATCGAACATTTTTCCTTTTCCATCGAAGTGAGAGAAACCATCCAATTTGAACTTCTTCTCACCCTCTGCATCATCTGCGAAGATGACTTGTCCATCCGCCTCTACTTCAAAGTTATCCAAATAGAAGCCATCCATCACGAAAGCGACATCCGTTACATAGTTAAACTCGACTTGTACCTTTTTACCAGCGAACTCGTTCAGGCTGATTTCTTCTTTGTCCCAGCCTTTTGTTACGTCATCGTATTTTTGAACTTCTTTTTTCTCGCCTGTATCCGCGTCGATTACATTGACGCTCACGTAGTCATAGCCTTCCTCAATGCTTCTCCACGAATCGAATTTCATCGTTGCGGAGCTGACCCCTGATAAATCGATCACATCAGACGTCATTTTTGTATTCAGCTTGTTGCCTTCATCCGAGAAGTAGGCGTATCCACCATCTTTTGGCTCAACCGGCGGTTTCTTTTCGACCTTTGGCATGTTCAGCTTGATGACCTTGCCGTCCTTCTCAAGGCTGCTCGCATCAATGAGTCGAAGGGATCTCTTGCGCTTCTCTACATCCTTGTAGTCCAGCACGTACGGATTAATCCAGTTTCCACCGAACATTTGTTGCAGCACCATTTTGGACCAAGGATCAAGGCCAGTAGGTTCTGTTTGGAAAACCTTACCTGTATGGCTACCGGACGACATGAGGGACCAAGCACCTACTGGCGAATCTTTTCCGCCTCTTGTCGTGTCATACAAGTCTGGCAAACCGAGATTGTGTCCGTATTCGTGAGTGAATACGCCTGGTGCGCCATCCTCTGGTTGAATCATGTAATCAAACGCTTTGAGGCTTGTACCTGGAATTTCTACAGGTCTCTTCAAAGTCCAACGGTGGGACCAAATCGCATCTGCGTCTTCCCCAGTTTCTTCGCCGATCCCAGCATGAACGAGCATGAGGTTGTCCAGATTGCCATCTGGCTCCATCAGATCACCATCGCCATCGAAGTCATACGGATCGCGCTGATCGTACAATTCCTCTTTCCCGGCAATGGAATCCCCAACTGCCTCAAGCGTCTCGATTACTAGATCGCGCGGATTGGAATCGTCACCAGCCTTGGAATTTTCGCCATAATACTTGTAGCTATTCTCAGCCATCTGCCATGGCGTTACCACACCATCAACCGTCCACGTTTTTCCCGATTGCAGATAGAAATATTTCGCCATCGTTGTCATGCCGATACCTTCAGGAGTTTCGTACCCCTTCTGATCAAACAGCATCTCTTTGTAGTGCTTCTCGTTGAAGTCTTTCGTCCAAAGCGAGTCATTCACTTTTGGTAGCTGATTATGCTCCCGGTCAGGGAACTCGACAAGAGCGACAACGATGTTATCAGTATGTAGTCGTTTGGAAGAGCGCAATTCATCGCCATCCTCCATCTCAGCCACTTTCTGGGCTGCCTTCGCCAATGCTGCCTGCTGACCTCTGCTTGCTTCTTTACCGAAAGAGGTCGATTCGTCAACGCCGTGTGGTACTTTTTTGTCTTCCAAGTACTCGAGCAACGCCTCGTCAATCTCATCCTGATCGGCGTCTTCATCAATGATTCCTTGCTCCATTAACCCTTTAATCAGTCGCTCCAGGTTAACAGTGGACAAGTCTACATGCAGATCATGCTTGTCCTCTTTTGATTTGGCCAAACCAGCTGTAGGTGCAGCCACGAAAGTACTGAGCACGAGTGAGGAGGAAAATAAAACGGATAAGAGCTTCTTGCTTTTCTTCACTACGGTTCACCCTCTTTTTCTATCTATTTGTGATGCATCGGAAAAATCAAACCCCCAATTCCGACTATTCATAATTATTGCGTGATACGTAATTTTTGCCAAATTCTTTTCTTCGACAAAAAATACTTCCCGTTCAAAAGAAATTGCTCAATAAGGCTATCGAACTAGTTACGACAAGTGCCGAATTTTCGGCTAATCATTTATTCAAAGGGTATCTGTTCGATATATTACCGTTGTGTCTACATCCTAAAGACCTATAGAAATTTGTTGAATTTTGTCGAAAAAACCCGATATTTTTCTATCATATATTTCTTTCGCCCTCCTCTCTTTCTTGCAAAACAACTCGATTATCGGTACGATCGAATAAAAATGCTCGTGTTTTCCATGGAGGATTTTGATGCTGCAAACATTTGGTTTTTCTCTGTATGAGAGTAAAGTTTATGAAGCGTTGGCGTCTAGCGGCGAGCCTCTCGATGCAGCAATGGTCGTGAAGCATTCGGGAGTGCCAAAAGCAAAAATTTACGAGGTGTTGAATCGTCTGGTAGAAAAGGGGATGGTTCTTGACACCGTATCGGAAAAGAAAAAGCGGTATACAGCCCTGCCTTTGGACAGCCTGGTAGAAAAGCTGACCCGCCAATTTCAAACAGACGTCAAAAAATTGACCAGCTCCCTTTCTCATAAAACTGTACGTGATGACCGAGTCTGGAGCCTGAAGGTTGATGAATCGATCCGCGCGGAATGCAAACAATTGATCCAACGAGCAACACGGTCTATTCGCATCTCTGCCTGGTCCAATGATTTTTTGGAGTATGTACCCCTACTGGAGATGAAAGAAAAAGAAGGGGTGGAGATCGAAGCCTTGGTCATCGGGCAGATTAACACCAAGCTCTCCTGTGTTCATTCCTTTATCCCTGTGCAAGAGCATCAAGGCTTGGAGCGCTATCAGCTAATCGTAGCGGACCAAGATGAAATGATTTTTGCAGGCGAGGAGGACACGGGCTGGCATGCGATCAAGACACGCGGTCAACCTTTCGTCAAATTTTTTGCTGATTCGTTTTACCATGATGTCGCGTTGACAAAAATCACCCAAAAATATGTGGATCAACTCTTTGACGATGAAGAAATCCGCAAGATGATCATTCGCCTCCGATACTGACAATACCTGGACTTTGGCTTTTGGCCAGAGTCCTTTCTATTTGTAAGGAGAAATTTCTAGTTGCACATGATCAAAAAGGTTACTATTATGGTAGTAACCTTTTTACTTGAGAGGAGCTATTGTTTTGAATCCACGTGTCTTCATCTTAGCGATTGCTACCTTTGTTGTAGGTACGGTGGAATTGATTATCGGTGGTACGCTCGATCTGATTGCTCGTGATCTTCAGATATCGATTAGCGCTGCCGGACAATTAATCACCATATTCTCACTTGCATTTGCTGTTGCCGCTCCTCTGCTCCTGCATGTTACGAGGCGTGTTGAGCGCAAAAAGCTATACTTGTATGCATTAGCGGCCTTTTTACTGAGTAATGTGCTCGCGGCACTTAGTCCGAGCTACGCTGTATTAATGACGGCGCGCATCTTGAGCGCAGCAAGCAGTTCCATCCTGATTGTGCTGTCGATTACGATTGCGACGAGCCTTGTGGAACCTGCTTATCGCGGCCGTGCCATTGGCGTTATTTTCATGGGGATTAGCGGTTCGCTCGTACTCGGCGTCCCTGTCGGATTGGCTCTGGGGAATGCCTTCGGATGGCGTGCCCCGTTTTGGCTAATTGCGGCACTGAGTATCGTCGCGATGATTTTTATCCTCTTGTTTTTGCCAAAAGTCCAAACTGCACCGCCGATTCCGCTACGTGATCAAATGACTACCCTCCGTAGCAGCAAGCTATTCAGCGCCTTATTTATCGTCTTGTTAATGCTGACAGGTCACTTGACGCTGTATGCATACTTTACTCCTTATCTGCAAACGACGATGAATGTGGACGGAACGACACTGAGCTGGATTTATCTCTTGTTCGGGATTGCTGCCGTTGCAGGCGGTGGTATTGGGGGGTGGATCTCAGACAAATGGGGAGCAACCAAAAGCATTCTGTTCATCATTCCAGTGTTTGGCTTGATCATGTGTGTCTTGCCGTTTTTTACAGGCTCGCTATATTTGTTCTTGCCGATCATGGTAATCTGGAGTGCACTTAGCTGGGCTATTTCGCCAGCACAACAAAACTATTTGATCTCCTGCTCACCTGCTACCGCAGACATTCAATTAAGCTTGAATACTTCTGCCCAACATTTAGGTATCGCCCTTGGCTCTCTGGCTGGCGGTCTCGTCGTCGAGCGGTCATCTGTCATCTACACACCTTGGATTGGAGCAGTGTTCGTCCTGCTTTCGTTCGGGTTTGCCTTTTACTCGATCTCACGTCCATTTCAAGCACAGGAAAGCCAAGTAGCGCAGCCTGCGCCAGGACAAAATGCATAGCGACTCACCAAAGCAAAAAGCCGTCAAATCATTGACGGCTTTTTCTTTATCATCCTAGAATCGTTTTCGTTTCTTGCCTATTTCACTGGCAACCAAACGGTAAATCTCGTGATTCCCCGCTCCGACCCAACCTCAATTTTCCCCTTGTACTTGTGAACAACTGAATCTACAATCGTCAGACCCGTTCCACGCGAGCCACATTTTTTCTCTGTTTTCGTTGTATAGCCCTTCTCGAAAATACGTGCACGTTGTTCTGGCGTTATTTCCGGTCCTGTATTTTCCACTTGGAAAATAATATGTTCTTCATCACAGCAAAAATAAATGCTGATTCGCTTTTCCCCATCCGCTAATTCAGCCGCTTCAATCGCATTATCAATCAGATTCGATAAAATTTTGATCAGATCAATGGAAGGAATACTATCCATTGGATCAGAACATTCTTCAAATTGCATTACGATTTGTTTGGATTTAGCCTGCTCCCATTTCGTGTGAAGCAATACCATTAAGGCAGGATTCGCAAACCTCACGGTGAGGTCCAGAAGCTTGGTTTCTTTCAGCAGCGACTGCACGTAATCTCGTGCTTTTGGATAATATCCGCATTCGATCAATCCGTACAGCACTTGCATGTGATTGACGAAATCATGGCGTATGGAGCGCATCGAACAAATGACTGAGCGTAATTCATCCTGATAGGTTTCTTCCGTCTCGCCAACTGCTGCCTTGATGGCGCGTTGGTACCAGCGTTCCATGCAAAGAACCAGGAAGATCAGTACGACGACAAAAAAACCTTGAATCGCAAAAACAGGAATGCTGTTACGAACGACATCATTTCCAATGTCCTCGACGATGGCTACGTCCGTATCTACTCCGATGATTCCAATGATTCTTCCTTCTCTATCTCTAAGCGGCGCACCCGCAGACATGTAAACCCCGTAATCTGGATCTCTGATAATATCTGAGTAGTACGCTGATGATCCTTCGTAAATCATTTGAATGTGCTCAGAAGATAGAACAATAGGCATACCGATATCAAAATTTTGCTGCGCACTTGGAGGTCTTGCGACGATCATCGCGCGACCACTCTGCCTGTCTTCATTGACTTGAATCGTGTATAAATACAGCAGACCGAATTGCTCACGTGCTTGATTCAATTGCTGTTCGATTCGTTTATAGGCGGGGGTCTCTTTTACCGGATTTCGTAAAAACTCCTGGTACGCGTCAACATCTAGACTGTCTGCTACCACCGAAGCAGCTTTCATGCTTTGATTCGCAATGGAGAGTCGGACGGATTGAATCGTATTGAAATAGGAAATCGCGATGCTTACACAAGTCAAGATCAAAACAAGGATACCAGAAACGAGCATAATGAGTAGTACTCTAGGATTTTTTGGATGTGAACTCGTCATAATCCCCTCAATCTATCTGTTCAAAAAGTCGTCTGTGGATGACGCAGTTGTACTAAAAACACGACCTTTTGAACACGTCTCTCTAATATTCTAGAGATTTCTACTGGAAATGTCTACATAATATGAATTTCGCTTCATTATAGTTCTCAAAATCATACATTGAATTATGATTCGGAATATTTTTATAATAAGACGAATACGAAATACCAATCTCTTTCCCTAGGAAAAAGGAGTGGGTTCGATGGAAGAAAAATGGTTTGCCCGACTGCAGGAGATTTATCCAGAGCTTGTTTCATTCAGACGTGATTTGCATATGTATCCCGAGCTTTCTTTTCAGGAGGAAAACACAGCGAAGAAAGTTGCGGACAAGCTGGCTTCTTTTGGTATAGAAGTACAAACCGGTGTCGGCGGCATGGGTGTTGTCGGTCTCTTGCGGGGTGGAAAGCCAGGAAAAACAGTTGCGTTGCGGGCTGACTTCGACGCCTTGCCCATTCAAGATGAAAAAGAAGTACCGTATAAGTCCCGCATTCCAGGCGTTATGCACGCTTGCGGTCACGATATACATACCTCAGGACTTTTGGGAGTCGCACAAGTGTTGAGCGAGTTTCGCGATGAGCTCCCAGGAAATGTGGTATTTCTGCATCAGTTCGCGGAAGAGCTACCACCTGGTGGCGCCAAAGCCATGGTGGAGGCGGGTTGCCTCGAGGGAGTCGATGTCGTGTATGGCGCGCACGTCGCCTCCGAGCTTCCCGTAGGCACTGTCGGGATCGGTCATGGCTACATTACGGCAGCAGCAGACAGCTTTGAGATCGTCTTGTACGGAAAAGGCGGACACGGTGCTTATCCTCATACCTCCGTTGATCCAATCGTATTGGGCAGTCAGGTTGTCATGAATTTGCAGCAGATTGCCAGCCGTCAGGTAGATCCGCTGAAACAAGTCGTTCTGTCTGTTTGCTCCTTCGTGGGCGGGGGCGAAGCGTTCAACGTCATTCCTGATCAAGTAAAGCTAAAGGGAACCGTCCGCACGTATGACGAGGAAGTGAGAGTCGCGGTTGAGCAATCCCTGAAACGTATCGTGGAAGCCAGTTGCCAGGCAGTCGGCGCTACTTGCGAAATCATGTACCAACGCGGCTACCCAGCTACTTGGAACGATGAGACCGAGACTCCGCTTTTTGTAGCAGAAGCCAAGCGGATTTTTGGTGAGGAGCGCGTATTGAAAATCCCACCTGGCATGGGCGGAGAGGACTTTGCTTACTTTGCCCAAGAACGCCCCGCTACCTTCTTCATGGTCGGTGGGCGCAACCCGGAGATTCAGGCGACGTATCCGCATCATCATCCCAAATTCGATGTTGATGAGCGCTCCATGATTCAAACCGGTCAGTTATTCATTGCAGCGTTGCTAGCCTATCAGGCACGTCATCAATAAACGGATAAAGTTGAAAGGCAAGGGCCTCATGCACCTTGCCTTTTTTCTGCCGCCGTATTCACACCTCGTGTCCAACAATCCAGTCCAGTCTTCTGCTCTGGATACGGGCAGGAATCGTTTTTAACAGGAAATGACGGGTCGCGATGGCCAGCGGATTTTCCCACTGGGTGACTGCCCCCATTAAGCGCGAACCTTTCACAATTGCATTCGCCCGCTTCTTCCGTTTCTCTTCATACATACGCAAAGCATAAGCCGAGTCCGAGTCCGCATCGGCTTCTGCCAAGCATCTGGCCAGCACAAGTGCGTCTTCCATTCCCTGACCCGCTCCTTGCCCCAGATTCGGCAGCATCGGATGGGCCGCATCGCCTACTAATGTAACTCGGCCCTCACTCCATCTCCTGAGTGGTGCACGATCGTAAATATCATGCCGCAAGATGGCTGCATCCTCTGTCGCCTCAATCACTGCACGTACTGGCTCATACCAGCCATCCAGTCGGCGCAAAGTCTCTCGCTTTCGGCCCAGCGGTCCATCCTTTTCTCCCTCAGGTGCATTGATGGCGGCAAACCAATGAATTCGATTGTTGCCGATATGGGAAAACCCGAAACGAATCCCCCTGCCCCATGCTTCAAAGCCGCCTCCTGACTCCAGTGGATAACGAGGGTCTTGGTAAGTAGCAATCCCGCGAATCGCCGTGTACCCGGAGTATCTCATCGACTCTTCACCGAACAGTCTCTTTCGTACATGAGAATGAATCCCGTCCGCTCCGATCAGAATCGCCCCCTGTGTACTTGACCCATCTGCAAAAGCGGCTTGAACCCTTGCTTCTTTTTGAGAAAAAGAAACGAACTGCTTGCCTAAAACCAATTCATGTGTTGAGATTTTCGCCAAAAGAGCCTGCTGTAGATCAGCCCGATGAATCAAGTAGCTGTCAGCCCCGTACCGTTCTGCTTGTTCCGTGACAGGTAGCTCGACTAACAAATTTCCCTTCCAGTCGCGAATCCTTGCTGAACGGACAGCTGCCCCAAGCTCGCGTACTTCCTGTCCAACTCCCAGCTTATCCAATGCCTTCATCGCATTGGCAGCCAAAACGATTCCAGCACCGATTCCTTTATGCTCCCGTGCCTGCTCATAAAGCGTCACTTGCCACCCCTTTTGCTTCAAGGCAAGCGCTGATGCAAGCCCGCTCAAGCCTGCCCCGATGATCAGCGCGTGTTTTTCGTTGCTCATCGCCTTTTCTCCTAATTAGAAAAGATTCATACTCAAATACCGCTCCCCCGTGTCAGGCGCAATGCAAACGACCCGCTTACCCACTCCCAGCCTTTTGGCAATCGTGATGGCAGCAAAGACCGAGGCACCCGATGAAGGCCCGACGAGAATCCCTTCCAACGCTGCAAGCTGCCTCATGCTTTGTAGGGCGTCTTCGTCTGCGATTTGAATGATTTCATTATAAACGCTTGTATTGAGGATTTGCGGAACAAAACCGGGGCTCGTGCCTACCAGTTTATGTGGACCAGGCTTTCCGCCAGACAGAACCGGGGAGCCTTTTGGTTCGACAACAGCGATATACAGCTCCGGGAGCTTTTCCCGCAACGCTTCGCCTGTCCCGGTAATCGTTCCACCTGTCCCAGCAGTGGCGACAAAAGCATCCAGTCGACCATTCGTTTGCGTAAAAATTTCCTCAGCTGTCGTCGTTCGATGAATGTCCGGGTTCGCCTGATTCTCGAATTGCTGAGGAATAAAGCTGCGCGGAATCTCGTTTTGCAGCTCTTGCGCTTTGGCAATCGCCCCCGGCATTCTCAGCTCGCTCGGTGTCAATACCACCTCTGCCCCATACGCTTTCAATATATTGATCCGTTCCTTCGACATATTGTCAGGCATGACCAAAATCGCGCGATAGCCTTTTGCTGCGGCATTCATCGCCAAGCCGATTCCGGTATTTCCGCTCGTCGGCTCTATGATCGTATCCCCCGGTTGGATCAGTCCCGCTTGCTCAGCCGTCAAAATCAGATTGTAGGCAGCGCGGTCCTTCACACTTCCGGACGGATTGAATTTCTCCAACTTCACAAAAACTTCTGCTGCTCCTTCAGGAACCATGCGCCTCAGTCGAACAATCGGCGTATTTCCAATCAATTCGGTAATGTTCTGGTAGACGCTCATCGTACTCCTCCTGGAAAATTTGCCTTATGATTATCTCTTAGTAATACTATAAGAATAATACAGTTTTTTCGACCTGAAAACGACAAGGGTGCCCAAATGGGAAAAAGCTCTCGAATGAGAGCCTTTTTCCTGTCTAAAAACCATACTTTGCTTTTGTCTGATTCAGTACATTCACCGCTTGTTGATACAGGCCGTGCGCGGTTTCTTTCACTTTTGCTTGTCCGCTTTTGTCTACCGAGCCTTGGCGCTGCTTCGCCTGCGCGATTGAATCGGTCGCCGTCTTGACTGCTGCATGGATTGCTTTTTCCCTTTTCTCGGCATCCGGCACGCTCGCTTTGATTTCCGCCCATATCGTTTGGATATCCTTCAAGTCGGTCTCCATGATGGCGATCATTTCCTGCATGTTTTTGTTTTTATCCTGGATGGAACCATCCATCGTGTTCATCCCATCGACCAACACTTTCATACTACCCAGTGTTCCTTGCATGACCTCGAATTCCATCTTGCTCAAGCCTGGCTGTGTCGAATAGGTACGAATCTCTTCCAACAGTCTTTGCAGCTCCGCTATTTGATCGTTTGAAAACTGCGCTTCATCCGTAAATTGCAGCTCGTCCAAATACTTTGCCGTTTCAATCAGATCAGCCTCTAGCTTTCCTGTCTGTTCTACTTTTTTGGCGAAGTCGACACGTGCTGCTTCTTTGACTCTTTGTTCTGCTACTTCTTTCTTTTTTACTTCCGCTTCCTCGTTGGTCCGCTTGGTTAGTGTCGCCAATTTACTTTCATACGCGCTTTTGTTTGTGGCAACCAGACTTGTCGATCTCTTATTCTCTTCCATAAGCAGACCGTCAAATTGGAGCTCATCACCCTTCACTGTGCCGATGATATCCTGACCAGTTGCCGGATTTTTGAGAGTCAGCTTCTCCCCATCCAGCGTTCCCTCCAGCAAGATCGACTCCGTTTTCAGAACAGGGATGCTGTCTTCTGCTTCGACGATGGAATCCTTCATTTCAACGTTTACTTTCTCGTTATTCACCGTGACACTCGTGTATAGCATGCGTGTATCGTCTTCATACAAATACCCTTCCGCCAGTGTCACAGGACCAAGGAATCGATAGCCTGCGTATCCCAGCAATGCGACGATGACCAGAGCCATGACGATCATGATGCTTTTGTTTTTTCCATTCATGCTGCGACCCCTTTACCCACAATTTCTATTACGTTTGACCTGTTTTTCCTGCCAAAACGTGCCATAGTTTTATGATACATGAATCGCGGGGGAAAACCCTATGAGTCTAAAGGCCAAAACAAGCTTAAATATAGGTATTACCAAAATCGTGGCTAAAATCGAGCGTTTGGTTTTCTTCAATCGTAATTTTTGAAAGTTCATGTTTATACAACAAAAACGTAGCGGCTTCGAAATTTTCCCAATCCCTAACGTACGGATTTAACGTATAGGCAGTAAGGTCATCTACAGGTTCCTGCACATTTCGAATGGTTTGTTTTGACACTACTAAGATATGATACTCCCCAGCAGGCACGTTGCCGATCTCGTAATTTCCATACCCATTTGCTTTTGCAGCATACAATCCCGAGCCTTTTGGAGCAATGGTATCATACGCAAACATACCCTCTTCCAGATCTGTAATCGTATTTTTATCAAAGTCAGTAGGAATGAGGTAAATCCTTGCATTCACATCCGGCTTCGTCCCAACAAAATCGTTATATTGCCACGTAATCGTGCCCTTGAGTGCTCCCTTTTCAGTAGGAAGTTCGGTTCGTGATACCTGTCCTCGCTCATTACTTTGTTGGCCTGGCGTTTCGACGGGATAGGCCGCTGGCATTGCCACGTCCGTTGCACCAGTTCCCTCAGAGGAAACAGCTACAGCGTTTGAATGCTGATTTGTGCCCGCTTCTTGATCTGTCGACGCCGGACTTTTGGGTGCAGGAGTAGTTGCAGGCTGATTCACTTCCTTTTTCGCTACAGGTCGCGCACCTAGTAAATCATCAAGATTTTTCCCAGATAAATAGAAAATAGCACCGCTGGCAATTCCGAGGATTAAGGCAACTACAAACAAAAAAGTAATGAGTTCTTTGAAAAATCCTGGCTTCTTCGCTGCTTTTGCTGTTTTGGCTTCTGCCATGGTACCCCTCCGTCTATTTCTCTCTATTCATGCGAAAATTTTTCCAATCTATATTTTACCAAATGAAAAGAATCTAGGTCTAGGCTTCTATGTCCGCTTTCATAGGAAAAAGCCGATGTATTCAAACATCGGCCCCCACAACTCTCATTCTATTAAACCTCAACCATTTCACGCTCGGACGGATAATACATGCCTGCTGCACCGAGCACACCTGCTTCCGCTCCGATCGTCGTCAACTGGATGTTCGCTTGGTTTGCCATCCGGGAGATAGAGCGCTCGCGAATGACGTTCTTCGCTTCCGCAAGCAGCAGCTGTCCGTTCTTCATCACACCGCCACCAATGACAATCACCTGCGGATTGAACAGATGGATCAGATTAGTCAGCCCGACCCCGAGATAATAACCAGCTTCCTTCATCAAGGTCATGCTGAGTAAATCTCCCCGAACCGCTGCCTCTCCGACCTCTCTCGCCGTTATCCTGCTCAGGTCATTCCCATTTTCAACGAGCAACGAGCTGGTAACACCCTGTAGAAGCTGTTCCCTAGCTCTACTTGCCAAAGCCAGCCCAGACGTGTAATTTTCCAGACATCCTCTATTCCCGCACACGCACAACGGTCCTTCGGGATCAAGCGAAATATGCCCGAACTCCCCGGCACTATCACCAACACCTGTCATCAGCCGTCCTCCACTAATAATGCCAGCACCAACACCCGTACTGACCGTTACATAGATCAAGTCTTTCGTGCCTCGTGCACTTCCAAACGCCCATTCTGCTACCGCTGCTGCATTGGCATCATTGATTAAGTGCACGGCTACGCCAAACCGCTCCTGAAGCATCGCACCGATCGGCACATCGCTCCAGTTTAGATTGCTCGCAAAAATGACCATTTGGCGCTGTGTATCAATAATTCCCGCAGTTGCAATCCCGATCCCGCGAATGCAAGAGAGAAGGATGCCGCTATCGTCTAAGACAGTCTGCACCAAATCACCGATACGACCGATGACTGTCTGCGCTGCCTCTTCTGTTTGGGTCGCTGCGTTCGCCTGACTGAGGATATTGCCATGCTGGTCGACGATCGCGGCTATGATCTTGGTACCACCCAGATCAATCCCGATGGCATATGGTTTGTCTTGATTCATCTTACGCTTCACATCCTTGCTGTCCATTCACGATTGAAAAATGGCGTCCAACGCTTGGGACGTATGCGCGATCAATTGCTCAGGCAACTGGCTGTAAGGCGAGATTTCCGGGATGATGTAGCCGTCGTACCCGATCTCACGCAATGCTTCCACCACACGGTTCCATGGAATATCGCCAGCAAGCAGCGGCACGAAACCTGTGATGTTGCCAGTCGACGTCTTGAAATCTTTGACGTGAATAGCTTGGATTCTCTTGCCCAAAATGCGAATCCATTGCTCAGGAAAACCGAATTGCAGCACGTTGCCTACATCAAAATAAGCACCTACCCATGGACTGTCTACTTCATCGATCAAGCGGGCCATCTCCAGTGGACTGAGCAAAAACTTGTTCCACACGTTTTCTACCCCAATGTATACCTGATGCTGCTCTGCCTTTTTTGCCAAGCGCTGCAATGCTTCACGCGCTCGCTCGTAGGCCGTATCATACGACACCTCAGCCGTTACGAGACCTGGGACGACGAGAACGGTCCGTGAGCCAAAAATGCTTGCCGCCTCTATCATTTTCTCGACAACACGAATGCCTTGCTCGCGGATCGCTTCCTCATTGTGTGTCAACGGATATTTCCATAAAAGAGCCGTAGAGACGCTTGGCAGCTCCAAACCGAGCTCGCGAGCCTCATCCGCCAAGCCCTTTAATTCCTGCTCTGTCATTTCTAGATGAAAGGGAGCATCTCCCTCGTCCAAATTCAGTTCTACCCCTTGATAGCCATGTGCTTTCGCCTGGCGAAACATTTCTTGCACGCTCGTTTCCTTTGGGAAGCACCACGTATTGATTCCCTTTTGAAAAGTCATGTTGCTCACTCCCCTTTTCTCAAAATAGTGACAGGCTTCCCTTCTTGTGCCGATTGATTCGCTGCCAACGTTACTTCTAGCGTCTTTCTCGCTGATTCATACGGCGACAGAATCAAGCTGCGATCCCCTGTCAAAATCGCTGTGATAAACGCCCGATCTTGCTCCATGTACATATCCACCGTGCTCTCTTTTGTACGTGTTCCCTGCTCATCCAAGATCACTACTTTCTTTCCGTCGATCATGACGCGGAAATCTTTGCCCAAGATTTCTACATTCGTACGGTGATCCTGCTGGATGAAACACGTATCCAGATGTCCTAGCGCCCCTGACTGAAACACCATACTGATGGAAGTCACGTCCGGAATATCGATGTTTGGAATGTCACGCGAGACGAGTAAGGCCATCTGCGCATAGACCTTCTCGATATCTCCTGCCAAATACCGCATCATGTCAAGCGTATGTGTCGCCTGCTCGACAAGCTGTCCACCTGACTTGCCCATTTCCCTCCACCAAGGCGTCGTGACGAACTTGGTCAAATAATGGCCGCGGACGAGTGCAATCGACTTGCCCTCCAAGTACGCTTTCGCTTCCTGCACGATATCGAGATAGCGCAGGCAATAGCCAGTTGCAGTCATAATCCCTGCCTTTTCAATCGCTGCTTGCTTTTCGTTCACTTTCTGTATGTCCAGCCCAATTGGCTTTTCCACAAACAGATGAATGCCTTTCGCCGCCGCCGTTTCCTCAATCTCTTCATGTGCAAAAGGAGGGACGCACACAAACAAAGCATCCAGCTTTTCTACCTCCAATAGCTCACGCCAAGAGGTGTAGCCATGCGCACCAATGCGCTCAGCAGTCTCTGCAGCCGCCTCATGGTTCACGTCGCACACTGCAACGACCTTTACCCTTTCGTCCGTCAACAAGCCTTTCAAATGATGCTGCCCGATTCCACCTACGCCGATCATGCCTACACGTACACTCATGCGTTATTCACCGTCCTAGCGTAATACGACTGGTTGCTTCTGTTCAGCAGATTGATAAGCTGCGAGTGCTACTTCCACCGCTCGCAAGCCGTCTTCACCGGTAATCGACGGTGCTTTCTTTTCACGCACGCTGGTGACGAAATCTTTGACCAATTGACTGTCCATGTCATCGCCCCAGTTGACCCACTTCAAGCCTTTTTCATTGGAATAGACATCCAGCTTTTGAGAAAAAGCGTCGAGCGAGATCGTGCCTTCTGTCCCGATAATTTCCATCGTCACGTCTCCCCATGTCGGGAAGGCCTTGTTGCGAGACCAGCTGCAATCGAGTGTGGCAAAAACTCCGTTCTCAAATTCCATGGTCAAAATGCCGCAATCATCAATCGGTGTATCGGAAAACTTGCTGTCTACCTCCGCATAAACCTCACGCACTTCAGAGTCCATGAACCAGCGCATCAAATCAACAACGTGAACGGTGTGATCGATCACTGCACCTCCGCCGGATTTTTCCGGATCGACGAACCAGCCACCAGGATTTTGTCCACGGTTCGTACCCCGGATCGCCATGATACGTCCGACCTTGCCTTGCTCCACCAGTTGCTTTGCTCGCACGACAGCCGGATGGAATCGCACTGGGAATGCCGTCTGCAAAATGACGCCCTGTTCGCGGCAAAAGTCAATCATCTCTTGAGCAGCCTCTGCTGTTGTCGCCAGCGGTTTTTCGCACAAGATGTGCTTGCCAGCCTTCGCTGCCGCTAACGTATGCTCTTGGTGCTTGGCATTTTCCGAGGTGACGATGACCGCATCGATATCCGTTGCGAGCAGCTCATGATAATCGGAGAAGAACGGAACGCCAAACGTTTCAGCCGCCGCCTTTCCGCGCACTTCATCCTCGTCTGCTACCCCGACCAATTGAACCCCATCTAATTTCGCAACCGCATTTGCGTAGCTGTATGCATGCATATGTGCAACACTGATGATTCCGAGTTTCATGTCCAGTCCCCTCCTACACCAAAGTTACGGGTTTACCCGTTTCGATTGACACAAGCGCAGCACGAGCGATTTCTACCGCTTTCACGGCATCTTCTGCCGTCACGAGTGGCTCCAGATCACGGTCGATGCATTCGATGAAATGCTTCAATTCTCTGAAATACGGGTTTTCACGCAACGGACTCTCCGGAACTGCTACTCCGCTCATACCCGCTTGCTTCGAGCGATTAACCGCCACTAACGGTTTTTCCTTCGAACTGTCGTAGGAAATGATGCCTTCCTTGCCTGCCAGCTCCATTTTCATCGCGAAGCCTTCATGTGCCCACGAGCCTTCCACATGTGCGATCATGCCGTTCTTGAAACGAAGCGTAACCAGTGCGTAATCCATCCGGGCAAAACCTCGGCCAAGCAAGCCTTTCGCGTACACACGCTCCACATCCCCGAAGCACCAACGCAAAAAGTCAAAATCGTGAATGATCATATCTAAAACAAGGCTGCCACTGTTTTTGTAGTCCGCGTACCAGTCGTTCCACGCTGTCGGGAAGATACCACCACGGAACGTACGTGCCACACCAATGTTGCCAATCGCGCCGTCATTAACCAGCTGACGGGACTTCTCGTACTCTGGGAAAAAGCGCAGGACGTGTCCGACGAACAGCTTGACGTTCTTCTCCCGGCAATAATCAACGATAAAACGAGCTTCTTCCTTATCACGAGCCAACGGCTTTTCGCAAATGACATGCTTGCCTGCATCCGCTGCCTTTTTTACATAGGTTTTATGCAGGTACGTAGGCAAACACACATCTATGATGTCGACCTGCGCCAGTTTTTCCATAGCTTCTTCATAACTCTCAAACCATTCCGTTTTTGTCTCGGCTGCTAGCTCTTTTCCTCTCTCGCTGCGGATATCGACGATCCCGACCAGCTTGACGTTTTCCATGGCAGCATACGATTTCGCGTGAACAGTCCCCATGGTGCCTGCTCCGATTACCAGAACATGATGCATAATGGTTTCACTCCTTTTTTCGAAAATGACTATTTGCGGTTTTTCAAAAAGCCAACTTTTTGAACTTGTACTATTTGGACCCAGTTAGGGTAATTCCCTCGACAAAATGCTTCTGCAAGAAAATAAAGACGATAATCATCGGCCAAATGGCAAGAACGGAGCCCGCCATCAATATCGGGTAGTTCGTCAAATTGGTGTGCTCGCCTGTCAAGTACGCCAAGCCAGCAGAGAGCGGCATTTTATCAGGCGTGCTGTTGACGATCAGCGGCCACATCAGGTCGTTCCAAGACCACAGCGCTACGAAAATGGCGAGTGCGATCAAGCCGGGCTTCGCCAGCGGTAGCATAATTCTCCAGTAAATCTGAAAATGGTTGCAGCCATCGAGCTTCGCCGCTTCTTCCAGTTCTTTTGGCAGCGACATGAAAAACTGACGCAGTAGAAACGTGCCGAATGCACTGAACAAGCCCGGTACAATTAATGCTGTCAACGTATTCAGCCAGCCGAGCTCTTTCATAATCATAAATTGCGGGAGCAGAAACACCTGACCTGGCACCATCAAAACGGTCAAGAACAGGATGAACAAGGCGTTTCGCCCTGGAAATTCAATTCGCGCGAATGCGTACGCCGCAAGTGAGCAAAGGAATACTTGCCCGACTACCTTCGCCAAGGTTGTGATCACGGTATTCCAATAAAAATCCAAGAACGGCAGCATCTCAAAAATATGGGTGTAGTTCTCCCATTGATACTTGGTCGGCAAAATGACCGGAGGCACCTGTGTCGATTCGCCCAGTGACTTGAGCGAAGTGAGAACCATCCAGATGAATGGCGCAATCATCACGAGAGCACCTGCAATCAACAGCAGATGAATGAACAACTTCTTGCCCATTTTGTTCCGACTCGTATAAACACTCATTCCATATCCCTCCCGTCTGTTCAGCTTTAATTAATCATAGTGAACCCATTTTTTCTGCAATTTCATTTGAATAGCCGTGACAATCAGGATCATCACCAGAAGCACGACGGCAACCGCGGCCGCATAGCCACCGTTCCCTGATTCAAATCCATTGGTAAAGAACAAGTACGCCATCGTTTGCGTTTGCTCAGTAGCTGGATTGCCCATTTTGCTTCCAAGCATCAGATAAATCAGGTCAAATACCTGAAAAGCCCCAATCAAGGAAGTGATACTGACGAAAAAGATGGAAGGAGTCAACAGCGGCAACGTAATCTTGAAAAACATGCGAACCGGTCCTGCGCCGTCAATTTCTGCTGCTTCGTAATAGCTTCTCGGGATGCCTTGCAGTCCGGCCAGGAAAATCACCATGTTGTATCCGATGGAGCTCCAAACGGCAACGATAATCACCGCATACAAAGCAATAGCGGGATCAGATATCCAGCGTGGCCCCTCAATGCCTACCAAGCCCAGTAAATAATTGATCAGACCGTAATCAGCGTTGTACAACCATCTCCACACCATCGCCACCGCTGCCGCCATCGTCACAACGGGCAGGAAGTACAGGGTGCGATAAATCGTAATCCCCTTAATTTTCTGATTAAGCAGCACAGCGATAAAAATGGAGATAGCGATACCGACAGGAACTGCGATCACTGTATAAATCAGCGTGTTTTTCAGCGCGATCCACAAGTAAGGGTCCTTAAACAACAACTCGTAATTATGTAAGCCAGCCCACTTGTACTTGCCGAATCCTCCCCATTTGGTAAAGCTCAAATAAATGGTTTGTACGATCGGCCATAAGTAGAAGACACTCAAACCGATCAGTGTCGGAGCAATCATGAGATACGCCCAGAACCAATCATTTCTCTTCATATGATTCAACGATTTTTTCGTTTTTTGCTGGACGGCGGCGTGCATTTCAGGCTGCAACTGGCTGCTCATCGCATTCATTCCCTCCTTACATAAGCTTTTCAAAAAAGGATGGCCTCGTCCATGATACGAAGCCATCCATCATGGACCTTTTATTCTTGACTAAGCATTTCATTCATTTTTTGCGCGAGCTCTTTGGATGCATCCTCTACGCTCATTTGTCCAGCCCAAGCCTTGGTCATGAGTTCTGTTTCCAGCTTGGCCCATTTTGCCGTGTCCTTCGAGATCGGATACGGTTTCGCTACAGCTGCCTGATCAATAAAAATTTTCAGATTAAAGTTCGGCATGGATTGTATCCATGTATCCTGTGTTCCGTTAAATGCCGGAATCGCAGCACCCGATTTTGCCAGGATTTCTGCCCCTTCTTTCGAGCCCAAGAATTTCACGAATTCCCATGCTTCCTTCGGATGTTTGGTATTAGCCGAAATCACGTTGCCCAGGCCGTGAATAACGCTTGTGTTCTCTTTCCCTTTTGGAAGATACGTCACGTCC
This sequence comes from Brevibacillus sp. HB1.2, assembly GCF_013332495.1. NCBI lineage: Bacteria > Bacillati > Bacillota > Bacilli > Caryophanales > Paenibacillaceae > Brevibacillus > Brevibacillus sp. HB1.2. The sequence goes on along the minus strand of NZ_JABMIU010000003.1, from coordinate 332,015 downwards.
ACTTTGTCCTTTGTATACTCATTCTTATTAAAAGCGGATGCCATCCATGATCCGTTGTACATCATCGCGATCTTGCCTGATTCAAACAGCTGTGTTGCCTCTGTTTCGGACAATTGCGCTGCTGTTGGCGATGCTTTTTCGTTGATCAGGTCTGTCCAAAACTTGAGGCCATCGATCGTTTCCGGTTTGTCATAGCCGGACGTTTTCTTGTCTTCCGAAATAATATAGCCACCGTTTTGATAGATCGTGTTATAGAAGCCGTCCTGTCCATAAGGAGGTGCTGCAATTCCCCAAACGCCTTTTTTCTCATCAGTCAGTTGCTTTGCTACTTCCTTCAGCTTGTTCCAATCCCAAGTTTCGTCTGGATACGGTACTTTTGCGTCGTCAAACAGCTTCTTGTTGTACCAAAGGCCAATGGTGTCGAAATCTTTCGGTAGCGCGTAGTTTTGTCCATCGTAGGTGTAGAGATCAACGAGAGCTTTCGGATAATTGTTCAGATCGATGCCATCTGCCTTCATTTGATCTGTAAGCGGCAAGAGCATGTCATTCGCTGCGTATTTAATGATACGTGGACCATTAATCCAAAAAATGTCCGGCAAGGTGCCACCCGTTGCGGCTGCCTCCATCTTTGTCCAGTATTGCTTGTTAGGCGTTAGCTCTATTTTGATGTCCACGTTCGGGTTCTTTTCGTTAAACTTTTTCGCCATTTCCTCCATCGCAGGCAATTGGTTTTTGTCCCACAGCGCATATGTGAGCGTTACCTTTTCACCTGAAGCAGCACTGCCAGTCGTTCCAGCTGGTGCGGAGCTCTGTCCGCCGCCCGAACATCCTGCCACTGCTACCAAGAGAGCAGCCATTGCAATCGAAACCAACTTCTTCATCAGAAATCCCTCCTCGATTTACGTTCTCCTCTTTTACCCCCAAAATATTGCCAAACACGACACGCTCCCCTTTTCGACTCGCCCCCTTTCAACGATTTTTGATGGGTTGACTTTCTTTTTCCAATGACCAAATTAAGTTTGCAAAAAAGATGTTACAAGCTGAAGTGAAAAACATCTTGTAACAAAACAGCAGCAGCAGCCTTGACCTCGAAATCAGCCCCCAATACCGTTGGACGGAATTCCAGCCCTTCGACCATCGTCCCCATCGCTTGAGCCATTACTTGTTTTTGGATGCGCTCAAACAACACTTGATTGTCCCGGATCATTTCTCCACCCAGTATGATCAGTCTCGGGTTGAACAAATTCACCAGATTCACAATACCGATCGACATGTACGAAGCGATTTCGTCGACGATGTCTTGGCATACTTGATCCCCCTGATGCAGTGCTTGGCGAAAAACATCAAATGTGATTTTTGTCATATCTCCGTCTGCCAAATCCATGACGAGCGTTTCTTTTCCGCGTGTAACGGCGGACAGTATACCTGAGTAAATGGCTGGCCACGCCACGTAGTTTTCCAAACAACCAACGTTGCCGCAGTCACAGCGCATCCCGCTTCGATCGACTGTCGTATGTCCGAATTCACCTGCTCCACCACGACTTCCACGGAAGATGGAACCGTTTACAACGAGACCCGAACCAACCCCTTCTCCTACGGTGACAAACAGGAGATTATTAGCATTTAGTCCACCACCGAAGTTTTTTTCTGCCAGGGCGATTGCATTGGCATCATTGTCGAGCCAAGTTTTTAGCCCAAAACGCTCTTCGGCCATGTCTTTTAACGGAACATCATGCAAGCGCAGCTTGGAGTTGAATCGGATGACCCCACTCGCTGCATCGACAATCCCTGGTGCGATGATGGAAATGCCAAGACAACGGCTGACATCATCCACCGACTGGAGAAAGTCCTCGATCGAATCCAGCACATACTGGATGATCAAGTCACTCACTAGACCAGCTTTTACCGGATAGATTTTCTTTTGCTTTGTAGCCGCTTCCAAATTCATTTCGGCAATCGTAATCGCTGTATTCGTAATAGAGACGCCAATCAAAAACTTCCCGTCTGGACAGAAGCGAACCATAATCGGCTTACGGCCACCCTTTGACTCACCTGTTCCATCTTCTGCAACCATTCCGTCACGAATCAGCTCATTGACTGCCGAGGTGACTGTAGTTGGACTGATGCCCTGCTTTTTGGCGATATCACTTCGCGAGATGGGCCCAAACTGGCGAATGGTGTCGAGTATAATAAAGCGATTGAGCTCTTGGATTAGTTTCAGATCTCCAGTTCTGCGCATCGTATTCGTTCATCCTTTATTTTTCCAATGACTTTATAAAGTGATCATACTGAAATTTGTATTTTGTGTCAATTTCGTTTTTTTTTATATTTCGATCAACTTTTTCTGATTGAAAAAGAACCTCCCTTAACCTGCTGGCAAAGGAGGTTCTTCTTGCTTATGGCTTGGCTTATTTCTTATGTATGTTAAAATTTACAAAAAAGGGAAATGGGGCGTTAGTATGAGTGAGCAGCCCTTTTGGTTTAAAGCGACTACAACTGTTGTTATTGTCATTGGAATTTTAGCACTACTGACAAGTGTCGCTTTCTTTCAGCTATTAGCATTGGTAGGCCTTGTCGTTATCTGTACCTCGAAAGGTGTATTGGAATGGAAAAAGAACAGAGACTGGGCTGTTATTATTTTTGGTCTAGTTGCACTACAAATCGCTATTTTTATCAAGGCATTCTATCGCTTTTTTACATAAGCCACTTAGTTAATTCAACATGAGTGGAAAATATTTCTTGATTACTATTATGAACATTAATATAATAATAGTGAATTTGGAATTTTAAGGAGGGGCTTCTATGAATACTGCAATTGCGATTCTTACTTTTATTGGAGATCTTATTCCATTAGTCCTCCAACTGTTAAAAGCCTTTGCTTAATTTCCAAACGAACAAATAGGGGCTGTTCTTCCGTCATTTTCATGACTGGAGGGACAGCCCCTTCCCTACTTATTGGGTATCTACATTTCCTTCTGTTTCTGGTGTTTGTTCTGTTTCTTCAGTACCTTCTGTTCCTTCAGTACCGTCTGTTTCCTCCACAATTGGCTCATCTACATAACCCTCGACGCCTTCAACTGCCGCTTGTTGTTGAACTTGCCAGAGAGCTGCTACATTTGGTGGCTCCCATCCCACGAGTGAAGTGTGTGGTTGCAAACATTTGTATACCTTGCCTTGATAGCTGACCAGATCACCAGGCACGTAGCTTACATTTGGTGCCCACGCTGGGGTTCCCGGATTTGCAGCATCTGTTACACCTACTACCTCGACGCTCTTCTGTGAAGAATTACCTGCCGCATCCTTCGCTACCACAGAGAAGGTATAAGAAGTGTTAGGTGTGAGTCCTGTGACAGTTGCAGTCGTAGTTGTTACATCCGCAGCTAATGCTGTTCCGTTGTAAACCTCGTAATTCGTCACCGCGATATTGTCCGTAGAAGCAGCCCAGCTCAGACTGATACTCGTTCCTGTTTTCCCTGTAATAACCAGATTGCTTGGTGTGCTTGGAGGTTGATTATCTGGCTGAATTGTATCCGTCGTAACCGTTACCTCATTGCTTGCTACGGAGGAATTACCTGCTGCATCTTTCGCCTTCACAGTGAACTGGTAAGCGGTTCCAGCAGTAAGCCCGCTAATTGTAGTAGTTGTACCGGTTACCGTTTTTGCAAGCTGAGTGCCATTGTATACCTCATAGCCAGTAACCCCTACATTGTCGGTAGCAGCTCCCCAACTCAGGCTAACACTTGTCGCTGTTTTTGCAGTCGATTGGAGAGTGGCTGGTGCTGTCGGCGGTACGTTGTCGACTGGAGCTGGCCCGCCCAGAAGATCGCCATACACTTTATCTAGCAGTGCTTTGTTACGGTCTCCGCTAAATTCCCAGAACATCGCGCCTGCCAAACCTTTGGATGTAATATAAGAAGTTTTGTGTCCGATTGAAGTCACATCGTCATAGCTAATATATGTTTTCGAAGCCGGGTTGAAGAGATAGGGCACTTTTGCCGCGTCATTCCAGTGGCGTGTGAAGCCATTTTTGTTCACATAATTATTTTGGATATCCGTGAAGTCAAGCATGCCAGGTTCCCATGTTCCGACTGACGGCCCCGTGCAATTTTGATATTCTCCATTGTTAGCCGTTGCGCAACCCGACCAGCCCCTTCCGTAAAACGGAAGTCCGAGAACGAGCTTGCTGGCAGGAACACCGTCACGGAGATGACCCTCTACAGCTGTTTGGATATTATAGGTTTGAGCATTTGGCAAACCAGCTGCTCCTGCTGCCGGATCATAGGCCAACGGCGCATTATGTCCGCTCTGCTTTTGGAAGGCTCCATAGAAGTCGTAGGTCATAATATTGATCCAATCCACAACCCGGGCAATGTTTCCAAGCTCTGTATTTGCGGCATAACTAGGGCTGGCACCAGAGGCAATCGTCAAATAGTACTGTTTGCCATCCGTTACCTCAGCCGCATCGAGTTTGTCTCTGACAGCCTGTAGCAATAGCGTGTAATTTTGTTTATCTTCTGGACGTGTGCTGTTTCCAGGCAACCCTCCACTAACCGGGTACTCCCAATCGAGATCGACCCCATCCATCTGATATTTCCGGATAAAATCTACCGAGGACTGTGCAAATACTTGGCGTGCAGCCGGATCTGCCGCTACATCAGAGAAGCGATTGGACCACGTCCAGCCCCCGATCGATATTAATGTCTTTAATTGAGGGTTTTTTTGCTTTAATTTTGCCAATTGATTCAAATTTCCGCGGATCGGCTGATCCCACGTATCTCCTGGAAAGGACTTTTGCACATCAATCCATGGATCTCCGAGAACAACTGTACCATTCGGGGCGTTAATATTGCCTACTTCATCCTGGCAAGCCCATGTTTGTGGGTTGGGCCCCGTTGGATCTGGGTTGCCGTGTCTGCCATTCCAGCAAATATCCGCAAATGCGTAGTTAATATGCGTTACTTTATTGGGATCGATATCCGTTACATTGTAGTTTCGTCCATAAGCTCCCCATGAGGGATAGTAGCCAATAATTTTGGAATTGGATACCGCTGTCGCCTCCGCTTGATTTTCCTCTGCTTGTGCCGCCATGGGCAATACGGAAGTGACAAGCAGGGCACCTACCATTAGTACATTCCTAACACATTTCTTGAATTTCATAGTATCCCTCTCGATCTTCATGGATTATGTTACAAATCCATCTTATTACGACTTATATCACGATATGCTAATACATTTACATAAATGGTAATAAAAGGGTTATTGAGCGCAATTGAACATAAAAAAACCCCTCCCTTCCGGCCAAGGGAAGAAAAGGGCGGCTGGGTCACTAGAGATTACCGCCAGCCATGTATTGAAAAAACTCCTCGAAATTTCAGTATTCACATTTTTGTAACAAATCCTTCCATACATCAAAAGGAAAACAATTGATAGTCAAGAAATTCATATTGAATTGGAAAAAAATTACAATTGAGGAGTTGTTTTTTATGAAGCGAACTTTGTCTTGCCTATCTGCTACATTACTTTTAGCTAGTATGTTGGCTACACCATCGTATGCTGAATCAAATAAGACGACTGCCACCTCTCATTCTTCAAAATCAAATCAGTCCATTCAAGCAAAAGCAATAGATCCACATCTATTGAATGGTTTTCGGGTGAAAGAAACTAACAGTGCAACTGTATATTTGGTCATGGATGGTAAAAAAAGAGGCATTGTTAGTGCCGAAGTTTATTTTAAATTATTTAATAATTGGGATGGTATTCGGGAATATTCGTCTCTAAGCAGTATTCCAGATGGGCCAGTCATTGGTGAAAATGCTCAACTGATAAAGTTCCAAAATAGTGCAACTGTCTACCTTTTGGATGAAGAAAATGGAAGAGTCGTTAAGCGCGGCATCACAAGCGCATCTGTTTTTAACAAGTACAATTTTGATTGGAGTAAAATTATTGTACTTGCTGACTCTCTAAAGAATGCATTTCCCGATGGTTCCCTACTAGACAACTAAATTTACGTTTTAACAAAGTTTGATAATAGACACACCTCTTCCATTTGGTTAAGAGGTGTGTTGACGTTTCTTGCGTCTTTCCCCTTCATGAAATACTTCTGTTCCTTCATAAGGATATATTTTGCCAACTTTCATTCCGTATTTCATGACATATCCCCCCTTACATTTATCAAATCGTGTGCTAAGTTCCCATATGCAATCATTCCAATGGTTGATAGATCAATATTTTACAAAAATTTGAAAACAAGTTACACCATTATATTGTCCGTTATATGACATACCTTACTTTTGGGGTTGTCCGCAATCACAATTAAGTAGTGACATTAATGAGTGTAATTGTTGCTTGCAGTTTCGAGTAATTTTCAATGTTTATGGGCGGCTTTATTAGCTGCCCTTTTTACATAATTGCCCTTTAAACTTTGTCGTTCATTTGGATAAGCCTTTATTAAATGAATTTGCGAATCAATTAGCACATTTGCGTTTACCATAGGTTCGTATCAGTTGCCAAGCTTCCCTCATTTGCATTCTCTATACCATGTGAGAGAAACGAGCTGATTAATATGTCGAGAACTGGCGTGGTGGTCATTCCATTCAAACGTATCAGCGTGGCTGGCGTACGGAGGCCAATTATACGCAAATCTCTCTCACAAAAACATCAAATTTAGTATTAACGATCGTTTATAAGGAGGTGCAGAATTGGCAGCACAAAAAGGTGTTACAACTTCGTCGAGAAAAGTGTCCTTAGAAGTACAAAGAAAGAATCGTAGAAAAGCAGTCCGTTTAATCAACAGAATTGTTGTAGTAAGAACAATATTTGATACATTTACAGGCTGTCTGCTCAGTGTCGGACCAAATGGTTTTCGCGTTCGGGTCTACACTGGTAGCAATGAAACGTTCACCATCATCACCATTCCATTAAATTTCGTTATAAACCTCTTTCCTTTCCCTTGCAATTGCAATTGCTAGGTTCAAGGCCCCAGTCCAACGGGGCTTATACATATTCACCAGATATAAGGAATTCAGTAGACGACCTTTGTAAAATAGGGTCGTCTTTCTACTTTCCTATTTCTCATATGTTAATACTTGTTCTCCATTCGAAAGGAAAGAATATTTCGAGTTTTAAAATATTGTATTTTTTGTCATATAAAGGTAACCTCTAAATAAACCGAAATATTAGGAGATGATAGAAAATGAAAAGATTAGCATCTGTAGCTTTATCAATTTTTTCACTCTTTGCCATTGTTTCATCAGCGAGTGCCGCATCACCTCATCCCGTACAATCAAATGTTACAGCTCCAGTCACTGTCACGAAGCTTGTTATTGAAGAAGATATCCCTCGTTACTTCTATCCTGGTGACTATGCTCCGATTTGGGTAACTGCATTTTTTTCAGACGGCACATCTAAGGTTGTGTCAAATGAAGTTAACATACTTGAGGAAGCAGCATGCGAGTACATTAAACAGCCTAGAACTGTATATGCCATGGTTAAAGCGACACATTCTACAGGATCGGATGTTGGATGGTTTACTGTTGAGTACGGTGGCTTAGAAAAGACAATCTATTTTAGTGTTCGATAAGAAATGAAACCAGAGTCCTTCAGTAATATAGAAGGACTTTTTTGTTCCCCTCCCCCTGCCGCCTCTGCCTCATACCGATTTATACAAATGGGATTTCAAAACACATAAGATCATTCCTATCAGTAATAAGTGAAACCGTATATCTTTATTCGCCAAACAGCATCCGGTGTGTCTTAGTTCAAAGGGCACACCGTTTTTATTGTTTCTAGAAAAACTCGCGAAAGGTCTCTTTGGCCAGTTCAAGAGTATTCAGAACTTCTCCATTTAACTAATCGTGTGGTTTGTAAAAAATTGAAATAAGTTGTAACAAATTACCATTAACTTCGTCCTTAAAATGTAAGCAAGAGCAGTATTAGAATCGGAGGTAATTCATTTTGAACAAAAAACTTTTTAAATCCGGAAACTTACTAGTTGTTCTGCCTCTCTTATTTGCACTTTTAATTCCTGCAAGTTTCTTTCTTGACCCATTACCAGCCCAAAGAAATGAATTTGACTGGAAATTACAAGCCGGTTCTGCCAATGGAATTGTATCCAAAACTCCAATTGATGTAGCGAGCGGTTTGTTTTACAATGGTAGGCCGTTACGGAATGCATTAGTAAAAGTAACTTACTTTGACAATAACCAAAATGTGAGCATTGTAATGCAACCTTATGAGGATGGATATGAAGGGATAATTTTCTTCCAAGAATCAGGAAAATATACCCTTCGATTTACTGTAGAAAAAGGAAATATTATAGGCTCAGAAGATTGGGAAATTGATGTAAAAGAGTAAAAATCAATGTCTCTTCTTACACTTCTCGGTGAGAAGTGTTTTTTTAATTTTCATAGTTACCGTTTTGTTAATAACCATTGAACTCAGGCATTTGATCGAGCTGCCACTGCTGCATGGTCTCTACTACGATCTGATAGTCCTCGAAAATCGTGTTCGTTCCGTCGATCCCATACCAGCAGGAATATGTGGTGTAAACGTCTTAATCTTTGTGCAATCCAACATACCCTCCCCTCCCTAACTAATCAGTTAACGTCCGCTTTTTTATGGTAATATACTTAGACTGACCAAATTCGAGGTGAAACAATTGATTTATGCTAAAGTAAAAAACATTATTGATAGATGGGACCCGATTGGGTTAGTTAGTATAGATCCCGAACACGATCATTACCGATTTGAAATAAATGAGATTATTACACTGCTTCAATCTAGCTACAGCACCCCTGAAGAGTTGGCCAAACATGTAGAAACCATTTTCATCGAATATTTCGATGACGAAATTTATGATCATCCGTTCGCAGAATGCCTGGATGTCGCTCACATTCTAATAACAATCGATAGCGATTAACAATGCCCCTTTTAAGTGCTACATCTATCTTTTCCCCCATTCTCTTCATACACTTTTTGATAAATTGCTCTTCGCCAGTCATATATTGAAAAATGTGCCTCAGAGCGCTATCCATAAACTCACTGATCGGCATCCCTTTTTCCCAATTGCGTCCATCGCCGTATTTGATTTCACCTAGCTCACTTCTCTGTGCTATTCGGCGCATTGCTACAGGCGAGAGCACATCATATCTGCCTTTCCCTAGCGCTCGATCTCGTTTTGCTCCAGTTTCAAACGTCTTGTGTTTTCCGTCATCTCGGATTCCAGCAGGCACCATCGTTCCCACACCTTCACTCCCGAAATATTGTGTTAAATACTTTGGCTCCGCTGCCTACCCACACTTAACCCAAAACAGCTATTCTTCTCCGTCGATCCACCACATGTGCTCGAACACAATTGGGGGGGGCCCTCCGTGGATTCATCTTTGCAGTAGAGGATAATTGCTATTTTCATAGTGAACGAGGGCGATCATGCTCTCGTTTTCTTACTTTCTCTTTTGTTAAGTAACGATAGACTAACCATGTGTGGGACAGTCCTCGCAATCGAAGTTTTGATCGCACTGTTTCTTGGCATGTTCTGCCAATGATTGGAGCTTTCGCAAAATCATTAACAAATTCAGCTATTCATTTCATCATCTGTAAAGCGAAATACCGACCGCTAAGTTGTACTACTCTTTGCTTCATTATTTTCAAATACCTCTTTCAGACCGATAAGTGTTGCTATTTTGAAATCTGTCAATCTGGTACTACCAGGACGGATTTCAAGACTTATGAGCTTGAACATGAAATTGCCAATTGCCAGATTTCGTTCGTGATATTGATATTGTATATACTCTTTTAAAGCGTCATAGATGCAACATATCAATAGAGGAAACAGTCGTTCCCACTCTGTATTTCCTTTCAAATCATCTTGAATCAATGCTTCATTCTTAAAGCCAATAAGACCTTGACATGGTTCGATTACGAAATCAACGATGGCATAATGGTCTGGCCCTGCCTGTCTAATATATCTAGCTTGTTTTTCAACCCATTCCGTTACAGTAATAATCGATACTTCTTCTACTTCATAAGGTGGATTAATCCAGATCATAGCGAGCCCCTTTCTGTTTTAACATCTGAAATGATTGCTTCCATAAATAACTCCTTCACCAGATATCTTATTTAAGCACATTCTAAGGAGATAACTGATTGTAATTGTAATGAATTTAGTCTTGGATTTCTAAAGATGAGGCAGTCGGAAGAATTAATCACCGAAGGTCCCTAGATAAACTCCGCTTTATTCTTAACTCCCGTAATGTTGTGTTAACTCATTCGAACCACATACACTTCTTTTATGTGCGACTTATTCACATCGTAATATTCACTCGCGCCCACTTGTTATTTTTCTTTTCGTATACCAACTCTCCGTTATTGTTGATAAATACCCATTGGTCAGTCACTACCACGCCGCCTTCGCGTTTGATCAAAATAAGCGGAACCCCGTTTGTCCAATCCTTTCCGCCATGATGTATGTGAGACGTTTTCGGGTCTTCGTACTTTGTCACTTCCTCCAATTTCTCGATCTTGATTAGATTAATCATGCTAAACCCTCCATTTAACAAATGTGTGTTTTGTAAAATGCCGCTGTACTTCTAGTAAGTTGTTTAAAATCGATTGCATATTTACCATTTTCTTGAAATATGATCTTCATGTAGTTACTTTCCTGAGAGGGTGTTTTTTCATGAGTGCACTTAAGTCGACGTTTATCGGCGCTATTTATTCCGCTCCTTCCCCATTGCCTGGTCAATCGCATCGTTCTAGCTCAAATATTGGTACGGAAGTCCTTCCGCCAGACACAGTTAATTTTCAATGGGTAATAAGTGGAGTTTCCAATCCTAATCAAATTAGTTTTTCTGTCAGTCAAGATGTTAGTGGAGGCAATGATCCTACTCATTTTACTGGAGTAGTTAGCGAGAAAATCACAGATGTTGTTTCTACTCGCTCTCTTTACATTGGGAGTCCCAAGGGTGCACAAGAAAACTTTTTGGTTGAAATCTATGCACTTTCAAGATCATAAATAATGCTGTTCAATTAGGGTGTCCTTTGGGAAACTTCTTTGTTATTTGCAAATGACTATCTTGCATTACCGTTGTGATAAATCAGTGCCATTGACAGCATGACCTTTCCTGGCTGCAGAAATTGCTCATCTGCCAGTACGTGGGTGATAACCCGCCTTACAATCCGACCGATGTACTCTTCTTCTTCTGCGTCCCACTCTCGAAGCAAAAGTGTATCTCCTGCCTTATAGCCTCTATCATTTTTTCGTATCTCTGCCTTTTTGGTGCCGTACATGACCTTAAGAAAAATAAATTTGATTAGCAGTTACATTTTTCCATAATCCTCGTATTTCATAATGAAACCAACTTTATATGAAGTAGGAGGAAATATGAAAATCAGAAATATTGTTATTTTGAATCTATTAACTTTAGCAGTTACTTTAACCCCAACAGCTTTCGCAGCGGAGGCAAGTAATTCGAGTCAGCCTAGTAAAATTAACGAAACACACTTTTTTTTAGAAGCCCCCATTCATGATACCTATGTAATTTCCTCTGATTTCGGCTTGCAAATTAATCCTGAAACTAAGGAATCAAAAGGTCATAACGGATTGGACTATGCAACCGCTAAAGGTACAGCTATCTTTGCAGCAAATGATGGTGTCATTCTTTTCGCTCAAAGCTTAAAAGGATTTGGAGAAACTATAATAATCAAGCACAATTCCGAATTCAGTACTCTCTATGGTCACATTCTCCTTGGTTCATTTCTTGTGAAGGCCGGAGATACCGTAAAAAAAGGGCAAAAAATAGCAGAAGTAGGATCGTCCGAAACAGGAGATATGTTGCATTTTTCTGTTATCAAACAAGGAACTCCAGTGAATCCTACCCATTATTTACCACAAAGTACTCAATGAGGATTTTAGTCACCTTCCGCAAGGATTGGTGGCTTTTTCAATTCCACACATTAACTATCTCAATTGATTGTTTTCTGATGCCCATTTCCCTAAAATGGTGGATCTCATTAAATAAATTCATTTCTGGAGAAAGTCGTTATGTTGGCGAAGACCAATAATAACAAAGTACACATTTTGATAAATTGCTCTTTAAGAAAGTCCATATACTTGAGGTTTTAAAGCCAAAAATGGTAATATTTTTTCTAATCAACATTTAGGGGGTGTCTCAAATGAAGTTATATCCTCAAACATAGAAAATTTGAAAGCGAGGAGTTATATGTCATTTGAGATTATAGAACGCACCCCTACTCTTGAAGAGTTTCATCAATTGTGCGTTTCGGTTGGTTGGGAAAAGACGATGAATTTCAAAGTGATCAAAGACTCACTTGAAAATTCGTTGTAAGTATCCTGCTTTAACAGGAATGTTTCAAGTAGCGCCATTTTAGTTAGTACAAAAAGCATCTCCTTCGGGAACAAACTACATCTTCTTGCTTGTGACCCATACTCGAAAGGCGTTGTGTTCCCACCAATTGCTGGTATTCTTCTGTATGGAAGATTTCCATGTAGTCTCACTTCAAAGGAACATCTGATTTAAAATCCTTTGTTTCCATGTAGAAAGTATCTTCAAAACGTCTTTCTTCTCCCCATGTGTGCATCTTCATTTCGTATATCGTCCCTATGTACTGCACTGTACGTTTCATCATTTTTAATTCTGCACCCTTGGCAATTAGGGCATCTAACTTTGAATGGTTCCGATAATGTGGTGGCCGAAGCCTCCAGCCCGCCATTACCGATTACATCCCAACAGCCGAAGAGATTCAAGCTCCGTTCAGATCCTATACCCTTCGACCATCGCCTTCTCTACTTCTTTCTTGTTTGCTATTTATACAAAAGTAATTAAAAGGGCATTTAAACGCAAATGAACATAAAAAACCCTCCCTTCCGACCAAGGGAAGAAAAGGGAGGCTGGGTGGACTGGGTTCAAATCTCTAGTTCACCAAGTCGAACGAGTTCGACTACTGCCTGAGATCGACCTTTGACACCTAATTTTTGCATGACATTACTAATGTGATTGCGCACAGTCTTTTCGCTGATGAAGAGTTGTCCGGCAATCTCTTTGGTTGTCTTATCTTGGACCAAGAGTTCAAACACTTCTCTTTCGCGATTCGTTAACAACGGCTTGGTTTGGTCGCTACCCTTCAATCGTGCCACCCCTCCTTGTGGGCTCTACAGGAACAAGGTTGAGGGATTACAGAGTCACCTTATCCTATGATGGGGGGTGGGTGATGGTGCCGGAATTTCAAGGATTTTAGGCTTTTGCCTTACATCCTATTCAGAAAATGGGCAATGGGTTCCGAACACCGCAGAGAAACCTCTTCGACATCCGCCGTGAATTTTTCCGTTCGAGACGACGATGGCCGCCAGTTGTCCCCCGTTCAGATCGCGACGAGTTCGCCTCGCCTGATGAGATTGCCATCGGAACCCAAGGCCAACACCGCCCCCGACACTCCAGTCTATTCACCCGACACATATACTGCTCCCTACAATTCGACTTCCATTCCATTATTTTTAATCGGATCAACCAAAAATGCCCTTGATTCGTAAAAATCAAGGGCACCATAACTTAAATAAATGGGGTGCGATTATACGTTTGCTCGAACTTATCACGCAAACCTTTGGCCAACAAGCTAAATGCTCCAATGGCGATCATGAATGCCCCCAATGGTACGAGAAAAATCCACGTATAATTACTGTAAATAAAGCCTCGATAAGACCCGAGCAGTCCTGCCCATTCGTGTGTAATAGAATGATTCAGAACCGGGTCAAAGGTCATTTTGGTACCACCTACAAACAGGTCAAATATACCGAGAAGCCCCATCAAGGTCATGACGGCGATCATTTCTGTCACCAAGATGATAATGAGCTGTTCCTTCAAATGTGGCAAGATGTGGCGAAAGACGATTTGATTTCGGCCAGCTCCCAGTGCAATGGCAGCCAAAACGTATTGTGATTCTTTAATTTGTTCGGTCATTTGACGCACAGAAGAGGCTACAGAAGGGGTTCCAAGAACAGAGACAAGCCCAATGAAAATCAGTACGAGCGTGAACGTCGGTAGCTCGGAATTCACATTGATTCCTCGCAAAAGAAAATACACGGGAATAAACACAGGCATATAGCTCCATGCATTTTCAATCGCCATCCACCAACGCTGTTCTTTATCTTGGATGCCGATATAGAGTCCAATCCATGTACCAAGTAACACGCGAATAAATGCGATCGCAAGGGTAATAAAAACGGTGTATGGCGCTCCATCGAGCAAGAGGGTCAGTAAATCATACCCCCATTTGTCCGTGCCGAGTAAATGTTCCTCTGACGGCGGAAAGGGCGGTGAGACCATGACTTGTTTACCGTTCACAACCTCGTGACGCATCTTCGCTTGATATTCCAGATCATAGGGAGCCAAGTAAGGCCCCGCCACAGCGATCACGATCAGAAGGAACACGAAAATACTGCCTAGCCATAAAGAAAAATGGAATCGTTTTTTCATCAAAAAACCTCACTTATCCCTCATGCTGAAAAGTGACCAGCTGCTTAAATAAATGGGGTACGACTATACGTCTGTTCGAATTTATCACGCAATCCTTTGGCCAATAGACTAAAGGAACCGATTGCAAGCATATAAGCAGCAAGTGGAATCAGGAAAATCCACGTGTAATTCGTGTAGACAAAGCTTCGGTAAGTCCCGAGCAGTCCTGCCCATTCATGTGTGGTCGAGTGATACTCAACAGGGTCATAGTACATAGTCGTGCCGCCTACAAACAGACCAAAAATCCCGAGAAGCCCCATCAACGTCATGGTGGCGATCATCTCTGTCACCAGGACAATGACCAGATGCTCCTTCAAATGCGGCAGGATGTGGCGAAAGATGATCTGATCCCGCCCAGCCCCCAGCGAAGTCGCAGCCAAAACGTACTGGGATTCCTTGATTTGCTCCGTTTTTTGACGGATGGACGCAGCTACCGAAGGCGTCCCAAGCACTGCCACTACCACTACGAAAAACAACACGAGCGTAAACGTTGGCAATTCGGGATTGATATTGATTCCTTTCAATAAAAAATAGACAGGAATAAATATGGGCATGTACCCCCAGGCGTTCTCTATCGCAATCCACCAACGCTGCTGCTTGTCCAATATCCCAATATACAGACCGATCCATGCTCCAAGCAATAATCGCAATAACGCAATCAAGAGCGTAATAAAAATGGTGTAAGGTGCCCCGTGGAGCAGTTTTGTAAGCAAATCATAGCCCCATTTATCCGTACCCAACAAATACTCGCCTGAAGGTGCCAAAGGAGGCGAAATGATCACTTGCTTCCCGTTTACCATCTCATTGCGAACTTTCACCTGGTAATCGATGTCATAGGGGGCCAAATAAGGTCCGGCTACACCGATAATTATTAGAAAAAATACCAAGATACAACCTAGCCATAAAGCCCAATTGAACCGTTTCCTCATACCATACCCTCACTCATTCCATAAGAAGTCTGGGCTATTTATACACAACCGCGCGTTCAATCACATACAGAATGAGACGAATCAATACATAGACCAAAATGGATAGCAAAATAATACCTAAAAGTCCCATGACAGCAGCATTGAATTCGTATCCGCCATCTTTACTAAAAATAAAGCGAGTCAATCCTACGACGTTTAATAAGTACTCAACAATAAACAAGTTGGCTACTGTAATGGCAATCGTCTTCTTTAAATCAGCAATGAGAAACGGCTTGATATTTTTATAGACGTGGTGAATGAGAACATGCCAAATCCCCATCCCCTTGGCAAGTGCTGTTTTAATGTAGTCTTCGCCGCCGATTTGTACATACTTCAGGCTAACAACCTTCATGAGGAAAATCGTTGGTCCAATTGACAGTAACGTGATCGGAAACCATGTACTCTCAGAGTCACTTATAGGTGACAGGGTGATAATTCGAATGTTCGTCAGCTTGTAAAATCCGACAGCACCCACAATCGAAACAACAATTAGGATAAAGTCAGGAATCGTGGCAAGCAGATTCAAAACCTTTTGAAATTGACGTACAATCCGAAAGCGCTGCAATAGCAATCCAAAAATAATACTAGCAAGGACTGCGACACCAACACTCGCGAACAGTAGTTCAAAGGAGCTAATTGCAAATGGGAGGATATCCTCAGCGATGCTCCTTTCCGTTTGCCCCGAATAATAGGTTCCGAGGGAGCCCTCTGCAATCTGCTGAATCAGATATACCGTATGAACTACGATATTTCCCGGTTCGAACACGATTTCTTCCTTTTGCGTATATAGCATGAACGGCCCACCGCAAACGACGATAACTAGGAAAAACATCCCAATTAATTGTTTTACATAGGTCAAGCTCTCATACCCCCTTACTATTTCCAACAATACACTATCTATTAAAAATCATCCAGACAATAGAAAATATTTTATTTTTTTATTCTATTCATATAGAATGACAAAATAAAAAGTGGCTGAGCAGGATAGCCTGTCAACCACTTCTCCATTCTTGGGACAGTTGATTCGAAAAAGATGATAGCTGATCGACTACTTCGCAGAAGAAGTAGCTACACGCAGCTGCTCATTTTTCATGAGAAGATTTTGAATCGAAGCAGTGAACGGTTTTCTTACTCCGTCTTTCAAACGTGGTACCATTGGAATCATCTGATAGTCCTCCTTTCTGACAATATCTTCTTAAGAATAGCATTTTTCCTTATTTAGCGTCAATTACGGCTCCCAGATAGGAAGCGAGTTGATTGATTTCGGCCATATAGATGTTTTCTTGTCCGTAATAGCCCTCCTGCTCCCCTGCAACCTGTGCAAATTTCGAATAGAGCCGGTTCAGATAGGCATGATCAGCATCAGCGCAAAAGGTCACCTGTTTCACTTGTGCATTTTCTGCGTGAACCTGTCTGATTAGATGGCGAAAGCCTTTCAGAAATACCCTGCTCCTTCGATATTTTTCTTCGACGATGACAGAATGAATATAGCAAATTTCTCCCTCTGGGTTTGGTTGCCTTTCTGCTGTCATGTATTGATAGTGGCCCCATCCGACCACTTTACCGCGCTCGTCCTCTATCAGGATCAAATGAGAATCCGGGAGGAACGTCAAAATATGAATGAGCGTGTCACTAAGGGAAAACATACGACTAAATTCCAATCGATTGCGCATAAAGAATAGCGTGAACTGGGCAAAATCATTGTCACTGGTACAACTTCTAAATTGGACATGCATCCTTTGCACACTGCCTTTCTTTTTCTGTTCGTTAGCGTATTAGCTGTTGGGCGTTTTTGCCAATCGTCGAGTGTTGGGACGTGATGTACTGGTATACCTTTAAAGGCAAGGTCAAAACAACACAAGAGGTGAGAGCCGTCACCGTTGTTGTCTGTAAAGCACCCGCTAGGTCTGTTTCTCCAAAGTGATCGCCGTCCTCCAGAATCGCAAGTCGAATCGGCTCCTCAAATTCAGCAGATGATTGGGAAACTTCTACCTTTCCGCGTGCGAGGATATGAAACTTTTCTGCTGCTTCTCCTTCCCGAATGATCGTCTGTCCAGCAGTAAACGTCTCGGTATGGAAAAGATGCAAAATATCAGACACGTCGACACCTAGAACATCCATAACACCTTCTGGGCTGGCCAACACACTTTGTTTCTCCCATAGCCTTTTGTAATAACCCCGCTTTTGCAACAGTTGAGAGTGTGTCCCTTGCTCCACTAGTTCCCCGTGCTCCAACACAAAGATTTGATCCATGTCCGTTATCGTCGACAAACGATGTGTCACCGTAATGACAGTCCGATCGCTGGAAAGCTTCGCAAAGGTCTTGTTAATAGAAGCCTCTGAAATGGGATCGAGAGCAGAAGTTGCTTCATCTAGAATGAGTAGAGAAGGATTACGCAGAATCGCTCGAGCAATGGCAAGGCGCTGCCTTTGTCCCCCTGAGAGGTTGCTGCCCCCATCCAAAACAAGTGTTTCGTACTTGTCTGGTAGACTCATGATATAGTCATGGATCTCCGCTTGCTGTGCAGCCATCCTCAGCTCATCGTTGGTCGCATCGAGTTTGCCGAGCCGGATGTTTTCGGCTATGGTTCCGTGAAAAAGAAAGTTATCTTGAAAGACGACCCCTACATGGTTGCGGAAGGCTCCCCGATTATATTCATCGAGTTTTGTGCCGTTTATCTCGATATGACCAGAACGAGGTTCATAAAAGCCTACTATCAGCTGAACGATCGTGCTTTTTCCAGACCCACTGGAGCCAACAATGGCAACTTTTGTCCGAGCCGGAATCTGCATGCTGACCTGATTGATAGACAACTGATTTTCCTGATAACCAAACGTAACATTTTTTACGGACACTTCAGTCATACGCAAATCGAGCGGATCCGCTGTAGAATGGTCGACTTTTTCACTAGGTTCATCCAGTACCTTGTGGATTCGTTCCATACTGACTTGTGCATCTGTAATCAGAGGGAGCGTAAAGGTCAGATTAAACACTGCATTCCCCATCGACGTATACATGGTGAAAAAGGCGACAAGCGAACCGACAGAGATTCGCCCGGTGAGTGCCAGATAGGAACCAAAGCCAATGATCGTAAAGTTGATGAGTAGTAGGCATAGCGCAGGAATTCGTTCCAGCTTCGCTGCCATCAAATTTTTGCGATAGTTGCTGAGCAACAGCAATTTGAGTCTTCCATTAAATTTATCGATCATGACTTCTTGCAGGTTGAATCCCTTGATGACCATTTGCGCTTTCGTATTTTCCTGAACATCATTCGTCATAGCTGCGAGCTGTTCTTTGTATGCGGCATTGACGGCATGGGCACGTCGGCCAAGCAAATAAGGACCTGTAAAGATCAAGATTGCTCCCACCAAAATACACAGCGCCATCACCCATTCCAAGTAAAACAAAACCATCGTACTAATCGTCACGACCACCAATGACTGAATACCCGTCGTGAAGAGAATGGCCAACGATCTATCAATGACAGGCAAATCCACTGAAAAGGAAGAGACCAGATCGCCAGAACGCGTTTTGTGGAAGTAGCTGACCGGCAAATGCTGCATATGCGCAAACAGTTTTTGCCGCAAATCATTTTGCACACGTGCATTTAGTTTTGCCAGCACATAGTCACTGATTATTCCAGCACTGACACAGATAAACCCGCTAATCGCCAATACGATCATGATGACGGTGAAAACGTACATATCTTTGGGAACAATCGCTTTGTCAATGATCATCTGGAAACTAAGAGGTGCCAAGGATAAAAAAAGCAGATCGAGTGCAAGCGAGAGGAAAAAAAGGAAACTGAGGAGCTTATAGGGGCGTATGTAGCCAAACAGGTTTTTGATGACGAACAGCATCGTAACGTCTCCTTCTTGGATTAGAAAAATGGTTCATGTTGAAACCTGGCTGCATAGGATTGCCAAGCCAAAAACGATGCGCGATATTCATCCAATGGACCGTTTGCCGTTTCCACAGAAGCTACTCGTTCTGCAATCTTGGTAAACAATTTGCGTAAAGAGTCTTCCGAGGAAGTCCAGAATCGAAACTCCTTCACGTCCTCCTCCATATAGGCGATATATTCGGTTACATACTGAAGAGCGTGCAAAAAAAGGCGACTGCTGCGATACTGTTCTAAAAAATAGACCACCTGAATTTGAACGATATGCTTGTCTTCGTACTGATTTTCACCTGTCCCGTAAATGTACGAAAAAGCACCGATCACTTCATCGTCATCGTTGAAGCAAAGAAATGCTTTCCCCTCCATTAAAACGGGACTCGCCAGAAAACTGAGCGCCACAGGAAAGGAATATGGCATGCGGAGCTGGTCGTAGTTTTCCAATAAAAAGGCCATGTATTTCTCATAATACATCTCAGCTGAACAAATCGAGAAGTAATGATCCATCTCTTTCCATCCCTCCTTTGAATGATGATGTGTAGCTACGTATCCTTCACAAAAAAGACGGCCATAAGCCGCCACTATCTTATCACAATAATTTGAATATCCAGTCTGCCCATGTCATGGAGATCGAGCGGTGCAGTCAATGCTGTCCCTGCCATGCCTTTCAAGTCATGCTGGTGTAAAAATAAGGGCGGGGTAATGTCTACAAGAACACCTCGATTGGACAAAAGCGTACTCGCATTCCCGGAAATCATGTTCCCCAACTCAGAAATGGCACTTTTTCCGAGCTCATCCATCTCTTGCACGGGATAGCCGCCCATCATGGCCGAGACAATGCGCAAAGCCAATTCCTCTTGCAGACCGAAAAAGACCTCACCCTGTAATTGACCTGTCATTCCGATTCGAATCCATGTATGGCCTTCTACATGGCTCCATTCTCTTTCAGCTAACTCTCCACGCGAAATGTCGACATTGCATACTTGTTGAATCACGGACGAAGCTGATTCAAGAAATGGATCAAGGTACTGGACTATCATCTGCATTCTCTTCCTTTCCCGGGCAATTCACTCTTAGAGGTTGTTCAAAAAGTCGTCTTTTGATCACGTAGTAGTACTGGAAGCCTATTCGACATCGAAAGAGGTGCTGAAAAGACGACTTTTTGACGTACTCGTATAGGACTATCATAATGTCGACTTTTGGCAGATGCAATAGGATTACGAAAACTTCATAGGCATAAGGTCACGAAAACAGGGAGTACTGGGAAAATAATCCTCTACTTTTGTCTCATGACGAATGGTATAGATGGCCGTGCACGTTCGCAAGTCTAATATTTCTACACCGATCTCATGCTTACTCAATTGCCACATCGGAAGCTGGACGCGATCAAAGGCAAAAACAGTATCTCCAAATGCCAAGCACTCTTGTATACAGCGGACAGCATCGTAATGTTCGTCGGCCTCAAGCAAATGAACGGGCTCCAAACCGAATTGTTCGATCAGATGAATGCGATCCCACAATTGCTCTGCCACACGCTTCCTTCTGGCGGTCCTTCTCGGTGATAGCACAGGGTACTCTCTCGTAACATATTCCCACATGATCCCGTGGTAAAACATCAAATAGAATCCTCCCACAAAAATTTGGCCCGGCAATAGCCTTCTATCTGCTACTGACGGGCCCGCTATCCTATTTTTTCTTTCCGACGACATTCATCTCCGCTCGGGCTTCCCTACCCAGTGCATCAGTCGCAACAACCGTCAGTTTTTGCTTGCCTTCCTCTACCTCATGAAGCACCAGGCGAAATAGCCCACGATCATTCGCGTTGGTCTGAAAGCTTTTTGATCCATAGTTGATTTGGAGGTTAACAGCACCAGCACCTGTCACCTTCCCTTCGATGGGCAGCGCTTCACCTTCCTGCCCTTCTAGCTGTTTGTTCGGCAGCTGGATCGTCGGAGCTGGCACTGTTCGCGCCTTGTAGGATATACGCTGCTCTCCATTACTTATGACGACCGACCCTGCATTGGCATCGACATACGCATACACCAGCAACATGCTTTGATTGCCTGCACCGTCTTTGCCTTCAAGCAAAATGCGATTCTCTCCCTGCTTCATACTCAAAATTTGCGTTACGTATTTTTGCGCAGGGATTTCCAATTGCTCTTCTTCAAAGTAGGACACGATTTGCCCATTGATACTTACCTGACCTTTATAGGTTTGATCTCTGTACATGAAGCGGACTGGAACCAGCATGTTCTTGGTTGCTGCATCGAATTGTACGTCTTCACTGCCATCGTTGATCAATTGCAGTGTCGGAGGACTCGTATCGACGATGACCCGTTGCGTGAATTGGCGCTTGTTTCCATACATATCCATTGCACTGTACATCACATAATTGAGACCTTCCGTTAATCGCAGGATGGTTTCAAATGATCCATCCGTCGCCAGCTTTACAGGCGTTTTGTTAATCGATAAGCGGACTCTGTCCATCATATCCTCGCCTGTTACTTTGCCCCTGAAGGCTACATCCGGCTGCTTGGATATTTTCAGATAAGGAAACAAATCATCCGGAAACTCCACAAATGGCGGAGTACTGTCACTTTTCCCGTTAATATGCGCCACGCTGATATTCCCTGCATAATCATACGCGACTACACTCATTTTTTTATCTGGCTGATTAATAAGTGTGCTGGACACTTTTGGAGAATAGGGGCCTCCTACCCTCTTGCCGTTTACATAAAGGAAATAGGCTTGGATATCTTTATCGCGGCTGCTCCACTGAACCCGGTTTCCTGACACAGAAGCTGTAATCACAGGAGCTTTTGTATCCACGCGGATGGGGAGTGTCATCGTTTGCCAATTGGCATTGCGGTCGTCTATTTTGGCCTTAATGGAGAATTGGTACTGTCCATCAGGTGCCTGTATATAGGCGCCTTTTTGTGGTGAAAAGATCTTTCCGTCCCAGCTCCACGCTTCCTTTTCTGTATAATAGTATGGCGTCCCCAGCTTGGATTGGTCGTACTTGCTCACCTTTTCATCACGCACAAGAGTGCGAATCGGCTTGCCTGACTGATCTGTTACTTCGACGATAATATGACGGGCATTGCGCAAAAAAGTAATCGAAGGAGCAGCGACATCGTAATGCCCATCCCCGTTTGGCGAAAAGGCAATATGATTGGGATCGATTTTCGCACCGCCATCGGCTTTGACACCTGTAACACCTAGATAATCCCGATAGCGCCATTTGTCATTGCGTTTATCGTGATACCAGCTCGTCTTGACACCTGTTCGTTTTTCCTGACTTTCTGCCTCCCATACGGGCTGATCCATTATCTTTGGTTCATCCCAGTCCCCGTAGAAGCCATAAAACGGCGTGCGCAAAGTAGGCAGCTCTTTATCATCTGGTTGAAAGGAAATAAATCCTTCTGCAAATTGATTACGTGGAGAACCTGTCGGAATCGTGAGCGTTACCTTCACTTCCTCTAACTTCCCCGGCGCAACGGTAATCTTAGGAGCGGAAAATTGTAGTTCTGCCCCCTCCAAAAGGGTATCTGTCAGCATGTTGATCCCGTTTTTGCGTAAGTCAGTCATGACACCAAACTCATTTTGTAGCTGATACGTAATTGGCTTTTTACCAAACTTGTTATTAATAAATAGAGAAAAGGTCGTTGAATTCCCAATCTCTCCTAACGAGACACCTGCTTTTCCTTTTGCATTCACAACAATGGCTGGCGTCTTGATCGCTTTTGCGATTTGCATCAGGCCTGCCCCTTGAACCCGTGGGCTGTAAGGAACTTTTTTTGCTTTCTCTTTATCCGCTGCGGGTATGCTGATTTGCGGATCGATAATCGGTTCTGCTGTATTCATCGCCGCAGCCTTCAACGTATCGACAAGCGATTTGCCTTGCAGGTTCCGCCCTTGCTTGAGATAACCTTGTTTCAGCAAAGCCATCCCGCCCGCCACATGGGGCGTTGCCATTGACGTACCACTTTTCACGGCATATTCAGACTCTCGCGTGAGTGACAAGATGCCTCCACCTGGAGCAGCAATCTCCGGTTTGAACTGCAAATCGGGTGTTGGTCCCCATGATGAAAAAGCCGAGATCGTTCCTCCGTCTGGATAAGGCATTGGATTTTGGCCATATTCACCGTTAAATGAGACCGTCACTTTCTTGCCTTTTTTAATCGCTTGCGCCATTTGCTCGCCCATGTGCTTCAAGACAGAAACAGCCGGGATTTGCTTGGCATGCTCCGCACTGATAATGAGTGGTCCCATTTCATTGTTGTAGATAACAGCACCAACTGCTCCTGCTTCTTTGGCGAGGCGTAGCTTATCGTCGAATGAAATGTCGCCTCGCTCGAGCAATACCACCTTATCTTTTACGGAAACATTGTAGTCTTCCTTCTTCCCTTTCCCCATATAGACAAGCGGATACGGCTTCATCAATGTCATGACCGGGTTTATCGCACCCCCGCCTTCCACATAGCCCGATAAATACACGACTTTCTCCATACCGGGTACCCCTTGCACCGTGAAGCTATAGCCAGCTAGTGCTGTAGCGTTGACAGAAGCAACCGAAAACGCATCAGGACTCAAGCCTGGAGAACCGATCATGGCGATATCTGGATTCTGTGCTCGTACCTTATCACTGCCGAAATACGCATCATTGCCGGCGGCTGCCACAACTACGATCCCATTATCGACTGCTCGCTTCACAGCCATTTGCTCCACATTTGTTTCATCCACATAGCCCGCTGAGGAACCGAGACTCAGGTTGATGACATCTGCTTTTTTCGTAATGGAATCATTGATCGCAAATAAAATCGATTCACCTAGCCCAGGAACCTCGCTTTGATAATTGGAAAATACTTTTTGGCTGATGAGCTGGGCTTCAGGAGCAACTCCTTTTACTTTTCCGTTCGCCCCAATAATTCCCGCCACATGGATACCATGCTGAGATTCCGATACGTCTTCCGTTGTTTGCGTACGGTCAGCCCAGTTAAAGCCAGGGATCACCTTCTGGGAAGAGCCTGACTTTTGCATGGCTGAACGCTTATCATGTGGGACAGGGAAATCGGGATGGCGCGGATTGACTCCCGTATCGATCACGGAAACGAGCGTCCCTTCCCCTTTTACCCCCGCTTCCTCCCAAGCCTTCGTTGCCTCAATCATTTCCAGCGAATCGACAGGCGCAGATTTTAATTGCTCACCTCGCAGTAGCAGTTCTTGTCGTTGCCATTCATCTGCCTTCGTTTTATATTCCTTGTCCGCGTTGCCTGTATGTAATGGCTCGTGCATTTCCGCGAGATCCTGCAAAATCTGCGTACGAATGGTCGCTGTTCCTTCAAACGCTGTTGTGCTGACAGTCGTTGCGGGAAGCAAAGCCAATATCAATCCAATGCTGCATACCTTTTTCTTCATCGTTTGCCCCCTTGCTGGAAGTCATTCCATTATGTTTTCAGTTTTCACTAGGAATCGCTTGGGTATTCCCTTCTTTTCGCGAAGGTTGACAAACGAAGTACTTTCAGCCTATATTTAAGTGCGTTAAATATTACATATCAAATATTCCCGATAACGAAGAAATAGATCAAATAAGGAGACGATACGAGCATGCCCTCCCCCTTAACAGATACGCTTGAGCGCCTGCAGGAGGCGTTTCGTACCATTATGCGCACGATGGGAACGCAATTAGCCGAACCTGTCTCTGGTTTAACTGGCCCGCAATTCTACATTCTTCATCAGTTGGAACAGAAGGAAAAATGCACAGTCGGAGAATTGGCTGAATCAATGGGGGTCAAACCAAGCGCCATCACAGCAATGGTCGACCGTTTGGATAAACACGGTTTCGTCGCCCGTGATCGTGATGAGGAAGATCGCCGAGTGGTTTACATCAGCTTGCGCGATTCTGGCAAAAAAATTCTGCAAGTAGCCAAGCAGAATCGAAGAGAAAAACTAAATAAAATGTTCTCTCACCTCAGCGAAGATGAACTCCAGCACTTCGTCCTCCTTTTTGAAAAGCTGGCGATGGCGGCGGTCATCGAGGCGAGTGAATAAACTCCTTGTACGTTGCTGTTGTGGTGGGGAGAAAACAGGAGAAAACGCTCTGCTTCCTCTACGATCTTTCCATGTGATCCGCTTTTTTAAATCCTTCAAAGAATGAAATACCTCATCTGTTACGACAGAGAAGAATATTTCCAGGCGTAGCGACTTGTGGAGTCCTACCGCGCGGAGAAGGGATTTGCGGGCAAAAGAAACGCAACGTGCCCGTGCTACGAAGCGGCTACCACTTTTGCGTTTCCCCGCAAATCCCTTCGGAGCGGACAGTCTTATCCCCCAGCAGGACGGAGCCTGGAGCCTAACCTGGAAATATTCTTCTCTCCACTACAGCGACATATACAGTAAACACTTAAACAAACTTTCCTAAACTAAAAAAAGGCGTGCATTCCGGATCACCGGTGCACGCCTTTTCTATTGCAAACAATTAGGAGAAGAAGAACTTCTTCACTGCATGTTTGGTTGTTTCTTTGTTCATGTGAGCGATCGAAGTTGTGAGCGGAATACCTTTTGGACATGCTTGTACGCAGTTTTGCGAGTTACCGCAATCACCGATACCGCCATCTTCCATCAGGGCTTCCAGACGCTCATGCTTGTTCATCATACCCGTTGGATGCTGGTTGAACAGACGAACCTGCGAAATCGCGAACGGACCGATGAACTCAGCCTTCGCATTCACGTTCGGGCATGCTTCCAAGCAAACACCGCACGTCATGCACTTCGAAAGCTCGTACGCCCATTGACGCTCAACTTCCGGCATGCGAGGACCTGGTCCCAGATCATGCGTACCATCGATTGGAACCCACGCTTTTACGCGCTTCAGCGCATCGAACATGCGGCTGCGGTCAATCGACAAGTCACGTTGTACAGGGAAGGTGCTCATTGGCTCAAGACGAATCGGCTGTTCCAGCTTATCTACCAGTGCCGAGCAAGCTTGGCGTGGTCTTCCGTTAATAACCATCGAGCACGCACCGCATACTTCTTCCAAGCAGTTCGATTCCCAGTTTACTGGAGACGTTTTTTGACCTTGTGCGTTGAGTGGATTACGTTGAATCTCCATCAAAGCACTGATCACGTTCATACCAGGACGGTAAGGAATCTTGAACTCTTCCTTGTACGGAGTGCTGTCAGGGCTATCTTGACGAGTGATAATCAAATGAATCAATTTTTCTGCCATGATCAGTTTCCTCCTCTCTTATTTCTTGTCAGACGTATAGTCTCGCTTACGTGGTGCGATCAGGGATACGTCGATGTCTTCATAGTAGATTTCAGGCGCAGTCGTTTCAGCATTGTACTTCGCCATTGTCGTCTTCATGAAGTTCTCGTCATCACGCTCTGGGAAATCAGGCTTGTAGTGAGCACCGCGGCTCTCGTCGCGCTTGAGCGCACCGATCGTGATCGCACGGGACAGTGCGAGCATGTTCCACAGATGACGGGTAAACGCCGCACCGGAGTTGCTCCATTTATTCGTATCGTTGATGTTGATTTTCTTGTAGCGTTCCATCAGTTCAACGATCTTATCATCCGTTTTTTGCAGACGGTCGTTGTAACGTACTACCGTTACGTTGTCAGTCATCCACTCACCCAGTTCCTTGTGAATCAGGTAAGCATTTTCTGTTCCATCCATTTTCAGGATGCTGTCGTATTTCGCTTGCTCTTGGCTAGCAAAACCGTCGAAGAGCGTGGAAGACAGATCATCAGAGGATTTGTTCAAGCCTTTGATGTACTCGATTGCTTTTGGACCTGCTACCATACCGCCATAGATAGCGGACAGGAGGGAGTTCGCACCCAAACGGTTTGCACCGTGCTGAGAGTAATCGCACTCACCTGCTGCAAACAGACCAGGGATATTGGTCATTTGGTTGTAGTCTACCCACATACCGCCCATGGAGTAGTGAACCGCAGGGAAAATCTTCATTGGAACTTTACGTGGGTCATCCCCAACGAATTTTTCGTAAATCTCGATAATACCGCCCAATTTTACATCCAGTTCTTTTGGATCTTTGTGGGAAAGATCGAGGTATACCATGTTTTCGCCGTTGATACCCAGCTTCATATCTACGCAAACGGAGAAGATTTCGCGAGTCGCGATGTCACGCGGAACCAGGTTTCCGTATGCAGGGTATTTATCTTCCAGGAAGTACCAAGGCTTACCGTCTCTGTACGTCCATACACGGCCACCCTCACCACGAGCAGACTCGGACATCAGACGCAGCTTGTCGTCTCCAGGGATTGCAGTTGGGTGAATTTGGATCATCTCACCATTGGAGTAAATAACCCCTTGTTGATACGCCGCAGACGCTGCTGTACCTGTATTGATAATCGAGTTCGTCGATTTACCGAAGATGATACCAGGTCCGCCTGTTGCCAAAATAACGGCATCCGCACGGAAGGATTGAATTTCACCGGAACGCATGTTTTGCGCAGTAATCCCGCGACAGGTTCCTGTATCGTCCAAAACGGCTCCGAGGAAATCCCAATATTCGTACTTGGTTACCAGACCTTCAGCTTCATAACGGCGTACTTGTTCGTCCAATGCGTACAAGAGCTGTTGTCCAGTTGTCGCACCCGCAAAAGCGGTACGGTGATGTTTGGTTCCTCCGAAACGACGGAAGTCCAACAAACCTTCTGGCGTACGGTTAAACATAACACCCATACGGTCCAACATATAGATAATGCCAGGTGCTGCATCGCACATTGCTTTAACTGGCGGTTGGTTTGCCAAGAAGTCTCCGCCATATACTGTATCGTCGAAGTGCTCCCATGTGGAGTCGCCTTCCCCTTTGGTATTTACCGCACCGTTAATACCGCCCTGCGCACAGACAGAGTGGGAACGTTTTACCGGAACCAGGGAGAACAGCTGAACAGGAACGCCTTTTTCTGCTGCTTTGATGGTAGCCATCAAGCCGGCCAAACCTCCACCGACAATGATCAGTTTACCTTTTGCCATGAGTTTAGTCCCCCTATCCCTACAAAATGAAAGCCGACATCGCACGCAAGCCGATGAAGGTTACAATTACGAATACGCCCAAAGTCAGGAATGTTGCAATGCGTTGGGAACGCGGCCCAACTGTAATTCCCCAGTGAACCAGGAACGACCACAGTCCGTTGGAGAAGTGGAAAGTCGTGCTAATAATCCCGATTGTGTAGAATACGATCATTGCAGGACTGCTCAAAATGTTTGCCATCATGTCATAATCCACGTGTGCACCCAGTGCTTTTTGGATACGAGTTTCCCAAACGTGCCAAACAATAAAAATGAGGGTAATGACTCCTGTAACGCGTTGCCACAAGAACATTTGGTTTCGGAAGTAACCGAAGTTCCCTACGTTATGCTTCGCTTGGAACGCGATGTAGAGACCGTAAACAGCGTGAAACAGGATCGGGAGGTAGATCAAGGCAAATTCAAGTACTAACAGAAATGGAAGGCTTTCAATGAAGCCTACGGCCTGGTTGAAAGCTTCAGGCCCACGAGTCGCTTGATAGTTGGCTGTCAAGTGGAACACGAGGAAGAGCCCGATCGGAAACAAACCAAGAAGTGAGTGTAGCTTGTGACTGAGAAAGCTATGGCCTTTCGCCATACAATGGTCCCCCTTTCAATGTATGTAACTCTCAATTCTGTGAAAAACGTCAAGCGTCACCGCAAGCAGTCCAAAACGGTTTTCGGCCGTTTTGATAGACCTTTCCCCAATATCCTAACCCATTGCCTCACCCATTAGACATAGCAAAACCGCCACGATCATTTTATGAAGAGCGTCTTGACGCTGTTCACAAAAAGACTGCGTTCGCTAGATCACATGAATTTGTCGGAATGTGTCAAAATCCGAGAAAAAGTTGGGCAAAACTTTGACCAAATCCAATTGTACTCTTGTCGACACATAGCGTCAAGACAATCAATGTACTAAATACATTGATAGAATAACTTTGTTTAGTCCAGCTATTTTTTCTATTAAGATGTCATGAATGCGAGTCCCTCCTCATAATCTAGTACAGACAGGAGGGAAGCACATATGAAAGAGAAGGATCAGCTTGCAGCACTGTTGCCGCCAGAGACCATTCCCTATGCGGAAAGAATGAATATGCCCTATCTTGGCTATCATCTTCTACGCGAAACGTTGACTAGCACCCTGCTAGGCGATAGTGAAAACCATATTCTCTATTGGATTGGAAAAAATATGGGCCGCCAAATCCCCATTCAATCTGCAACAGGCCCGATTATGCCTTTTATTCGGCTCGGATTAGGCCAGCTCGACGTCGTGGAGGAGTCCGGGCAAACTATCGTCTATTCGCTTACTCATTCCATTTTTAGCTACCAGTCTATCGAAAGACTAGGATTCAGTCTTTCTTTTGAGGCTGGGATCATTGCTGGTATGATTGAGCAATGGAAAGAAAGAGAAGCGTTCAGCAAAATCGAAATGGAAAGCTCCTCTGACATACGTATATCTGTACAAGTGGCGTCATGAAGAAAATGCCCCCTCTACCTATAACAAAGGGAGAGGGAGCATCCATGTTTTATACTCCGTGCACGACCGCGGTTTCCTCGACATCCAGACCATATGCCGAATGAAGACTGCGAACAGCCAGCTCCGTCAAGGCTGCTGGAATGACACAAGAAACCTTGATATCAGACGTAGATACCATTTTAATAGAAATTTCTTTTTCTGCCAGGACACGGAACATTTCGGCAGCTACCCCTGGATTATTGATCATGCCTGAGCCAACAATCGATACCTTGGTCAAGCCTTCCTCGAAATCGACTTTTTCAAAGCCAAGCTCGTTTTTGTTTCTGTCCAGCGTATCCAGTGCTTTTTTCAGGTCATCCGCTGCAACTGTAAAAGAAATATTCGTAACAGACGCATCATAAGAGCTTTGGATAATGATATCGACGTTCACCTGATTGTCCGCCAGCGTATTGAACAGACGGGAGAGCGTCCCGACCTTGGCAGGCATGCCGACAACCGTGATTTTGGCTACATCTTCATCGTGTGCAACTCCACTTACTACTCTTCCTGTTTCCATGTTGGCAACCTCCTCAACGTACGTACCATCTTCGGCAGTAAAGCTGGAGCGGACGACCAGCCTTACCTTGTATTTTTTCGCAGCCTCTACTGACCTTGGATGAAGAACCCCTGCACCGAGGTTCGCCAACTCCAGCATCTCATCATACGAGATCGTATCCAGCTTGCTCGCAGCTGGAACCACTCGCGGATCAGCTGTATACACCCCGGACACGTCTGTAAAGATTTCGCATTTCTCAGCGTTCAAGCTCGCTGCGAGTGTAACCGCAGATGTATCCGATCCACCGCGGCCGAGCGTCGTAATTTCACCTTCGTCACTGATCCCTTGGAATCCTGCCACGATCACCACACGACCACGGCCGAGCTCGGATTGAATCCGCTCTGGATCAATCTGCTTGATCCGTGCTCTTCCGTGAATCGCCTCCGTGGTGATTCCAGCCTGCCAGCCCGTAAGAGAAATGGCGTCGTAGCCTTTTGTATGCAAGGCCATCGACAAAAGCGCGATCGATACCTGCTCCCCCGTGGTCAGCAGCATATCCATTTCACGCTCGGATGGGTATGCGCTTATCTGCTTGGCCATATCTACCAACACGTCAGTAGATTTGCCCATTGCAGAAACAACGACTACCACATCATGCCCTTCCTCTTTGTAGCTGACAATTCGATCCGCAACTCGTAAAATTCGCTCAATGGTACCTACAGAGGTGCCTCCATATTTCTGCACGATCAACCCCATGCGGCTTCTCTCCCTTTTTCTCATATCCAATGTTGGTATTTATCTCGTATCGTATGGTTTTTCACTATTCTCTCTATAAGGAAAAATCTTGCATTTTATTTTACAAAAAAGGCACCGACAAGGAATAAGACCTGCCGCTGCCTACTGTTTCGACATACCGGTTCCTCCCTCCCAATACACGCGGACAACGAAGATTGACAGTCATCACCATCAAAACTCACATTGACACACCGTGAGATAGCTCTCCATCTGACAATTGGTCATTGTGCAGATGACAGTCCTGCATTTGTTCAACGCAGACCCAGCATGGAGAAAAGCGGGTTTCCCTCCACACTTCGGCGAATTCCCCTTTCCCGTCCCCTTCACAGATTCCCGATCTCAGGGTGGTACTCTTGGTTTTCGCGCCTCTACCTCACTCCATAATGGAAGTGAGGCTAACTATTCTGTTTGAATCGGATTATATCATGAGTCTAAAAATGGATCAATTCCTTTTTAGAGGTTGTTCAAAAAGTTACATGTGCTATGTGTCCAGCTTGCGCAGATGCCCGATGATTTCTTTTGCCAGCTTGTCACCGATCCCTAATTGGCGGAAGTCTTCAACGGTCGCCTCTCGCATTTTTTTCAACGAGCCAAAATGAGAGAACAACAGCTTGCGTCGCTTCTCACCGATACCCGGGATCTCATCTAACTGCGAGGAGAGCATCGTTTTTGTCCGGGATTGTCTGTGGAATGTAATAACAAAACGGTGGACTTCATCTTGGATGCGCTGCAACAAATAAAACTCATAGCTATCACGTCTAAGATTCACAGGCTCTGGCGGATCTCCGTACATGAGCTGAGCGGTACGGTGCTTCTCGTCCTTCGCAAGTCCACAGACGGGAATATAGAGACCCAGCTCGTTTTCCAGCACGTCCATAGCCGCACTGATTTGGCCTTTTCCACCATCGATCACTATCAGGTCAGGCATCGGCTGGTTTTCTTTCAGCAGGCGTGAGTAACGACGGCGAACCACTTCGCGCATGGAGCCGTAATCATCTGGCCCCTCGACGGTTTTGATCTTGAATTTGCGGTATTCCTTTTTGTCAGGGCGACCATCTGTAAACACAATCATTGCAGACACAGGCTCTGTTCCCTGAATGTTGGAGTTGTCAAACGCTTCAATTCGATGAGGAACCGGAATCCCTAAAATGTGACCAAGATTGTGTACCGCTTGGACTGTACGAGCATCGTCCTTGGACATCAGCGCGAACTTCTCCTGCAAAGCAATACGGGCGTTCTCGGAAGCCATCTTCACGAGCTCATGCTTTTTGCCTCTTTTCGGAGCATGGACTTTGATGCCCAGCCACTCACCCAAAAGCTCCGGTTCACTCTCTTGCGGGAGCAAAATTTCTTTTGGTAGCGCATTTTGTTTATCGTAGTAGAACTGGCTCACATAAGACATAAAGTCCTCGGTTTCGCTTCCATAGTATGGAAAGGAAGTCGTCTGACGCTCGATCATCTTCCCTTTTCGCATGTAGAACACTTGAATGCACATCCAGCCTTTTTCCACAGCAAATCCGATAATATCGCGGTCTACCGTATCCGTGAACGTGATCTTCTGCTTCTCCATCACCGCTTCGATGCTCTTGATCTGATCGCGATATTCCTTGGCTCGTTCGAACTCCATGTTTTCAGCGGCTTGCAGCATTTTTTCCGTGAGAGTTTGCTTCATTTCCTCGTGGCCACCATCGAGGAACCGGCTGATTTCATCCACCAAACGCTGATTTTCCTCTGCCGATACCTCGTACACACAGGGCGCTAAACATTGTCCCAAATGGTAGTAAAGACAAACCTGCTTGGGCATATTGCGGCACTTGCGCAACGGATAGAGGCGATCCAGCAGCTTCTTCACCTCGGAGGCATCTCCGGCATTCGGATACGGACCGAAATACTTGGCTTTATCTTTTAATACCTTACGGGTAATCTCCAGGCGTGGCTGCGCCTCATTCGTAATTTTGATGTACGGATACGTCTTGTCGTCGCGGAGCATGACATTGTAACGCGGATCGTGCTCCTTGATCAGGTTGCACTCGAGGATGAGCGCCTCAATCGCGGAGGATACCACAATGTACTCAAAGTCCACGATTTCACTGACCAACAGCTGCGTCTTCCCGTTATGACTGCCTGTAAAATAAGAGCGGACGCGGTTTTTCAGTACCTTGGCTTTTCCTACGTAAATGATTTCCCCGCTCGCATTTTTCATCAGGTAGCAGCCTGGCTTATCTGGCAGGACGGCCAGCTTATCTTTTAAGGAGCTGTTCATGGCTGCTCCCTCCTCTTTGCTCTATATCTGCTATGCATCTATTTGTTCTTGTGAATTGGTTTTTCCAATACATACAGTTCATCTTCTAAGGAACTCATCCGTTCCATCAGCAGCTTGCGGCTGTCTTGCACCCCTTGATTGTAATAGAAGGGGCCGAGCTCTTTTGAGAAAAAGGCAATCAACTCTTCCGTCTCCAAATTGCCGAGTGTCTCCGACCGTTCTTCTTTAAAATAGCGTTGTACTTGATGAACAAGATATTCCATTTGCTCTCTCGTCAATTTGGCTGGCATCGTATCCGGCTTCCTTCCCTATTTCGCATCATAAGAGAATATACGTTCTATCCTTTATAGTACCATGGAATGATGACGAAAAAAACTGCCGCCTCATTCCATGGCGACAGTTTTTTACAGGCAGACTAGTGCTTGCGACCACCCAAATATGCTTCTTTTACACGCTCGTCGTTTAACAACGCTTCTCCTGTGCCGTCCAACACGATTTGCCCTGCCTCCAGTACATACCCGTAATCAGCGATTTTGAGGGCTTGTTTGACATTTTGCTCCACGATGAGGACGGTTGTACCTTCCGCATTGATTTCTTTGATCACCTTGAAAATGTCCGACACCACGATGGGAGCCAAGCCCATCGACGGCTCGTCCAAAAGCAGCAGCTTCGGTCGAGACATCAATGCGCGAGCAATGGCTAGCATTTGCTGTTGACCGCCAGACATCGTCCCTCCCAATTGGGAAAGCCGTTCCTTCAGGATGGGGAACCAGGTCATCATCTTTTCCATGTCGTCCTTGATGCCTTGTGCATCGTTGCGCTGGAATGCGCCCATTTCCAGGTTTTCCAGCACGGTCATCTTCCCGAGGATCGCACGCCCTTCTGGTACCAACGCCAATCCGGCTTTTACGATCTGATGGGGTCTCGAACCCTCTATGCGTTGACCACAAAACGTAATCGTCCCTGCTTCAGGCTTCAGTTGACCCGCAATCGTACGCATGGTTGTGGTTTTTCCCGCTCCGTTCGCCCCGATCAGCGAGACGATTTTTCCCTCAGGCACTTCCAGCGTTATCCCACGAATTGCCTTGATTTGACCGTAGGAGGTCGTCAAGTTTTGTATATTCAGCATCTTATTCGTCCTCCTTGCCGAGGTAAGCTTCAATCACATCTGGATTGTTTTGTACCTCTGCCGGGGTGCCGTCAGCAATTTTGACCCCAAAGTTGATACATACAACCTTTTCACACAGGTTCATGACCAATCCCATATCGTGTTCGACCAACAGGACAGTCGTCCCGTCATCGCGAATTTTTTTGACCAGCTCCATGAGCGCTTTTGTCTCGGTCTCGATCATTCCCGCAGCAGGCTCGTCCAAAAGCAAAAGCTTTGGCTCAGTAGCCAGTGCCCGCGCAATCTCCAGACGCCGTTGTTGACCGTAAGCCAATGTATCCGAGCGAACATCAGCAATGTCAGACAAGCCTACGAATTCGAGGAGCTCCTCTGCTTTTTTGGTAACAGCCTTTTCTTCCGCACGTTGTCCGGGGGTTTTCAAAAGGGAAGCCCAGAAGCCCGCCTTCATGCGCGAATGACATCCTACCTTCACATTGTCCAGCGCACTCATGTGACCGAAGAGGCGAATATTTTGGAACGTCCTTGCAATCCCCATTTCGGTAATTTTGTTAGGCGCCACCCCATTTAGCTTTTGTCCGGCAAAAGAAAAGGTGCCCGTGGTTGGTTCGAATATGCCCGTTGCCATATTGAAAATGGTCGTTTTGCCCGCACCATTCGGACCAATCAAGCCAACAATTTCGCCCTCTCCGACCGTAAAAGAAACGTCACGAAGAGCGGTGATGCCGCCAAAGCTTTTTCCTACGTTCGCAAGTTCCAACAACATCTTATACTCCCCCCTTCGCTTCCTTGTCCGATGGCTTGCCCCGACGACGCTTGAACAGCTTTTGGAACGTATCGGCGCCAATCAAGCCATGCGGACGGAACGCCATTACACCGACCATGATCAAACCGTACATGAGCATTTTGTACTCGGCCAAACCACGTAGTACCTCCGGCAGCGCTGTCAAAACCAAGGCACCAAACAGCGGCCCCCATACCACTTCGCTGCCGCCGATCACGGCATAAGACAGAATCTCTACGACTTTATGATAGTTAAAATCATCTGGCGTAATGGTCGTCGTAATGTGGGCGAACAATCCTCCACATACACCAGCCAAAATGGAACCGATCACAAAAGCAAGCATCTTATAATAGTTGACTTGCAATCCCATCGCTCGTGCCGCCGTTTCGTCTGCTTTGATCGCTTCAAAAGCTCGCCCGAGACGAGAACGGTTCAGACGCAGCGTCAGGAAAAGAACGAAGGCAAACAGGAGCAGCATAAACACAAAGGTCGATAATGACTTCATTTGCATGACCGAAATGCCAAAGGTTTGCGCTTTTAACCCCATTGCTTTTTCAAAATCGTATAAGTAATTGCCAATCGATTGAAGTCCGGTCAGTCCGAGGGCGCCATTTGTAATTTCCATATTGAGAAAAATAACGCGGATCACTTCACCAAAGCCAAGCGTAGCAATGGCCAGGTACAAGCCGTGGAGCTTCAATGTCGGAGCACCGATCAACAGTGCAATTAGCCCTGCCGCAAGTCCACCGATTATGATGGCGATAAACAGAGGCATGTCCGCTTGCTTTGTCAAAATACTCGCCGTAAAAGCACCAATGCTCATAAAGCCCGCATGTCCCAAAGAAAGCTGGCCCGTCGAGAGTGTAATGTAAATACTGATCGCCAAAATACTGTTTAACAAGATAAAAGTCAGTACCTGTAAGTTATATGGATTGAGAATGTCCAATGTCTGCACCTCCCTTACGCTTTGCGTCCAAATAGTCCTTCCGGCTTCAAGAGCAAAATGAGAATGATCAAGCCAAAAGCAACCGCATCTCGATACGACGAGTCTCCGTATGCGACGGTAAACACCTCGATAATCCCGAGCAATACGCCGCACACCATGGCCCCAGGAATGCTGCCTACCCCGCCTAAAATCAAAACAGCCAAACCTTTGAAGCCAAGCGTCATCCCCATCGTCGGAATGAGAGCAGAGTACGCCATCCCGATCAATATGCCGGCGACACCTCCCAGTGCCGACGCAAGCATGACGATCACGACAATGACCATATTCGTGTTAATCCCCAAAATATTTGCTGTATCCGTATTTTCAGCCGTCGCGCGAATGGCTTTTCCCATTTTCGTTTTTTGTATCCAAAAATGCAGGACGAACATCAGCAACACAGAAATCCCTAAAATAACGAGATCGACGCTGCGAATTTGAATGAGCCCCAAGTCAAAAGTGGTATCCCCAAAGGATTGTGGGAACGCACGGGAGTCAGCACCGAAAAACTTGTGCATGGCTTCCTCCATCAAAATGGCAAATCCGATCGTACTGATCAAGGATGCCAGATGGGGTACATTTTTTTTACGAAGTGGGCGAAGCGCTGTATACTCCAGCACAAGACCCAAAATGGCCGATATCACGATGGCCACAATCAGCGCTACCCCTAAAGGCATGTTCAGGCTGGTCATCAATACCAAGCCAACCAGTGATCCAAAAATAAAAATTTGGCCATGTGCCATATTAATGATTCCTAAGACACCAAAAATGAGCGTATAGCCCAATGCAATCAATGAATAAGTGCTACCAACTGTCAAACCGTTGACTAATTGCTGCCAAAACAAATGCCTCACCTCACTGTTAAGTGGTTACTATCCAACGATGATTGAGTTATTCTCGCTGGATCAGCAAGCGAAGAACATGATCTGGTACTTACTGATCCAGCGAGATAACGGATAGAAAAAGAAGCCCGGAGCGACCCCGGGCACAATCCTATTCAAACGGGACGAATTTGCCTTCTTTTGCAACAACGACAACCGCATCCCCAATCGGATTACGTTTCTCGTCAAAAGACAGTTTGCCGGATACACCTGTGAAGTCTTTCAGCTGAGCCAATTGTCCGCGCAACTCTTCGCGATCTGCTTTTCCTGCGGCAAGCAGTGACTGCGACATGATGTACAGCGAGTCGTATGCTTGGGCTGCGAACTGGTCAGGCTTTTTGTTGTATTTAGCTTCGAATGCTTTTACGAAGGCTTGTACTTTATCATCTTTCTTTTCAGGGCTGAATGGAGTCGCAACGATCAAGCCCTCAGCAGCTGGACCTGCAATTTCAAAAACTTTCGGATTATTGAAACCATTTCCACCAAGAATTGTCCCCGTAAAGCCCAACTCACGTGCCTTTTTCACAACCATAGAGCCTTCTTTGTACAAAGCGGACACAAGCAGAGCGTCTGGGTTTGTTTGTTTCAGCTTGGTCAATTGTGCCGAGAAGTCCACATCACCATTTGCGAAAGTCGCTTCACTGGTAATCTCCAAGCCCAGCTTTTCAGCGGTTGCTTTCATGACTTTGTAACCATTCACGGAGAAGTCATCGTTAGAAGCGTGGATAAGTGCTACTTTTTTCAAGCCATTTTTCTCCACAGCTGCTTTCATAGCTGTCGGGATCGCAATGGATTCAGGCAAAGAATTTCGGAACACATACTCCCCGATATCATTGATTCCTTCTGATGTGTTGGAGATACCAAAAATCGGAGTTTCGGCCTCGTTTGCAACTGGTCCTGCAGCAAACATTTCACCGGAAAGTGTCGGTCCGATGATCGCCACGACATTATCCTGATTAATCAGTTTATTTACCGCATTAATCGCGCCTTCTTTTTCTCCGGCGGAGTCTTCAAACTTCAGTTCGATCTTGAGCTTGCCTTTGTTCGCTTCATTCAGCTCGCCCAACGCCAGCTCCAATCCTGCTTTTTGCGCTTCTCCATAAGCTGCCCCAGAACCAGAGAGGAAACCAACCACACCGATTTTTGCCTGAATCTCTTGTCCGTCAGTGCTAGCGGCTTGCCCGGAGCCACCTTCTCCTGCTGCAGGAGCACTTGTATTTCCTCCGCTCGAACATCCGACCATCAATACCGCCCCTAGCGAGATCGCCGCCAGCGAGCGCATCAAATGAAATCCCTTCATTAGAAAAGCCCCCTCTATTATCGAAATAAATTGAATATATGAAGTTTAATCAAAGTATTCTAAAAACGCAATTATTTTCGCTCAAGTAAACTTAATTTTTTGACAAACGATCGTTCAGAATTCCGTATCCAAACATAAAAAAGCGGCATATTGCTATGCCGCTTCACTCATTGCTTTGCGATTACAGATGTTTGCCTACAGTTGCCATAAGCGCTTCTTTTGGTTGGAAGCCGATCACTTTGTCAACTGGTTGACCGTCTTTGAATACGATCAGCGTTGGGATGGACATTACGCCAAAACGACCAGCAGAATCTGGGTTGTCATCCACGTTTACTTTGACGATTTTGAGCTGGGAGCCCACTTCACCGTCGATTTGCTCCAGTACAGGAGCGATCATTTTGCAAGGGCCGCACCATGGAGCCCAGAAGTCAACCAGGACTGTACCGCCTTGCTCTACTTCCTGGGAAAAGTTTTGGTCAGTAGCATTTACAATTGCCATGAGAAGTTACCTCCTTGAATTTCAATTGCTAAATAAAGGTTCCTAACGGTTATCAGTATATCATTCAAACACCAAATTGACTACGCCGCTCCACACTTTGCCCTGCACTTCTCACTTTAGTTTGTCCAGTCTGGCTGCACCTTATTGCCCGACTTGTTTTAGCCGATTAATCTCCCGTTCGTGATCACTTACTTTCCGATGCAACAGATCGAGGTCTGCATCGATGTGTTTGTTTTGGCGTTCCAGTCTGTCTAATCGGCGCGTAGCATCATCACGGAATTCGTACATTTCATCACGAAACGCATACATCTCGTCACGAAACGCATACATCTCATTCCGAAAATCATACATCTCATTCCGAAAATCATACATTTCTTTCTTAAACTCGCGTAGCTCCTCCTGCGTTTCTTTAACCAATCGGTTATTCTCCGCCACCATGTGTATCAGTTGTTGCAAAAGCTGTTCGCTCATCCCGATCACCTCTCCTTACTGCCTATTATACCAAGCAAGGAAAGCATAAAGTAAGCCTTGCGGACAAAAAAAGCGCCCCAAAAGGAGCGCCTTGTTACTGTCTTTCTGTTACACCAACACTTTTTTAAACTCAGCCGTCAGCAATGGCAGCACTTCGAACAAGTCACCTACGATACCGTAATCAGCCACTTGGAAGATTGGCGCTTCCGGATCTTTGTTGATGGCAACAATGATTTTCGAGCTGGACATACCAGCCAAGTGCTGAATCGCTCCCGAAATCCCGCATGCGATATATAGATCAGGTGTAACAACCTTACCTGTCTGTCCGATCTGCATGGAGTAATCGCAATAGTCTGCGTCGCAAGCGCCACGAGATGCACCAACAGCCGCACCGAGTACTTCCGCCAGATCGTTCAATGGCTGGAAGCCTTCTGCACTCTTCACTCCGCGTCCACCGGAAATCACGACTTTTGCTTCGGAAAGGTCTACTTTGCCACTTGTTTTTCTTACAACTTCTTTTACAATCGTGCGCAAATCCTTAATTTCCAATTCAACTGGTACCACCACTGCCGTTTTCGAAGGGTCCGCAGCGCCGATGGCAATGTTGTTTGGACGAATCGTAATAAATGTTGTTCCATCAACGAATTTGCGTGTTTGCGTCGCTTTTCCTGCATAGATCGGGCGAATGAAGACAGGGCCTGCTTCTACACTTGTTACGTCTGAAACTAGACCGTAACCGAGTCGCGCTGCTACGCGAGGTGCGATGTCACGACCGATCGCGGTGTGACCCAAAACAACTGCATCTGGAGAAGCTAGCTCAATCAACTGCGTGAGTGCCTGCACATACGCATCTGGCGTGTACTGTGCTAACGCTGTATGATCAGCCGTATACACCGTGCTCGCACCATGCTGACCCAATGTCACTGCATGCGTTGCTGCATTTGCCCCGAATACACCTGCTACAATTTCGCCGCCCTCAGCCAATGCTTGTGCTGCAGTCAATGCTTCCAGCGACACGTTGCGAAGTTGTCCGTCACGTACTTCTGCCAATACAAGTACTTTTTTCATGGATATCCTCTCCCTCTCGCTTAGATCACTTTCGCTTCATTGCGCAACAGTTGCACCAATTCCGACGTTTGAGCTGCCAATTCGCCTGAGAGAATGCGACCCGCCTGTTTTTTCGGAGGCAATGTCTGATCGACGATTTCTGTCTTTGCTTTTACCTCATCCGCAGTAATGCCCAAATCGTCTGCGCCGAGTCTATCCAATGGTTTTTTCTTCGCCTTCATGATACCTGGGAGAGAAGGATAGCGCGGCTCGTTGAGTCCTTGCTGAGCCGTAATCAAAACAGGTAGGCTCGTCTCCACGACTTCCAGGTCACCTTCTACATCGCGCTCTACGCGTACGTTCGTCCCGTCCACCTCTAGCTTCACAGCAGTCGATACATGGTTAATTCCCAGTTCTTCTGCTAGACGAGGACCGCCTTGGCCAGCCCCGGAGTCTACAGCCATTTGTCCACCAATGATGATATCGTAGCCAACCTTTTTCGCTACGGCAGCCAATACTTTGGCAATCGTGAATTCGTCTCCGAACAGAGACTCGTCATCCACCAAAACAGCCTTGTCTGCGCCCATTGCCAAAGCCGTGCGCAGCGCACTTTCAGCACGGTCTGGGCCGACGCTGATTACGGTTACTTCCCCGCCATGATCTTCCTTGAGCTTGATTGCCTCTTCTACAGCGTACTCATCGTAGGGATTAATGATGAATTCAACGCCATCTTCGGAAATTTGTCCGTTTTGGATGACGATTTTTTCTTCTGTGTCAAACGTCTGTTTCAACACAACCACGATATTCATCAGGATGCCTCCTCCTTAGTGGTACCT
This sequence comes from Brevibacillus sp. HB1.2, assembly GCF_013332495.1. NCBI lineage: Bacteria > Bacillati > Bacillota > Bacilli > Caryophanales > Paenibacillaceae > Brevibacillus > Brevibacillus sp. HB1.2. Next base: position 290,587 of record NZ_JABMIU010000003.1, on the reverse strand, counting down.
CATACTTGTGAAGCTATATGCTTAACTACCGATCTGCGAATTGCGGCTTGCGCTTTTCCAGAAAAGCAGTCACGCCTTCTTTTACGTCCTCCGTCGCGAATGCATCGCCAAATAGCTTTGCTTCCTGCTCCAAGCCTTGTGATAACGAAAGCTCCGTTGTGTTATGGATAGACGCTAGCGCAAACTTCAGGGTAATCGCACTCTTACTTGCGAAAACAGCTGCCAGCTTTTGTGCTTCTGCAAGCAACTGCTCTACGGGATAAACCGCTTCCACAAGACCGATGCGCAAAGCTTCCTCGCCACCGATCATCTCTGATGTAAGAATCATTTGTGTCGCTTTGCCACGGCCAACCAGACGCGGTAGACGTTGCGTACCACCGTAGCCAGGAATGAGTCCGAGATTCAACTCAGGCAGCCCAAGCTTGGCCTCAGGTGCTGCGAAGCGGATATGGCATGCCAAAGCAAGCTCCAATCCTCCGCCAAGGCAAGCACCGTTAATTGCTGCAATGATTGGCTTCGGGAACGTTTCCAAGCGATTGAACAATGCTTGACCCTTCTTCGCCAGTTCTTCCGCATTATCCCGATTCAGTTGGGTAAATTCTTTGATGTCCGCTCCTGCAATGAAAAACCGACCTTCGCCAGTCAAAACGATTGCTTTGATCTCATCGTTATTTTCCCACTGGTCCAAAAGTTCACTCAATTGACCGAGCACTGCTTGACTGAGTGCGTTAGCAGGCGGGTTGCTAATCGTTACCGTAGCAACGCGATCAACGATTTCTACATTCCAATGCGACGCCATTCCTCTCCCCCCAAACTCTCCCCATATATAAAAACAGCTACTATTTCATTCCGAGCGATCGCTCAGTCTTACTGTTTCCATTGTAACAAACGTTTTCATGCAAAAAAAGCTTTTCTTTTCATTCTTTTCCCTTCATACCAAGCAGGAAGAGGTTATGAATGGAATCAACATAAGAGACAAGGTCGTACTTGCACTGTTTCATCACCCAAGATGTCGTCACTTCGTCCAGCGTTCCAAAAATCATTTTGCGCGTAATCCGCACCTCGAGATCGGATCGGAATACACCCTGTTCCATACCCGCTACGATCACTTCGTCAATGAGATTAAAATACTGCTTCATCACGTTGCCGATTCCTTCACTAATGATCGGACTGGATTGGCGCAGCTCGATTTGAGTCACTTTTGCCAGATCATGGTCCTTGGATAGCTGGCTCAAGTGTGCATGAATGAGTACATACAGCTTTTGCTCAATGGTCGTCGCTTCCGAAATGCGTTTGCGGTTTGTCTCCACAAACAGGCCCATCTTTTCGTTAAACAGTGAAATCAAAATATCATCCTTGTTTTCAAAATAGAGGTATATGGTGCCGTCTGCTACCTTCGCCTCTTTCGCAATTTTCGATACCTGGGCACTGTAATAGCCCTGTCTGGCGATTACTCGAACAGCAGCATCAATAATGGCTTGATACTTTTCCCCCGTTTTCTTTGCCATAACTACCTCCATGTTTACTAACATTGATGACGAAATGAATGATCACTCATTCATAATTAGTGTAATACAGGGCCACTCCTCTGTCAATCGCAAGAGGTCAGCAAAAAAGGCCGCTTTCCGCCTGGGATCGCAAGCCTCAAAACATCAGCTACTAGCTCGTTTTGATTTCTTCCTGGGCTTCTCTTTTCTTCTTGTCTTCTTCTTGTAATTGGCGACGCAATACTTTTCCGACCATGGTTTTAGGCAAATCTGTACGAATCTCGTATTGTCTCGGAATCTTATAGGCGGCGAGTCTCTGTCTGCAATGCGCTTCCAGATCCGCTTCATTCGCGAGCTGTCCATCCTTGAAAACGACGAATGCTTTGACGGTTTCGCCCCGGTACGGATCTGGGACACCGATGACTGCTGCTTCCTGGATGGCGGGATGCTCAAACAGCACTTCTTCTACTTCGCGCGGATAAATATTGAAGCCACCAGCTATAATCATGTCTTTTTTACGATCGACGATATAAAAATAGCCGTTTTCGTCCATATAGCCCATATCTCCCGTCAAAAACCAGCCATCCTTCAATACGGCAGCGGTATCCTCTGGGCGATTCCAATAGCCGCGCATGACTTGAGGCCCTTTTACAGCCAACTCCCCGACCTCGCCTTGGGGCATCTCATCTCCCGTTGCCGTATCCACAATTCGGCAATCCGTATCTGGCCACGGCATTCCGATGCTTCCGGTAATGCCTTTTTCCCAAATGGGATTGGAATGTGTGACGGGAGAAGCCTCCGTCATCCCATAACCCTCGACCAGCTTGCCGCCCGTCAACTCTTCAAATTTGAGCTTGACTTCGATCGGCAACGGAGCTGATCCACTGACACATGCGTCGATGGAAGAAAGATCATGCTTCTTCAAGTCCGGGTGGTTGATTAAACCGATATACATGGTTGGTGCCCCTGGGAAAAGAGTAGGCTTTCGCTTGTCGATCATTTCAAATATTTGTTTCACGTCGAATTTGGGAACGAGAATAATTTCTGCTGCGATACAAATGCCTTTGTTCATCACGGTAGTCATCCCATACACGTGGAACAGTGGGAGTACACACAGAATCCTTTCCTTTCCCATTTTCAGCTTGTAAAGGACCGCTTGGCACTGGACTGCATTCGCAATGAGATTGGCGTGCGTCAACATGACGCCTTTGGCAACACCTGTTGTCCCCCCTGTATATTGGAGGAGTGCGATATCCTGGGTCGGATCGACTGGTACTTCTACAGGCTTGGTAGCGCTTTCTTTTAAGGCGGAAAGAAAAGGTTCAATATCTGCGCTGTATGTAACCTGCGGATTTTGTCCTTGTTTCTTCTGCACGAACGGATATAGCCATTTTTTCAATAAGGGAAGGAAATCGCCAATGCTTGTGATGATGATTCGTTGAAGTGAGGTAGATGCACGGACTTGGGTAACACGTTTGTACAACAAATCCAGTGTGATGATGGTCTCGGCGCCTGAATCGTTCATTTGGTGAATCAATTCTCGCTCGGTATACAGCGGGTTGGTCATGACCACGATCGCGCCTGCAAAAAGCGCCCCGTAGTAGCTAATGACGGCTTGAGGAGTATTTGGCAGCATAATCGCCACGCGGTCACCTTTCTTTACACCGCGCTTGATCAATGCATTGGCAAATTGGTATGACAACTGCAAAAGCTCTCGATACGTAATGCTTTTTCCCATGAAATAGATCGCGTTACTGTCTGGATACATAGCTGCAGACTGCTCCAGAAAATGCGTCAAAGGAACACGGGGGTAATCCAATGACGGCGCAGTTTCGGGCGGGTAATTGGCAATCCAAGGCTTGGCATTTGACATGGTCATTCCCTCCATCCCTTAAATGGCCTTGCCTCTCCCTATGATCTACATTCATAATCTCTTCCTAATGACTATTGTATTCGAAACATATTCAATTTTCCAACTAAAATCATATATTTTCCTTTTTTCGGAACAAGACTATTCGACAAAAAAAGGACAAAGCCCATGACGAAAGCCGTGTCCTTTGCCCTTATGCTCTTCGTGTTTTACGGTGTAACTTCCTTGACAATTTGCTGTCGTGCCCTTTCCCGTTCAGATGTGGGGACGAGATGATACCAGCCAACGATTCCATTATGCCAAATGCGCTCATCCTGCCCGACCAATGTATCAGCTTGAATGGAGTTCGGAGTGCCATCGCCATAGGACAATAACAGAGAGGCGATTTCCTGCTCAGTGAGGTCCGTTTTCACATGCTGACCCAGTATTTCCATGAGTGAAAATGCCTTCGTATACACTTGGAGCGAGGTGCCTTTTGAAGCTAATGCTTTGAGAATCTCCTGCTGTCGGTCAATCCGCATGTAATCACTGTCTTCCTTGCCCAAATCACTTTTTCGATAACGTGCGTAATCCAATGCCTGCTCACCTGATAAAGTCTGTAGCCCTGGTTGAATGTCGATGTACGTATCGTCGCTCGGATCGCTGTACTTCATTCGTTTCTTCACATCGACAGTGACACCTCCCAGCTCGTCTACAATTTGACGGAAGCCATCGAAATCTACGGAGATATACCGATCAATTTTTATTTGTAAATATTTTTCCAGCGACTCTTTCACCATTTTTGGACCACCAAAAGCCATTGCATGGTTCACTTTGTCGTATCCTTTTCCCGGGAGCTCCATGTAGCTGTCACGCGGAATCGCCAAAAGGTAGACGGATTGCTTCCCGGGATGAATCGCCGCAAGCATCAATGTATCTGAACGTGCACTTTCCCCGTCTCGACTATCCACACCAAGAAGCAGGGCGACGAAAGGCTTCAACGGTTCTGTTCCTGTCAAAAGATCACGTGGTGGAAGGGAAGCAGCTGCCTGTTTTGCGCTCCCTTTGGCTCCATCAATCGGAGCATACCACTGATTTGTCATTTGCTTATATTGATAGGCACTGTAGGCAACCAGCAGCAACGCCCCGATCGCCAAACAGGATAAGGTATGAAACGCAATCTGTTTTCCATGTCGCTTGAAAAATGACCATATAAACATGACAAAGCCTCCCCCTTTGCTTCCATTTTTAACAGGGGAGACTTCGTTTAAACCTATGGGCGTTCGACAACCATTGCCATACCCATCCCACCGCCAACACAAAGGGCAGCCATGCCTCGTTTCAGCTGTCGTCGCTTCATTTCGTGCAGCAAGGTTACGACAATTCGGCAGCCAGTAGAACCGACAGGGTGACCCAACGCGATGCCGCTTCCGTTCACATTCGTTATTTCCCGTGGCAGCTCCAGCAGTTTTTCCACGGCGAGGTATTGCGCGGCAAAGGCTTCATTTACTTCGATCAGTTCGATATCCGCGAGCGTCAAACTGGCTTTTGCCAATGCACGCTTTACTGCTGGAACGGGTCCATATCCCATCAAATCAGGCTCTACCCCCGCTACCGCCCACGAGACAATTCTGCCGAGTGGTTCGATCCCGAGCTCTCTCGCTTTGCCTTCTTTCATCAAAACGGCTGCGGACGCTCCATCGTTGAGACCGGAGGAATTGCCTGGCGTCACTGTACCATTGTCACGAAAACTGGGTCTTAGCTTCGCGAGACTTTCCAAGGTCACTCCCCTGCGAGGGAATTCGTCTTCCGTTACGACGATTTCTTCGGTGCGCTTTTTAATGGGGACCCCGATGATTTCCTCGGCAAACAAGCCGCTGTCTATGGCTCGGATCGCATTTTGCTGACTGCGCAAGGCAATCTCATCCGACTCCTCGCGCGTGATCCCATAACGATCTACCAGACGTTCTGCCGTCTCGCCCATCAGGATTTGATGGTGAGGGTCTGTTAACAAATCCCACATCGCGTCGGTCATTTCCCCATGTGTCAAGCGTTTGCCCCAGCGCGCATTTTTCAGGACATACGGGGCGTTGCTCATGCTCTCTACGCCGCCTGCCAAGACGATTTCACTGTCACCTAAAAGAATTTGGGAAGCGCCGCTCACAATCGCTTGCATGCCGGATGCACATTGACGTTGAATCGTGTAGCCCGTCACTTCTTTTCCCAAGCCCGCATCCAATGCTGCCACCCGCGCTATGTTTGGTTCGTCTGTACGCTGAATGCAATTCCCTAAAATGACTTCATCGATCAGAGAAGCTTCCAAACCAGATCTAGCCATGACACCACGAATGACGGTTTCTCCCAGCTTGCGAGCGCTTACATCTTTCAGGACGCCACCAAACGTACCGATTGGCGTACGTCCAGCAGCAGCAATGACAACCTGCTCCATTGATTTTCCCCTCCATTTGAGTACCCTATTTTCTTTATTGTCTCACACGGAAGTTACAGGGCGGTTCCCAGCAATGTTTTTCAATACAACGGTGACCCATTCGTCTTGTTGACTTTCTTTCTCTACTTGGAAGCCTGCCTGTTCAAATGTGGCAATGACAGCTTCCCGATTCCATTCAACAATTCCCGAGAGAATCAAAATTCCTTCAGGAGCCATTCGCTCCGTAATCATCGGAAGCATCGCGACATTTTCATCGCCTCCGATGTTGACCAGAATGACATCAGCTTGGTCAGGCAATTGGGACTTAACTGCGTCCTCACACGCATCCCCAATCACGACTTGTACAGCGTGGTCAGGAAGGTGGTTATTCGTCGCATTGACGAGAACCTGATACTCGCTTTGCGGATTAATATCCACAGCCCATACAGGATGCTTCGCTCCATTCAAAGCACAGTACAAAGAGAGAATTCCTGAGCCAGCTCCTACATCAATGACTTGCTTACCCTCCAGATTCATTTCTTGCAAAAACAATAGAATGTCCTGCGTCGTTCCATGATAGCCGGTTCCGAAAGCTGCACCTGGATCAATCCATAGGATATGCCGAGCCGACTCCAACGCTGCGGGGTCCGTCCACGTTGGTGCTACCCACCAGTCGCCTATCTTGACTTCCCGGAACTCCTCTTTCCACGATTCATTTTCTTCAGCTACAAGTTCTACTTCTTTTATAGTGACTTGTCCATTCCAGCGTTGAATGTAGCTCTTTAGGCGGTCTACATGCTCCTCTTCACGATCATGCTGGGGTTCAAACAAATAGCCAACAAGTGGACCTTCCGTATTTTCTGCGTAATCATATCCATTTTCCGTTGTCAGCACTTCGATTTGCGGTTCGATCCAGCCAAGCGTGTAGGAGCTGGTCAAAACCTCTGCCACAAACAAATCCTCAATCTCTGGTTCCACTAGTAATGTGTATTTGAGCCACATGCTTTCCATGATGAAAAATGCTCCTTCCCTTCTGCTGTCATTCGCCCCTATTCTTGCGGACATCTATTCACTCATATGTGGATGGCAAGGATGATAGAGAACATGGTATGATAGTAGAATGGACTATCACAACCGCAGGGAGGCTTACCATGTTTGACGAATTTTTTTACCGTCGCCGCAAAAATAAAGGGCTGTTCATCGTCATGATTGCCCTCATCGTTCTTGGCATCGGCATGTTCGGTATGGGTTTCCTCTATATGTTCTCGTAAGTCGGAACAACATCATTATACCCTACGAACGGCGCTGCACCCACTGTATCTGTCCAAACAATTGGGGCGTGAAGTTTTCTACTGTGGTTGCTTTACTTCCGCTTGTTTACTCGATTATACTTGAGAATGTATTTTTCCTGTACGTTTGATATAGAAAGAAGGTTCACTCCATGTCGCGAATTCTCATCTCCGGGTACTACGGCTTTAATAATGCCGGAGACGATGTGGTCCTGTACGGCATCATCAGCTCTCTTAAGCGGGAACAACCAAATATCTCTCTCGCCGTTCTGTCCAATCAGCCTGATCGGACTACGGAACTGTTCGGGATTGAAGCCTATAACCGCTGGAGCTTTGGAACCATCGTCCGCGAGCTTTCGCGAAGTGACATGCTGGTGATGGGCGGCGGTACACTGATGCAGGATGTAACCAGTCCGCGCAGTGTCCTCTACTATTTGGGCATCGTCACCATTGCCAAGCTTTTAGGTAAACCCGTGGTCTTTTACGCACAAGGATTTGGCCCCATCCTCAAATCGCTCAGTCGCACGATGATTAAACGCGTGGTCAATCACGTCAACATTATCACGGTTCGCGACTACGAATCAGGAGAGGACTTCAAAGCCTGCGGCGTAAAAAAAGCCCCTATCTATATAACAGCTGACCCTGCTCTGACGATATCCCCAGACGATATTGCAGATCAACGGGGAAAAGAGCTGCTCCATGGTATGTTTGATGATCCTTCCAAGCCTTTGGTCGCCATCTCTGTCCGGGACTGGAAGCAGGAACAACCATTCAAACAGAAGATAGCCCGAGCAGCCGATTGGTTTATCATGCGCGGATGGAATGTTCTCTTCCTGCCGATGCATGTCCCTAGCGATTTGGCACCGTCCCAGGAAATCATGGACCAGATGAGCCAACCAGGAGCACGTCTTCTCGATGCGCCTGTAACTTTTCATGACATTATGTCGGTATTGAAGCAATGCAACTACGTCGTTGGAATGCGGCTTCACTCGCTTATTCTTGCGTGCATGCTGCGAATCCCTTTTATCGGCATCTCCTACGATCCGAAAATCGATCGATTCGTCGAACGAGCTGGAATGCCTAATGCTGGTCACATTACTGAACTCGATGAAACTACACTTTTGACCTTGCTCGCTGAAAAACTGGACAACCTCGATCACGAAATTGATGTGGTAACGAAGCATTCCCATCTGTTAGCAATCGAAGCTTCCAAAAGCAGTGAACTTGTTCTGCAAGCGCTGCGTAAATAAGGCTGACCTGGAAAGGAGGACATCATGTCCTTTTCTTCACAAGTGTTACTAGGTTTAAATCGATTATTTCCTCTCCCCGTTCACCCTTTCAATCTGGCAAACAACGGGGAAATGAGCTATACCGAATGGCAATTTCAAAAAGGGGATCAAACCATTCAGTTTTTCCTCCCCTTCCATTCACAGGAGCAAATGTTCCATGACAAAACCGTTTTGGACATCGGCTGTGGCGGCGGGGGAAAAACCTGCTATTACGCCACGTTTGGCCCGAAAAAAATGATCGGCATCGATATCGTCCCCCACTATGCGGAGGAAGGAAATGAATTCGCGAAGAAAAAAGGGCTGGATCATCTTGTCTCCTTCATGACTGGTGATGCCGCGAGAATGGACTTCCCGGACAACACGTTCGATACGATCATCATGAATGACGCGATGGAGCACGTAGGCGAACCGGAAAAGACGCTGGAGGAATGCTTTCGGGTATTGAAGCCTGGCGGGCATCTCTACATCAATTTTCCGCCGTATTATCATCCATTCGGTGCCCATTTGTCAGATGCGATCGGCATTCCTTGGGTGCATGCTCTCTTCTCGGAGCAAGCCTTGATTGATGCCTATAAAAAGCTAGTCCGTGACTTGCCAGACGGTTCTGACCGGATTGCTTTTCGTTTCGACAAGCTTCCTGATGGCAGAGATACGATCTCGTACATTAATCGCATGACGATCAAACGGTTTCGAAAAATTCAACAAGGCGTGGTGCAGCCTGCGGTTTACCAGCGAGAGATTCCGTTGCGCAATCAGTTGCAGTCCTTGGCGAAATTATCTGCTACCCGTGAATTTTTCGTAAAAATGGTTGTATGTGTTTATCAAAAAGCAAAATAAGTAAGATCACATAAAACCCCTTCCTCCGTTTTTGGAGAAAGGGGTTTTTCGATTCTATTAGTCGTTATTTGTATTGGACTTTAACGAGGAAGCCTGCTTCTTCCGAATGAATTGGATAAAGGCGCGCAGCTTGTTTCCTCCTGGCAGCCAGTCCAGCTCCTTATCCTCAATGAGTGGAATGAGGATCAGCAGTCCCAGGTAAACAACGAGTCCTACACCGACTCCAGCGACGGTCTCTATCGCTCCCAAAATGCGCACTGGTTCTCTTCCCCTGAACAGGAAATCAACTGCCTCTGTCGCTCCCCAAGCCAGAATCAGCATGAGGTTAGCCACCAGTAACGGATAAACGGTATCAAAGCGCCAGTTAATCGGAATCGATACATAATGGTTGATGACGCGCATATTCAGTACGCAGACAAATGCAGTCGCAACCAGCCATGACAGGGACAAGCCGTCCATACCGAACATCGAGGTAAACACGAGTGTCGCCAGTACTTTTACAATGACACCATACAGCAGATGACGCGCAGGGATTTTTTCTTTACCGATTCCTTGCAAAATACCATTTGTAGCAAGCAACAAGGAAAGCGGAATCGCTGTGATGCCTAAAATCGCCATTGCACGCGTGCCTTCCATATCACCATACAACGCGAGATTCGCCCCTTCAGCTACAGCTGTCAGTCCAAGACCAGCAGGTAGACCGATTAGCCAAGCAAAGCGGAGCGAGAGTTTGGTCAAGGTCGTAATCCGTTCCTGATCCTTTTGTCTGATCGCTTCGGCAATGGCAGGCACGATCGAGAGGGCAATCGACGATCCGAACAAGCTCGCCATTTGCAGAAGTGGTCCTCCCCTGCTGTAAATGCCAAACCACGTATCCGCCGTCAATCCATCCACGTTCCAAATGTAGCGGAAGATGTTAATCGCCAGGAAGGAATCCGTCAGGCTGAAAATCGGGATAACCAAGGCGCTGATACAAATCGGCCAGGCAATTCGCCACATCGAGGCGAAGAAGGCACGATCATACCACCAAGTAAGACGCCCCCACTCTGCCCCGCTAAATACGGAATTTTTCCGATTGTGGAGCCACATGAGCAACGCTAGAAACCCGAGACTTAAAAATGTACTGATCATCGTACCGAAGTTGACTCCGGTAATCACGGTGTCCGTATCTTCACCGAGTGACACGAGATACAGGGAAGCTACCAAAATAAATACGACACGCAACGTCTGCTCTACGATTTGCGAGAGCCCGACAAACAACATTTTTTGATGGCCGTAGAAAAAGCCGCGAATAACCGCAATCAAGGGAACGAACAGCAGCGACATGGAAATCGCCCGAATCGGCTCAATCAAATGCGGATTCCCCATGAGCTTTGCGATCAGTGGAGAGCTGGCGTACAGGAGCGCAAACAAGACAAGTCCGATCCCGCCCATCATGACCATGCTACGGGCCAAAATTTGTCCAATAGAGCCTTGTTTCCCTTCAGCCAATGCCTCTGCAATCACCCTCGACAACGCTACTGGCACACCTGCTGTCGCCAATATGAGGAAGGTCAGGTAGAGAGGATATACTTCCTGATAGAGTCCGAGACCTCTGTCGCCCACTATCTCCTGAAGCGGAATCCGATAAAACATCCCGATAACTTTTGACAAAATCCCCGCTATGGCTAAGATCAATGCTCCCGCGAGAAAATGACTTTTTTTCAACATGGGTAACTCCTTTATTCGTCTCTTTGACTGGATACCCGTGGGGCAGTACCAATCGACATGAACCCACTCTCTATCCTACTATCATTTCCCTCTTCCAGCAAACAGGTATATCGATGGAATTTCGCAGCAATACTGGTAAAAAACAGATTCCATTGATTTTTGTGAAAAACGTCTCGACGTTTTTCATTAGACAGAATGTGACCGCTTGCGGTCTGCCTGTGTGATCTGTGAGTAGGAGGGGATATTATGCCCACAACCGGATTTTTGATCCGACATGTACAGTGGCCGTTAATGGAGGCTTTGAAAGGAAATCGCATTCGTCCTTACATGAAAGAATTGCAAGCAGCCGAGCATCTATCTGCCGCAGCGCTTAACGTGCAGCAGCGAGAAAAGCTGGTGAAGCTACTCGATCATGCGATACAAAACGTACCAGCCTACACTGCCCTCGCCCCAGACTGGAGCAAAATGCGCGAGATGCCTGAACGTTTTTTGCAGCGTATTCCTGTTCTGACCAAAGCACACTTTCGGCAAAACGCTGATCAATATATGAGCCAAGGACTACAAACCAAAAGCCTCATTGCAAATCGTACGGGAGGCTCCACAGGTGAACCTACCCATTTTTATCTCGATCGTCCTACTGTCGAGCGATATGAAGCTGCGCGCTGGTTGGGGTTATCCTGGTACGGCATTCGCATAGGTGACCCATGTGTAATGATCTGGGGCTCTCCTCTCGAATTAAACGCCCAGCAAGCTCGCCGCTACCGCTGGAAGGAGCGCTGGTTGAAAAACCGTATGATGATTTCTGCCTATGAACTGGACGAAAGACATTTGGAAGCAAACCTGCGCCTCATCCGGGATTTCCAACCAGCCTATTTATACGGGTACACTTCCGCACTTCATGCGCTCGCCACGATGATTCTACGACGCGGCATGGCACTCGGAATCCCGCTCAAAGCCGTGGTCTCTACAGCAGAAAGCCTGCACGAACACCAGCGACAAACGATTACCCAGGCTTTTGATGCGCCTGTTGTGAATGAATACGGCGCCCGTGACGGCGGAATCATTGCCTACCAATGCAAGTCTGGAAGCATGCATGCCTTTTCTGGGAACTGTTATTTGGAGGTAGTCGATCCAATTACGCATATTCCCGTCTACAAAGGGCACCCAGGAGCACTGCTTGTCACAGACCTGCACAATACCGTCATGCCTCGCCTGCGCTACCAAATAGGAGATGTCGTCGCGCTTTCTGATTCAGCCTGTTCATGCAATCTCCCTTTTCCACTTCTTGCTTCGATCGACGGCAGAGAAGACGACATGTTCCTAGCGCTAAATGGACGGTACGTGCACGGACATTATTTTAATCACATCGTGCGCAATATGGACAGCTTCCGCACCTTCCAGATCGTCCAGCATGAGCCCGAGCGACTAAGCCTGAGACTGGTGAAGGAGCCTGAACATTTTTTACCTGCCGATGAAGCAAAGCTTTTGGCAGGAATTCGCTCGGCGTTAGGTCAAGTAAGCATCCAAGTTTCTTACGTGGAGACCATTCCCCCCGCAAGCTCGGGTAAGACTCGTTATGCAATCCGGGAATTCCCGCTTACGATCGCCCTCCCGCTGGAGTAGACCGCTTGCGTACTTTTTGCAGTAGCTCTGATACGAGTGGCTCGCGAACCAAAATGAGCACCACGAGATATAAAAGCGCTGCACCGATAATTCCTAACGGCAAGTACAGCCAGACAGGCCATGCGGATAACCATGGATCGATGAGTAAAATAGCACCGGCCATGACTGCGCAGCCCAAAATGGTTTTCCCGGCAGTCATGAGGAAATTCGCCCGTACAGGGCTGCCTACCGCCCTCCATAGCAAAACAAACAGCAGGAGTGCTTGACTGATAGCCGAAACTGCATTAGCTAGGGCAATTCCGCCATGACCAAGCAGTGGAATGAGCAACCAGTTGGCAAGGGCATACACAACGATCCCGATCGCCCCGATCATAACGGGTGTCTTCGTGTTTTCCAGTGCATAAAAGGCGCGAGTCAGCAAGTCTCTTGACGCTAAAAAGAAAAGTCCTACGCCATAAAACGGCAGTGCCCACGCTGTCAAAGCTACAGAATGCTCATCGAACGCTCCGCGCTCAAAAGCTAGTCGGATGATAGGCTCTGCATATAACGCAAGTCCAACCGTCACGGGCAGCAGCAAAATGAGGAGATAGGCAAGTCCTTTTTGCAGGATTTGCTTCATCTCCGTCATTTCCCCCCGCTTGACATGACTAGCCAACAGTGGGAATAACGGCAACGTAAACGCCCCGACAAAAATAGCCAGAGGCAATTGCATGATCTGGTTCGCATTGGCGAGAGCGGAAACGACACCCGTTCCGAGTCCTTCTGCGAAGCCGCGCTCCAAAAAGGTAGTGGCCTGGGCTACAACCGCACCAATCAAAATCGGAATGACGCGCTCGCCCATGCCTTTGAGAGAAGCGTCCTCACGCCAAGAAAATGAGAAGCGGTGCTGGTAGCCGAATCCGCGCAAAGTCGGGAGAATCGGCAACAGTGCCGCCAAGTAACCGATTGTCGTAGCCATCGCCAATCCAATGGGACCATACATCGGAACGAGCACATACATGCTGACAATCACCAAAGCTCCATTGACTACCGTGCCAAGCGTCGGTGTAAAGAAATGCTGGTGCGCATTGCAAATACTCGACCACAGTCCGGTTAACCCGATGAAAATAGCTGATGGCCACATCCATTGCAGCATATTAGCCGTGAGTTCCAGCTTCTCACCTGTCAGTCCAAACATCCCAGCAAGCTCGTAAGAAAAGACAACTCCTAAGACAGAGAGAGCAACGAATACGCCCAAAATGATCGTGAGCATCTTCTGATACAAATCAGTCGTCCGCTCTCCTTTTTCCATCATGCCGCGCATCGTCGGAATCAGTACAGCATTGACCGCTCCCGGTATGACCAAGAACAGCGTCAGCGGGATCGTTGCCGCGATATTAAACGCATCTGCCTCCATCCCAGTACCGTACAAACTCGATACATACACACTGCGAAAAAAACCTAGAAGCCTTCCAACGAGAGTCAGCACGACAATCATGGAAGCGATTTTTAACAAACTCATGTCCACTTTTCTCCTATCCCTATTCGAAACCCTACGTTCCAGGCTTGGTTCTAACCCTCAAACTACCTAGTTATCATATCTTATTTCTACCTTTCCTACCAACCTCTTTCCCCCCGGCTTGCTACTGGGTTGTCAGATTCATTATAATAGGTAAGTTAATCCCTACCTGTAGGAGGACTACAATAAAAATGAGAGAAACCGTGTTGAAGTGGGGAAGCCAATCATCTACGTGGTTGTATTTGCTGTTGGCCTATCCAGTAATCGATTACGTCTTGCGACAGATTCTACCGATTCCAGTCATATCTTCTTTGTGGGATGAAGGACTGCTCATCGTCTTGATGCTGTTTACATTCGTTGCGTTTTTACAGTCAAATCGGACGATGCCTGGAATCAAACATTGGCTTGGAGCCCTTTTCGTCCTCGGAGTTGCCATCATGGTGACAGACATGGCGAACTGGGAAGCGAGCGTAGAAGGATTCCGTTCCGTCTACCAGTACATCCTCGCCTTTTTCATGGGCTTCTATTTATTGAAGTCGATGGAAGACCTAGACAAGTTCATGAAGGGACTTGTGCTGGTTGGTTTCATAGCGGCACTGTATGGTGTCTTGCAAGTCATCGTAGGCGTCAAAACACCTGAATCATGGGTGCAGGAAGGGGAAGCAGTTACCACGCGTGCATTCTCCTTCGTAACGAGCCCGAACGTATTGGGCAGCTATATGGCATTGATTACACCGATTGCCGCTGGTCTATTCATGACAGCGAAGGATCGCAAGCAAAAATGGATTTGGGCCATCGTTGCGCTGACGACTTTGCTCGCCATGCTGTTAACAAGTTCCCGCGGTTCTTGGTTTGCCCTTGCCTTTGCTGCATTTGTTTGCTTCTACATATGGAACAAACGAGTCGCAGGATACTTGGTGATCGCAGGGATTATCGGGATTGTAGCCCTGTTCTTCGTTCCTGATTCTGTTCCGCTTGTCGGAAAAGTAAAAGATCGCATTTTCACGCTGTTTACACCTGAATACTTCGAATCTAGCAGCCAAGGCGGACGTATTGGTCGCTGGGGCGAAGCCTATGACAAGATGCGCATCGAGCCATTATTTGGCGTCGGTCTCGGTCATCATGGCGGTGCAGTAGCGACTCGCCATTTCGGAACGATTTATTCAGACAGCTATTTCTTCAAAAGTCTAGCGGAATACGGTCTGATCGGGATCATCCTGTTAATCGGAACCGTGATCACCATGTTCAAATACGGAGCTGGGCTTATCCGCAACCTCCAAGGCTCGCCGCACTTTTTTGCGATACTCGGCCTATTGGGCGGTTTAATAGCCGTAGCTACCCATAACCTCGTGGAAAACATTTTCGAGGTGCCGTTCATGGCCCTCTATTTCTGGCTGTTTGGTGGCTTCCTGTGCGCATTATTCGTCGACCAGACACAAAATAAAAGGTGGTGAGGGCATGCGCCGGAATCCTATTCTCGAAACGATAAGCTGGGCGCTGTACGCCATTGCCCTGTTTCTGATTTACCATTTGCTCGTGAAACCAGCTTTCCTTGATTTAACGTGGATTGCTGTACTCATTTTCCTGCCACTGCTAGCATTTTGCTACTTCGTGGTCCATCCGTCGGAACGTCGTCAAGTGCTTGTGTTTACGATCGGCTTCTTGCTCTTGGATCGGGCATTGACACGCGTCGATGTGAAAACGACCGCTGCTCTGTTGATCGGAGGAGCGATCGCCATCATCGTGATTGCCCTACTCGTAAAATGGTACGGGCGTCTCAATTGGCGTGCAGTCGGCTCATTAGTTTTGATCGCCCTCTTGGCGAATGTCACGTTCAACCGAGATACATTGACTGCACTCAGTCACTTTACTGTGAAATACGAATCTGACCGTCTGTACAACGGAGATTGGGTGGATTACTTCCCGGTCACACTGCATGACGTCAATGGCGATGGCAGCATGGAGATCATCACGTACGGCAATGCCGAGGAGCTTCCACTGCCTGAAGAAATTGAAAAGCCAGAGACGGAAGAAGAGAAAAAAGCAATGGCGGAGAAGCTGCGCCATTTGCAGGCTGAACCTGTTTCTCTTTACGTCCTGACCTGGAAAGACGGCCAAATGGTGCGGATGCCGAATGATCAAATTCCGGCAGATACCATGGAGATCATCAAGGAAAAATTGCCAACCGACTACCCGGGCTTCCCGTATTACACGATGAAAGACGGTCAATTGGTACCGAATGTACAACGCCAACCGTATGCGGAAGGCATGATGCAAATCGGAACGGCACCATATCGTGCGTTGATGCTTGATATGGAAAACATCGCAAATCAACTGACAGAAAACGAAGGCAGTATGGACGTACGACAAACGTTGGGCTCCAAGTACACGGATCTACACATCAAGGATGGTATGCTGACAGGAAACTACGACGGCAAGCCTTTTGGCGGGATGACCAAATCAACCAAGCTGTTGACCACCATGATGCTCCCAGATGGACACGAAGGACTCATTGTCATGGGTGAACATCTGAGTGTACTGACCGTCGATTCTGATGGCACACTGACGGAAGCCTATACCTTGACTCGCAAAGAAGCTGAATTGGCAACTGGCGAGTTCATTCCTGCCGATATCGACAACGACAAGGTCGACGAGCTGCTCGTAGCAGGCAAGCCTTCGTACATCTTGAAACCAAAACCAGATGGTACGTGGGAAATATTGTGGGCTAGCGGTGACCGCGACAAGAGCTTCCGCTTCTCCAACTTTGCTACGCTCGGTAACAGCGACAAGCCTGAGATCGTAGCAAAGGCTAAGAGCTGGGTAAGCACAACGGATTCCCGCTATTTGTCTGGCTATGACTACACACCTGAAGGTTTGAAACAAAACTGGCGTATTTACTTGCCACTGATCAATGTTCAAATCGGCGACATCGATGGCGACAAGCAAAACGAAATCGTGGCCAACATGTACAATACGCATCGCATTCTCGTGTTTAAGCAGCACAACATTCCGGTATTCGGACTCACAATCGCACTATTCGTGGGACTCTTGGGATACGGAGTCGTAAGGAGGTTTCGCCATGCGTAAAGCGACGAAAGCATGGGCATTACTCGCTGCCATCTGCACAGCCTCCCTGCTCGGTGGCTGCACGTATGAATCAGGAACGAAAGCATTTGCCACCACCAATTTTGACCAGAAGCCGGATCAGACGACGACAGTCCAAACTGAGTCAGGTGCGGAGTGGCTGAAAACAGCCCTAGAAAAAGGCAAGACGGATAAAGAGGCACAGACCTACTGGTACAAGGGCCATGTAAAAAACACCATCTTGTCACGTACGACGACGAGTATGTTCAATGGTGCCGTCATTAACGGGAAGGGCTACAATGTCGATGCACGCATCGCAGCCCAACCCTATTCGTACTATCGCATTCACGACAAACGCTACATCAAGGCAAACGAGCAGTTTGTAACCGCTCCGGATGAGCCGCTGGCGTTTGATGTATTGAAAGGCTTCGAGGACTGGCTGCCTTTCATGGACAAGGCCGTCCAATTGCCTGAGGAAAAAGTAATTGGCGTCGTCAGCGTTCCGTTCCAATTGAAAATGA
Organism: Brevibacillus sp. HB1.2; assembly: GCF_013332495.1. NCBI lineage: Bacteria > Bacillati > Bacillota > Bacilli > Caryophanales > Paenibacillaceae > Brevibacillus > Brevibacillus sp. HB1.2. Next base: position 272,972 of record NZ_JABMIU010000003.1, on the reverse strand, counting down.
CAGGAGCAGAATGGCTGAAAAATAGCCAAAGTCCACTGTTTGAACCATTGAAAAAGCAATTGGGCGAACGTCCTGATCTGGATTACATCTTGAAGGAATCCACGATCAAAACAACGATTTGGTTCGGCAAGGAAGACCGTCTGATCCACCAGTACGAGACGTGGATCATTCTGCCGCTGCCTGAAGCCGGAACGATGGACCAGCAAGTGATGTTCAACCTGTTTAAATACGACGATACGGGTGGCATTCACATCAAAGAACCGGAAGAAGTAGAAAAATATTTGCTGTACTAAAAAAGCCTGCTACATTTGCGTGGTAGCAGACTAATCGGTACGAATCAGGGCCTGGCGATTATCGTCAGGTCCTTTTATTTTGAAGCAGAAGAAGTATGCCTGTCATGAAGAAAACCCCGCAGCCTTCATTGGCTCCGGGGCTATGCTGTCCTATTTTTTTACCAGTTCATCCATCACGTTCGCCAGTTGCTTCGCCTGTTCACGACGTTCGTACGGTTTCACACGTTCTGCAAAATCCGCTCCGCGTTTCTCGCTACCCGTTTTTCCTTGCGCTTTCCACTCCTGATACAGCTTCAGGTACGCTTGCTTGATCTCGTCTTTTTGCTCTGGATCGGCTACTTGTCCGAGACAGAAATCTTCAATAATCTCTGTCGCTTCGCCTCTTTTATTCAGAGCAAGAATCGGGTTGCCGATCCCCATGTATTCGTAGAGCTTACCCGGAATATACGCTCCAGCGTCAGCAGACACATCCCCGATCAGCAACAGGGCATTCGCACCTTTCATTAGTCCGAGTGCTTCTTTATGCGGCAGATTCCCCAACACGCTAACGATGTCCCCCAGCCCCAATGCTTCTACACAGTCGCGATTTTCGGAATAACCCGGATAATCGAACACCCCTGCAAAGCTGAGTAAGAGATCATTTCGGTCTACTGCTTTTTCATCGATGAGTTCCCGGATGGCTTGCAGGAGTAGGCGTGGGTTGCGCTTTTGATACAAAATACCTGCGTACACCGCATGAAATTTGTCCGGAGCAGCATGACTAGGAGCCAACCCTTGAAAATCAGCCTGATCAAACCCATTGTAGATCAGTTCCATCCGCTTGATGCGATCCTGGTGCTTCTCGCGAAAATTATAGGCGAAGGTCGCGGTAACGGTCGTGATCGCATCCGCTTGGGACATCACGGCCTCCTCCATTCGCTCTTCCATACGCTCTCGCCATTCGATGCCAGAGGTGTGCATATTTTGCGTCCACGGATCTCGGAAATCCGCTACCCATTTGCAGCCAAACTCACGGGAAAGCTTTTTCGCAATCAAATGGTTCGTAACCGGTCCCGATGTAGAAAAAATCACGTCGATCTTTTCACGGCGCATAATTTCCCGCCCCAGCTTGAGCGCATTCGGCATCCACAGGATTTGGTCGTCTGGAATCAATAAGTATGGCTTTACTTTTTTCAGCACATTGACGATCTGTTTTTTTACCTGCGCTTTGAACGAAGGCTGTGATGGTGTGGACGTTGTATTGGCACTTGCTGATGCGGCTTGTCCCCCTCGATTCGGCAGCAGCTGCCATTCCTTCGCACGGTGAATGGTGACATCACTCGGCAGCTGTGTCAAAAGGGATGGATCGAGCGTCGCATGATAAGCAGGATCTACTGTCAGCACATGGACATTCCAGCCAAACTCCCCTAAATATTTGGCCATTTTCAACGGTCTTGGCACGCCGCCTCCACCAATTGGAGGAAATATGTAGCATATGATCAACACATTGTGCGTATTCATTTACGTAACCGTCCTTCTCCATTTCAATTTTCCATCATCAACGATACCATAAGTGCTGTCTTATTGCGAATCTAGCAGGCATCTGCTATAGTGAGAATGGCTTTGTTTACAAATTATCCTTCATTTTCGGCACACCGCCTGTATTGGGTCGTGCCTCCATGTACATACCTCGGTAGAGGTTGTTTTTTAATTACGATTCGGGTGAATTCAGATGAGCAAATTACGAGTCCTCCACGTGATTGGCGGGGGGGAATTTGGCGGTGCTGAACAACATATTCTCAATTTGGTCACTACTTTTCCAGTCGACGAAGTAGATGTCGCAGTCGTATGCTTCTATGATTCTCTCTTCGCGAGTAAATTGCGGGAATCAGGCATTCAAGTCATTACTCTGAATCAATTCGGACGTTTTGACTTACGATTGCTGCAGGCTCTGCGGAATGCCTTTTCCACATTCCAACCAGCGATTATCCATACGCATGGGATTAAAGCCAATTTCTTTTCTCGACTGGCAGCTCGCGGTATGAAGGTGCCTTTACTGACCACTGTTCACAGCTCACTCCGTTATGATTATACAAGCTCCTTGGCCTACGCCATTGTCAGCATGATGGAAATGAGCACGAGACATTGGAACCGTCACTATATCGCGATCAGTGGTGCGATTGCCGATATTTTGCGGGGGCAGGGTGTTCGCTCGTCTGACATTAGCGTGATTTATAACGGAATGGACATGAAGCCTTATCGGCAAAACCATTTACGGGAGAATGACCGCAATCGACTGCGTGCGGAATGGAACATACCAGAGGACGCCTTTTTATTCGGGACAGCAGCTCGCTTTGTTCCCGTAAAAGGTCTCCCGATTCTGCTCGATGCTTTCCATACGCTTGTGGTGGACAAGAAAGAGGTCCCTTATCTCGTGTTGATCGGAGACGGCTCTGAACGTGCTGCGCTCGAAGCTAAGGTGAAAGAATTGGGCCTGGAATCGCGTGTTCGCTTTGCAGGATTTCGGCAAGATATTCCTGCGTGCTTGCATGCCTTAGATGGCTTTGTCCACTCTTCTCTGTACGAAGGGCTAGGCTATACGATCATCGAGGCAATGGCTTCGGAGGTTCCTGTCGTAGCAAGCAATGTCGGCGGCGTGAAAGAGTTTGTTTTCGATGGCGAGACGGGGCTGATCGTCGAACCGGGAAATCCCACTTTGTTGGCGCAAGCAATGGAACGGTTATGGACTTCACCACAGTTGCGTGAGACCATGGTGCAACACGCTCTGAATAAAGTAGAATCCACTTTTACCATTCAACTCATGACCAAACAAATTGTTGCTCTTTATCGTACGTTACTGAAATGACGAAAAGCACGGTGAAACGCGAACAGCGGGCATCGTGCTTTTTTCATGTGATTTGTTTGAAGAATCTGTTTTTGTGGTTGCCTACTTATGATCAATCTGGTTACATATGAATTGGAACTATTTTGTATAGCAAGCTGTACCAGACAGAAAGGGTGAAAATGAGATGAAACTATTTCTATCGGTAGACATGGAAGGTATTTCAGGCATTGTGGATACGAGCTATATTAACCCGGATTCGGGGGTTAACTATCAGCGTGGCCGCCAGTTTATGACGGACGATGCTAATGCAGTTATTGAAGCTGCACTTGAGTCTGGCGTAACGGAAATTGTTGTTGCAGACAGTCACAACACGATGAACAACATTCTCTGGGAAAAGCTCCATCCTAAAGCGAGACTGTTGGCAGGTTCTCCACGCGATTCATCCATGATGCAGGGACTCGATGAGAGCTTTGATGCAGCGATGTTTATCGGCTATCATACCCGCCAAGGGATTCCTGGCGTGCTCAGCCATACGATGTCCGGTGTGGTTCACAATATGTATATCAACGGACAAGTCGTGGGTGAGTTCGGCTTTAACGCCGCGATTGCAGGCATGCACAACGTTCCTGTTGTCATGGTGTCTGGTGATAATCTCATTGCCGTCGAAGCCCAGGAACTGATTCCAGGTATTCAGACAGCGATCGTGAAGGAAGCTGTATCCCGCACAGCTGCTATCTGTCTCTCGCGTGAAGAAGCGACCGCTGAACTGAAGCGCAAGACGACCAATGCCTTGCGCAATCGGAACAACATCCAGCCATTCCGTACAGCTGTACCTGTAGAGCTGGCGATGGAATTCTCCCATGCAGGACAAGCCGAGATGGCCGCGATTGTCCCGGGCACGCGCTATGAAACAGCTACAAACATGGTTTATTACAATGCAGCCAATCCGCAGGATATGTACAAAACGATGCGGGCTATGCTGAACCTGGCGTCAGGTGCAGAGTTTTTCTAAACAGGTGAGGAGAGAACGGAAGACTGAAATCAGTTCTTCCGTTCTCTATTTCTTTTTTTCGCCTCTTTTTTCATTTTTTATTTGTTTTTACAAAGCCAAAGCCACTGAGAAAGAAGTGCAGCTACTCCTAATCCAAATAAAAAAGCAGACCCATCACCTGAGTCTGCTTGTCGTTTCAGCTTTTATAGTCTCCGAACGTTCGTCGCTTGAGGACCGCGTTGACCGTTTTCTACGTCAAACTCAACCTCTTGCCCTTCGTCCAAGGATTTGTACCCTTCGCCCTGAATAGCGGAGAAGTGAACGAATACGTCATCTCCACCATCACGCTCGATAAAACCGAAACCTTTTTCACTGTTAAACCACTTTACTCTTCCACGTTCCATTTTTTGCCTCCTAGCATGTAACCCTTACATGACATTTGAAATATTGTCTTACCCCGGTTACTATTGCCATTTACGAGGCTTATTATACGTGACCGAATTTTTTCTCCTACTTCGCAGCCTCTGTTGCTTCTTTGGCTTTGCTCTGGTCCACAATAAATTGTCCCTTCCAGTTGCCCTTTGTTTTGCCGATCCGGTTCACATCGATGTTTAAGGTGAGTGGCTGTGGTAGCTTGACTCCATGCGTGACGAAGGCAAGAACGCCCTCTGGCTTGTCATGATCGGCTATTCCCACCTCTACTTCCTTACCAGTCTCGTCTGTTAAGTAGAAAGGCATAGTATCCTCTTTGGTCCCGATAAAGTTTAGGACACTTGTACCTTCCAAGCCTTTATCCTGGTACACAGGATTGCCATTTGCTTCGCCTACCACATTTAAACCTGTCGTATCGAATTCGAAAGGCACCAGTTCTCCATTTTGTTGTTCAATGCGATAGTGCAGCAGAACCTTGCTATCTTCCGCATACACTTCCGTAAAATGAATCGTAATCCCCTGATCGGTAATTTTTTGATCGATCGGAATGGACAACCCTTTTTCCGCTGCTCGCTTAACCTCTTCACCCACCAAACTGTTCAAGTCTTTTGGATTGTCTGCAAAATAAGAGGTTCCATTTAAAGCCGCATATACTCCAGTCGGCAGTATAATAGCAGCAACTAATCCCATCATAACTAATTTTTTCTTCATCGGTACAGTCTCCTTTTTTTTGTGATAGCGTTGAAAGGACTGCCTGACTCGCTGGTCTACTTCACCAGGAATCATGGTCTCGTCAATTTGTTTGGTGAGTGACTGTTTTATGATTTTCTCGATAGACATGCTTGGAGCTCCTCCTCATTCCACTCGACCTCAAACGACTCTCGGATTCGCTTTAATGCCAGATGATTTCTCGATTTCGCTGTCCCCACTGGTATTTGCAGCAGTTCGGCAATCTGATCGTACGTATAATCGTAGTAATACCGATAAATCACGACGATCCGCAGCTTGAACGGCAGCTTTTGGATTGCTTGCTGCATCTCTGTGGCAGACTCCATCGCAAGCATTGGCTCATCCGGCGTTTCGACATGTTGCTTTTCTTCCAAGCTCTGTTTTCGTTCTAACAGACGGAATCTTCTCCAAATCTGTCTACGCCAGTTTTTCACCTGTCTAATGACAATCCCATTCACCCAGAAAAGAAACGGACGCTTGCGATCATAGCCAGGCAGTGATCTCCATAGCTGATAGTAAACTTCGCTCACAATATCGTGAACATCTTCTTTATTCGTGACCATGGCTGATACGGTCCCGTAAACTTTTGTCCGTGTCATGCTGTAGACCACCTCAAAAGCTTCTTGATCTCCATCAAGCAAACGGTCCAGCCACAGTTCTAACATTTGATCATTCATCGGAGGGCCCCCTGAAATTGTATACACCTTGTATTGGCTCTCTCGTTCAATATGGTTCACTACTTTATGAAAAAAAACCTCGCCAAACGCTTCTACATGCGTTTAGAGAGGTTTTCTTGTACGAATCATTGGTACTTGTTCAAGAATTAAATGCGCACCACAGTAGCCTTGCTGACAAGGTCACGCGGGATGCGGTTCTTCGTATCGAAGAGAATCGGCGCGTCAGCCATCTTTTCAGCCACATGGGCCCAATCCGCCTCAGCAAATTCCTTTTGGACAGCAGTCAGGAACAACGCATCTGCTCCATTCACTGCTTTCTCCAAACTGTCAACCTTGTGATCATACACAGTCGGAACAGCTGGATCGTAGGAACGAACGTCTACTCCTTTTACTATGAGCTGCTTGATCAGGTCGTGGACAGGGCTTACGCGGTCGTCATTGGAAAAGTCTTTCATCGCCATCCCCAATACAGCTACGCGGCTTCCTGCCAATGTCTTGCCGTTATTCTTCAAGGCTTGCTCGAGCATGCTAATCAACACTTCAGGTACTGCATCATTCGTATTGCGGGCCAGTTGCAGAATCGGGAGGTTTACTTCCAATTCACGTGCCTTAGGCTGTAAGTAGTACAGCGCATTCGGCAAGCAGAAGCCGCCTACACCCGGTCCCGGCGATAACAGGTTTACACGCGTGTGCGTATTGGCAACCTTGATCAGCTCGAACGTATCGATTCCGAATGCCTCAGAGAAACGAGCAAATTCCTGTACCATCGCAATGTTCACATCACGCTGGATGTTCTCGATGACTTTTGCTGTCTCGACTACGCGGATATCCGTGATCGTGATGTCCGTCTCGCTGATGAAGGACAACAACTCTTTTCCTTTTTCAGCGCTTTGTTCATTGATGCCACCCAGAACGAGCGGCATATGGATGAACTCTTCAAAAGCACGACCCTCTGCAATTCGCTCCGAGCAGTATGTCAGGAAGAAATCGACACCAGCAACAAGACCACTTGTCTCCTCCAAAATCGGCAGAATCACGTCTTCTGTCGTTCCTGGTACGACGGTGCTGCGGATCATGATGGTATCGCCTTTTTTCAGTACGCGACCGAGCGATTGTGCACAGCTTTTCAGCGGTCCGAGATCAGGATCACCGTTATGAACAGGCAATCCGACTGTTACAATATAGTTATGGACTTCCGCAGCAGCTTCCTCGTAGGAGGTCGTTGCACGGAAACGTTTTGCTTCAATCTGCTCTTTGAGGATCTCTGGCAACGTTTTTCCCTGATAGGACTCCAGGTGATGGGAATGTGCCGCATTGATCTCATCGACGACATGCGGTAAGGCGTCAATACCGATGACGTTTGCTCCTTTCATGGCATAGGTAAGCGCCAACGGCAAGCCTACAAACCCCAATCCCACAACAGCTACGCGTACAGGTTGAGTCATTGCGTATCTCCTCTTTCACATTCTCCAAGTAAGGTCCGTATGACTGTAGAAGAAGTCAGGCGGCCAACTTGCGTATATTTTTAGGACAGGTAGTAAACACCTGCAGCGATAAAAAGCACACACAATCCGATGAGGACCTTGTACAACGTTTCCAAGGCTGTTCCTCCCCCATACAATCTTGGCTTGTCCTCTTTTTCGTAAAAAGGACTTTGATTGGGCAGAATAGTTTGGTACTCTTTCGCCAAATCAAATTATACTCTCGTTTGAAATATCGTTCAACCCGTCTAACGAGGCAAGGATGCCCCTATGATATACGAAAATCCGATGGACAGGACCATCGCAATAAAACCAATAGCCCTGTTATCTTTTGCAATTTCCTGATCGACATTAAAGGTAGGGGTCATGAATTCAAAAATGAAGTACGCAGACAACAACAGGAAAAATCCGAATGTCGCCCAAATCAACGCTTCGCCCAAAGAAAAATGCGCCTGAATGGAATAACGGAAAATGTTCGCGATCCCAAAAATTTTCCCGCCTGTTGCCATTGCTACTGCCATGTTCCCGCGCTTCAATTCTTCCCAAACACGATAACGCGTTACCAGTTCAAAAATGGCTAAGAATAACACCATCGCCAGTCCAGACACAGTAAAATAAGCTGCAGTTGCAAAATATGGATTGTGTAGAAGGCTTTCCATATGTCCCTCCCGACCTCTTATTTCAATTCGGCAATGGTAGCACCTACGCCGCCTTCTCCTTGACCACCTAAGCGGAAGGATTTTACATTACGATGACTTCTCAAATACTCGTGCACGCCTTTGCGCAATACTCCTGTCCCGTGGCCATGAATAATGGAGACCGAGTGCAGGCCTGCTAACAGCGCATCATCTAAAAACTGATCGATTTCCCGAATGCTGTCCTCAACGTTGTAGCCGCGCAGATCAAGATCCATCTTGATATTGTCACTGCGACGCTTCACAGAGGTGTACGGAGCCGCTTGCGGTTTTTGCTGGATGGAGTTTTGTACATGCATATCATCGCGCTTCACCTTCATTTTCATGATCCCGATCTGCACGAGGAATTCTTCATTGTTTACTTTTTCCAGCACGGTTCCTTTTTGTCCGAAGCTCGTCACCATTACCTCGTCGCCCACCTTGATCTGTGTGGCACGAACGGCTTTCGCAGGCTTCTTCACCTTTTCCTTCTCCAGCTCAAGGACGGCATTGCCCAAGCGCTTCTTCGCATCGATGAGACGATGCTCCTTGATTTCCATGCCTTCTGCCATCATCTCGCGCAGCTCGCGAATGATTGTTTCCGCTTCTTCTTTTGCGAGTTGGACCGCAATTCGCGCTTCGTCTTCTGCTCGCTCCATTCGTTTGTTTTTCTCTTCAGCAAATTGCGCGCGCTCTTCTTCCAGCTGTCTACGCAGCTCTTCCGATTCCTCGCGTGCCGCTTTTGCCGCCAACCTGTCTGCTTCCGCCGACTTGCGATTACGCTCCAACGAAGCGATCATGCTCTCGACCTGATTGTCTTCCTCACTGATCGAGCCGCGCGCTACATCAATGATGTGTTCCGGCAATCCCAGACGTCTTGCGATGGCAAACGCGTTAGATCGACCAGGCACCCCGATGAGCAAGCGATAAGTAGGACGGAGCGTCTGTACGTCAAATTCTACGCTGGCGTTGATGACCTCGGGCCTATCGTAGGCATACGCCTTCAATTCACTGTAGTGTGTCGTTGCGACCAATCTCGCACCGGAATCAATCACATGGTCGATAATGGACATGGCCAGAGCAGCACCCTCTGTCGGGTCTGTTCCTGCCCCTAGCTCGTCAAACAGTACCAAGCTCTTGTCATCCATTTTCGCCAAGATTTGAATAATATTGGTCATATGGCTCGAGAATGTAGACAGGCTCTGCTCGATGGATTGCTCATCCCCGATATCGGCAAAAACGGAGGAGAATACGGTCATCTCGCTCTCTTCCTCTGCGGGAATATGCAAGCCTGCCATGGTCATCAAGGACAGCAGTCCGATTGTTTTGAGAGAAACGGTTTTTCCGCCTGTATTCGGGCCTGTCACAACAATCGCCTGATACTCTCCACCTAGCTCCACATCTACAGGAACGACAACTTCCCGTGGAATGAGTGGATGACGCGCTTTTCGCATGTTTACGTATCCGCGATCATTGATGCGTGGACAGATCGCCTTCATGCTCCAGGCAAGCTGAGCCTTGGCAAACATGAAATCGAGCTCTGTCAGCGCTTCTGTGTTCTCGATCAAAGCTTCTACCGCAAAGGACACCTGCTCCGTCAACACATACAGAATGCGCTCCACTTCACGTTCCTCGCGCAGGCGAAGCTCGCGAAGCTTGTTGTTCATCTCGACGATCACTTCCGGCTCGATAAAGAGCGTCGCCCCAGATGCCGACTGATCATGAACAATTCCGCCAAATACAGAACGATACTCCTGCTTCACCGGAATGACGAAACGATCGCCACGAATCGTAACGATGTTTTCCATCAGCATTTTTTGGTAAGTAGACGAGCGTGTCATTTGATCGAGCTTTTCGCGAATGCGCGACTCAAGTTGTCTGATCTCTTGACGTACCTGACGCAATTCAAGACTCGCGCTATCCAAAATATCGCCGTTTTCATCAACACAGCGGCGAATTTCGGTTTCCAACTCGCGCAGGCCCTCAATCCGCTCTGCCTGCTGTTGCAATAACGGCAGCTCGTGATCCTCACACATATCGAGCAAAAACGTTTTGAGCCTGCGTCCAGCCATAACAGTGCTGGCGATATCCAGCAATTCCATCGGGGCGAGCATGGCATTCAATCTGGCGCGCTGTACGGGACCGCGGATATCGCGTATGCCACCGAGAGGCACGCTGCCTTTTAGGCGTAACACGGTTGCTGCTTGTTCTGTCCCTTGCTGAGCAGTTATGACTTCATCCAAACGTAAAAAAGGAATCAGCTCTGATGCTTTTTCTTTTCCATATGTGCAAGATGCCTTGTCAATTAACAGGGCGACTATTTTATCGTATTCTAACGTCCTTAAAACCCGTTGTTCCACTGTGCTCCTCCTTCTTTATCCAGCGGCGACCGTTGTACCGTGCGGGCGGGAGCGACGGTCTATACCGGCAATCATTACGATCTCCCCATTATAACATGGCAGCGGAGCTTAGAAAACTTGAGCTACGGATAGCTTCGGACAGGCACCACCGGCGAAGGATAATTTTACACGTTTTCGTTTGGCATAGTTCTACTCTTTGCGTGAGAGAATGAAAGGTGAAACAACCCTAAAGGAGGAGTACACTTGACGATCATGCGCCATATCGTCCGCTTTATCGTCGCTGCCGTAGTCCTGATGTTTGTCGGCTTTCTGGTCCCCGGCTTTTCGGTTAGCAGTTTTTGGACAGCTCTGTTCGCGGCCGTTGTCATCGCACTGATTGGCTGGGCCGTAGAAGCCATTTTCGGAGATCGAATTTCGCCGTACAATCGTGGTATTATCGGCTTCTTGGTCAGTGCCGTCGTGATTTATCTCACTCAGTTCATCGTCTCTGGCTTCCGCGTCACGATTCTTGGGGCGCTTCTCGCTTCCTTGGTGATCGGGATCATCGACTTGTTTATCCCGATCAAAACCCATATGGATATGCGTAATGGAGATGCCGGGAACAAGCAGGAGACATAGGCAAAATGCGACAAAGAGCCATCCCATCAAAGACGGGGTGGCTCTTCTCCTTTTACCCACAACGTGAAAAGAGAGGCATTCCGCCCCTCTTTTCCTTAATCTATCGGTTTAGCCTTTGCCTCTTCCTGAATGATTTTCAGCAGTTCTTCGTACTCCTGACGCAAGCGGAAGTATTCATCCGCGATATTGACTGCAGAAAGTACGGCAATTTTGGCAGTATCCAGTCGATGGTTGCCGTTTGCGATTTCGTTCATCTTGTCATCAACGAAACCGGCCACCATGCGTATGTGATTGACACTTGCCTTGCCACTGAGCCGGTATTGTTGGCCAAAGATGTCCACCGTCAAACGATTTTTCCCATCACCTTGCACGAGAGGTACCTCCCTACTGCGACCTTTGCTCTACTTTATCTTTTTTAGGTTACTGAAAATGTCAGATTTCGTCAAGCAATCTTACATGCGCAGTTCAGCGCCAGTGTTGTTTTTCAAGGCTTCGACGACAGCAGTGGTCACTTGTTGAATCTCTTCGTCCTGCAAGGTACGCTCTGCGTGACGGAATACAAGGGCAAATGCCATGCTCTTCTTATCTTGGGCAATACGCTCACCCATGTATACATCGAACAGGGTTACGGACTCGAGCAGCTCGCCTGCCGCTTTACGAATCGTTGCTTCCAATGCACCAGCAGCTACACTGCGATCCACAACGAGAGCCAAGTCACGCGTTACCGCTGGGGACTTCGGCAACTGATTGTAATGTCCTACCTCGGCAGCTACATCAATCAAAGTAGCTACATCCAGCTGGAATACGTACGTTTCGGACAGATCATACGCTTTTTCTGTACCCGGATGAACTTGCCCCAAATAGCCCAGTCGTTTTTCTCCTACCCATACTTCAGCAGTACGTCCTGGGTGCATACCCGCGATGTCCTGTACAGCTTTGTATTCAGCAGCTTGGATACCCAAACGAGCGAAGAGTGATTCCACAATCCCTTTGGTTTGGAAGAAATCAACAGGCTGCTTAGCGCCCATCCAGTTTTGTGTGAGCAGTTGTCCAGTCAATGCACCCGCTACATACAGACGCTCTTCTGGAAGCTGCGTGAGTGTTTCTTCTTTCGTCAAGAACACACGGCCCAACTCAAAAATCGCGACATCGTGGTTTTGGCGGTTTTTATTGTAAGCAACTGTTTCCAAGAGGCTTGGAATCAAGCTCGTGCGCAGAACGCTATGGTCTTCACTCATTGGCATCATGAGCGCAACAGGGTTTACTTTCTCCTGATGCAGACCGGCTACTGCCTCGACACGATCTGGATGAACCAGTGCATAGGAAATCGCTTCATTCATGCCAGTACCGATCAGGTGATGACGGATGGTACGGCGCAATTGCTGTTCTTTTGTCAACTGTCCCTGTGTGGTCGAACCGGAAGGCAAGCTGGTCGGAATGTTGTCGTAGCCGTACAGACGTGCAACCTCTTCCACCAAATCCTCTGGCAGCGTAATGTCGCCACGTCTTGTTGGAACCGTGACCGTCCATTTTTCGCCCGCTACTTCATATGGGAATTGCAGACGCTCGAAAATCGGCGATACCTCAGAAGCCGCCATGTCGGTTCCGAGATGCTGATTGATTTTTGCAAGCGTAACAGAAACAACAGCAGGCGTAGCTTCGCTTACAACAGCAGAGCTGATTCCTTTGGATACCGTTGCCCCAGACAATTGCTGAATCAGAGCAGCAGCGCGCTCTCCCGCTTCCTGCACACGTGCTTGGTCAACGCCTTTTTCCCAACGTACGCAGCCTTCTGTACGCATGCCGAGCATTCGAGCTGTACGGCGTACTGTTTTTGGCGTGAACCAAGCTGCTTCAAGAATGATTTCGCTCGTCTCGCCTGTGATTTCAGAGTTAGCTCCGCCCATTACACCTGCGATCGCCAAGCCTTTGGTCTGGTCGGCAATCAGCAAGGTTTGCTCATCCAGCGTGCGCTCTTGATCGTCCAATGTCACGAGCTTTTCGCCTTCGTTTGCCAGTCGAACGACAATAGAGCGATCAGCTACCTGTGTCGCATCAAAAGCATGCAGCGGCTGACCGTACTCGAGCAGGACGTAGTTGGTCACGTCTACCACGTTGTTGATCGGACGAATTCCCGCTGCCATCAGGCGATTTTTCATCCATTGCGGAGATGTCGCGATTTTGGCGTTGGTGAAGTGACGACCGTGGTATTGATAACTTTCATTCGTCGCTTCGATCTTGACTTGGATCGGGTTGTCGCCACCGTTTTCGGTCAGCTCGATTTGTGGGAATACCACTTCTTTGCCCAAAATAGCGGCTACCTCGTAAGCAACCCCCAGCATGCTCAAACAATCCGAACGGTTCGGCGTCAGTCCCAATTCCAGTACATAGTCATCCAAGCCGAGGTACGAAATAGCATCCATTCCGATTTCCGCATCCGCTGGCAAGACCATAATGCCTTCTTGCTGATCTTTTGCCAGAAGCTTGTCGTTTAAGCCCAATTCTTTTGCCGAGCAGATCATCCCTTGGGATTCTACACCACGCAGCTTGGAACGTTTGATATTCAAACCATCTGGGAGCTTCGCACCGATCAGGGCAACGAGAACTTTTTGTCCCTTGTCTACGTTTGCTGCTCCACAAACGATTTGCAGGTCTTCCCCTTGTCCTGCATCAACGACGCATACGTTGAGACGGTCTGCATCCGGGTGCTTGCTGCGTTCTTTTACATAACCGATCACAACACCGGATACACCTGCGTTGCGCGATTCAACTGCGTCTACTTCAATCCCGCTGCGAGTCAGCTTTTCAGCCAGCTCCTGGGGCGTCGTTCCACTCAGATCGACATATTCAGATAACCATTGGTACGATACCTTCATCTTTGCCTCTCCTCTCTAACCTCGATTGAATTGACGCAGGAAACGAACGTCGTTGGTATAAAAATGGCGGATGTCCTCCACCGCGTATTTGAGCATCGCAATTCGTTCTACACCCATACCGAATGCAAAGCCACTGACTTCCTCAGGGTTGTAGCCGGCCATTTCCAGTACACGCGGGTGAACCATACCAGCACCCAAAATCTCGATCCAACCTGTTTGCTTACATACACGGCAGCCATGACCGCCGCAGTTGAAGCATTGCAGGTCTACTTCTACGGAAGGCTCCGTGAACGGGAAGAAGCTCGGGCGCAGACGAATTTGCTGGTTTTCCCCGAACATTTGACGGGCAAACGTCAAGAGGGTACCTTTCAAATCACTCATCCCGATTTTTTTATCAATGACGAGGCCCTCGATCTGCGTGAATTGGTGGGAGTGTGTCGCATCGTCATCATCGCGGCGGTACACTTTACCCGGGCAGATCATTTTGAGTGGGGTCTTGCCTTCTTTTTTCAGCATCGTACGTGCTTGCACAGGAGATGTCTGCGTACGGAGCAACAGCTCTTCTGTGACGTAGAACGTATCTTGCATATCGCGTGCCGGGTGATCTTTCGGCAGGTTCAGCATCTCGAAGTTGAAGTGGTCCATTTCAACCTCAGGACCTTCTGCCACCTCAAAGCCCAGGCCAATGAAAATGTCTTCGATCTCTTCAATAATCCGAGAGAGCGGGTGCATGGTGCCTGCTGGTACTGGACGTCCTGGCAGTGTCACATCGATCGTTTGAGAAGAGAGCTTTGCATTCAGAGCCGCTTCTTCAAAAGCTTTTTGTTTACCGGAGAACGCTGCTTCCAGCGCTTCCCTTACTTCATTCACCAGCTGACCGACAACTGGACGCTCTTCTGGGGACAGGCCACCCATTCCGCGCAGCAGTTCTGTCAACTCGCCCTTTTTCCCCAGGTATTTGACGCGCAAATCCTGAAGTTGTGCGGCTTCTGTCACTTGGCTGATTTGGCCCAGTGCGGACTCTTTCATTTCTTGCAACCGAGTTTGCACTTCGAATCGCTCCTTTTTCGTTTGATAAAATAACCTCTATCGAGGCTAACGTAAAAAAAAGAAAAACCCGCCCCAGAAAAGGGACGAGTTACTTTTTTCTCGCGGTACCACCCTTGTTAGACAATTCGCTTCCACCCTGTGACAAATCCATGACAATATCACTAGTGGAAAGAGACATTTGTCTCACTTCAGATCATTGGTAACGGGTATGACCCGGCTGCTCCTACTGCGCGAAAAGCGGTTCAGAGTGCGGCTTTGGAGTGAATTCGGCAGCTATCATGTTAAAGATGCTCGCAGTCTGTGACATCTTCTCCCTGAAAAAACAGATAGGTCCTGCGTACTAGTCTCCGTCATCGCTTTACGTTATAATTGTGATGTAAGGAAAATTATAGCGCAACAAGAGAGAACTTTCAATTCTACAAATGTTACATATCAAGAGAGTGTTTTCATGTGTATGTTACCATTCGAAAGGGGATTTTGACATGATTGATAATGTTTCCGCCCTTTACGATAAGACAATCAACTGCCGCCATTGCAAAGCGTCCTTTTCGACCAAAAGGATCAGAAGCGGTACGTTGACGATGGTCAATCGCGACAGCGATTTTTATACCACTTTTAAAGAGCAATCTTTAAATCCCATTATATATACCGTCAATGTCTGCCCTGAATGCGGCTTCGCCTTTACGGATCAATTCCGGGACAAGCTCGCCCCCTGGCAAAAGCAGATTGTGGATGAACAAATCTCCTCGAAATGGAAGCCAAAAGATTTTGGCAAGGTTCGTCATATACCAGAATCCATTGTCAGCTACAAGCTAGCCATTTACGCAGCTGAACTAACAGATCAGCCCCATTCCGTAAAAGCGGGTCTGTATTTGCGTCTCGCATGGCTTTATCGATTCCAGACAAATGTCTCGGAAGAAATGCGCTTTATCGATATGGCCGTGGAAGAATATGAACAATCGTATATTCATTCCGACTATACACGTGGCGATAAAGAAATGACCGAAGTTCGCTTGCTGTACTTGATTGGTGAGCTCTACCGCAGACTCGAAAAGTTTGACTTAGCCATCAAGTATTTCGGTAAGGCCCTGGCTTTTCGCAACCACACCATTGAGAGCGGCATTATCCGGATGGCGCAAGATCAATGGCAACTCGCGCGCGAAGAGTATAAAGAGAAAAAAAGTGAGCAAAAGATCGGCTAAGCATGCCGATCTTTTCTTTTGCGTTGTGCCTCGTATACAAAAATTCCTGCCGCGACAGCTGCATTCAATGACTCTGCGCCGCCATAAAGCGGGATGTGAACGAATTGGTCTGCCCTGGCAAACATCTCTTTAGAGACGCCTCTTCCTTCATTTCCGATGACCATTGCCGTTAAACCAGCATAATCAGCCTCGTCATAGGAAACACTGTTTTGCTCCAAGGAAGAGATCAGAACTCGCCCTCCCTTTGCCTTCCATTCATCTGCTGTCTCGACTAATGACTGTGTAAAGATTGGGATGCGGAACAGTGCCCCCATTGTGGCACGTACCACTTTTCCATTGTAAATATCGACACTGCCACTTCCAAGTACGACACCATCGACTGCTGCCGCCTCTGCTGTACGCAAAATCGTGCCGAGGTTGCCCGGGTCTTGTATTTCGTCCAAAAAGAGGAGTAGCAAGCTGTCTTGTTCCTCTCTCTTCTTATCTACCCATTTTGCCCAATCTGTTGCTGTTTTTTTCACTTCGGCCACAATTCCTTGTGGTGACTTGGTTTCGGACAGCTTCGCCAGCACTGTCTCTGATGCCGCAATAACCTGAACAGCTTCCGGATGATTAGCCAGAGCACGTTGGCAGGCAGGGTCCATGTCACGCTGCTGATCATAAATAACCGTGACTACCTCCGCCCCGCTTTTTAACGCCTCCTCTACCAGATGCGCCCCTTCCACGAGAAAACGTTGCTGCTCTTCCCGTCCTTTCCGTGACAGCAACTGGTGCAATCGCTTTACCAGAGGGTTTTGTACCGAAGTAATGATTTCATTTGTCATAAACCTATGCCCGCTCCTCAAATTCGCGTAAGTCTTTGTTGTTCCCGATCACCACAAGCACGTCGCCGTATTGGATGACTTCATCCGGGCTAGGAGCGATGTTGAATTTATCTCCGCTTTTGATGGCAATAACGTTGACCTCGTATTTTTTCCGAATATCCAGTTGCCGCAAGTTTTGACCGACCAGCTTGGACGACACGACGACCTCTGCCACGCTGTAGTCCTCTGCCAGCTCAATAAAGTCAAGAACGTTAGAGGAGATCAGATTGTGGGCAACCCGCACCCCCATGTCGCGCTCAGGGAATACGACACGGTCAGCTCCTACCTTGTACAATACTTGTCCATGACGCTCATTCTGTGCTTTTGCCACGATCTTTTTGACACCCAAGTCTTTCAGTGTCAATACTGTCAGGATGCTCGCCTGAATATCGACCCCAATGGCCACGACGACTACGTCAAAATTGCGGATGCCGATTTCCTTCAAGGCCCGTTCATCCGTAGAATCAGCCGCTACCGCGTGCGTTACGTACTGAATATTTTCGTTAATACGCTCCTCGTTCTCATCTATTCCCATGACTTCATAATCCATCTCGTACAGCGTTCTCGCTACGCTAGAACCAAAACGTCCCATCCCGATAATGGCAAATTGCTTGGACATGTTAATCTTCTCCTTTACGGAACTTACCAATATCAAGCATTATAGCACATCCAAAACATCCGCCACAAAACGGTCATGAACGTTTTGTTCGAAAAGCATGGTATGCACAAATCAGCGTTTACAAATACTATTTCTTGAATTCATTCTCACAAGAGAGGTGTAAGCACGGTCATGAATATTGCCTCACTCAACTTACGTCAAGCGATCATGTACAAAATGCAAGGCTCAGATCCAAACGCAGTCGAAGAAACCATTAGTGATGCCATCTCGAGCGGTCAGGAGAAGACGCTCCCGGGTTTAGGCGTTTTGTTTGAAGTGCTTTGGCAAAACAGCGATGCTTCCTCACGACAATCCATGATTACGACGATCGCGGAACACTTGCCTGAGCAAGCCGAAAAACCGATCTAACCCCATCTTCTTCGAACAAAGCAAGCTATAAAGGGAGGGACTCTTATGTCCCTCCCTTTTCATTGTTCACTTCCCGACCTTTGTTGAACTGATTGCGCATGAATTGGGTGATTGCCAGCAAAATGGGAATGATGATGGTGATCAAAAATCCCACGGCAGTCAAATGCTGTGTATAAGAAAACAATTCCACTATATTTTGCGGCAGTAATGTTAGGAAAAATAGTGGCACCATGATTACAATCGCGGTGATTTGCTGAAAACGAATTCCTTTGTGAAACCAGCGCCGTAATGAAAAAATCGTTGCGTAAAGCATATTGCCGATCGTTGTAAATACAGAAGCAACCCAAATGGCAAGAAAGGCGGACTCAAAACGCTCCAAAAACCAACCAGTTCTCTGTGTTACCTTGACCAGTTCAAGCGTAGGCCAAACCAGCCTCTGCAATTCTTCATAGCCAAATACAGTAATGCCTGCAACAACTGTGAGCAAATAAACGACAAGAGCAAAGCTCATACCTGTCATGCTGGCCACCCCTAGCCTTGCCCCGGGAATAGCGAAGGCAAAGTAAACCATTAACAGCTCATACCCGGTGTAGAGCGTATACGTATTCAGACCTGTTTTCATGACCTGTTTCCATGACTCTACTTGGAATGGCAATAAATTGTACCAATCTGCGTTCATGAAAGAGACGAGCGGAATCAAGAGAGACGGAAACAGGAGGAAAGGAATCAACAGCTCATTCACTCTCGCCACAACTTCAATCTCATGACAACAAAGAAACATGACCAACAATAGCAACGTGATGATAATTACTTCCAGTGGCGTTTGCGGTAATACGGAGGTCACGACGACTTCCCCGAACAATCTGGCTGTGATTCCCGCATTGAGGAATTGATAGAGAATGAAAAGAAACACACACAGGGTACCGATGGCAACCCCAAATATTCTCGGCATAAATTCAACAAAGGTAAGGCCTGGAAACTGGTTACCTAAATAAACGATGGCCGCCACAGCCACGGATGCTACGAAAGCACCTGCAATGGGTCCCAACCATCCCATTTGATGAAGAAGTTCGGTTGCCGTTCTCGGGATGATGAGAATACCCACCCCGATCATCGAACTGATCATAATGCTTGTCAGTTGCCAGGTACCAAAATTACGTTGCTGATTCTCCACAGTGATCGCTCTCCTATTGCATTTCCATACCGAGACGGCGCAGCTTGATTGTGTATGTAACGCGAACCGGAAAATCCCTGAAATCTTCCTTCCAGTTGTGCGTTTTCCAGTAGTCTTGGTAATGCTTCGCACGCAGTGTAAGACCCAGCTTCAAAATGTCACTATTGTACTGCTTTTGTACTTGCTGCAGTAACTTCTTGGCGCGCTTTTCCATTTCTTTTTGGATAAGCGCTTGCATTTGTAGGACGAATTGCTCTGCTGGAATTTTCAGGTCTTCTGTAAGTTCGACAATATCTCCTTGGAGCTCGCAATGATAGGTAGCGGAAGAGGATTTGTGAATGATCACCTTTTTTTTTACAAAATGAGGACGAAAACTAACATATCCGTTCTTGGTCTTCGGCAACGGAATCAGAATGTCTCCACCCGGTTTTTCATTGCGCAGTTGGAGCAATACCCATGTCTGCATGTGATCAAGTATCCCCACCATCTTGTGCCCGCGAAAAACAGCAACCCCTTTCCAGCTCACCTCATTCTTACTTGCCTCAACATAATTCAAAAACGGCTCCATGGTTAGATTAGAGGTCTGATTGAAATAGTCGCCCAACGTTTGGTCCGGAATTCTTCCTAATTTCATGCCATTTTCGATCACCCCCATCAAAAAGACGACTGGAATCGGCTCGATCCTCGGTTTGATTTCCAGCAAGGTAGACGCTTTGCCTCTCACGACGATCGGCCACAGGAGTCGCCTTATTTGCGGCTCGCGACGAAAGCTGTCCATGATGTCTTGGATTCCCTTTCTAGCGACCTCCTCGCTTACTGCAAGAATACGCGTGTGTCCAAGAAACACTCGTTGGTTCAGCCGCATTTGCAGGTTGTTGGAAGCATCTGTCACCGTTCTTCCTGTCACACTCATGATTTTCACGGCATCCGCATTATTTCCTCCACCTTTCCCACTGCTCCCCGCAATTTTGATGGGAATCGGGATTTGGACGGTCATTTTGTACAGATTTTCATTCTTTTCATCCTGATCAATCGCAATGGCCAATACCGATGCGCGTTCCTCCAATTCACGTCTATCCCAGCACCCCGTCAGCAAGATTGTACAGATGATCAACAAAGCGAAGTATCTAAATGACTTACCCATCGATATTCCGCCCCTCTCGTCGGGTTACCATGTCACGGATGAGGATTGCTACCCAGTAAACGACGGGGAACAGCAAATTAATAACCAGGCTAGACAACCCTAGCAACGATGCCCACTTAAATACTTCTGTAATGTTTTGTGGAATAAGGGCAAAAAAGAATAATGGGACGAGAAGGGCAGCAGCCACGATTCTTTGAAACCTGATTCCCTTGCGAAACAACTGTCTCAGTGAATAAACAACGACGTAATACGCATTGGCTACCGTAGTAAAAACAGCCGAAACCCACACGGCCAAAAAAGCGGACTCCAATCGTTCCAAGATCAATCCAGGCACCTGCGTCGTCTTGACCAATTCAAGTGTCGGCCACGTTACCCTTTGCAGCTCTTCGTAACCAAACACCGAAATGCCAGCCACCACAATTAACATGTAGAGCAATGCTGCAATTAACAGACTGTAAAACCCTGCCAATTCCCTGTTTGTGTTTTGTTGCGCATAGGCGAAAAAGACAAACATAATTTCAAAACCGGAATAGGAATAAATTCCTTCGTATACCCCCTCTAACATTGAACGGAATGACACATGATTAATTGGCAAGAGATTCCCAAATTCCGCTTTTTGGAACGACGCAATCGCGATAAAAAGAAGTGGCAAGATAATAAAAGGAAACAGCAGCTCGTTCACTCGCGCTACTACTTCCACCTCATGCATGCACAAAAATAGTACCAGCAAAAACATCGTGATAAGCACAACTTCCAACGGCGTCTGCAAAAGAACGGAAGTCACAACCACTTCACCAAATACACGCGATACGACTGCCGTGGAAAAATACAGGTATACCAAGTAGATACAAATCCAAGGGAGGCTGAATACTTTGCCCACCCAAGGCCTTCTGACAGATCCCCATACCTTGTGACTATATTCAATAAAGGTTTCCCCCGGGTAACGCTTGCTCAATTTGACAATTAACCATAAGGAGACATACGCACCCGCTGAGCCAATCAGAGGTGCCATCCAGCCTGCTTCAAATAATTTCGAACTGGTTGTACGAGGAAGGGTCAAAACACCGACACCGATTAAGGTACTTGTGATGAGACAAATTTGCTGCCACATCGATAGAGTCTGGTGCCAGCCGTTCCCCTCCCTCCTGTTCATTTCGGGTTATCCTCCTCTCTGATCCGGATTTTATCTTGAACATGAAACATCATCGGTCTTGTTTTCATCAGATGATTGGGGGCCCGTACGAACAAGTCCTTCATTCCATTCAGGTTGAGCGGACTAAGCGGGCTCATATAGGGTACTCCAAACGATTTTAAGGAAGACAAGTGAATGAGGATGACGATCAAAAACAGCATAATCCCGTAAAGACCGAACATCCCTGCCAAGATCATAACCGGAAAGCGGAGCATGCGAATGGCAATCGCTGCACTGTAACTGGGCGATGCGAACGAGCCGATTGTCGTCACAGCCACGATGATCACCATGACAGGACTGACAAGCCCAGCCGTTACCGCCGCTTCCCCGACTACGAGTGCTCCAACAATCCCGATCGTAGGACCTATTGGCCCCGGCAGCCTTACACTTGCTTCCCTCAATATTTCAATAGCCAACTCCATAATCAGGGCTTCGATTAAAGAAGGGAATGGAACCGTAGATCGTCCTGCCGCCATCGCAATGACCAGTCGAGAAGGGATCATCTCTGGATGGAACGCGCTAAAAGCGATATAAAGAGACGGCAACAGCAAGGCGATGCTGATACTGATAATCCGAATGAACCGAATCAAGGTCGCGATATAAAATCGCTCGTAATAATCCTCGGGACTCTGATAAAACTGCGAAAATACAGCGGGAGCAATCAAACCGAACGGAGTCCCATCTACCAGAATGCCTACCTTCCCTTCCAATAGATTGGCCACTACTTTATCGGGGCGCTCCGTATTTTGAATCTGCGGGAATGGGGACCATCTCCGATCCTGAATCATTTGTTCGATGTAACCACTCTCCAGCACAGAATCCAGATGAACGCTCTCTATTCGCGCAATCACTTCCTCCACCATCGGGGGATGCGCAATGCCGTCGATGTACATGACGTAAATGTCAGTCTGTGTTCGTTCCCCGACAACCATATGACGCACTCTGAGATTGGGGTCCTTCAAGCGGAAGCGGATCAGCGCTGCATTCACGCACAACGTTTCACAAAAACCATCGCGTGGCCCTCGTACGACTGATTCCGTCTGAGGCTCTTCCACTGAACGCCTGTCCCAACCTCTCGTGTTGTTCAAGTAAGCATTTTGACACCCATCAATGATCAGCACCGCACATCCAGACAAAATATTTCGGACGATCTGCCTCAGTTTGTCTGTCAAATCCAGCTCATTTGTCGCCGGATCTTGATAGGTGATATCGGGAGTCGTCATATAGCGAATAATAAAATCACTAATGACATTGCGATCCACCATGCCATCTATAAAAACGATAGCGGCTTGAGCCTTCGACTTTGTTTGAAAACGACGAACGACGAGATCATCACACTTTCCAAACTGCGCTTGAATCAATTGGATGTTTTCTTCCACATTTGTCGTGAGCGTAACATCCGATACGCTTTCCATGCTCTTGTTGGAGTGCTGATCCAACCCTTTTGACTGGAGGGCTTCTTTTCTTTTTTGCCATGCTTGAAAAAACTGGTTCAAGCTGCTCACCCTTATCCATGGAATGTATCCTGCCTACAGGTACGGATAGTGTGCCCAATACATGGAAAGGAAATCCCGTAAAAGGCGTAATCAAAAAGAAAAACAGGTCCAACCTAAGTCGGACCTGTCAAGCAACTACCTCGCGCTTGTTCTCAAATTTCTCGTAGCTCTTCTCTTGCATGATCGTCTTTAAGATCTGGACACTTTCCCAAACCTCTGTATAAGTCGTATAGAAAGCAACAGGGGCTAATCGGATGATGTTCGGTGCACGGAAGTCAGGAATAATGCCCGCTTCCTTCAAAGCCTTGCATATACGTATGGCCTCATCGTGTTCAAGGCTGACATGCCCACCTCGGCGATCATCCTGCTGTGGGTTCGCAATCGTAAAACCCATGTCTGCCAGCTCCACCTCGATCAAATCCATCATGAACCGCGTTAGGCCGAGCGACTTGGTACGAAGCTTTTCCACGGATGCCTCCTGGAACATTTCCAAGGAACCAAACAGTGGTGCGAGGCTCAGCATATGGGGGGTACCAATCTGGTAAGCGCCCGCATTTTCGCATGCATCCAGTGTATGTTCCATGTCAAATTGCTTATCCTTTTTCGAACTGAACCACCCGGCCAATCCCGGAGCCCTGCCAAAATGCTTGCGGTTGACATATAGGCTGCCCACGCTTCCGGGCCCTGCATTTACGTATTTGTAGTTGCACCAATATGCAAAGTCCACTCCCCATTTGCTGAAGGAATGCGGGATCGCGCCTACAGAATGACATCCGTCAAAACCAATCAGAATACCTCTCTCATGTGCAGCTGCTGTCAACCGTTCGATATCGAGCAGCTGGCCGCTGCGATACAGGACCGTCGGGAGGACTACCAATGCTACTTCATCAGTCATCGCATCGATAATGTCCTCTTCCTCGATCAGACGGCCATCTCTTGACGCTACCCGAACCAAATGCTCTTCTGGGTCCAGCCCATGGAGCTTCATTTGACTCTGGAGTGCGTATATATCGGTAGGGAAATCCAGCTCGGTGGCAACGACCTTCGTCCTTTTCCCAACCGGATGATAGAAGGTAGCTGCCAGCTGATGGAGGTTAATCGTCGTAGAACCCGTTACGATCACTTCCTCGGGGCTTGCCCCTACAAGTGCTGCGCTCATCTCTCCCAATTTCTCCGAGAAGAAAAACCACGGAAGGTTACCCGTTGTCCAGCCTTCCACACCCAGCTCCTTCCAAGACTGCATCATATCCATGACACTCTTTTCCGCTCTTTTTGACATGAGGCCAAGCGAGTTGCCATCCAAATACAGGCTCGGAAGCAGATAAAACTCTTCGCGATAGCTCGCGAGTTCGTCCTGTGCATCCAATTGCTGCGCGTCCGTTTTCGTTAGGGGGCTTGATTGAGACATAGCTACCTCCTCAGCTTGTTCTATCGTTCCCCTCTATTATAGGCTGAATTTTCAAACAGCGGAATCCCATTCGTAAAAAGAAAATCCCGTGCCACCTACGACACGAGACTTTTATTCAAGTATAGCTGCGTCAACCAAATGACTAACAAAATTTGCGCGATGCAAAAGAGCGGGAGCAGGATGAGAAAAGACATATGCTTGGTCTTATGCCGTTGAATAAGCATGCCCTCAAGCGCACCGATTCCTCCTCCTAAAAATGCGACTAACAAAAGACTCTGTTCTGGAACCCGAAAACCTTTTTCTTTCGCCAGACGCTTGTCTGTCTGCATCAGGTAATAAGCATAACCATTTAGCAGTAAAGCTCCCGCAGCCAGCACCCAGACATTCGAATTGAAGTATCCTGCCAACAGGAGGACCCAGCTTATGACGAGCATCAGCACGAAATTGCGGCGATGGGCAGCTAATTGTTGATGGTACATTTCTTATTCTCCTTTTGCCCGATATGCCCGATTTCCCATAAACTGCTTGCGTACGAAGAATACCACACCCAAAACAACCACGAGCACCAGCAAAGCATAAAAACCGTATTTACGGATGACTTCGATAATCGCTTCCACGTTATTACCAAATACATGGCCGAGAAAGTAGAAAGCAACGGTCCAAACCAACCCGATTGGATAAGACAGCATCGCATAACGCCGGAACGACATACCGCCCAGTCCGACCAAATAAGGGACGACATGACGGACAACCGGAAATAAGTAGCTAATGCAAAGAGCAGTAGTACCGTACTTCTCCAGCAAGCCCGTTGATCGATTCACAGCGTTCCTCATTTTCTCGGTTTTGCATAGCCATTGCAATATCGGTTTCCCAAAATACTTTCCAAGTAAAAAGCCAATCGTCAATCCGGAGGCAACCCCTAAATATCCCGCCAAAAAAGAATACCATGGGTTTAGCACGCCAATGGAGGCAAGAAATCCTCCTGTAGCGACAACCAGCTCATCGGGAATCGGCAAACCGACAATCCCCAGCCAGAGCAGGAAAAAAATCGCTACGTAACCGTATTGCTCTATGATTGACATCAGCAGGTCGACTTCCATGAGGCAAAATCCCCTATCCTTGCCACAGTGCGGTCTTTCTTGACATACTAGCAGCTATGGCATCGCACGATATCTGACTCTATGTATTACGTATGAACCTCAAAAAAGGTACTTGTTTATTTTGCAATAGATTTACGTATTTTATCAAGCACAGATACGCTAGACGACTCTATCATGACAGATGTTTGAGCGCTTCACGTCTGGACAAACTCGCGAGTGGCGTCGCTTCTACAAATTCACGTACGGCGTCGGGATTTGTTTTCGCATACTCTCTCAACGCCCAGCCAATTGCCTTCTGAATAAAAAACTCTTTGGAATCCGCGCATCTCTCCACCAAGGAAAAGAGCAGCCGCTGATCTGTCTTGTCTTTGTATGACAACTGAAATAAAATCGCGGTTCGTTGCAGCCACATGTTGGTTCCATTCATCCAGGCTGTCGTATTCGGTTCGATCAGTTCGGGATGCAAGGCAAACAATCTGCCCATTGTATGGGAAGCCAAATAATCCACGGTATCCCACCACGATTTTGTTGTGATCAGTTCGACTACGAACGGGAGATGGTCAGGGGTGAGACGCTTTTTGGACTTCTCGAGTACGTCAAGCGCTACATACTGGTACTCTCGCGCTGACAAAGTCCACAAGGAACTAACGACCTGCTCCCAATTTTCGGGTACGCCATAATCTCGAAAGATTTGTTTAGTCAGTTCTTTGCGCTGTGGTGATTTTATCCCCAGAAAAGGAAAATGATTTTTCATGTACTGCTCCATTGGCCCAGCCACCATCGAATCACCATGTGCACGCAACAGTTCCTCGACAGCCTCCGTATACTCGCTTGCGTTCATCTGCCTCTCCCCCCTTCCACTCATCTCATCATCCGGTGGTTTAGCCTGCTACTTGGACGTCCTGCTTGACGACAGCAAAAGCATTTTGCTCTTCATCTTTGTACGGATAATACACGACGAGTGTAAAATCTCCCTCGACAAACTCACCGGTCTCCATCCATTTTTCAATATCAAAGGTCACTTTGGCAGTCAGCGTGTGCTTGAAGTAATCTTTTTCCAACGCAGCATGTGCCGCAAAATCATCGCGGAGTCGCTCACGCTGCTCGGTTAGGACAGCGAACGTCTGTTGCATCTCTTCCTTGTCCATGACATCCTCCCACCACAGCTTGCGCGGGCGATGCTTCTGATTTCGCAGGAAATCGAATTTCATCATGCTGAGCACATGCCCCATACCGTCCACTTGCTGGATTTGCAAAAACTTCTGCAAACGCACGAACAAATCCTCTAATTGATGACCGATACGGCTCCAGCCTTGATTTTCCCAATAGTCGCCAAATGTCTGGAAGAAGTCAAAAGCTGTTTCAAATTGATTCGCCAACAGCCACTCCACTGTATAGTCCATCCGGTGCGCATTCCAGTACTTTTCCAGAATGTCTTCTACACGCTTGATTTTTTGCATGTCATCAAAGGAAAGGACATTGTTCCCCAAAATTTCGTAAGGAGCCTCATCCATAAAAACATAGCCGTGATTAGCCGCACGCGCACGAACACCTGTCCCGCGCAGCATTTTCAAAAAGCCGAGCTGAAGCTCTTCCGGGCGTAAACCAAACACGTCATTAAAGGTTTTGCGGAAGGATACATAATCTTCCTCAGGCAAACCAGCGATCAAGTCCAGATGCTGATCGATTTTTTTCGAATCCTTGATCTGTGTCACTGTCCGCGCAAGACGATCGAAACGCTGAATCCGCTGAACAAGGCGGTTCGTTTCATCATTTGTGGACTGAACCCCAATCTCGAAGCGGAAAATGCCTGGAGGTGCATTCTCGGTCAAGAAGTCGAGTACGTCCGCGCGCAAAATGTCTGCCGTGATCTCGAATTGAAAGACTGTGCCATTGTGGTTGTCGATCAAAAACTGAAAGATTTCCAACGCATATTTTTTATTGATGTTAAACGTGCGATCCACGAACTTGATCGTTTTGACCCCGTGATTGATCAAGCGCATGAGATCTTCTTTCACTCGTTCCAGACTGAAATAGCGTACGCCGTCTTCAATCGAAGACAGACAGTATTGGCATTTGAACGGACACCCACGGGACGCCTCAAAATAGACGACGCGGTTGTTCATCTCGTCCAGATGGTCCGCGTATGGGGAAGGAATACTGTCCATCTCTTCCACTTGCGCACGCGGCATGGAAAAACGCACGTACTCCTCTTCGCGATAAGCGATCCCGGCTACATCACGCAGGCGTGGAGGCTGCTTGGTTTGCAAGGATTCCTGATACACCTGCAAAAGCTCCAAGAAGGTCTGCTCCCCTTCACCAATGCAGATGACATCGATTTCAGGATGCTTCTTCATCCATTCATCCGCATCGTAGGTCACTTCTGGTCCCCCGAGGATAATCGGAACATCCGGGCAAATCTTTTTCAGCGTGCGCATGACACTGAGGGTCTCGCGAATGTTCCAGATATAACAGGAAAATGCAACGACATCCGGCTTGCGCTTGTGTATATCTGCTACTATATTTAACGTTACATCGTTGATGGTATACTCCACCACCTCAATCGAAGGAAATGCTTCCTGGGCATAGCTTCGCAAATAGCGCAAAGCAAGTGAGGAGTGAATAAACTTGGCGTTTAAGGTCGATAGTAAAATCTTCATGGATGGGCCTACTCTCCTTGCAAAATTCGGCACCAAAAAACCATCTGCAATCGATGGTTCATGGTCTGACCGATCTTTATCCTTTCGTAACAGTACCATACGAGACTACTAACGGCAAATCCATCCGCTTACAAGATTGTTGAACCCGAATGGTTACCGATTTAATTCGCGCACCACATGCCCCAGCTCTGGCACGATCAACCGATTCATCGCCAATCGCACCGCACCTGTCGAGCCTGGTGTGGAAAAAATCATCTTCCCTTTCCGTGTCCCTGCAATCGCACGACTGAGCATCGCTGCGGAACCGATGTCTTCTGTAAAGCTCAACATCCGAAACAACTCGCCAAATCCCGGCATTTCCTTATCAAGCAAGCCAGAAACAGCCTCAAAGGTATTGTCTCTTGGCGAAATGCCAGTACCGCCATTGAGAAGAATGACTTGAACGTCGCCATGTGCGATTCCCGCTTCAATCGCCGCAATGACCTGTTCAGGCTCGTCCTTTACCATTTGATAAAGAGCAACGCTGTGACCGGCTTCAGTCAGAAGCTGCTTCATTAACTGACCGCTTTTATCTGTATCCTCTGTCCGAGTATCGGAAACGGTAATGACCATGCATGTGACTTGCTTGGGCGCTAGCGCCTTGTGTTCCTGCGTACTCATCCGTAATTTCCTCATTTCTTCAATATATATCTTTTTCTCATGATACCATGTTCGAGTTTCCAATACCCTCGTCGTTCCGGCAACAATTTCTTCACTCCCTATACCCGAGATGCTTCGCTTTCCTATATAATGCTGATGACTGCTATTTTTTCGACAGACAAGGAGGCGTGCGCGAATGCCAGAGCGACCTTATTTTTCTTTTCATTTCCACAAACAATCGCACACACCAATCTATGTACAACTCGCTGAACAATTAAAAACAGCGATTCTGCGTGGTGCCTTTCTTGTAGATGGACAACAATTGATATCACTGCGAGATATGAAGACCATTAGCGGGTGCTCGTTGGAGACAGTCAAAAAAGCATACGATCATCTTGCGCTGGAAGGCTGGCTGGAAGCTGTGCACGGTAAAGGCTATTACTTGACGCAGCTTGCCAAAGAAGCTCGTTTGGAAAATCGCCTCCCGCTCACAGATATTCCGATTGCTTCCCTAGCTGATTCCTCCCCTCGTCCAAGCGAAGAGCTGGTGAAGCGTTTGCGTGGTGCTTTTTATGAGAGCCTGACCGTATTGGATGAACCGTCCGCGAAGAAGAAAATCATGCGAACGCAGGCTGCCAAAGTTTTCGCTGATCATCTCAGCCGCAGAGGACTGCCACACTCACCTGAACGACTTCTGCTTTTTAACAGAAGCACGAGCGGCTTCGCCTTTCTAGCACAGCGCGTCATGAATGCGCGCGATGTCGTCTATGTGGAGGAGTATAGCTATCCCGTATTCCTGCGCTTACTGAGCCAGTGCGGTATTACGGTTCGCCCGATTCGCATGGATGAAGAAGGCGTCTGTATTCAAGCCCTCAATGAAGAGCAGGAGCATTACCCCGCCAATTGGCTGTTGATTAACCCGCATTACCAATTCCCAACGGGCATCAGCTATTCATTGAAACGAAAGGAAGAGCTGCTCGAATGGGCACATAATCATAACGTACGTCTGATTGAAAACGACCATTATGGCGACCTCTGGTTTGAAGAGCCGAGCGTTCCACTGTACCACATGGCTGCGCAGGCAAAAAACTCTATTGAGGTCTACTATTTGCATTCTTTGTCCAAAACACTGGCTCGCGACCTGCAATTGGGCGTGTTGATGCTTCCCTCTGATTTATCGGATGATGAATTGGAGCGCTACAGCCAGCTTGTTTCCATGACCGGAGCGGAACCTTCTCTGCTCGTCGTAGAAGCAGCCGTTCAACTCCTTGATGATCCTTGGTTTTATGAAGAGTTTCTTGCAGATCGACGTTCCCTATTCCAGGCCCGCTTCCTGCGACTCTGGCAAGAAAGACGGCAAGCACTCCCCGATCATGCGCGGATGTTCCCCATCACAGGCGGCTTAAATACATGGATCAAATGGGGCACGCCAACCGCAAGAGCAACCGAACAGGAAGAGAGAGTCGTCGCTATTCTGCGGGAGGAAGGTCTCGAGCTGACAGGCGGCCATGCCTTTCGCGTAGCGGATGAGCCTGACGATATTCTGCGCTGCCCGGCTGTCCGTTTCCCGCTTGCTCCATTGGAAGAGCGAGAGTTGAAACATTGGCTTCACCGATTGGGCGCTGCTCTTCTTCGGTAAGTTTTCCAAGGGAAATGCCATACTAAGAGATGGGTTTCCCTTCTTCTCATACACAAGACTCGAAAAAAGCCGAGGTATAACCTGCTATGATTAAAAAAATCGTAGAAAAGCTTCACCTTGATCCACCAAAAACGCTTGTACTTGGGTTTGCCTTGATTATTTTCCTGGGTACGCTGCTTTTGACACTCCCGGTCTCTACCGTTGATGGACTTGGCCTGTATTGGCTTGATGCTCTGTTTACGGCCACCTCTGCTACGTGCGTAACAGGCTTAGTTGTCGTCGATACTGGAACGACTTTCACTACCTTTGGTCAGCTCGTCATTTTGTCGCTCATTCAAATTGGCGGACTTGGCTTTATGACATTCGCTACCTTTTTCGCACTGATTATGCGTAAAAAAATCTCATTGCGTGAACGGCTCATCCTTCAAGAATCACTGAATCAGATATCGATAGAAGGGGTCGTACGTTTAGCTAAAATGATTTTGATTTTTACTGCCGTCACTGAGTTTATAGGTGGAGTGCTTCTCTCTATTCGTTTTGCCTTTGACTTTCCTCTGTCAAAGGCGATCTACTTCGGCTTTTTCCATGCGATTTCTAATTTTAATAACGCTGGATTTGACCTGATGGGCGATTTCGCCAGCTTAACAGCTTATGTAGATGATCTGCTCGTCAATCTCGTCGTCTGTTTGATGATCATTCTTGGTGGTATTGGTTTCATTGTTGTGAGTGAGTTATACGATTATCGTCAAACCCGTCGCCTGTCTTTACATACGAAAGTGGTATTGGCAACAACCGGTCTCTTGATTACGGCTGGGACCGTGCTTATCTTCATTTTGGAGTACAACAATCCGAAGACCTTGCAGCCCCTTTCCATGATGGGCAAAGTGCTTGGCTCCTTTTATCAGTCAGTTACACCTCGTACGGCAGGTTCGAACACATTGAATATCGGGGATATGTATCAGTCTTCACTTTTCCTCATTAT
Organism: Brevibacillus sp. HB1.2; assembly: GCF_013332495.1. Taxonomy (NCBI): domain Bacteria; kingdom Bacillati; phylum Bacillota; class Bacilli; order Caryophanales; family Paenibacillaceae; genus Brevibacillus; species Brevibacillus sp. HB1.2. The sequence continues at coordinate 241,441 of NZ_JABMIU010000003.1, read as the reverse complement.
TATCCTGATGTTCATCGGTGCATCTCCGGGCTCAACGGGAGGCGGAATCAAGACGACGACCTTTGCCACACTGCTTGGTGCTGTTATCGCCCAAATTAAAGGGAAGGAAGATGTCATTTTCTTCCGCCAACGCATCCTGCCTCACATGGTCTACAAATCACTGACGCTGACCATGATCGCTCTGTCCATTGTACTTGTCATGACGATGGTGCTCTCGATTACGGAGACAACCGCCCGATTCGAAATGATCCTGTTCGAGGTCACTTCCGCGTTTGCTACGACTGGACTATCCATGGGGCTGACCCCTCATCTGACTCCGATCGGAAAAACGCTGATCGTATTGACGATGTTTGCTGGTCGGGTGGGACCACTCACGATTGCCTTTGCCCTCGCACAGCGCAAACAAAAGGAATACTTCCGCTATCCGAAAGGGAAGATCACGATCGGATAAACCGTATAAAAATGGAGAAAACCCTGCCAAAGCACCCGAAGGACTTTGGCAGGGTTTCGTTTTGTATGATTTATAGTTTTTGCCACTGTTTGGACAGCTCGTCGCGAACCAGTTGGCCCATCTCGATTGTACCAATCGCTTTGCTCCTGTCTGCCGCGATGTCGCCAGTGCGATGTCCTGCTTCCAGTACGGACCAAACTGCGTTTTCCACTGCTGCTGCCGCTTCATCCATACCGAGCGAGAGACGAAGCATCATCGCTACGGACAGAATGGTTGCCAGCGGATTTGCAATGCCTTTTCCAGCAATGTCAGGGGCAGAGCCATGAACCGGTTCATACAGGCCAAAACTGCCTGCTGCCAAACTCGCCGAGGACAGCATCCCAATCGAACCCGTCAGCATCGCTGCCTGATCGCTCAAGATGTCGCCGAACATGTTTTCCGTCACGATGACGTCAAACTGCTTTGGTTCACGTACGAGTTGCATCGCGCAGGAGTCTACCAACTGGTGAGACAGCTCTACATCTGGATAGTCCGCCGCTACTCGCTCGGCTACCTTGCGCCAGAGGCGGGAGCTTTCGAGGACGTTCGCCTTATCTACAGATACGAGACGCTTTTGGCGTTTTCGCGCAATGTCGAAACCGACTCGAATGATTCGCTCGACTTCCGCTTCATGATAGATGCACTGATCTTCTGCGACTTCACCGTTTGGACCGTCATAGCGTTTTTTCTCACCGAAATAAATCCCCCCGGTCAGTTCACGTACAACGATCAAGTCAACGCCAGAAACGACTTCTGGTTTGAGGGAGGAAGCATCGACCAGAGAGCTGTGCATGGTAGCTGGGCGAATGTTCGCAAACAACCCGAGTGCTTTGCGAATACCGAGCAGCCCTGTTTCTGGGCGAAGATTCCCAGGATTCTGGTCCCACTTCGGTCCGCCAACAGCTCCTAAGAGCACAGCATCCGCTTGCTTAGCCAGCGTTACCGTTTCTTCTGGCAACGGTGTTCCATCCGTATCGATTGCGATACCACCGATCCGGCCTTCTTCACATGTAAAAGTGACTCCTTCAAGTTCCCCTACGAGTGTAAGGACTTTGACCGCTTCCTGCATGATTTCTGGTCCAATACCGTCTCCAGGAAGAACGGCGATGCGATAGTTTTTCTTCATCGTTTATCCCTTTTCTATACGTAATGGTTTCCGAACGCTGCTGGTTCCTATGATCCTATCCACATTTGACCTATCTTTATATCGTTGCACTGACGGGCGTAGGTTCGCCACGACGCTCCATGATCTTGTTCACTGCCCGGACGTAGGCGATCGCGCTCGCTTCTAGCACATCTGTGCTCACGCCGCGGCCGGTAACGATCAGATCGCCCTGCTGTAGACGAACGAACACTTCACCCAGCGCATCTTGTCCGTGAGTAACGGAAAGGATTTTGTAATCGACGAGGGAGACTTCTTCTCCAGTAGCGCGGTCAATCGCTTTGTAGATGGAATCAACCGATCCATTTCCACATGCGGCTTCTTCGCATACTGATCCGTCGGCACGAACCAGTCGCACACTCGCTGTCGGAACGGAAATGTTGCCGTAAGCGAGCTGTACGGATTCCAGCTGGAATGCTTCTGGTCCGCGAACCATTTTGGAGTCTACCAGAGCGAGAATGTCGTCATCCGTGATTTCTTTCTTCTTGTCGCACAATACTTTGAACGCTGCAAACGCTACATTTACCTCTTCTTGCTCCAAGTGATAGCCCAGATCAACCAGCTTTTCCTTGAAAGCATGGCGCCCAGAGTGCTTGCCAAGAACCAGTTTGTTTGACTTGAAGCCGACCGATTCCGGACGGATAATTTCGTACGTGGTGACTTCTTTTAACACACCATCCTGGTGAATACCGGACTCGTGCGCAAAAGCATTTGCCCCCACGACTGCTTTATTCCCTGGCACGATCATCCCTGTCAAACGGCTCACTAGCTGGCTGGTCCGTGCGATTTCTTTCAAATTCAGCTTGGTCGTCGCCTGGTAGTAATCCTTGCGCGTCTCCAATGCAAGCGCCACTTCTTCCAGAGCAGCATTTCCAGCGCGCTCTCCGATTCCATTGATGGTGCCCTCGACCTGCGTAGCTCCACCCTCGACTGCAGCGAGACTGTTGGCGACTGCCATCCCGAGGTCATCGTGGCAATGGCAGCTCAGACGAATCAGATCGGTAGAAGGCACGCGTTTTTTCAGCTCACGGAAAATGTTTCCGTACTGATATGGCGTCATGTAGCCAACCGTATCTGGAATATTTACCGTAGTAGCCCCTGCCTTGATGACCGCCTCTACAACCTCTGCCAAAAAGTCGATCTCGGTACGCGCCGCATCCTCTGCGGAAAACTGAACTTCCGTAAAGTACTTTTTCGCATAAGTAACTGCCTCCACCGCCCGAGCAAGGACTTCTTCCTTGCTCATGTTCAGCTTGAACTGACGGTGAATCGGAGATGTTGCGAGAAAGACGTGGAGGGAAGCGTTTTGTGCGTTGCGAAGCGCTTCGTATGCCTTATCCATGTCGTCTTTTACGGCACGAGCCAGACTGACGACGGTTGCATTCTTCACCCGTTTTGCAACTTCGGCCACAGACTTTTGGTCACCAGGGGAGGCAGCAGCGAAGCCCGCCTCAATTCTGTTTACGCCCAGCTTCTCGAGTTGAAGGGCGATCTCCACCTTTTCGTTCGTGCTAATATTGACGCCCGGAGACTGCTCCCCATCACGCAGTGTCGTATCAAAAATCTCAATGGTCCGCATGAACTTTTCACCTCCACATTTTTCCCTACATTATATATAGATTTTGTATACGGCAATTATTGGCCGATTTTCGCTTCTTCTTTTTTCGTGTCTTTGTTGATCCAAGACATCATGCCACGCAGCTGCTCTCCTACTACCTCGATGCCATGCTCGGATTCCAGACGACGACGGGAAGTGAAGCCAGGACGGTTTGCTTGGTTTTCCAAGATCCAATTGCGAGCGAATGTACCGTCTTGGATTTCAGCCAGTACTTTTTTCATTTCTTTGCGAGTTTCATCTGTGATGATGCGACGACCTGTGCTGTAGTCACCGTACTCAGCAGTGTCACTGATGGAGTAGCGCATACGAGCCAAACCACCCTCGTACATCAGGTCAACGATCAGCTTCAGCTCATGCAAGCACTCGAAGTAGGCGATCTCAGGAGCATAACCTGCTTCCACCAATGTATCGAAGCCTGCTTTTACCAGCTCACTTGCGCCACCGCACAATACTGCTTGCTCACCGAACAGGTCTGTTTCTGTCTCTTCACGGAAAGATGTTTCGATTACGCCAGCTTTTGTGCAACCGATACCGCTGGAATAGGCGAGTGCAAGGTCTTTCGCATTGCCAGTCGCATCTTGGTAGATCGCGATCAGACCAGGTACGCCAAAGCCTTCTTGGTATACGCGGCGAACGAGGTGGCCCGGGCTTTTTGGAGCAGCCATGATTACGTCTACATCAGCTGGTGGCACGATTTGCGCGTAGTGGATGTTGAATCCGTGAGAGAAGCACAGGGCAGCGCCGGATTTCAGGTTTGGCGCGATCTCGTCGCGGTATACTTGTGCTTGACGCTCATCTGGCATCAGGATTTGAACCACGTCAGCGCGTTTGGTTGCTTCTGCTACAGTCAAAACTTCAAAACCGTCTTTTGCCGCTACATCCCAAGATTTACCTGGACGAAGACCAACAACTACTTTATAACCACTGTCGCGCAGGTTTTGAGCTTGTGCATGACCTTGGCTACCGTAGCCGATGATTGCAATTGTTTTTCCACGCAGTACCTCTTGTTTTACGTCTGCTTCATAATACATTTTTACCATTTGTATAGCCTCCCTAAAAATGTTTAGTTTGAATTTTTATTCTGAAATTTGGCAATTTAAACCGTTGCTGCGGCTGTTGCTGGAACAATACTGCGCGCCATCGCTACTGAACCCGTTCTTGTCAGTTCAATAACGCCGTAGCTTTGTAATAGAACGAGCAGCGCATCAATCTTTTCGGTGTCACCCGTTACTTGCACGATCAGTGAGCTAGGACCCACATCAACGATCGCGGCACGGAACGGCTCGACAATTCCGTTTAACTCTGCCAGCTGGCTAGGCGATGCCGTCACTTTAATCAGCGCCAGTTCCCGTGATACAAAAGGGTTCTCACTGAGATTCGTGACGGAGATGACATCGATCAGCTTGTGCAATTGCTTCATGAGCTGATTGATTTGGCGGTCATCTCCCCCGGTTGTAATGATCATCCGGGACAGCCCCTGTTCTTCCGTGCCTCCCACCGTAATGCTGTCGATGTTGAAGCCACGCTGGCCGAACAGTGTCGCCACTCTGGTCAAAACGCCTGGTTGGTCGTTGACGAGTACGGAAATGGTATGTCGCTGCATCCTAATCGTCCCCCAATTCCATCTGATCTAGTGTGTTGCCTGATGCAACCATCGGATATACGTTTTCTTCCTGTGCAACGCGGAAGTCCACCACGACTGGTCCATCATGCGCAAGCGCTTCTGCCCAAACTGCCTCGGCTTCTTCCGGCGTGCTTGCTCGCAAGCCTTTTACGCCATATGCTTCCGCCAGCTTGACAAAATCTGGGCTGCAGGTCAGATCGATTTGGCTGTAGCGATTATCGTAGAAGAGCTCCTGCCATTGACGAACCATTCCCAAGCACTGGTTGTTTACAATCGCTACTTTGACCGGAATGTTGTATTGGGAGACGATTGCCAGCTCCTGGTTGGTCATCTGGAATCCGCCATCCCCAACGACGGAGATTACCGTGCGATCCGGGTGAGCGATCTGTGCGCCAATTGCTGCCGGAAAGCCAAAGCCCATCGTGCCGAGACCACCGGAAGAAATAAAGGAGCGCGGGTGCTTGAACTTATAGTATTGAGCTGTCCACATCTGGTGTTGTCCAACGTCTGTTGTGACGATCGCTTCCCCATCTGTGGAGTTGTACAAGAGTTCAATGACTGCTTGTGGCTTCAATACGTCGCCATCTTTTTTGTACTTGTACGGATATTGTTCTCGCCACTCTTTCAACTGGCTGATCCACGCTTCCGAATCACAAGCTTTTGCGAGCGGAATTGCTTTTTCCAGCGTGCTCTTCACGTCGCCCGCTACTGTGACGGCTGTCTCAACGTTTTTCCCCAGCTCTGCTGGATCGATGTCGACATGTACGATGCGTGCTTTTGGTGCGAACTCCTTCGTGCGTCCCATCGTGATCCGATCATCAAAGCGTGCTCCCAGACCAATCACACAATCCGCATTCAAGAGCGCTTGGTTCGCTGTGTAATTTCCGTGCATACCTGGCATTGCCAGCGACAACTCGTGTGTTCCAGGGAAACCACCCAATCCCATGAAGGTGTTGATCACCGGGATGCGTGTTTTTTCTGCAAAGTCGCGCAATTCTTTCTCTGCTTGAGCTGCAATGATTCCCCCACCCGCCAAAATGACTGGACGCTTCGCTTCGCTAACGGCTTTGACAAACTCTTGTACTTCTTCGTCGCTTGGTACGAGTGAAGCGCGGTAGCCGCGAATCTCCACTTGATCCGGGTAGGTAAATGGTGCCTTCGCATTGGCGACGTCTTTAGGAATGTCGATCAATACTGGGCCCGGACGACCGGTTGTCGCGATGTGGAAAGCTTCCTTCACCATCCGTGGAAGATCGCGAATGTCGCGGACAAAGTAGCTGTGCTTCGTAATCGGGATGGTAATTCCCGTAATGTTCGCTTCTTGGAACGCGTCGGTACCAATCAGCGACTGTGCCACGTTACCTGTGATGCAGACCAGCGGAACCGAGTCCATCTGAGCGGTTGCAATCCCCGTTACGAGGTTCGTTGCTCCCGGACCGGACGTAGCGATACATACACCCGGTTTGCCTGTCGCTCGGGCATATCCATCAGCAGCGTGGATAGCACCTTGCTCGTGGCGAGTCAAAATGTGCTTGAAGTAGCTCCCGTACAGGGAGTCATAAATGGGGAGAACCGCCCCGCCTGGATAGCCGAAAATGTATTCGACCTGCTCCAGGATCAAACAGCGCAGCAGCGTTTCTGCTCCTGTCACTTCTTCCCCGAACTGAATCGGTGGAATGCCGTTCTTTTTCTGCAATTCGGCCATTTCAACACTCATTGACCTCTCCTCCTCCCAATTCTCAACAGGTATTGAAAATAACTATAGACACATAGAAAAACCCTTTCGCCCCGACACGGTTTTATTTCCATGTCTTTTGGGGCGAAAGGGTTCGCGGTACCACCCAACTTTATCGGCGCCTCACGGTCAGCCGATCTCAGCCAGTCACAGCAAATGTGGACTGTAACACGTTAACGGGTGTTAAGCGGTTTGGCCTACTACCTGCAAGGCAAGTTTCAGCAAAACGGCTCAGAGGTGAGCAATGCGACATACCCTATACCCGTTTCTCAGCATCAGGGCTCTCTGTAAAAGGGGTAACGCGCACCATCCTCGTCATGGCCTACTATTAAAACAATATTTTCAATATTGTTGTTGTCAGAATAAAGTGTTACGTCTGATTATAGCTAGGCACCTAGGGGGTGTCAACGAAAACAAAAAGATTTTACTGGACTTTCGTCCGAACGAATGCTCAGTTGGAAATGGCTTTACAGCGCGGTTTTTGCGTGAAAGCGGATACAAGAAAAAGAAAACTCGTCCAGTTTTTGCATCGGAAAAAGAACGGCATTGCCGTCCCTCTCCTGCTTTTTCGGTTCCGTTTTATTGCGGGGATTTCAATCCCTCTATCAAAATCGTTGCGACTTCCGGACGTGTAAATTCCAGAGGTGGCGTGATCCCGTTTCTCAACATTTCCCTCACTTTTGTTCCCGATAAGGTCATATGAGATTCTTTGTCATGCGGGCACGTTTTGGTCGTTGCCATCCCTTGGCATGCCTTGCAGTAAAAGCTGTGCTCAAAAAAGAGCAGCTGGATACCGAGCTCACCTGGGACAAACTCGGAAAAGATGTGTTGCGCATCATACGTGCCGTAGTAATCACCTACCCCTGCGTGATCGCGGCCGACGATAAAGTGTGTACAACCGTAATTTTTTCGTACCAATGCGTGGAAGACCGCTTCACGCGGACCTGCATATCGCATGGCAGCCGGAAAAGCGCCGAGCAATACACGGTTGTGCGGATAATAATTTTCGAGAAGGGCGAGATAGCTTTTCATTCGTACTTGTGCAGGAACATCGTCTGATTTCGTTTCCCCCATCAATGGGTTGAGAAAAAGACCATCGACAATCTCTAATGCCGCCTTTTGAATATATTCATGCGCCCGGTGAACGGGATTGCGCGTTTGGAAACCAACCACCGTTTGCCAGCCATTTTCTCGAAATCTTTCTCTCGTTTCTGCCGGCGTCAAATACAAATCAGAGAAGCGCTCAGGCTTAGGCTTTTGCAGTATTTCTACAGGCCCACCCACGTATAGGTTTGGCTTTTCAAACAGCTTTTTCACACCAGGGTGAGCGAGATCCACCGTGCGAAAAACGAGCTCTGCCTCACGCATTTTATCTGGCACAAAGCAGCTTTTCACCTGCAAAATCGCATAGTCCACTCCATCTTCCCCACGTAACAGAATACTGTCGCCGGGTACAAGATCGTCGTGCTCATCTGCATCGACAGCCAATGTCACTGGCAACGGCCAAACCGTTCCATTGGCTAGACGCATCGTTTCCACGACCGTGTGGTAATCCGCCTCTTCCATGAATCCAGCCAGCGGCGAAAATGCTCCGATAGCAAGACATTCGATGTCCGACAGGGTCCATTTGTCCACGATAATGGCCTTTTTGATCCCGTGCGGCAAGATGGTTTGCTTCACATCTTTCCCTCCTGCACTGTTCATTTGTGCAGACCGCATTCGGTCTTTTCGAAGCCAGCCCACCGTCCCGACCGAGAATCTTGGCCAGGCATGACAGCGCGCGTGCATACTCGGCAGCCAATGCTTGGATAGTTTCGGTCGTGCAATGGATTGTAAGGGACATCATGCGCATGGATATATTCCCACACCTGGGCCTCCGTCCAATCTGCTAGCGGATTGAATTTTACCAGGTTGAATTTTTCGTCCCACTCCACTTTTTTGGTATTTGCTCGGGTAGGTGATTGCTCGCGGCGAATGCCCGTAATCCACGCCTGATAGTTGGACAGGACGCGCTTTAACGGCTCTACCTTCCGAATCTCGCAGCAAAGATTCGGTTCCCTCTCCCACAGTTTGTCTCCGTGTTTTTCTGCCTGCTCGGCTAACGTCAACTGTGGCTGCACTTGAATAAATGTCGTGCCGTATCTGGCTTGCAGCTTGTCACGCGTATCATACGTTTCAGCAAAATGAATGTTGGTATCGAGGTAAAATACAGGAATAGTGGGAGCCAATTTGTGCAGCATGTCGATTAAAATGACATCTTCAGCGCCAAAGCTGGCAGCTAGGATTAGACTGGCTGCATAGTTTTCCACGGCGTTCACAAGCACGTCCTGCGGCGCTTGACCTTCCAGTCGGCTTGCCCATTCCTGTATTTCCTCATCCGCCATTTTCTGGCGATTGCTCATCAGCGAAGCTCCTCTCTTGCTAGGATTCACCCACCATCATATGCCTAGTGACTGGAAGTGGCGCATCGTCCACCTATATCCAACTCGCCCAAACCAAACGGTCACATCCACTTTTATGAAAAACGTCGAGGCGTTTTTCACAGAAAAAAAGCCGCCAGACAGGGTCTGACAGCTTTCTGCTGCTTTATTTTTCATCTTTTTCGTTTACAGCCGGGGCGAAAATAAACGAAGGGCCGATTTGTTGCGTCTTTTTGGCATCGGTTACTTGAACCGTTTGAACGGTTGGTATCGCATATGAACCAGGGCTTACGAAGGAAGGCGGCACCGAGTAAGAATCATCCTTGTCTTTCGCAAACGCTCCTGGCACGAACATCGCTGAACAGACTATCGCTGTTACACCCATCATCATCCATTTTTGTTTTCTCATCTATGTCTCTCTCCCTATCCAATGTTTTCCTGTACGCTTTTTATTGTATGGCATTGGGGAGTCTGCTCGACACGGACGAAAGATTGTTTTTTTCTCAGACTTGAGGATTACATCCATTTTATTCCAAACAAAAAGCATCCTGTACGGATGCTTGAAGCCCATTAGTTTTCTTCTTTTTCGTTTACAATTGGAGCGAAAGTAAACGCACTTCCTGCTGTTTGCTTGCCTGCTACCGCATCTGTTTTCTGGACTACTGGAGCCGAGTACGGACCAGGCGCGAAGATAGAAGACGTCACGGAATATGAGTCATCTTTGTCTTTGGCAAACGCCCCTGGCACGAACATCGCTGAACAAACAACTGCTGTAATTCCCATCATCATCCACTTTTGTTTTCTCATTTTGATCTCTCTCCCTATCCAATGTTTTCCTCTTATGGCCTTATTTTAAGGGATCAGCCAAGCTATATACCACGGACGGGAGGTTGTTTTTTGCTCAGACCTCGGGCGGATTCTGCTTTAGGACCAGGGCCCAGTTCTGTAAGCAACGACTCGCCTCAAAACGAATAAGCCGAGTTCGGGCAGCCTCAGAACCAGCCGTCAATACAGACAACCACTTTCGAAGTTGTTGGTCAACCATTTATCGATGCCCCAATCCAAGTCAAAGTGGATCTATAGGCATGAAAAAAAGCACCCGTTGTGGATGCTTTCGCCGTCGAATACGTTCGATCGCTTTTTTCTTACACATCGATCATTGTTCTTGTATGCTTATACAGTTCTTCCATCGTCTGCCCTTTTGCTCGGGCAAGTACCTCCATGCGCACACTCAATTGCTTTTTCGCAAACTGCTGCAAATCAGCGACCTTCACTCCGAATGCACTCACCCCTTGTGGGTCATCCATCCAGTCGTACAGATGACTTGCCATTGGAGCCAGCTCATCCATCTTTTTGGCAATGACATCGTAAATATGGGGATGCTCACAGATCAATCGCTGCAGCAGAAATGTTCCGTAGCTAATGTGCCGCGATTCGTCTGTCTTCAAATACCCAATTCCTTGCATTAAACCAGGCATGAGCCCCGTTTTGCTGAGTGCTTCGTAAAACGCATAGTAGCCTGTCTCTGCGAGCACGCCTTCCACAAACATGTTGTAGACAGTAGAAGCCTCTGCGATGGCTTCTGGGGATTTATCTGTCAGCAGACGATTGAGGGCATTTGGCAAGATCTCATGGAAAATTCGCTTGTACACATCATCGTGAAAATGATGCAAGTCTCCTGACTCACCGATGTTGTCGAGAACCAACCGGAAAAACTCTGTGTGCTTGGCCTCTTCAAAGAGGAAGGTCGTCAAATACATTTCTTCCTCCAATCGCCCTTCCTCAGCAATAACCATGATCAAAGGCAAAAGATCAAGGGTGACTGCCTCTTCCCCACCCAGAAAACCAGCAATCCGTCCCAAAGTTTCTTCCTTCTGCTCTAGATTCATATTCGCGTAATCTTCGCGGTCTTGCGTAAAATCAATGTCCTGCGGGTTCCAAATGCCGTATCTCTTCGCTTTTTGATACAATTGGTACGGTAGTAGCTCCTGATTCAATCCTTTTTGGCTGGTCGAAACAAAACCATTTCTCATCCCCATCCAACCTTTCTTTTTTCTCATACGCCTTCTATTTCGAATGAATGAAAGAAGTCATGATATTGTTAATTTATACCAATTCCATTCTTTACGCTCAGATCAGCCATTTGATAAAATGAAGGCGCTATAGGTTGATTATAGGTCAAGCTGAACGATCGTTCATATCCCCAAAAATCAGGGGGTGTTCATCACTCAAATGGAGGTGGCAATCACTCCATGGTCAGTCCAGAGCTGAACATGTACATCGATCGAATCGAAGAAACGGCATTTTACGAGGAGAAACTGGTGCTTGCTGTACGTGGCTTCGTGGATCTCTTTCCTTTCATGGGAGCCATTCTGTGCAATTACTCGACGCTCAGTCAAATGGGTGAGGGACTATGGTCGATCCTTGACCAAGAGTTATGCTCCATCCGCGATATACGGGTGGACATGCGCAACATGCCCCTTATCCAGCATGCGATCCGTGAACAGAGAGCCGTACTGCTAGATTCTGAAGCAATCCGTCAATTCCCGCCCAATTTAGTGTACGGCGCCCCTTATGCGCTCATTCTCCCCATCAGCTACGGGCCTAACGTACTCGGCTACGCCGGTATCTCCTGGCATCAGGATGGCTGTTCTGGCATCAACCAACAATTGGTACAATCTTTGAGCGCATACTGTCTGATGCTGGGCAAAGTATTGGCAACCGACTCCCATCGCCCTAAAACCGTCAAGCTCTCACGCCGAGAAGTCGAAGTCATGCAGCGGATTTCATGGGGCGAAAGCGTTAAGGAGATGGCGGACTGGATGGGAATTAGTGAGTTTACCGTGCAGGATTACATCAAGTCCGCCTTAAAAAAGCTCGGTGTGCAAAATCGCGCACAAGGTGTGGCGGACGCCATTCGACAGCGAATCATTTGTTGAATAAAAATAGAAAAAACAACCGAATGTGTTTTCGGTTGTTTTTTTGACTCAAACTGATTTCTACCACTATCTAGACCACAACAAAAAAGCCGCCCTTCCCTCAATCGGAAAGATCGGCTCTTCTATTCAAAAATTAAGCGTTCAGTTTGCTTTTTGCAACTGTTGCCAGTTCGTTGAACGCAGCTTTGTCGTTAACAGCCAAGTCAGCCAGCATTTTGCGGTTAACTTCGATGCCAGCAACTTTCAGGCCGTGCATCAAACGGCTGTAGGACAGACCGTTCATGCGAGCTTGCGCGTTGATACGAGTGATCCACAGTTTGCGGAAATCACGTTTCTTTTGACGACGGTCACGGTATGCATACAGCAGGGATTTCATTACCTGCGCATTAGCGGATTTAAACAGGCGATGTTTGGAACCGAAGTATCCTTTCGCCAGCTTCAGGATTTTCTTATGACGACGGCGTGTAACAATGCCACCTTTTACTCTTGGCATACTAAACTCCTCCTGGTCTTTCCAGCATGGCGGCCTACTGCTAGGCGCTTAGGGAGCTCATGCTGCGTAATGGTGTGTAATAAAAAATAACTTACAGGTAAGTGAGCATTTGCTCAATGCGTTTTTGATCGCCTTTGGAAACGAGTGCAGCTTTACGCAGGTGGCGTTTTGCTTTAGTCGTTTTGTTAGCGAACAAGTGGCTACCAAATGCGCGGTCGCGCTTCAATTGGCCGCTTCCAGTCTTTTTGAAACGTTTCGCAGCAGCCTTGTTGGTTTTCATTTTAGGCATCTGAAAAATCCTCCTGTCTAAACTACTATCTTACTTTTCCGCTTTCGGAGCCAGAATCATGATCATGCTGCGGCCCTCGATCTTCGGCTTGCGCTCAGGCGTAGCGAGATCTTCACACTGGGCAGCTACACGTTCCATAACGCCTAGTCCAATTTCGGAGTGGGTGATTTCACGTCCACGGAAACGGATCGTACACTTCACCTTGTGTTGATCCTCCAAGAACTTGCGGACGTTGCGAAGCTTTGTTTGAAAATCGTGTTCCTCGATGTTAGAAGAAAAACGCACTTCTTTCAGCTCGATGATCTTCTGGTTTTTTCGTGCTTCTTTTTCCTTTTTCGCCTGCTCGTATTTGAACTTTCCATAGTCCATGATACGGCATACAGGCGGCTTGGCTGTAGGAGCAACGTTTACCAGATCCAATTCAGCTTCCTGGGCAATGCGCAATGCTTCCCTAAAAGGTACGACTCCCAATTGGCTCCCGTCAGCACCGATTAAACGGACTTCACGGGCACGGATCGCTTCGTTAATTAACATTTGATCCTTGCTAATACTTGCCACCCCCGTCAATTTCGAGAAGGAACAAAAATGTGCGAACGCATTCTGCGCCCGCACATATCTCACCTAAGCAATTTCATCAGATCCGAGGATCTTTGCGTAAGAGTTACCTGTCAACAGTCGTATACGACGTCGACCCAGGTGAGAAGCTGGGCGCCTCTGCTTGTTCTCGAAGTATGAAGTGTTTATACACGCAATTTATATTACAAGGTAGCTTGGGTTTTGTCAAGGCTCATACCTAATTATCCCCCGATATGGGACATTTCGACCTTTTCACGCTGGGCGAGACCAGGCGTTTCACTTAGTCGTTCCTCCGAGTAGCGCACGTCACGCCGCTCCCAGATTGCACGTATCAGCTCGCGAATCTCTTCATCCGTGCGTCCATCGCGGACTGGTTCGCGCAAATCATCTCCAGATGAAGCAAAGAGACAGTTGTACAATTTCCCTTCTGCTGACAAGCGAGCTCGCGTACAAGTGGAGCAAAAAGCTTGGGTAACCGATGAGATCAACCCGATCTCCTGGTCCGATCCCTCATAGCGATAGCGAGAAGCCACCTCTCCATAGTAGTTCGCTTCAGTCGCTACCAACGGCATCTCTGTATGGATCATGCGCACAATTTCACGGGAAGGAACGACTTGATCCAGCCGCCACCCGTTACTGTTTCCCACATCCATGAATTCAATAAATCGAAGGGTGTGCCCTTGCTCACGGAAGTACCGTGCCATCGGCAAAATATCTTGATCATTGACTCCGCGTTGTACCACCATGTTGATCTTGATCGAAAGCCCGGCATCTGCCGCTGCGCGAATCCCTTCCAGCACGGCATCTACCTGATAGCCTCTTCCGTTCAACACCCCAAAGCGCTCATTATCCAAGCTGTCCAGGCTGACCGTCACCCGATCCAGACCCGCTTCTTTTAGTGCTTGCGCATGGCGGGACAAGAGAGAACCGTTAGTCGTCATGGCAATATCTTGAACGCCTTCTACTTCACGTATCATTCGAATCAACTCAGGCAGATTTCTGCGCATTAATGGCTCTCCGCCGGTAATGCGGATTTTCCCAACCCCAAGTGAAGTAAAGATCTGGGTCAAACGGGTAATTTCCTCAAAGGTCAGCAACTTACTTTGCGGCAAAAACTCAAAATCCGGTCCAAAAATTTCGGCAGGCATGCAATAACGACAACGAAAATTACATTTATCGGTGACAGATATTCGTAAATCTCGGAGAGGACGGTTCCGCAAATCAAGCACTTTTTCTGACATAGATGTTCACTCTCCTTTTATCTATATAGGACGAATTTTCCCCTTCATCATTACTATCATATCGCATTTCAACTTAGTACCAGTCTATAATCATAAATCGAAATAGCCAAATTTTCAAACGCAAACAGCACATTGTGTCATAAATGGGACTACTTTTGCAAAAAAAGAGTACGAATACCTCCCGACATTCGTACTCTTTCCGTTATGCATTCTTATATTTTAAACTTACTGATCATTCTTTCCAGTTCACGAGCCATCTGATTCAAGGATTCAAAGGAAACGGCAAACTCTTCCATAGTGGCCAATTGACCATTGGAGGAAGCAGCCAGATTTTCAGCATTGTGCGCTGAAATCCTTGCAATTTGGGCAGTCTCGTCCACAGATGCTGCTACTTGTTCCGATCCGGCAGACATTTGCTCAGAGACAGCAGATACCTCCTGAATTTGATCCGTTATTTGTCGAATTTCTTGTAAGATGCGTTGGAAGGCTTCCCCTGACTCCAGTACAGTAGACAATCCATCCTGAACATCTTGATTGACAGAATCCATCGAGTTGACCGCCATGGTCGTATCTGTTTGGATCTCCTGAATGAGGTTGGCGATTTGCCGAGCAGACTCATCCGATTGTTCAGCGAGTTTTCTTACTTCATTTGCTACGACAGCAAAACCTCGTCCATGCTCTCCCGCACGGGCAGATTCGATGGCTGCATTGAGAGCAAGCAGATTCGTTTGGGAAGCAATTCCTGTAATCACGTCAATGATTTGCACAATTTCTTTTGATCGCTCACCCAATTGCTTGACGACGGATACGGAATGTTCCACAGAGCCACGGATGGAGTCCATTTGCTGGATAGCTTTTTGGATGGACTGGTTTCCTAGCTGCGCTTCATCCGCCGTACATGTAGATGATTCTGAGATGATGGAGGTTGTTTCCGCCACGCGTTGGATGCCGATCGACATTTCTTCCATCGCTCTTGCGGATTCTTCCGCACCTCTGAGCTGATTTTGCGCCCCGCTCGCTACTTCCTGTATCGTGGTAGAAATCTTGTTCGTAGTGTCTACATTGTCTGCCAAGCGAACCGATATGTTGTCTGACGAAGTAGAGAGGGTGTTAACCGCTTTTTGGACTTCCCGAATGAGTCCTTGGATGGATACTTGCATCACCTGAATGCTCTGACCAAGCATGCCGATTTCGTCTTTTCTTTCCAAAAGGTTTTTGGGCAATTCACCGGTAAAGTCACCACGTCCGATCTGCGCAATCTGGTCAACGATAGCAAGCAATGGCTTGGTGAATTTGTGCGAGAAAAGAACGGAAGCGATAACCGCTAATAAAGCAAACAAAAGGCTCAATGCCCCGATGATGAAACCGATTTGATTGGCTTCAGCAGAGAGCTCAGCTTTTTCAATAAACGAAATATATTTCCAGCCAGTTTTTTCTGAAGTAAAGACGTTAGCCAAATACTCGGTATCGTTCATCGTGACCGAAAAGCTGCTTGCGGTATTCTCTGCGATAGCAGCCAATTCAGGAATTTGCGTATCTTTCAGGTTCTTCGAATTGAGCTCGGGGTTCTTGGGATTAGCCAAAATCGTTCCGTCTTTGCCAACCAGCATGAGATAACCCGTTTTCCCGATCTTAATGTCTTTCAAAATATCGGTTAGCCCTTTTAAATTCACATCCAGTCCAACAACGCCCAGTGGTTCACCCTTGTCATCCGCAAGCATCGTCACGTTACTGATCACGAGACTGTTATCGCCCAAATAGAGATACGGATCTGTCGTGATCACTTTTCCGGGATTCCCCATTGGGTTTTTGTACCAATCTCTTGTACGCGGATCGTAATTCGGAATGACATCATCTGTCGGCCACTGTATGTATCCTCCGTACTTGGTCGCTAAATAAATAAATGCAGTATTCGGATGAGAATCGACAAATCGCAGGAAATCTTGAAAAATGGCCGCCTCTACTCCGCCATTTTGCAGTGGCGTATGCTTGGTTTTGGTTGGTTTGTCCATATACGTCGTAATGGTGTTATCTGCACTTTTTAATAAGGGACTGCCTGCTATCAGGTTTACGTTTTCACGAATCGAGTCGAAATGCAAGTTAATCGCATTGTCTACTTGAGCCACTTCTTTTGTCGTGGATTCAATAAAATAAGTCTGGATTCGCTCCTCCATTTTGACATAGACAAATGAGCTAATCACTCCAATCGGGATTAAAATAATGGCAAGAAATGCTGCTATCAGTCTTTGTTTGATGCTTACCCGCATACGTATCCCCCGCAGTTCTTCTTGATGTCCATATCTATAATTACCCTACATCCTTTTCCCGTTCTTTTTTCCAAGTAAACGTATAATGAAAAAAGCCGCCCGAAACTTCAGGGCGGCTCTACTCCTATACGCTATTACTTCATTTCATTGATTTCAGCGCGGATTTTCTCTACAAACGCATCCACTGTCATCGCGCCTTCATCGCCCACTCCGCGTTTGCGGACGGACAATGTACCGTCAGCCACCTCTTTTTCACCGATGACCAGCATGTACGGGATTTTTTCAACTTGTGCTTCACGGATTTTGTAGCCGATTTTCTCATTGCGGCCATCCAACTCTACGCGAATGCCAGCTTGTTGCAGCTTTTCTCTTACTTGTTCTGCGTATGGCATGTGCACTTCGCTGATGTTCATGATGCGTGCTTGAATTGGAGTCAGCCAAATCGGGAATGCACCTGCGTAGTGCTCGATCAGGATACCAATGAAGCGCTCCATGGAGCCGTACATCGCACGGTGCAAGACAACTGGACGATGCTTCTCGTTGTCTTGACCAACATAAGTCAGGTCGAATTTCTCAGGCATTTGGAAGTCCAACTGGATCGTTCCGCATTGGTGACGGCGTTTCAGCGCGTCGGTAATTTGGAAATCGATCTTCGGTCCGTAGAACGCACCGTCTCCGTCTTTGATTTCATAGGCCATACCGAGCTCATCCAACACTGTTTTCAGAGAGCTTTCTGCTGCTTCCCACAGCTCATCAGAGCCCATGGAATCTTCCGGACGAGTGGACAGAGCCACACTGTATTCGAAGCCAAATACCTTGTAGATGCTGTCAATCAAAGTGATCATGCCTTTGATTTCGCTCGCGATCTGATCAGGACGGACAAATACGTGCGCGTCATCCTGGCAGAAGGTGCGCACCCGCAGCATTCCGTTCAATGCCCCGGAGTACTCATGGCGGTGAACTTGCCCGAATTCGGAGTAACGGATCGGCAGGTCGCGGTAGGAATGCATCTCGTTTTTATAGATCAGCATGTGACCTGGGCAGTTCATTGGCTTCAAGGCGTAAGTCGCGTTGTCTACTTCAGAGAAGTACATGTTCTCTTTGTAGTGATCCCAGTGACCAGATTCTTTCCAGAGACGCTCGTTCATGAGGAACGGAGAGCGAACTTCTGTGTATTGTGCCAATTGTTGCAGACGGCGGGAGAATTGCTCCAGCTCGTTGCGAACAGTGAAGCCTTTTGGCAGGTAGAACGGCATGCCTGGCGCTTCCTCGGAGAACATGAACAGTCCCAGTTCTTTACCCAATTTGCGGTGATCGCGCTTTTTCGCTTCTTCGATGAAGTGCAGATATTCATCCATGTCTGCTTTTTTCGGCCAAGCTGTACCGTATACGCGTTGCAGAACTTGGTTTTCTGCTTTACCGCGCCAGTATGCACCTGCTACGCTCATCAGCTTGAATGCTTTGATGAAGCCAGTGGACGGCAAGTGCGGTCCACGACAGAGGTCGAAAAATTCGCCTTGCTCATACAGCGTGATAGTCGCATCCTCTGGCAGGTCGCGAATCAGCTCCAGCTTCAGGTGATCGTTCAGTTCTTGGAAAATCGTAGTTGCTTCTTCGCGGCTTACGACTTTGCGGCGAATCGGCAGGTCTTCCTTCACGATTTTTTCCATTTCCGCTTCGATTTTGCCCAAATCCTCTGGGGAAAGGGAAACCGGAATATCCATGTCGTAGTAAAAGCCATCTTCGATTACAGGACCGATTCCGAATTTCACTTCAGCGCCGTAAATGCGTTTTACCGCTTGAGCGAGCAAGTGAGCTGTACTGTGGCGGTATACTTCCAACCCGTCAGCAGAATCGAGGGTAACGATTTCAATCGCTGCGTCATCTGTGAGTTCTGTGTACAGATCGACAACCTTGCCGTCTTTTTTACCAGCTACTGCCTTTTTCTTCAGGCTAGAGCTAATGGAGCCTGCGATGTCTTCGATAGTAATCCCAGCGTCGTATTGACGAACGGCTCCATCTGGGAAAGTAACATGAATTTGTGCCACTGCGGATTCTTCCTTCCTGTATCTTTTTGGTTGAGAAAATAAAAAAACACTCATCCCAAAAAGGGACGAGTGTGTTCTCGCGGTACCACCCTACTTCAAGTCTGTTCACAAAAACAGACTCCTCATTCCATGTAACGGTATTTAACCGGCATACCGATAGTAAAAGCCTACGCTTCGTTCCCGGCAGCTACTCGAAGGTGGTAGATCAATAACAGTTCGCAGCGAGCTTCCAGCCTGTGGCCCGCCTCTCTAGAGCGTCCTTACTATTGTCCGTGTCCTTCTCATCGTATTTATAAGCGATGTAAAGTTGTTGTTGCTATTATAGTTTAGAGGGATTATTCCCGTCAAGTACACGTCGCTCGGATAGGCAAAGCGAACAAGAGTGGCAAGTAACGAGCCGACTGTCAAAAATACTGCGGATCGTCTGTGCAAGCCCAGGCTTTTCCGAAGCCATATGGAGCACGATACTCTCAGGAGCCAGTGTAACCAAAGCACTGACCAAATAATCCTCGTCCCTGCATTTTTGTTCATCCATGTTCAGAACGGTATCCAACTGTTCAAGCCAAAGACGATCCCCTTTTTTGTCATAAAGATGGAAAGGTTTGTCCACACTAGGAACGACATGAACGACTTCCTGCTTCGTTTCCTGTACAGCGATGAAATAGCGCAACAACTCGACAAACTCTTGGTATTGCTTGTCTTCCAGATATTCATCAATGCCAGTTTCCACGAGCTCGAATAGCTCGTTCCAATGCTCCTGCAGTCGAAACCGGACGAAGCCCAAGACGTTGATCGTTCTCTCCCACTCCAGATAGGTGAAAACTTTGCGATATACGTTTGCCTTGCGTGTCGTAGCTGTTAACAGTTCCCTACCATCAAGCTCGACTTCTTGGCACATGCGTTGAATATAAGGAAAAATCTCTGCCCACTCGTTCTCCATCTGTTCGGCAGCGAGTAAGTCAGCGGCCATTTCTTCCATAATTTTCGGTTCCTTCACCTGAATGACCCATTCGGCTAATGTAAGAGCAACGAAGGCTCTCGCCCACTCGATGGTCTGCGCGTCATACTCAGTCTCACACCAGCTTTGAAAGTAGAACAAGAGGTATCCATTCTCTTCTTGCTCCCTGTATGTAATGCGCACCGGTGCAGTGTTGACCCGCTCCGTCATCTCATTTACGATAGCCCGATACGTGTCACAATGCTCAGGGACATTCTCCAGCAATACGCGAAACGTCTGCATAACCATCCCCCCAACCGCCATTGTAGTTACAGTATATGTCCCGTCAGGAGCGATATACTTTTAAACGGTTGGAAACTCAGGGAAGGTTGCAGGTAAAAAATTCCTGAATTAAAAACCAAAAAATGCTCCCCTGCCGGTTTCCCTTTGTTAGGAGGGGGCAGAGAAGCGTTTGGAGGTTATTTAGTTTTGCATGACAAAATCACGTTCTGACATCTCGCCGTCTTTGAAAACGCGCAGAATGTCATACTTTGTGTTGCGCTGTGCAGGGATTTTGCCTGCGCCGCGAATGAGCTCCAAAATTTGGTTCGTGTTGACCTTGTACGTACATGCCGCTGCGGAAACCACGTTTTCTTCCATCATTGTTTGGCCGAAATCATTCGCTCCGTAAGAGAGGGAAAGCTGACCGTAATGTGGGCCCATCGTCACCCAAGAAGATTGGAAGTTTTCAATATTATCCAGCATGAGGCGGCTGATTGCCAGTGTTTTCAAGTATTCCTCTGGCGTGTTGTTGACTGCCTTCATATTGGTGTTGTCCGGTTGGAATGTCCAGACGATGAACGCTTTGAATCCGCCTGTCTCATCTTGGGCATCACGAATGCGCAAAAGGGACAGTACGCGCTCCTCCATCTCTTCCCCAAAACCGATTACCATGGTAGCAGTACCAGGCAACCCTGCACGGTGTGCGGCTTTTTGGGTGTCAATCCATTCAGTCCAAGAGCCTTTCAATCGGGAAATCTTCCGACGTGTACGATCGTCGAGGATTTCGCCACCCGCTCCTGGCAAGGAATCGAGACCCGCTGCCTTCAGCTCTTTCAGCACTTCCTCGACAGACATGTTGGAAACTTCCGCGATTTTCATCACTTCCGCTACAGACAGAGAGTGCATCGTAATCTGCGGGAAGCGCTGCTTGATCGCGCGCAACAGGTCGGTGTAATAATCCAGCTTCAGATCCGGATTGGTACCGCCTTGCATCAAGATTTCCGTACCGCCTACGTCTACGGTCTCTTGAATTTTTTCGAAAATAGTCTCTCTGGGTAGAACGTATCCTTCCGAAGAGCCTGGCGCTCGATAAAAAGCACAAAATCGGCAATAGGTGTCACATACGTTCGTGTAATTGACGTTGCGGCTAATAACAAAAGTCGCAATCGGTTCTGGATGATGCTTTTGCATGACCAGATTGGCGTAATGTCCGATCTTTTCGATTTCATTGCTCGCAAACAAAGCCAGACCATCTTCAAGACCCAGACGTTCACCTGCGAGAGCACGTTCCAATATAGAATCGATCATAAGGATCACTCCTTGTACCATACGTAAATTCCATCCCACATCATATCACAATACCGGGACATCGGCTATAGCCCGAGGTGCTGGCAGATTCGCTGCCATACGCGAAAAAACCCTGCTAGAGACAGGGCTTGGAATCGCCATTATTCTTATTGTTCTTCATATCCGATCTGTTCGTATACTTCTGGCTCCCAGTAAATCACCGTTTGCGCGAGTGGCAAATTCGTTTCGCGCGCTCCGTTTGGTTGGCCATTAAAATAAATGATTTCTGTTATGGATACCCGATCACCACGTACGTCAATTTCCCCTGACAATTGCAAGTTAGTCCCGTTTGGCGCATAGAAAACGACTTTTCCCGAACCCAATGTTTTCATTGGTTCCTCCCATGATGTTTGTCCTGTTTCCCTACATTTTAGTGGATAATCTTTCCTAGCGTCAATGAAAAAACAAGGACTTCATTATCAATATTCGACCTAGGATAAGCTCATTGGACCACTCATTTTGAAACTGTTTGGATAACTTGATGATGATTCCGATTAAAATATGCCTTCGATTGTTTGTTGTGGGTCACAACCAAAAGAAGAGTTACATACACGATTGCAATCAAGAAAGCTCCGTTGCTTATATCCAGTAAAATCGCCAGACTTATGCAGACAATCGCCGACTTGAGAAACCTCATCTGTATGAAGATGAACAATAAAGTCGTGATGATCAGCGGAAGCATTAATCTTCCTTGCATTCTTCCTAACACATAGCTTTGATCTAACATATCTTCTGGCATAGTCACAACGCTGAAAACCATTTTACTGGCCCAGTGATTCAAGTTCATCGGATCTACCTGTGAAACCACAAAATATAGTCCCCCCAATACGATGACTTGCAACAGCATTAACCCTTGAATAACTTTGATTGATAATGGCATTTTCATGTAAAAGATATCCCTTTCGTAATGACTTCCATACCAACTTATCTTCGGGATATTTTGGAAACCAATTGATGGGCCAATCTTCCTATTTCCTTAATTTCCCTCTCGACATCCACCTTCAGTTGTGGTCTTTCTTTGGACAAACTGGCATAGGATAGCTACAATAGAAAAAACCTTCTAAGGAGATGCTCATGCTCGAACATATCACACAGCTATTCATGCAATATGGGATGTGGGGACTTGTTGCCATGGCATTTTTGGACTCATTTATTAGTCCGATTCCTCCGTTTTTTATGCAAATTGCGATGAGTCTGCTCGATCCAGGCTCAGCGATTCAGTTTGCAACAGTAGCCTTTACTGCTTCCGTCCTCGGCGCTCCCATCGGATTTTTGTTGGGGAGATGGCTAGGAAAACCACTTTTGCACAAGCTTCTCCCTGAAAAATGGGTGATCGTAGCGACGGAAAAATTCGCAAAAAACGGGGATGCTGCCGTACTGATCGGAGCTTTTACCCCCATTCCTTTCAAGGTTTTCACTGTGCTCTCCGGCGTATTCAATTACTCGCTGACCAAGCTCATGTTTTATGCGATCATCGGGCGGGGATTGAAGTTTTATTTGATTGGCACCTTGTTTTATTTATATGGAAAACACGCCAAGGTTCTGATCGATGAATACTTTGAGATCACTCTGCTGGCGGTCGCAACAGGGGTTGCTGCGATCTGGTTCATTTGGAGTATGCGCCGCAAGCGGTATGCGTAAAAATCAAAAGCGCCTTCGCCACCTCAACAAGTGGTCTAAAGGCGCTTTTTGATTATCGGGTCGGAACAATAGCGGACTGTTGGGTCCACTCTTCTACGCTGACAGACTGATACTCCATCAGTTGGGTAAAGAACTGTACATCCAGCAAAGAATCGGCTTGAATCCCCCGTTTTTCTTGTGAATGGAAATGCTTTTCGGCATACAGCTTTGCCAAAATGTATTTTCGCGCATTTCCCTCCCCGGTCACCTGATCCTCTGCTTCACTGACGATGCATGATAAGGTGTACAAATCTACCATATGATCCGCGAGCGTTTTTAATTTATACGTTAAATAATCGTGGGTCTGTTGCATGAGATAGGCGATATTCTCCTCCAGGATGGCCAGTTCTGTCCGAATCAACTCGGCATACGGCTGCGAAAAGGCATGCTTCCAGCCAGCTATGCGCTCCCGAAGCAATCTGCAATACACTTCGTGGCTGTTTTCTTTTTGCATCACACGCAAAATATCGAGTGCGAGTATATTCGAGGTGCCTTCCCATACGGTCAAAACTTGCGCATCACGCAATAGACGCGGCGTCACGTACTCCTCGATATAACCGTTACCGCCATGAATTTCAATTGCGGTATGGGTCGATTCGACAGCCTCTTCCCCTGTGCGGTATTTCAGCAAAGGAATCAGCAGGCGAGCAAGCGCGTTATCCTCTTTGCTAGCGGAATTAGACTGCAAGCGATCATAAACAGCAATCATATCAAACACCGCACCCGTGCTCACCTCCGTATCCAAAAAGAGGCTCACCAGCATTTCTTTTACCATCGGGTACTGATCGATTGGCTTCCCGAATGCACGACGTTGCTCGGCATAATACCTCGCTTCATAAAAAGCTCGACGCATGATCCCAATCGAAGCAATCGCGTTGCAAATGCGAGAGAGGTTCAGGGCTTCTGCCATGTACTTGAAGCCGTTCTCCGGCTCCCCGATCAAATAGCCCTCTGCCCCGTTCAACAGTATCTCCGCAGATGGTACGGCGTTAACGCCCAGCTTATCTTTTAGGCGGCGGACCTGAATGTGATTGCGTTCGTTGTCAGGCTTTATCCAAGGCACCAAAAACAGTCCGAGCCCTTTTGTCCCCGTTTTCTCTTCATCGATTCTCGCCAAAACAGTGGCAACAAATGCGCCAGCATTGCTCGCAAAAAACTTTTCTCCTGTCAATCGGTACACACCCGGCCGGTCTGCTACTGGCTCTGCTACAGTCAAATTCGCACCGACATCCGAACCGCCCTGTCTCTCTGTCAGCCAAGTAGCTCCTTCATACAAGCGAGTACGATCGCGAGAGGTCAGTCCTGTCAGGTACTGCTCCTTCTGTTCTTCGCTGCCGTAACGATCAATCAAATAAGCGGCTGACATCGACAAGGTGACAGGGCAATAGAAACCCGGCTCAGACTGACTCACGAGATAGCCCATGAAAAAGGAATAGCTGTACGGCGCTTTTCTCCCCAACTCAGGAATGTCTTGATACAAGTAGCTGACGATGCCTGCTCTGTAAACTTCTGCTACTGTTTCCTTGTAGCCTTCATTGGTAATGATCTCAGAAATATCCTCACCCAGCCGATTGTACTTGCGCAATCTCGGCTTGCCTTCTCTGTCTGTATAGGCGGCACGCTCATCGATGGGGCCTGCCACTTGCGCCCCTAGCCAGCTCAACTGCTGTCTGGCCCATTCATGCATGGAAGCAGGGAGATAGCGTTGTAGCAAGTAATCGAGGTTAGGATCTGCTTTGAAAAAGTTTTGTGCCTGTGGCGTACGCGGGTGCGGGATGTTATCGCTGTATGTTCGCTGATCAATGCTCGTTTGCAAATCACTCATCGCAGTTCCACTTCCTTTTGGGAACTGACATCACGTAGTACATGCTTCAGGACTTTTCCGCTCGTGTTCCGCGGCAATGAAGGAACGATATTCACCTGTCGCGGGAGCTTGTAATCGGCGAGATGACCACGCAAAGAGCCTTGGATTTCTTTTAGCCAATCTCGATTGGTATCGACTCCTGGTTTCAGTACCACATAGGCCGTAACCGTCTCACCCCACTCAGGATGCGGCAAACCTACAACAGCTACCTCACCAATCGACGGATGACGCTCTAACAATTGCTCGATTTCCTTGGGGTAGACGTTTACCCCGCCCGTAATCATCACGTCTTTTTTGCGATCAATCATCCACAGAAATCCATCCTCATCCACGCGTGCAATATCGCCTGTGTACACCCAACCATCCCTTATGGTTTCTGCTGTCGCCTCCGGATTGTTATAGTATCTTTTCATTGTCCCTTCTCCGCGCAAGCGAATTTCGCCCGCTTCGCCACTGGCGCATTGCTCTCCTCGCTCGTCAACAACCTCCATTTCGACGAACAATACACCACGATTTCCTATACTGCCGATTTTGTCCGGATGCTCTCGGTGTAAGAGGCACATTCCAGTCGGCCCTGCCTCCGTCAAGCCGTAGACGCACGCCAGTTTATCGCGTCCATATGCTTCTTCCATAAGCGAAGCCATCTCTTTGGACAGCGGAGCCCCGCCATACATCCAATATTCGATCGAAGACAAATCGTACGCCGTAAACTCTGGGTGCTTCATCGTCAGCAAATACGCCACTGGCGCTCCGAAGAAATGCGTAATTCGATGCTGCTGCACCAAATCCAAGAGAAGCTGCGGCGAGAAGGTCAGGGCCATTACCTGGGTGGCGCCAAGCATGAGCCCTGCAATGAAAAAGAGATGGAGGGGAGCCGAATGACTCAGCGGCATCAAATGCAAAATTCGCGAACGATGTGTCATCGTCAGTTCAATCGACATCATCTTCGCGACAGTCAACAAGCTTCTATGTGTATAGAGCACCCCTTTAGGGCGTCCAGTCGTGCCAGATGTATACAGGATACTAACCTCGCTATCTTCGTTCATGTTCGCCAAATACGGCTGCGAAGAAAGCGTATTCATTTTTTCGAAAGACACGTCACTGGCATCCCAGTCAGCGATTCCATGCCAATTCCCTTGGCTCGCACCTGTTTTGATTGCCACAAGCTGTGACGTTTGCAGGACCCACTCATTCACGATAGGCACGAGGGCATCGTGAACAAGAAGTGCCTTTGCTCCGGCATGTTCACATATATGTCGTACTTCTTCTTGGGTTGAGCGCGCATTGATCGGTACGACGAGGGCACCACTGCGAATGACGGCGACGTAAAAAATGGCAAACTCCGGGCAATTGGGCATCAACATGACAACACGATCCCCTTGCTCGATGCCAAGCTCTTGCAAATGGCAAGCCCACTGAGTAGAACGTGTGTCCCACTGGGAAAAGCTGACCTCTACATCTCCTGCAATCAGCGCGGACTTGTCAGGGTATTTCCTTCCGTTTGCTGCGAGCAGAGCTGATACATTCATCGTTTCTCCTCCTCGTTTTCTTCAAGCAATTTTTGTTCAAAGTTTTGCTTGTAGACGAGAATGTCTTCTCTCAGTTGTCGGAGTTCCATGATTTTCTCGTCGATCTCAGCCAGCTTTTGGTTGCCGTACTCAATCGTTCGCAAAAGCTGCGCACGACCTGTACGGTCCTCGTCGAACAGTTCAATCATCTCGCGAATCTGATCCAACGAAAATCCGAATCGCTTTCCTCGCAGAATGAGTCGCAGCCTGGCACGATCCTTTCGGTTGTAGTACCTGCTTCCCTTCTCTGTCCGACTGGGGGAAATCAAGCCGAGCTCTTCGTAGTACCGAATCGTTCTGGTGCTGACATCTAATTGTTGAGCGAGATCAGAAATGGTCCACGATTCTTCCTTCTGTTTTCCTTCTCCGCTCATGTCCAGCGCCCCTTACTAACATTTATAAAATTCTAAATTTACCGAATAAAATGATTGTAACTGCCGTTTACGTAAACGTCAACTTGATGAAAAATTTATCGGGCCAATCACCATATCTATTATTCGCCCATACATTGTTATTGTGATTTTTGTGGAAGGAGGTGAAGCAATGGCCGTCATTAAAGCGAACTCCAGTGATGTCGATATGCTTGCCAGACTGATTCGGGCTGAGGCTGAGGGGGAAGGTGAGTTGGGCATGTTGATGGTTGGCAACGTTGGGGTAAATCGGATTTTAGGGAACTGCCTTGACTTCAAAAACATTCGTAGCATGCGTGACATGGTCTATCAATCTCCGGGAGGATTCGAAGCGGTCCAGAAGCCGTATTTCTATCAACGTGCCAGGGAAAGAGACAAACGACTGGCACAGCGTGCAGTCAATGGAGAGAAAACCCGCCCGGCGAGCAACGCATTGTGGTTCTACCGTCCTGCCGGAAACTGTCCTCCTACCTGGTGGGATCAACAAAACTCCGGTCGCTATAAGGCACACTGCTTCTTCGTTCCAACACCAGCAGATTGTCCACGCGTCTATTAAAAGAATTAGATAGATAAAGGAGCGAGTTCATCATGAGTCAACAAATGCCTTACACTGGTTTCCCTCAACAACAATACGGCTACGACATGTACCCATCCGCCCAGTATCCATACGGTATGCCTCAGCAACAGCAGCAGATGGTTCAGCAGCAGCAACCTCAACTGGTTCCGATGCAGCCAAGCGGATCCTTGATTCCTGGAATGCCCATTACTCCTGGGCAAGTGATGGAAGAATCGTACATCGAAAACATCCTTCGCCTGAATCGAGGCAAAGTCATTACGGTGTACCAAACGTTTGAAAACAACAGCCAATGGAACGCCAAAATTTTCCGTGGTGTCCTCGAAACAGCTGGCCGCGACCACATCATTATCAGCGATCCGCAAACCGGCAAACGCTATTTGCTCCTCATGGTCAACACCGATTACATCACTGCGGACGAAGAGTTGAATTACATTCCGCCTCAGCTTCCAACAGGAGTTCGGTAAGCAACCAAGCACAAAAAGACAGTTTCCATCGGCTATCCCCGGGGGAGAACTGTCTTTTTGACGTTTACACCATTCCATGCTATTAATGAGTGAGAAACACGACCGCTTTGCAAAGGATGAGGAAGAGTGGCATTTGGGATTACACGAGAGGAACTGAACCGTTGGAAGCAAGCCGTTAGTCGAGGCGAATTGGCATTTCTCACCCACTATTGGCTGGACCCACGGTTTCCTGGAATCAAAACCGTTACAAAAGTAGGCTGTGCCAATTATTCGTTACTGACAGACTGGTGCCTTGCCAACGGGCTCGATCCTGTCTACATTCATAACCGAGCACCCTTCCCACATTTTGATTTACTTGGTGAAAAACAAATTCAGATTTTGCATAAGGAAGGTCTGTGGGATCACTTGGAGCGCTTCTGTATGTTGGATGATGGACGAGACTAGGACGGATCTTTTTGCACGTGATAGCCTCGATCACCATATGGCGCCAGCTTTTTCATCCATTTATCTTCGAGTTTTTCCAGTGCATCCTTTCCATCAAAATACGGATGGTCTTTCTTCTCAACCTTCTCTAATACCTCGATTTCAAAAGCGTCCGGACCGTATTTATCCCAGTCTTTTTGCAGCTCACGATTAGGATGTGAGCCATGCTGAAGCATGAACTTTCTACCGTTGATCGTTTTTAGGTTATTCGTGCTGGCGATGAACACTTTGTCATTTTGCTTGTTCTTAATTTGATAAACGCCTGCATCGGTTTCTACTTCCTTGTACATCTGCTTGAGCTCTTGCTTGCGATTCATCTGTTGCGCCCCTCGTTCCTCTCCCTCATTTTCCACTGCGATCCGCCAATATTGACTGCCGTCAGCCTGTCTATCCATCAAACCAACATCGACTAAATATCTCCGCAAGGTCACATAATCGTCGTAGAGACCTTCCAAAATCTCATTCACTTCCCGCTCCGTGTAGAAACGATCGAGCTCAAATTTTTTGGAAATCTCTTCGAGTAAGATGAGTTTATGCTTGTGCTTGCGCGGGAATCGTTCTAATCGACCAGATAGTCCATTCGGCAAGAGTTTCTTTACGATCGCGGCATACTCTGCGGCATCGCCATCTTTCGAGGTATTCTTTTGCTTGCTTGATTTGGCATCGTTGGTCGTTTGATGTTTATCCGTTTCATGCAATAACTCCATCATGACCAGGAACACCTTGGCCTGACGTTCTTTTTCCTTGAGTGCAAAGCGGTGATTACGAATCGTCGATGCACTGCCGATCCCCATTTCATTTTGAACCTCGGCGTCTGTCTTGCCCTGGTAAAAGAGGCGAAGCAAATTAACCTGATGATCAGACAAGCCCGTCAATCGTTTATCCAACTGGCTCAAGTGAGTAAAGACAGAACCGTGCACAGCCTCGATGTGATGGCGCATAAAGCGGGACGCTTCGTACAGGGCACCCTCCACTGGATAAATAATTCCTTTCTCCACCTGTTCCCCACAGAGCAAACACATATAATGTTCGTCTTGTTCGATGTAACCTTGCTTCCATTCTTGAAGGGAAGCGCTCCAAAATGCTTCATGAAGACTCATATATAAACACAACCTTTAATCGTTTGATTTATTATAGATAACTTATCACTGCGTTTGTTTTGTGTCAAACAAAAAAGCTCCCTGTTGTGTATTTGCACAACAGAAAGCCTCTTTGTCTATGCTTCACTGGCTCGCATCGCAAGACTTGCTTGGGCCAGCTCTTTTAAAAATACCAGGCGATCGCCTTTATAGAAACGCCCCTCTGTTGATGTCCGGTTTTGCCGATAGCGGATCGCCAAGCGGTTTACCATACGATTGATCTCCAGATGCTGTTCCTCTTCCATTGTAAAACGTACGGCGTATTCGTAATAGTCCGTTTCCCACGGAATCGTGCGAACGACGTGGCCGTACATTTTCAGAGCCTGTCCGCACAATTCCGTCGCAAACTGCAGAACGAGCTGGTCATTGGCTGGCATTTTGAGATGAGAGAGAAATCGAAGTCCACCTGCTCCGATATCCTCGATCAATACCTGTGTGCTCCCAATCTCCATGGTTTTCCCTTTGATCAGCACAATAGTCATGTCTGCACAGAGGGCGTATTCTAGACGTAAGCGAAAAAATTCACGTTGATGCCCCTCTGATCTACCTGGCATTGTCTTCTCCTTCTTTCTCTTCTCATAGTGGGTAATACGCAAAAGAAAGAGCGCCTGTCACCTTGGCGCCTTTCTTTTTATTTTTTGGGCTTTCGGTATTTGATCTCCTTCTCTTTCACCTGAAAGCGATTCCATAATTCTCTCTCATCATGTGTGATGGAATCATGCCTTTCCAGCCGGAAGAGGAGTCTAACGACCACCCAAACAATCAAAAGAAACGCAAAAAAGATAACCAGTGTAAGAAAGATCATATAACCTGCCTCCTCCCATTTACTAACAACATATGGGAGGAAGCAAAATAAGATAACCAAATGTGTCAAAAACGTGACAAATCCTCTTGTTTAGCAGGTAGTCACACATCGCGGCTTCTCGGGAACACCAAACAGCCTATCCAAAATCGGAAGCTTTTCTGGAGCATCCAGCTCCAATTGGCCGTATTGATACAGCTTGTGGGCAGTTACTACCCCCATCACGAGTGAAGAAAAATCCGAAATATCTAGCTGCACCGCAACGTCAGGCTCCACTGCCTCCCTTAGTTCCGGACGACCATCGATAAACTTGATGAGCCATGTTCCTGCATTCTCAGGCAGAAACGAATCGCGGATCGTCAGCTTCACATTTACCGTTTCCGAACCAAAATGGTGGTGGGACAGCTGACGGAAAAATCCCGGCACATCAATGATCCGATACATCAGACCGACTCCAGATGCATGACTCTCATGATAGATGCTCCACAACATTGTATCCGTTCCATTACCCGGATCAGATAACAACAAGTGAAAGTCTTCATCCGGCGTCGTGAACTCAATCCGTTGAATCTGATCGGCTTGACTACGAAGGAAAGAGAGCAATTGCGCGAGTGCTTCGCGGTTCTCATACTGAAGCTCTCTTACTTCTATGTTGTTGAAGAGTTTGTTTTTTTCATGGGCGCCATGGAATTGGAAAGCGAGATAGCCTTCTAACCTTCCTTCCTTTTTGTAGCCGACGACAATCATTTCTGGAACATCGAGGAGTCTGTCCCAGTCCCGCTCTGTTCGCTTAATCATGCCATGTGTTTCACGGGCGATTCGATGATAGCAAGCAGACAGTTCTTCTTTGTCCTCTTTTCCTATATAGACGATTTTGTCCTTGCCTACAAACGGCAGGCTGGACGGCTTGAACTTGTATTGGTGAACCTTGGTCCCTACTCCAAAACCCATTTGCTTGTAAAAATCAACACGAAACGGATAGAGAGAGACCAGCGAGATTCCCCTCTCCCGATAGCTGGAAAGAAAACCTCGCAGCATCGACATGGCCACTTTTTCCTTTTTATGCAAAAGGTCTACGGCGACCAGCCCAATCCCGCCAGTCAAAAGCGGTGTACCATGAACATTCATAGGAAAATCGTACCATTTCATAATCCCCACTAGTCGTCCATCACGGTAGCATCCGTGGTAGCTGACATGTGGGTCGTTTTCGATCGTCTCCCTTACGCGTTCGGCAAATCGCTGTCTGCTCTCTGCACCCAGTAGATTGCTTCCAGGGTAGCTCATCGCTGCAATCCTAACGACCTCATCGATATCGTCAATGGAAACTGGTCGAATCTCCTCCATCGTCCCATGCACTCCTGTCCGCAAGAATTTGGGCATCTAGGAAAATAGTATCGATGAATGTACCAACTGGCAATATGTAGTTTGTATTTTTTGGAAAACTGTAACCAATTATTTGAAAAACGCCCGCACTCGGCGGACGTCTTTGAATTTAGTGTGTCTGTTTGACTCGGTTTCCTTTTGCGATCACAAGCGTCAGAACAAAGCTGGCTATCGCAAGCACTAAGGTGCCTGTGAAGACTACATGAACACCACTAGCCAACAAGTCTCGGATCTGTGCCAGCTGTGCCACTGGAATCGATCCGTGTTCAAACGAGGCCCCTAAATTCGCATGACCACTTGCTACAGTCACCATGTTGAACAACATTCCGAATACAGCTGCCCCGAAGGTTTGGCTAAATGTACCCGTGAACGTATTGAGGGCAACCGCTGTGCCCCTCTTGTCTACTGCAACGGACGATTGAATTTTTACCATGATGATCGGAGAAATGAGTC
This sequence comes from Brevibacillus sp. HB1.2, assembly GCF_013332495.1. NCBI lineage: Bacteria > Bacillati > Bacillota > Bacilli > Caryophanales > Paenibacillaceae > Brevibacillus > Brevibacillus sp. HB1.2. The sequence goes on along the minus strand of NZ_JABMIU010000003.1, from coordinate 209,150 downwards.
CCATTCCCAAACCAATTAAGCCTACAGCCACATAAATGAGGTATCCCGCTGACTGAGCGGACAGGAAGCTCAACAATGTTGTCGCTACCGTCAGAACGGCAGTTCCTGCGACAAACAGCTGTTCAGCTCGCAGCTTGCCTAACAAGTTCCCTGCAAGGATAGAGCCGATCGTCCAGCAAACCGGCATCGGTGTCAGGACAAAGCCAGCCATTGTCGCACTTTCTCCCAAGACTCCCTGGCTCCAGATCGGCAAGTAAACCACCATGCTGATGACAATTCCATTGGTCAAGAGTGTCAGCAAATTGATCATGGTCACGTTTCGATTGGTAAAAAGCGACAGCGGAATCAGCGGCTCAGGCGATTTCTTTTCCACTGATACAAAGATTAGATAGCTCACCAATGCAAATACGATCAAGGAAATCGTCACCGAACTGGTCCAGGATTGATTTTGGCTACCTGTTAACAAGGCATACAACAAAGCGATGGTCCCGACCGAAAAAATAAGCGCGCCCGGATAATCGATATGACGCTTTTCTTTGACGGCAAGCTTTTCCTTATACATAAAGACGAGCATGAAAAACGATACGAGGCCAAAAGGCAAGTTAAGAAAAAAGATATAACGCCACGTCAGTGTATCGACCAAAAATCCTCCAACCAACGGACCTGCCACACCGGACAGTCCCCATACAGCACTAATCCAGCCCTGCGCTTTTGCTCTGGCAGTCTGCTCGGTGTACAAATCTCCGATGATGGTCATCGTAATCGGCATGACTGAACCTGCACCCAAGCCTTGAATGGCACGGAAAACAATGAGCTGCCACATCGACGTCGCCACTCCACAGAGCGTGGAACCTAACAAAAAGATACCGATACCGATTAACAATACGTTTTTTCGGCCAAATAAATCAGCCAGCTTGCCGTAAATGGGAGCAGATACGGCAGTGGCAAGCATGTAGATGGCATATACCCAGCTCACCTGTTCAAAGCCTGCCAAATCACTCGTAATGCGCGGTACGGCTGTACTCACAATCGTTCCTTCCATCGCAGCAAGGAATGTCGAGAGCATTAGGGCAATCATAATCTGTAGTCTCATCTCGATCTCCTCTCTCTATCTACGCATGATTGCGAGCAGTGAAAAAGCATTGTCTAGTATATCACATTAGAGAACGTGTCTTCGCCAATCTTTCTCGCCCAACGAAAAACCTCGTCTTGTCGATGACAAGCGAGGCATTGTTTTTCCGATCAGGGTTATCGATAGGCTGCGCGTAGTTTCACTGCTGCAAACACCTGCTGGTAATAATGCACTTCATGTGGAACAAAGTCAGGTTTTGCCGCGATCATCGCTGTATCTTTTTGCTCACCATTTTCCAATAGCAAAAATCCAATCACCGTTATCTGCCCGATTTCGTTCGCAAACAACCGCTCGAGCTCTTGCAGATTGACCCAAAAGAGCCCCGTGACTTCTTCTTCCTGTACACGGTACGCACGTAAGGGTTGATCGCATTCATACAAAAAGGTATGGCACATTTCCTTATCAATGATGGAGGGGGCAACCGTTACATCACGAATCACGCCTAGCTTGTCCAATTCCTCAAAGCCCACGGACAAGCCCAGCTCCTCCTCCAATTCCCGCACGCCGTCACATGGCTGTTCCGAAGCGAGAAGATGACCAGCAGAGGTAATGTCGAGCAAGTTCGGACAAGTATCCTTTTGTGGATGTCTTTTTTGGAACAACAATTCGATCTGTTCATCTACTACACGGTAAATCCAGCAGTGAAAGGTTTGGTGCCACAGCCCCAAGCGGTGTACTTCGCTACGCGCTTCAACCCCGATGTGCTGTCCTGCTTCGTCAAATATGTCTAGCTGCTCTTCCTGCATGTTTTCCACCCCATGACTTGTCTCTTGCGCTTTTCTTTTCCCCAAGTTACATTCCCGGTCCAGATCGTGAATTCCTCTCTATGGACGAAAGAAGGGACAGCGACAAACGCCATCCCTTCTATCACCATTAGTTGATCGATACTTCATCTAGCATCAAGTAGCCAACAGGGCTCAGCCAGAAGCCATTTACATTCTTGGATGTAACCGCCACATGGTCAATCGTGCGGATGGGAAGGATCGGTACTTCCTTCAGCTCGATTTCTTGCAGCTTTGCGTAAATTTCATTACGTTTTTGCGTATCTTTTTCGCGACGTCCTTCTTCAATCAGCTTGTCCACCTCTGGGTTGTTGTAGAACGCCATGTTACCGGCGCTGCCTTTCGAAGTGCTGTGGAAGACGTTGTACTGGTTGTAGTCGCCATCCCCTGTTGCATTGCCCCAGCCCCCGATGAACATCGCATGCTCACCATTGTCTGTGTGCTCCAGATACGCACCGTATTCCATTACTTTGATCTCCAAATCAATGCCGATACCTTTCAACTGTGACTGGATGACTTCTGCTACGTTCATGCGCTCTTTACGGTCATCTGTCACGATGGACGTTTTGAAGCCGTTCGGGTAACCTGCTTCTGCGAGCAGTGCTTTTGCTGCATTGACGTCATACGAGTAATCCTGGAGATTCGGGTTATAGCCAATTACTTTTGGTGACATTGAGGAAACCGCTTGTGTCCCTACATTGTTGTATACCCCTTGTACAATGGCTTGCTTTTCGATAGCATGCGCGACAGCTTGACGTACGCGTACATCATCAAATGGCTTCTTCTGCACGTTAAAGCCGATATAATCCACACCCAAGCCTTCTGCACGTACCATGTTCATGCCAGGAGATGCCTGTGCGCGCTCTACTTCTGTCACAGGAAGCTGGTCGCCGATGTGCGCTTCGCCTGCTTCGATCATCGCTACACGGGTCGTATCTTCTGGAACGACCTTGTACAATACTTCATCTACCTTTGGCTTTTCACCCCAGTAGGTATCATTTTTTGCGAGTTTCATATCTTGGCCCGGTGCCCACGATGCGAATTTGAAAGGCCCGGTTCCCACAGGCTGCTTCGCCAATGTATCGGAATGCTCTGCGATTGCTTTCGGGCTGATGATACTTCCTTCTGAGCTAGCCAAGATGGAGAGCAGCGGTGCAAAAGGATACTCCAGCACGAAATGTACGGTCTTGTCATCCACAATCTTGATTTCTTTGATCATGGAGAAGTTGGATGCACGCGGTGATGCAACCTTTGGATCGAGTACACGTTCGAACGTCTTTTTCACAGCGTCTGCTGTAAACGGTGTACCATCGTGGAACGTAACCCCTTCACGAAGCTTAAACTCCCATGTCAGGTCGTCGAGCTGTTTCCATTCAGTAGCGAGTGTAGGCTTGTACTCGCCGTTTTTATCGCGAGAAACCAAGCTCTCATATACTTTTCCATACACATAGTTTGCCGAAGGAATATTGGAGATGAAATGCGGGTCCAGATTGTTGGCGTCTGCTTTGCGGGCTACAATCAGGGTTCCCCCTTCTTTCGGAGCTTCTGCAGCAGTTGTATTTGTCGAACCGGATTGCTCCGATCTTGCACCTCCACATCCAGTCAGCGCAACACTAACCGTCAATGTCAGAGCCAACAAGGAACCGACCATGCGCGTTTTCTTCATTTGTGTCTACCCCCTGTAGAATACTGTCGAAAATTCTGAATGTATTTCTTATTTGCATTATACGGTAGATTTTCAATCGAACCTTTCAGCATCTTTACATCAATTTATAATATTTTTACTTTTATTTAATTTCGTACAGATGGAAAGATACTTGGATTCGTAGCTTCGGTGGAGAAGCGTGTTTCCAGTCTACGCTTCGGCCTACGCCCCGCAAGGGGGAGGACTGTCCGCTCCGGTATGAATGACGGGAGCCGCTTCAAAAGTGGTAGCCTCGATGATGTATTCGCACGTTGAAGCTAAATACGCTCCCATCATTCATCCCTCCGCTTGGTCGGGCTCCAGAGGCGCTCTGACTGGAAACACGCTTCATGGACGTAGCTTTTACTGATTTTCCGATCTGTATATGAAAGGCCATAAGAAAATGATTGAGGGTTCTTGATGATTGTCCTCATTCTAATGAATGGATTTGTTTTAAAATCATTTATAGTTCGTTAAGTAATCTTTTATCATCTTGTATTGCCTGCCTTTCAAGATGTTACAAAAACTACGTTGGAAGAAGTGCATTTCCAGTCCAAGCGCCTCTGGAGCCCAACCCAGCGTAGGAATGAATGGCGGGGAATTTCAGCTTCACTTATGAGATACTTCTTTGAAATTATCTACGTTTGAAGCGCTCCCGCCATTCATTCCGAAGCGGACAGTCTTCTTTACCCCTTGCGGGGCGGAGGCCGAAGCGTAGACTGGAAATGCACTTCTTCCTTCACTACGGCTACTATTACTAACAAATGAAAAATCCGACCTCCCTATGAAGATCGGATCACATTTCTTAAATTTTATTATTTCTGCCAAACCAGCTTGCCCGAGAAAACCACTGCTTCCTTAGGAGATAGTCTAGCCACAGCCTCAGCGGAGCATTTGGCACGGACGAAAACCGCATTTGCCTCATCTCCGACTTTCGGCCAAACCTGATTCCCAGCTTGGTCCAGTGGAGTCACACCACCTGTAACGAATCCCAGTGCTCGCGATAGAGATCGCTCATCGATCCAACGGAACCGTTCAGCCAAACGGTTTGCTTTTTGCAGCATATCTCCGGTTCCAAATGGGTCCCAGTGATCAGTGATGTTGTCATTGCCCAATCCAACATGGACGCCTTTGGCATGAAGCAATGGAATCGGGATGGTCGGCATATCAATGGGCACAGCTGACATGACAGCGATTTGCTGCTCGGCAAAAAGCTCCGCAACCTCTTCTCCCACAGCAGTCGGAACCTCTCCTAGCCCGTAAGCATGACTGACAGTGACTCGACCTTGCCACCCCGCATCCTTCGTCATAGCAGCCAGTTTTTTCATAATATAAACACCCAAATGTCCAGGCTCGTGCAAGTGCAGGTCAATATCCGCATTCGCTTCTACCGCTATGTCCATCATCGTATCAAGAGATTTCTCGATATCATCGTCAAACGTGGCAGGATCGACACCACCGACGAGACCAGCTCCATGCTTCATCGCCTCGCGAACGAGGGAAACAGAATCACTGCGCAGCAACCCATGTTGGGGAAACGCGACAATTTCCCAGGAAAGTTTTTCACGATAAGTTGCCAATGCCTCCAATGTGGCTTCCAGGTTTTTCAGCCCAATGACCGGGTCAATGTTGCAATGGGTTCGTACGTGGGTAGCACCGTGCGATTGCACTAACTCCAGCAGCTTTTCTGCACGCTCACGGGCGACGGGAAGCTGCCGAGGCAACAGTTCCTGCTCTTGTTCGATTCGAAAAAAACGATTGGGAGCAGGAAGAACAGCTTGCCACGGACCTCCATAAAATGTTTTGTCCAAATGAATGTGCATTTCCCGGAAAGAAGGAAGCATCAGTAGACCGTGTGCATCCCATACAGATACCCCATCAGGTATATCCAACGAAGCAGGTACGATTTTCTCCACGCGACCGTCCGTGAGCAAGACATGAAAACGCTCCGTCTTTGTTCCCGTCACGATGCCATTCGCCTCTGTATAACCACATTCCAGACTCGCATTTTTGATCCACAAGCTTTCGTTCATGCTCCGTCTCCATCCTTTCCTCTCTAAATATTTGCGTTACTCAATCGTAATGCCATTGATCATCATGTACCCAGAAGGGCTGATCCAGAAGCCTTTGATGTTTTTGCTGATTGCAGCGACATGCTCAAGATTGCGGATTGGGACGATTGGTGCTTCTTGCTTTTCAATCTCCAACGCCTTTGCATAGATTTGCTTGCGCTTTTCCGTATCCTGCTCGCGGCGCCCTTCTTCGATCAGCTTGTCCACTTCTTTATTCACGTAGAATGTTGTGTTTCCGCCTTTGCCCAAAGAGCTGGAGTGGAACAGATTGTACTGGTTGTAGTCAGCGTCGCCAGTGGCATTGCCCCAGCCACTGATGAACAGCTCTGTTTCACCGTTGTCTTCTGCATCTAAATAAGCTCCGTACTCAAGCACTTTTACCTCTACTTCGATGCCGATCCCCTTTAACTGGGACTGGATCACTTCCGCGGCATTAATTCGTTCCTTGCGATCGCCTGTCCACAAGGTTGTCTTGAAGCCGTCCGGATAACCTGCTTCTTTCAACAGGGCCTTCGCCTTGTTCGGATCAAACTCGTATCCTTTTAACGCCTCATCGTATCCCAGAACTTTCGGACTCATTGCAGAATTCGCTTTCGTTCCGACATCGTTGTACACACCTTTGATGATCGCATCGGTCTCAATCGCATAGTTGATCGCCTGGCGAACACGGACGTCGTCAAACGGTTTTTTCTTTGTATTGAACCCGATGAAGTCTGTCCCCAAGCCCTCTGTCCGGTACAAGCTCATATGAGGGGAATTACTGACACGGTCAATCTCTGTCACCGGCAATGGTTCAGCGATATGCGCCTCTCCCGTCTCGACCATGGCTACGCGTGTCGTGTCCTCTGGTACGACTTTGAAGACGGCCTTCTTGAATTTTACCTTTTCTCCCCAGTAGTTGTCATTTTTCACGAGTACGATCTCTTGGCCAGGTGTCCATGATTCGAATACGAACGGCCCTGTACCGACGGGATGTTTGCTCAGGTCCTTGCCGTATTGCTCAATTGCTTTTGGACTAATGATACTACCTTCGTGGTTGGCGAGGATCGACAGTAATGGGGAATACGGGTAGGCTAGCTTGAAATGGACGGTGTAATCATCCACTACCTTGACTTCCGATACCATCTTGAACTGAGACGCGCGTGGAGAGGCGACCTTTTCATCATCGAGGACCCGTGCGAATGTTGCTTTCACCGCCTCGGCGTTAAACGGCGTACCATCGTGGAAATGAACTCCCTGACGCAGCTTGAACTCCCAGGTGACATCGTCCAATTGCTTCCATTCCGTGGCTAGCATCGGTTTGAATGCCATGTTATCATCTCGCTGGACAAGACCTTCGTACACTTTGTGATGAACGACACTCGCTGCATTGATCGCTGAAATAAAGTGCGGGTCTAGATTGTTTGCGTCTGACTGGCGCGCAATCACCAGCGTCTGATCTGTTGCTGGAGCTTCCTTCGCAGTCGGAGTTCCTGCCGCACCTTGCTCTGTACCCGATGAACAGCCTGTAAGCACGAGGCCAACGCTCAGGATACCTGCCAGCATTGAACCTATCATTTTTTGTTTTTTCATAGACTCGCCCCCATTTACTTCTTCTTTGTATAATCAATCAGCATAGCTCGTTCCCAGTGGGCGAAGCTATGCTGATCATGAAGCATTTTTTGCTGAAAATTATGGCAATGATATATTGTCGATCTCAATGTGTCCTGCTGGGCTAATCCAAACTCCTTCTACACCTTTTTGAATCGCTGCGAGGTTTTCTGAGAAGCGATACGGTACCATTGCCGCTTCGTCCATTTCGATTTGCTGTGCTTTTTCGTAGATTTGCTTCCGTTTTTCTTCGTCTTTCTCTTTGCGGCCCTCATCGATCAGCTTGTCCACTTCCGGATTGCTGTAGAAAGCGTGGTTACCGGCTGCCCCTTGCGACTTCGTGTGGAACAGATTGTATTGGTTGTAGTCTGCATCTCCTGTGGCATTGCCCCAACCACTGAGGAACAATTCTGTTTCGCCTTTGTTAGCTGCTTCAATATAAGCACCGAACTCTAGCACTTTCACTTCCAAATCGATATTGATTTGTTTCAGCTGTTGCTGCAGCACTTCTGCCAAGCTAATCCGTGCCTTGTTATCATTTAAGTAAATGGTTGCTTTGAAACCGTTCGCGTATCCAGCTTCCGCCAACAGCTTTTTGGATTTTTCCAGATCGTAAGGCAAGTCTTTTACATTCGGGCTGTAACCAACCATGGACGGGGTAATGGAAGAATGAGCAACCGTTCCGACATCGTTGTAGACCCCTTGAATGATGGTTTTCTTATCGATCGCATGTGCAATCGCTTGACGAACGCGTACATCATCGAATGGCTTCTTCGAGTTGTTAATTCCGATATGATCGCTAGCGAATGCAGGGTAACGACCAAGTGCCATACTCGGAGAATTTTTCACCCGATCGACTTCTGTCACTGGCAATTGCTCAGCTATATGCGCTTCTCCTGTCTCGACCATCGCGAGTCTGGTCGTATCCTCTGGAACAGTCTTGAAGACGACCTTGTCCAAATTCGGTTTGTCGCCCCAATAACTATCATTTTTCACCAGGACGACTTCTTGACCAGGTGTCCATGATTCGAATTTGTAAGGCCCTGTTCCCGTTGGATGCTTGGTCAACTCTTTCCCATACTGTTCGATCGCTTTTGGTGACAAAATGCCACCCTCTGCACTGGCGAGTACGGACAGGAGTGGTGCGTATGGATAGTGCAGGATGAATTGAACCGTTGTATCATCCACGACCTTTACTTCTTTGATGGCTTCAAACAAATTGGCGCGGTTAGAGCCTACGGCCGGGTCCTGGACACGAGCAATCGTCTTTTTCACAGCTTCCGCATTGAATGGCGTGCCATCGTGGAACGTCACACCAGAGCGAAGCTTGAATTCCCATGTCACATCATCGAGCTGCTTCCATTCGGAAGCGAGTGAGCCTACATATTTGCTTTCTTTGTCCATCCGAACAAGACCCTCGTATACCTTGTGATGAATGATGGCAGCAGAGTTGATTTGCGTTAGAAAATGCGGGTCAAGGTTGTTCGCATCAGACAAACGGGCGATGACGAGTGTCCCGCCTTCTTTGCCGACTGGTGCAGAAGCATTGGTTTGCCCTGAAGAATTGGTACTCCCTCCTGCTTCAGGTGCTTGTGAGCAGACTGCCAACGCTGTAGAAACCGCAACGGTCATGGCAAGCAGCGTCTGGAAAAAGCGCGTCTTTTTCATGTAGTGATCCCCCTCTTTTGTGAAAAACGTCTCGACGTTTTTCATAAATGTTGATGTGACCGCTTGCGGTCAAAAAAACGGTCGTGACCGTTTTTTGCGCCAGATGCACTTGAATATTTTGACCATTCGCGCATATTTCATTTTACCCACTATTCTGTCATTGCATTTTCACTCTCTTTACTTGTATTTTCACTTTCTTTACTCTTTTTTTCACTTTTTCTACTTTTATGCGAACAGTGGTTGTTCAAAAAGTCGACTTTTTGAACAACCACTAAAGAAGACCCTCTCCATTTGTTGGAGAAGGTCTCAAGCTCCTGCTATTGAATCGTCACTTGGCTCACGTCAATGTATCCGGACGGACTGATATACACTCCCTGTACATTTTTCGCAATGGCCGCGAGGTTTTCACTGCTGCGAAATGGCAGCAATGGCACCTCCTCCATCTCGATTTGCTGTGCTTCTGCGTAGATTTCCTTGCGCTTCTCTGGATCTTTCTCCTTACGCCCCGCTTCAATCAACGCATCGACTTTCGGATTATTATAGAAGGAATGGTTTCCTGGCACACCTGCTGACGTGCTGTGGAAGAGGTTGTACTGGTTGTAATCTGCATCCCCGGTCGCATTGCCCCAGCCACTAATGAACATTTGCGCTTCACCTTTTGCCGCCAATTCCAGGTACGCACCGAACTCCATCACTTGAATCTGCAAGTCGATGCCGATTCCCTTCAGCTGGGATTGCAGCACTTCTGCCACATTAATCCGTGCCTTGTTGTCATTGAGATAGATCGTTGCCTTGAATCCGTTGGCGTAGCCTGCTTCGGTGAGCAATTGCTTCGCTTTGTTCAAATCGTATTCCGGCGTTTTAATATTTGGGCTGTAGCCGATGACTTTTGGCCCTAATGACGAGATGGCTACTTTTCCGACATTGTTATAAACCCCTTTAATAATCGCTTCCTTATCGATCGCATGGGCAATGGCCTGACGGACGCGAACATCGTCAAAAGGCTTCTGCTTGACGTTCATCCCGATGTGGTCAACTGCGAATGATTCGAACCGGCCTAAAGACATGCTCTGCGAGTTCTGTACCCTTTCCAGTTCAGTGACCGGTAGTTGTTCTGCGACATGAGCTTCACCTGTCTCCACCATGGCTACACGTGTCGCATCCTCAGGAATGGTCTTGAAAACGACTTTTTCTAGCTTCGGTTGGTTCCCCCAATACTTCTCGTTTTTCACCATGACGATTTCTTGTCCAGGCGTCCATGATTCAAAGATGAACGGCCCCGTTCCTACTGGTTTCTTGGACAACTCTTTGCCAAATTCCTTCATCGCCTTCGGACTGATGATGCCACCCTCTGCACTCGCTAGTACGGACAAGAGCCCTGCGAACGGATAATGTAAAATAATATCTACCTTCAATGGATCGATGACCTTCACTTCTTTAATCATGCCAAACATGTTTGCTTTCGGAGTCGGATTGTCTTTGTCCAAAATACGGTCGATTGTCTTTTTCACAGCTTCCGCATTGAAGGGTTCCCCATCATGGAAGGTAACACCGTCACGCAGTGTAAATTCCCAGGTAACATCGTCTTTTTGCTTCCATTCCTTTGCCAAAAGAGGTTTGTACTCACTATTCCGATCCATCATGACCAGACCTTCATAGAGCTTGTGCTGCGTCACTGCCATGGAATTAATCTGGGTACTGAAATGCGGGTCCAGATTATTCGCATCGGACAAGCGCGCAATAATCAAGGTACCGCCTCCACCCGCTGCGGCCGATGAAGACGCGGGGCTAGTCGAAGCTTGATTGGAGTTGGACGCGGAATTCGTCCCACTGGATGTCTGACCGCCACCACAGCCTGCCAAAACTGTGGAAAGCAAGACAGACAGGGCAAGAATAGATCCTAGCATGTGCTTCTTCTTCACTGTGAATGCCCCCTTATTCTGGATGATAGAATGAAAAGAATATGACATGACTAAATATTACTAATTTTCTTACTATTAATCTTTTCATTATCTTTACCTTTCTTTTCATTTTCTTTACCATGTGGTTTTTGAATGTTCAAAATAACTCTATTGAAGCTAGCTACATAATGGAGGAGAAGAAAAAGCACAGGTCTCTTCGACTCTGACATGCCCGCAAGGGGGATTCACTGGACGTCTCCACTTAAAAAAGGGGACCGTCGAGCCAAAGCCACCCTACGGGCGGACGTTTCTCAAAGAAGAAGTGTTCGACAAGCGTGGTCCCCTTTTTTAAGTTCCGACTGGGTAGGCATTGTCAAGGTCTGCGAGCCCTGTGCTTTTTCTTCTCACTAGCTTTGGCGGTTTTCGATACCTTCTAAAACTTAGAAAGAAAAAACCCATCCCTCAAAAAAGGGTGGGCGTGCAAAAGATGATGGAATGTGCTCTTCTATACGAATACAAATGACGGGCAAAGAAAGAACATTTACAGTTCAACATCTTTGTCCCAGCGTCTTTCCAGATCCCTCACCGTCGAACTTTTCTCGACATCCTGTTCATTCTTGTAAGTTCCCAGGATGACGTCAAAAACAGGGCTGGTAACACCGTACCAATAATGTTCATTTTTGAAGTGATGCCATAGATGGAGCTTTTTCATCCAGCGCCCCCATGGAGATATGGGTTGAACCGGTCGATGGGCGATATAGTGCTTCCATTCATAAAATAGCAGAAATCCTATCACGCCTGTAACAAAGGCATTGGTCACAATCAAGTCGGAAGTAAGCAGAAAACAAATGGCTCCGGTTCCTACAATGAGCGGCAAGCTATACCACACGGGCAAGAACAACAGGTGCAAGTTGTTCGGATCGGCATGATGATCGTAATGTAAGCGCTTTAACAATTGGAGAAAAAATGGATTTCGAGGCGGTTTGAGGTGAAAGAGAAATCGATGAATCAAGTATTCGCTTGCCGCATATCCAATCATTCCCGCCACAAGTGCCACCCATGTTTTCAACACGTACCATTCAGAAATAGTGAAAGACAAGCTAATCAGGAATAGGATGCTCATGATGAGGATATCTGGAAACGTAAAGAATTCTTTCAGAAACTTTGCCTTCAACAGAACGCCCTCCTCTTGTGTTCCTTCACTTACCTTGTTCCATCACGGTTCGGTTTCTCCACAGCTCCAAACTTTTTTCCATTGCCTTTCTGGCTACACGCTCTGCTTCGATGAAATCCCCCTGTAAAGCGACGTTCAACAGTTCATGGTAATAGTGCCAAGATGCCTCGCGGTGTTCTGGGATAAAAAAATACTTTCGTGCCATATTTAGGTAAAAGGAATCAAAACTGTTTACAATCAGTAAATAGATAGGATTTGGGGAAAGTCTCGTCAGATTTTTCTGCAGCTCCCAGTCAAACGCTGCATAAGAATCAGCATCAGGTTTCAGTTGATCGAGATTGGCAAGCAATGCGACTACCTTCGCCTGATGAGCAGCAACTGCGTTACGAATGTAAACAGGCGCCAACGATATCCGCAGTTCCAGCAAGTGCGAAATAAACTCATCTGTAACATCGTCTTGGTTTTGAATGATATGGACAAGGGTCATTATATTGCCTTGATGCCAATAATCGTTGACAATTGCCGGATGTCCTTTCCGCACAGTGATCCAGCCATCTCTTTCCAAGCGTTGCAGTGCTTCTCTAACGGTTGGCCGACCTACCCCGTAGTATTCTGCCAACTCCCGTTCCGGCCGCAGCGTACCTCCTGTAGGATACTCTCGAGTCAAAATTGCCTTGATTAATTTCATCTCAATTTGATCCGACGAGCGTTCTTTCTTTCCCCCTTTTTTCTCCGATGTCATTGTCGCCTCCCTGTAATGATGGTCCTACAACCACTTTTCGTGGTATTACCACAAATGGTAGTATTTTACACTCTCCCCTGTCAAGAGATGAAGTGATTGAACTTTCCTACACGATCAAAAAAGGCATAGCCCTCTTCTGATAAAGAGAAGGCTATGCCTCTTGTGTTACTGGCGTGATTATTCTGTCACTTCTACCGACCAGCCAAACTTGTCTTCACGCTCACCGTACTGGATTCCTGTCATCTCATCGTACAGTCTCGTTGTCAATTCCCCGGTTTTTTCACCGTTAATGATCATCTGATGTCCGTTCCAGTTCAGATCACCGACTGGGGAAATAACAGCCGCTGTTCCGGTACCGAATGCTTCTTCCAGCTCACCGTTGACGTAAGCGGTATGCAGGTCTTCCATGGAAATCCGCTTCTCTACGACTGGAATTCCCCAGTCCTTGAGCAATTGGATGGTCGAATCTCTCGTGATACCCTCGAGAATGCTACCGTTCAATGCTGGGGTCCACACTTCCCCTTTTACCTTGAAGAACACGTTCATGCTGCCTACTTCTTCAATATATTTATTCTCTACACCATCGAGCCACAGCACTTGCTCATAGCCTTTTTCTTTTGCTTCTACTTGTGCTTTCAGACCGCCTGCGTAGTTACCTGCCACTTTTGCGTTTCCTGTTCCGCCTTTTACCGCACGCACGTAGTTGTTTTCTACATAAATTTTCACAGGCTTCATGCCACCCGCATAGTACGCTCCAACTGGAGAGAGCACGATCACCAATTTGTACGTATGCGAAGCGCGCACACCAAAGCATGGCTCTGTCGCAATTACGAAGGGACGAATGTAGAGAGACTGTCCGCTTTCTGTTGGAATCCATTCTTTATCTACCGCTACCAGCTGTTTCAATGCCTCGACCATGAAATCCTCGTCGATCAACGGCATGCTCATACGCTCCAGTGAACGGTTCATACGCTTGAAGTTTTGATCAGGACGGAACAAGCTAACCTTGCCCTCTTCATTGCGATAAGCTTTCAAGCCCTCAAAAACAGCTTGCCCGTAATGGAAAACCATTGCTGCCGGGTCCAATGTCAGCGGAGAGTATGGGACGATTTGTGGATCATGCCATCCTTTACCTTCTGTATAATCCATGGTGAACATATGATCGGTAAAATGAACACCGAACCCCAGCTTGTCAGAAGCTGGTTTCTCTTTTTTCTGTTCTGTCCGGGTAATTGTTAACTGACACTCCATCTTCTACATCTCCCTTAGTATTAAATCCACTATTTGAACAACTTCCTATATATACAAAATAGCAACAATTTTGCATGATTTCCAGCGTAAGTTTCTGCTACCCCTACAATTTATGGTTATTTAGCGAAAACTTCGCAAAATTTTCGTGATCGATTTTTTTCTTCGTAGGCAGGATGAAAGGAATAGGTACCCCGAAAAGAATGGATAGGGACAGAATGAGGAGGGATATGTATGACCACACATCTTCGCTTACACGGAAAAATTGCCATCGTAACAGGAGCCAGCCGCCTTCAAGGGATTGGGGCTGCTATCTGCAAAATGCTGGCCTCACACGGCGCCGATATTTTCCATACGTATTGGACCCCCTATGACCAATCCATGGCGCATGGGATTCAAAAGGATGAACCCGCTATCTTGCAGGAAGAGATCAGACGCTACGGAGTCAGATGTGCGGGAATCGAGATCGACCTGTCACTGCCTGATGCCTACAAGAAGGTGCTCGACACAGCTACAGTACAACTGGGCGAACCAAGCATCCTCGTCAACAACGCTTGCTACTCCACAAGTGACGGCTACGAGGCACTGGATATCGCTAGTTTGGACGCACATTATGCCATCAATGTGCGGGCAACCACAATGCTCAGTGTGGAATTTGCACGTCGCTTCTCTCAACAACGCGGAGGCCGAATCATCAACATGACATCTGGTCAGTCCAAAGGCGCGATGGTCGGTGAGATCGCGTATGCCGCAACAAAAGGAGCCGTGGATGCCCTGACGACGACACTTGCTGCCGAAGTAGCTACGCGAGGGATTACGGTCAACGCTGTAAATCCCGGGCCTACCGACTCAGGCTGGATGAACGACGAAATCAAGCAAAACATTTTGCAACGATTTCCTTTGGGACGGATTGGACAGCCCGAGGATGCAGCGCGTCTTGTCGCTTTTCTGGCAAGTGACGAAGCGGAGTGGATTACCGGACAGATTATTCATTCCGAAGGCGGGTTCATCCGGTAAGTGAAAAAAGCACAATCCGCCGTTTCTAGCAGATTGTGCTTCTGTTCAGGCTATCGTTTGCTCACGATTGGGAAAGAAGGCTTGAACAGCTCTTTTTCGCCCAGCTGTTGATAGTCGCGCTCGACGTAGCCCAGACGCATTTTGTCAAAGTAGCGCTGTCCCTTTGCTTTGATCTCTTCCAGATCAACTCCTGGCAAGAGGCGGTCTTTCATTACGGTGCGTCCAGCGATGATGGAGAGCTTCACATCACGACCTGAGCCACACGTGATAATCGTACGGATTGGATCATCAACCGCACCCATGTGGAAACCGTCCAAATCGATGGCAATGATATCTGCTTTTGCCCCCGGCGCTAATCGGCCCAGATCATCTCTGCCGAGGAAACGTGCTCCGCCCAATGTCGCTGCACGGTAAATATCCGCATAGCTGGAATCTGCGACATCGCCTTCCACCAAGCGGGAAAGCATGCTGGCTGTGCGAATGTTTTGGATGAAGTCAGGCGGGAACGTATCGGTTCCAATCGCGATGTTGACGCCACGACGCTTGTAACGGGCAAACGATTCGAGTGCCTCGCCATGACGACCAACTACAAGCGGGCAGTGAATCACGGTCGTACCTGTCTCTTGCAGGATCGCCAAATCGTCTCCCTCTCCGAATTTCGCTTTACTAAAGCCTGGAATGAAATGTGCGTGCGGAATTGCCGTTTTCTTTCCAAGGAAGCCGATCTTATTCAGGAACTGAATCGGTGATTGGTTGTGACGACGATAGATTTCCGTATATTCATAGAGACCTTGTGCAGCATGCAGACGGATAGGACATCCGAGCTCCTCGCTGTAGCGCTTTGTGTTGATCAAGTTCTCTACAGACTGTGACTCGATTCGCTCTGGCGCCAGCATTCCACGGATGAGTCCGTTGTGAGCCCCATCGAAATCTTTGACAAATTGTACAGCTCGCTCCAGACCTGCTTGTCCTTCTGCTTCATTCCACAGTACTTCGATCTCTCCATTTGCCTTCACGACACGCATGCCGGATTGATAGCTCGGCCCCATGTACATACGCAATCCCAAGCGTCCTGCATGATCGGCTGCGGCTGCCAGCTCCTCATACGTTTCCGCCCAGCGCTTGTAGAAGACCGATGTAATCGGCATCGCTGTCGTTACCCCGTTTAGAATCAATTGGCTGTAAGCGTAAAGAGATTTGAACGCCTCTTCCTCAGGGGTCATTACCTCATGGTAGCCTTTGCGGTAGTAGTCTTCTGACCAAAGCATGTTTTTGTTTCTAGCAGGAGCTTGCTCCAGATGTACGATGTCGTGATCAATGTCCCCCAACGCATTCAGGTCAATGAAGCCCGGACTGACTACTGCATTGCCAGCATCGATCACTTCATCTACCTCGCCATCAAAATGGTGCCCCACATACACAATGGTGTCATTCTCGTAAACGACTTCCCCATCTGTGATAATCACATGATCTTCGCCGTCAAAACCGATGACATATTTTGCGGTTATTTTCTTTTTCATGATGATCCTCCCTGCTCTTTCTCGTTCCGGCCTCTTCACTCCATTGTATCCTTCGTTATTATAGGAAATATTCTGTAAAATTTGTTTCAAAACTTTTACGTGTATTTGCACAATCTTTACTCCTTTTCGAAAACAGGCAAGATTCCAAGCAATACGTAAAAATCATGCAAAAACTAGTAAAAAAGATGAACAACCTTGTTCGAAATATTCACTACAATTAACATAGACAGCTAGACTGGACTCTCATCCACTACATGCAATATAGAGAAAGGGCTGATTTCTAGTGATGCAAGCTTTTTGGTTAACCAACGTTCGTCTCGATAAAGGATTTGAAACAGGTGACGACGGCGTCTTTCACACAATCTCAGAAATCTGTCATTTGAAGATCGAAGACGGCAAAATCGCAGAGATCGTATCGGCGAGCGAACCACTCGACACCACTTTACCGCAAGAAGATGCAAAAGGTTTATTGGCCCTCCCCTCTTTTGTCGAGAAGCATAACCATCTGGATAAAACGTATGCGGGCGCAACCTGGAAATCTTGCCTCCCTCCGAAAAAATTGATCGATCGCTTGGAGTTCGAAGCAAAAGAAATGCCGCTGATGACTGGGACGACCAAAGAACGCGCACAAGCAATGCTCCAGTGGCATATCAAAGGCGGTGCCACACATGTGCGCACACACGTCAACATCGATCCATACATCGGCCTGAAAAACCTGGAGGGTGTGCGTGCAGCCCTGGAAGAATACAGCGATCGTCTGACGTATGAAATCGTCGCTTTCCCGCAGCAGGGGCTCCTGCGCACACAAGCAAGCTCCTTGATGAGACAAGCGATGAAGGAAGGCGCTACATTGGTTGGGGGATTGGACCCGGCTGGGATTGACAATGAATTGGAAGGCTCCTTGCGTGAAATGATGGACATTGCGGTGGAAGCAGATGCGGATGTCGATATTCACCTGCATGATCCGGGGACACTCGGCTTCTATACGATCAAAAGACTGCTCGATTTGACTGAAGAAGCTGGCTGGCAGAACCGTATGGCGATCAGTCATGCCTTTGCGCTCGGAGACGTGTCGATGGAGGAAAGCTCGGACATGGCAGACCGATTGTCCCAGCTGGGAACGATGATTATGACAACAGTTCCGATTAATCGTGCCATGCCACCTGTTCCGATGCTTCATGCCAAAGGCGTACATGTCGCACTTGGTTACGATGGATTCTACGATTCGTGGTCGCCATATGGAACAGGCGATATGCTGGATAAGCTAAACCGTCTGGTCGAGCGCTACCGTTGGGTCGATGAGAAATCATTGGTGCAATCGTTGTACTTCATCACCGGAGGAAAAACAACGCTCGATAAAGATGGCAACCGTGCATGGCCAATGATTGGCGACGATGCAAGCATCGTGTTTGCAGAAAGCTCCTGCTCTGCGGAAGCGATTGCGAGAAAATCTCGTCGGGCTGCTGTTATGTTTAAAGGGAACATTGTGCATGGTGCTTTGGAGAGAATGGAAGAAACAAAGTAGTCATGTGGATACGAAGGCTTCGCTGATTTTTCAGTGAAGCCTTTATTGTTTTGGTCTAAATCGAGCCTTTGGTGGTGGGGAGAAAAAAGAAGAAAACGCTCAAGTTCTTGGGCTACCTCCTAAGGGGTCATCCCTGCCCAGCTCCATGGAAAAAAAGAAACCCGCGTCCAAAGTCGCGCCTCTGCGAAGTATTTCAGAGGTGGACGCTAAAGGCAGGTTTCTTTTTTTCCATTGCGCTTCGGTTGGTATCCCAAAGGCTTTCGCTTATTTCTTCTTTTTTCTCTTACCAGCTTGGGTGTTTGTCCCCGCTTAAAAGCTTTTTTATAACCAAGCCTTTTTTAAGAGCTTTACACCAAGTTGGATTTCATCAGTTGATAAATTACTGAAACCAAGTTTGATGATTGGGTGATCGGTTTTGTTTTTAATGAAATAGAGTGAAGTAGGATAGACTTTCACTCCCTGAAGGGAAGCTTGTTGAATGAGCCATTCTTCTGAACGCTCCACGTGTACTTTGACTAATAAGTACAATCCAGACTGCTCGCCAATGATAGAAATATGTTGTTTGAAATGCTTCCTTAATTCACAAACGAAGTGCTGCATTTTTCGTTTATAAACAAGGCGCATGCGTTTAATATGGCGATTCCATTCCCCTTCTTCCATAAATTTCGCCATTGCGAATTGGCTAAGTAGTGAAGTGGTGCTCTCGAAATGTGCGAATTGATTTTTATAAAGGTTGATAAGCGGCTGTGGCAACACCATATAACTTAAACGAATTCCTGGCAGAAAGCACTTCGAGAAATTCCCGAGATAAATCACCCTTGTTGAATCGATGGAAGCGAGAGCCGGAAATGGTTGTTGAGTATAGCGATATTCACTATCATAATCGTCTTCGATAATATATCCTTGCCTATTTTTTGCCCAATGGATAAGGGTATGCCTTTGTTGAATGGACATGCTTACCCCATATGGACTGTGATGGGACGGCGCCACATAAATCAATCGTGATTTCATTTGTTCCAAGTGTGAGAAATCAGCACCTGTCTCATAAACGGGTACTGTTTCCAGTGCAAAACTATTTAATTGAAAAGCTTCCCTAGCGCCATCATAACCAGGATCCTCCACAATCACGCTAGAAAAATCATGTTTCAGGACAAGACCGAGATACACAAGCATTTGTTGGGTACTACTTCCGATAATAATTGCATCTGGTTCTGTTTTCACTCCACGAGACTGGAGTAAATATGCTGCGATTTGCTCACGTAAGCTCCATTCACCAAAAGGTTCCCCGTACCGAAAGCTGTCCTTTGCCGTTAATACTTGATTCGAAATCCTCCGCCATGTTTTTAAAGGGAAATGCGATTGATCGACGACGTCTGCGCGAAAATCTATACGAACAGGTGATACCTGCTCTGTTTGTTTGTGAGTAAAAGAACGGCGAGCCTCTTGAAATAAAACAGGCTCTAACTCATTTACAAAATAACCTTTTCGGCCCTCTCCACGAATATATCCTTCCGCAACAAGTTGTTCATACGCCATTAATGTTGTATTACGGCTTACATGTAAGGAATCTGCAAGTTGACGAATGGAGGGCAATAGCTCATCCGCCTTTATATCGCCTTGTTCAATAAATGATTTAAATTTCTCATAGATTTGTTTGTATTTAGGAGAATGATCTTTGAATGTAAAAATGGTATTTTTCATTACCACCCCTCCTGACATGTATATTTATTTGTTATTGTATCTTTTTTTATGTCAGTTTGTATCATACGCTTGGTTCAAATACACGTTGAAAGGGTGGTTACTGTGTACATTCCTAAGCAATATCAGATGAAACATGATGAGGCAGTTCAAATGATGAAGTCTAACCCGTTTGCTTTATTGATTACGGTTGATCAACACCGCCCGTTGGCTACGCACATTCCGTTGGAAATTCATGAAGAGGAAGGGAAAATCTATGCGACTGGGCACATCGCATACGGAAACATGCAGAAGAAAACCTTGGATAACGATAGGGATGTTTTGCTTATTTTTCAAGGACCGCACGCTTATATTTCGTCAAGCTGGTATGAGAGTGAACAGGTTCCCACATGGGACTATCTCGCTGTACATGCGTATGGGACAGCGCGTATCCTTACGAAGGATGAACTGAAATCTGCTTTGGATTCGATGCTTACCCACTATGAATCTCACCGGGAAAATGGTCGGCTCTGGAAGACGTTTGATCCTGAGCTGCTTGAGAGAGAAATGAAAGGAATCGTTGGCTTTGAGATTGAAATCACCTCTATTCAAGGGGCAGCCAAAATGAGCCAAAATCGCAACAACACCGATTATCAATCGATTGTGGCAGAGCTTGAAAAATCAAATGAACAAGGGGAAATTCAGGTTGCTCAGTGGATGCGTGGGCAACGGAAAGAGTTATTTAAATGATCAGCCTATAGATACAACAAGGAGTTGCTTCTTATGGAATTTTCAACTATTTGGCTATTTGTCATTGCCGCTTCTACATTGTTAATCATACCTGGACCAGCCGTGTTCTATATTATGGCTAGAAGTATCGATCAAGGGAAGAAAGCGGGTCTGGTATCAGTTCTAGGAGTGTCTCTTGGTGGTTCTGTTCACGTTTTAGCTGGAGCAATTGGAGTTTCTGCGATCCTTATGACATCAACAACAGCCTTTCATATCGTGAAATACTTGGGTGCTGCTTATCTTATCTATCTGGGGTGTAAGACTTTATTTTCTAAAGCTGATAGAACAGATTCCGAAATTCCAAAAGCCCCTCGCAAAAAATTACGAAAGATATTTTACGAATCAGCGCTTGTAGAGGTAATGAATCCTAAGACAGCCCTCTTCTTTTTAGCCTTCTTTCCGCAATTCATATCACCTACTGCTGGGTCAGTCACCGTTCAATTTTTGCTTTTAGGAACGATATTTATTATCCTAGCTTTTGTTAGCGATGGTCTGTATGCCGTTCTCGCAGCAAGTATGAGAAAGCGGATTGTGAGTAGTACGGCGAGTTCAAAGGTAGTGAATCAGATAACTGGTTATTTTTATATTGCGCTAGGGATTTTCTCCGCCTTTGCGAGCCCCTCCAAAACATAAGAATGGAGAGATAGGATATGCCTAGATTTATCATCGAAGATGATTTTTGGTCGTTATTTCCGCATGCGAAAATAGGTATCGTGATTTGCCAGGGAATTGATAATTCAATGAGGGACGTTGAAATCTACGAAAAGCTGCTAAAGGAAGCCGAGAAAGACGCGCATAAATTCTTAAGTCTAGAGGAATTCAGTAGTAATCCTGTCATTTCCGTTTGGCGAGAAGCTTTTCAGAAATTCAAGACAAAGAAAGGCGCAAGGTGTTCGATTGAAGCTTTATTAAAAAGAGTCAAAAATGGCAACCCCATCGGAACAATAAACCCGCTTGTTGACATCTATAATTCCATTTCATTGCGTTATGGACTTCCGTGTGGTGGAGAAGATATCGACACTTTTGTAGGCGATATTCGCCTGACGCAGGCAAATGGCAACGAACCGTTTCTCCCATTGGGACAGGATGAAAATGCTCCGCCCTATGAAGGGGAAATTGTTTATAAAGATGATGACGGTGCCATATGTAGATGCTGGAATTGGCGTGAAGCTCAGAGGACAATGCTAACAGAAAACACGAAAAATGCATTCCTCTGTATTGAATTAATAGATGAATCAAGAAGTGATGAATTCCATATGGCGCTAAAAGAATTGTCTGATTTAGTGCCACATCATCTTGGTGGTATGGTGAAGATGGAAGTGTTAGATATCAGTCAGAAGGAAATGACCATCTTTGAGTAAGGTCAAACGGTAGCCAAATGCATTGGCTGCCGTTCTTAAAACATTCCATTCTCATTGGGGGAATCATCCGGTATGGCCTGCCCTACATCCCAGAATTCGACGATCTGGTCGTTATGAAAACGGAAGATATGGACCACAGCTCCGCCAAGATCCTCTTGGTTTTGCTTCACATGGGAATGGACCGCAACGATATCCCCCTCTTCGATGGACCGTTTCACTTCGAGAATCTTATGAGGATTCTTTGCGGCGTTCTCTTCCATTGCGAGCATAAGAGAATGAGCATCGCCACGGAAAAAGGGATTATGATGGTGGAAATTCGGACCTGTGTATCTTTGGTATGCTTCTCGCACATTCCCCGACGCTACCAGTTGCAAAAACGACACCGCATTCTCTTTGAGAGAAGTCTTCATAACAAATCACCCTTTCTCTAAATAAGATACCCGATCGTACAACACGTCTATCTATGCCCAACTTTTTGCATGTTGTAACGTTCTAGCAATAAACTCCCTCATTTTGCCTGCTACGTTGAGGTATAATAGTTCAAAGCAAAGGGGGCGGGAACCTGTGGAGTGGTTAATCGGTCTGGCCTGTAGCGCTGGGATTGCGGGGGCGGCTTATGTAAAACGGTCGCTGTCCGGCTCCGGCTTTTTGGCGGCAGTGATACTGGGCACCGTGATGTACGCACTCGGTAGCCCTATCTGGTTCGGCTCTCTCATCGCTTTTTTTGTCTCGTCCACCTTATTGTCCAAGTGGAAAAAGCATAAAAAGCAAGAGGCCGAGAGCGGTTATGAGAAAACAGGGAGACGCGATGCCGGCCAGGTGCTAGCAAACGGCGGGCTCGGACTCCTGATATGTGTAGCAAATTGGGCGTGGCCGCATCCGCTTTGGTGGTACGCGTTCCTCGGCGTGATGGCGGCGGTCACAGCCGATACATGGGCAACAGAAATCGGCGGTTTAAGCCGCAAGCCTCCGCGATTGATCAAGACGGGTCAGCGTGTTCCACCCGGCACTTCTGGCGGTATTTCTGGCCTGGGCATGGGTGCTTCGCTGGCTGGTGGCCTATTTATCGGCGGTGCAGCGTGGTTGCTGCTTGCGCTACCCAGCCAAACCGCGCCGGATGTGATCACCCCTCCCCTTAGACTGGTAGCTTGGATCGGCATAGCAGGACTAGCGGGCATGATAGGGTCACTGGTTGATTCATGGATCGGTGCGACTTGGCAGCAAATGTACCGTTGCGGCGCTTGCGGTCGTGAAATCGAGCAGGCTCGTCACTGCGGCAAGCCAGCCGTGCGAATCCGCGGTCGCGCTGGTTGGAACAACGATGCCGTCAATGTCGCTGGCTCGCTTGCAGGTGGTGCTTTCGCCGTCTTATTGGCGCTGGCAATCGGCTTATCTTTTGACCTATAAAGAAACGGAAAGACTTCGTATCACAAAAACGATACTGAGTTTTTCCGTTTCTTTATTTTGGGGCACATGTGTTGGCTATTTTCGTCACTTTCTTCGCATTGTGTACCATTTTTGAGACGCACGCCCAAAGTATGAAGCCAACTAGGAGAAAGCCGACATTCATGCTGATGACGCCTCCCCATCCGTATGCGGACCAAAACAATCCTCCGAGTGTTCCTCCTACACTTGAACCCGTATAGTAGAAAAACAAGTACAAGGAAGAGGCCTGTGCTTTGTTCTGTAAAGCAAGCTGTCCCACCCAGCTGCTTGCAACGGCATGAGCTCCAAAAAATCCAAAAGTAAAAAATCCAAGCCCTACTATCTTCATAAGGAGATTCGCTTCCCAGGTCAAACAGACGCCGATTAATGCAAGGAATAAGCTAATGAATAACAGCCTTTGCTTACCGTGACGATCGATTAATTTTCCTGTCCAGACAGAGCTGAACATTCCGATGATCATAATTAAAAACGTCCAGCTTATAAAGGTTTGGCTGAGTGAATAGGGTTTTTCGAGCAATACATAACCGATGTAATTGAACAACGCTACATTACTACCTAAAAGTAAAAAGCCGATGACAAATAAACAAATGAGACGTGGAGCCTTTAGATGGTCTATTAAAGACAGACCTAACTTTCTAATGACGAATGGGCGTGCTTTGAAATGTTGTGAAGGTGGTAAGGTGTTCCAAAAAATCAGTGTGGCAGCTAAACTTATGAGACCAATTCCCCCTATTGCGATCTGCCAGCCGAAGTAGTCACTCATCATTCCTGAGAAAACCCTGCCAAACACAGCCCCAATTGAATTGCCGCATATATAGAGACCCATAGCCGCTCCCAGACTTTTGGATTCGATTTCTTCTCCAAGATACGCCATCGCTATGGAGGGTAAACCGGCCAATGAAATTCCTTCAATCGTTCGAAATACGAGGAGAACATGAAAATTCGAACTGAATGCTGTGAGAATACAAAACACAGAGGAAGCGAGCATGGAAACGATCATGATTGGCTTGCGTCCCCATACTTCAGACAACGAACCAAAAATGAGCATACTGACGGCAAGAACCATTGTTGTAATCGAGAGGGAAAGGCTTGCTGTCGTTGGACTAACCGCAAATTCTTTTGAAAATTCCGGCAATAAAGGCTGTACGCAGTAAAGAATAGCAAACGTATTGAAACCAGCGGCAAAGAAAGCAAAGCTGGTTTTGCGGAAGAGTGGCGTGCCTTGTTGTATCATGTGATCACCATATCATTTCAGGATGATTATGGTTTCATGGTATCACCATTTATCTATGATGTATAATTCATTATAATCATGTTTTTCATGCATTTATGTAATGAACAATCCGAACGGAAAGTGGTGCTTTCGAATGGAATGGCAACAGTTCGAATATTTTCAGACACTGGCAAGAATCCAACACGTGACACATGCTGCCAAAGCTCTCTCAATTTCCCAGTCTGCCCTCAGTCGTTCGATTGCCCGATTTGAGGATGAAGTAGGCGTGCCCTTATTTGACCGTCAGGGACGTTCGATTCGGCTCAATAAATATGGTCATCTCTTTTTAAAGCGAGTCGAAAATATGATGAAGGAATTCCATGAAGGAAAACAAGAAATCATGGATTTACTTGATCCAGATAAGGGTGAAGTGTCTCTTGGGTTTCTGCACACGTTAAGTACCAGTCGTATCCCTGATTTACTGGCTTCTTTTCGCTCCCACTACCCAAACATTCATTTTCGACTCGGACAAGGTCCCTCCCATACGCTTATGAATCAGTTGCAAGGAGGAGAATTTGATCTTTGTCTACTAGCTCCTATGGATATGAAATCTCCCTTTGTATGGAAGCCGCTTTGGAATGAAGAGCTTTTTGTGATTGTCCCGAAAGACCACAAATATGCAAATCGCACCTCGATTACGTTGGAAGAGATTGCAGATGAATCATTTATCCATTTAAAAGCAGGGTACTCCCTTCGTATTACCGTCGAGCAATTGTTTCAAGAAGCAGGCATTACACCTCCGATTACATTTGAAGGAGAGGAAGCAGATACCGTTGCAGGACTAGTCGCTGCTGGACTGGGAATCTCCCTTTTGCCCAATTTAAAGGGAACGGACCAGAGTAAGATCACACAAATCCCTGTCAAAAGCCCGAAGTGCCAACGTACCATTGGCATTGCTTGGGTAGAAGGGCGATATTTATCACCTGCCACTGAAAAATTTAAACAATTTGTGATGAATCATGCCTGCGATTTTGAATAGGGATGGGTGAACCTACGACTCCCCCCTTTGCCTTGATTCCCGTCGCCAACTCATCAGTACCAAAGACAATGCGATTGTCGTGAGGATAATGCCAAGCGCTTGCAACCCCTCGGCGCTAAACTTATCTCCCATTACAATGCCGATCAACAACGAGGAGAGAATGGTTCCCAAGTATCTGGAGGTTTGAAATAATCCGGATGCTACTCCGATGATTTCTTTTGGAGAACTTTTGAACAAGGCTGCTTGCATTCCTACATTGTTTAACCCGTTGCTAATACCGAATGCTGCTAACGCCACACATACACTAATCACATGTGAATCTTGATTGGACGTCACGAGCCACAATGACCCAAATGTCATAAGAATGGCGGATGCGAGCAATGCAGGCCGAGGTCCTGATTGATCAATCCATCTTCCTGCTAGTGGAGACACCACAAGTGAGCATAAACCTAAGCTGAGCATGAGAATTCCTGTATGAAACTCGCTGACATGACGAACCATTTGCAAGTAGGACGGAAGCCCGAAAAAAAGCGAATAAAAAAGGACGTTCACGAGCATGAATTCGATATTGACCCATGTCATAGCAGGATACTTGGCGAATGTCCGTAGAGGTATAAACGGAGAAGTCGTTTTTAACTCATGTCGTACGAAAGCCCCCAGTGTAATGAGGCCGATCCCTCCAACCATGATATGCCACCATGAGACATGCCCCGATGATTTTACTGACAGTAATCCAACGAGCGATGCAACCAGACCCACTGCGAAGAGCACGATCCCTGTTGCATCTATCAAATCCAACCATTTTCGAAAGGACATGTTATGTGCAACAGATGCTGCCGATTCATCCTTTGGAATCATCCTCCAGGCTACTAGCAAGCTCGCCACCACGAACGGAATATTAATGAGAAAGATCGCAGACCAGTCCCAATAATGAAGCAAGACCCCGCCAACAAAAGGTCCAATCGCTGCTGCTCCGGATAGGAATATGGACAGTACGGAAAGCGCAGTCGCTTGTTTCTCCGTAATATGAATTCGTACGATAGCCATTCCAACCGCAACCATCATGCTGGTTCCGATCGATTGCACAATTCGGAACACAATGAGCCATCCAAAGTTTGGTGATAATGGAGCCAATATTGAGGCTACGAAGGATACGACAAGCCCGGTAAGAAATATCTTCTTGCGGCCGAACAAATCGCTTGCTTTTCCCATAACAGGTTGAGCGATCGCACTCGCAATGTAGAAAGAGAAAATGATCCACGAGACAACCGTGAAGTCAAGACGATACACATCTTGCAGCCTTGGAATCGCAACCGAAATCATCGAAGAATTTAATGGGTTCAATAATATCCCCAGTCCAACGGAAATCATCAACCACCTGCTGTGAGCCCCCATTTTTTAGCCCCCTTAAGCGTTTTGATGATATCGTACTGGAAATCAAACATTTACTCCAACGCATTTCACGTTATAATTTCATTGATTGAAAGGAATGAATGGAGGGTGCTGAATGGAGCTTCTTCAACTGCAATACTTTCTCACGGTAGCTCGGATGGAACACGTGACCGAAGCTGCACGAAGTCTGCATGTGACCCAATCGTCCCTAAGCAAAACGATTCAACGATTGGAGGAGGATCTGGGAGTCCCGCTGTTTGATCGAAAAGGGAGAAAGCTGCGTCTGAATGAGTTCGGAAGCAAATTCCTCTGCCGGGTGGATAGAGCTTTGTTTGAATTGGAACAGGGGAAGCTGGAGCTTCGCGATTTGTCCAACCCGGAACATGGCACGCTTGAATTGGCGGTGACTACGGCAAGCACACTACCCAATATCCTTCGAGAGTTTCGGAAAAAGCGACCCGATATCCAGTTTCATGTACAAATGCTCACCACACAGGAAATGGTTACGCTTCTTCATAGAGGAGAGATCGATTTTTGCTTGTCCTCCCCTCCTATCCAAGAGGATGGCATTGAATGTCAAATCGTCTTCATTGACCCTATTCTCGTAGCTGTTCCAAGGGGACATCGATTAGCAGACCGAAGCATCGTATCTTTGACAGATCTAAAGGATGAATGGTTCGTCGGTGTAAAGAAAGGGTACGGGACACGCGATTTCGTAGACTCTATATGCAAGTCGGTTGGATTCACACCTAAATATGTGTATGAGGGAGATGAACCTGCAAGGCTAATCCAGCTAGTGGAATCAGAAATTGGCATAGCCTTCATACCAAGCACGGCAAGAGATTCTCGTGAACAAATCAAGTATCTTCGAGTAGAGAATCACGAATTGGTACGGGAAATCGCTTTATTATGGCACAAGAGTCGGTACATTTCGCGAGCTGCCCAAGACTTCCGTGATGTCGTTATCGATTATTTTGGGGATGTATGCAAACTTGAGAGGTGATGAATCATGAAGCTTCACGATTGTCCTACTTGTCATACCAACAGTCAAGAATGTATGATCGTCATCGAGAATGCGCTGCACCCTACATCTGAGAGATTAACGTGCAGGATATGTTCCTGGAGCGGAAAGTGGTCGGACATGAAAGTGCGCGAGATCCCAGATGAACCAATCCCGGGCGTCGAACCGATTACCGACTATGGTGTGCTCCATTCAGATCAAATTCGCCTTCGATATACAGGAGGTTGTTGCCCTCATTGTGGGGGAGATGATCCTTTATGCTGGTGCCATGCATTTTAGGTACAGGTGTATCCCACTAGCTGAACAAAAAACAGACACGTCACATTCACGTGTCTGTTTTGGTGGAGGCTACAGGCGCCTTTAGGATAATTCGATCTTCTTCCAGCTCAATTCGGAGCTTGCCGTCCGCTTGGATCGCCTGGAGGTACTCCATTGGGATCTGCAGCCTCCCCACCTGATCAAGCACCGCCAATTCCTCATGAGTGTCCTCGTTAGCTGACTCATCCGAAGACTCGGAAGTGTTTTCTTCTGTTCCTTTTCGCCGCAACAACTCGCTGGACGTTTTCCCATCCCTAATGGCTACGACACGATCTACTTTGCGCGCCAGCTCCAAATCATGAGTCACGATGACGACGGTTAGCCCAAACGAACGGTTCAGCTCTTGAAACAAATCGAGAATGATAGCTGCCGTTCGAGTATCTACACTGCCAGTCGGCTCATCTGCCAAAAGCAGCTTGGGCTCGTTCGCCAACGCGATCGCGATGGCTACCCGCTGTTGCTCCCCGCCGGAAAGTTCGCTCAGCTTGTTCTTTTTTCGGTGGCCCAGTCCCACCAGTTCCAACAACTCGTGGGCGCGTTCCCTTTTTCGCTTGCCCCGCAAAAGCATTGGCATCTCCACATTTTGCAGTGCGGATAGATACGGGATCAGATTGCGGGCGTTGTTCTGCCAAACAAAGCCTACGGTCTGCAAGCGATACTGAACCAGCTCGGAAGTCGTCAATCGAAATAAATCAGCTCCCGCGACGGAAAGTTTTCCTGCCGAGGGACGGTCCAGCCCTCCCAGCATGTTCAAAAGCGTTGATTTGCCGCTGCCGCTATTCCCAATGATCCCCATCAGTTCTCCGGTCTCTACACGCAAATCCAACCCTTGCAGCGCGACCACTTCCAGATCATTTGCCTTGTAAATTTTCACCAAATTTTCGCATACGATCATCTGATTAGTCCTCCCCCAGCTTTACGGCTTGATGGATCTGCATCCGTGATAGCAGAATACCAACGATCCCGATTCCGATCACCAGTGTCACGTCAATGAACGTATAAATGATTTGTTCATCTTGCAGCATCGAAATAACGGTAAAGGGAGGAACTTGCTTATCGGCATGTAAATAGAGACTAAGTGCAGGCAAAAACAGGCTATTTGCCAGCTTGCCCGCTGTCATTCCCATCGCAAAAGCGACACCAAACGTCAAGAGCTGCTCCCACGCAAGAATGGCAAGAAGCTGTCTGAATGGCATTCCCATCGCGCGGAACACGCCGTATTGCAATTTTCTGGCTCCAAGTGTAAGCACCCAGTACAACACATAGCCGATAAAGGTGACCAGCATGGAAAGCAGGAACCCAAGCGTCAGCGATCCGTTCAGCCCCAAATAAAATGCGCTGTTTTTCATCTGGATCACTTGCTGTTTGGCATTATTCAGCATGGCGAGCTTGACTCCCTCTTGTGACAGACCCTTGTACAGCGATTCAGAAGAGGCTCCCTCTTTCATCTTAATCCAAACCTCATAAGGCTCCAGACGCATCTTGTCTTGCACAAACGGGAGATTGGCGACTGCCAAATACTGTTCTTCCATACTGCTTCCATATGTACTTTTTACAGGCGCAGGATTCCATCCCGGCCAGTAATCCACGATAGCATACACAATCATTTCAACCCTGCGAGAATCCCCCCAGCCGAGCAGGATGGTTTGTCCCTCCACCACGTGCAGCTTGTCAGCGAGGCTGCGAGACAGCAATAGGGCGCGCGGTTCTTTTGCTATCAAATTCAAATAATCGTGGAAGTGATGCGGCAGCAAGTCAGACTTCATCCAAGCGGTCTTTGCAAACTCTTTGGGCTCGATCGCCATCAAGGTGACGTCCTTCACAGGATCGCCCCGAAAAGAAGCCTCCGCCAGGCCGTTCACAAAGACTTTTGTTGCATGCTCAACCTCAGGTAATCGACTGTACACTTCGAAATCTGGCTCTACATACTGAACGGGAGGAGCTGCAGGCGCTTGTTCCACTTCTGCTTCCTCACCTTCTTCCGCATTTCTTCCTCCCCGATAGACCGTTACTTCCGGTTTGTCGCTCTGCCACTCTGCCTTCAAACGAATATCCGCGCCGATTTGGTAACGGATTCTCTCTTCTGCATTTTGATTGATCGTCCGTGCCATGCTTGCACTGAACATTCCTACTGCGACCGTAATCGTCACAAACAGCATGAGAAAATGATACTGACGTGGAGCTCTCCCTACCTGAACCAGCGTCGTATGCAGAGAAAGCGGGAAGAAGGAGCGTCCTGCCCAAGACATCAGACGCAGGAGCCACGGGTACAACCGGAGAAGCAACAGGCCAAAACCGAGCGAAAACAGAACGGGCACAAAAAAGAGAAGGAAATCGATCGAGATCGCCGTAGCTCCTTCGCTCGTTTTTGCTGCGGTTTCAGCGGCGTTTTGATAGGAATACCATCCATACCACGATATCGCAAGCAGCAATACGTCGAAAAACAGCCGGTGCCAAATGGCGGATCCACTCATTCTCGCCATGTTTTGCTTGTGCGTGACGATATTTTGCCTGGTTGCCAGAAACACAGAAATCAAAACAAGTGTAATACAGGCAAGCACCATCCACGCAGCATACACGAATACTTCCGGACTGATCGTGACATCCAAACCTTTGCGATCGACAAATTCGAGAAATCCATTCGAGACGCCAAGGATCTTACTAAGCTGAATCCCCACTAAGGGACCGATCAGAAAAGCACATCCCCCAAGAATGGCGATCTCCATGAAATAAAT
Source organism: Brevibacillus sp. HB1.2 (assembly GCF_013332495.1). Lineage (NCBI taxonomy): Bacteria > Bacillati > Bacillota > Bacilli > Caryophanales > Paenibacillaceae > Brevibacillus > Brevibacillus sp. HB1.2. Next base: position 178,104 of record NZ_JABMIU010000003.1, on the reverse strand, counting down.
AGAAAAAATCTGCATTCTGCTGGCTCCCCTGCTGCCCAGCACTGCGATTTCCGTTCGTTGCCTTTCCACAATTAATCCCGAAACCATCACGAGATAAAGGCCCAGCATAATGAAAATGGGGATGTAGAGTGACCAGAGAATGGTTTTGAATTGCTTCTCTTGCTCATTGTACTTGCCCACGAGACTAGCCGCCGGAAACTGAACGTTGATCTCCGCTTTTTTCAATCCATGCTGTTGCAGCTTCCCTTCGATTCCGGCCACCAATGAATTCAGCTTCTCTGTATCGCTGATCCGAAAAGATTGGTAGTGAAAGGCCGTATACATCTCGGTTGAAATGACCAGATTTTTCTCTTCCAAAAACACACTCCGAAAAAGTCGTTCATCCAATACGAAGCCACTGGAGTATTCACTGGTCGAAGCAAACCAATAAGGATCGTTCCCCTCTTTTTCCTTGAAAACACCGACCGGCTTGATTCGCACCTTGAGTCCTTCTACCTGGTTCGTGGTCAGCTCATACAAGCTGCCTAGCACCATCCGGCGGTCCTTTAACGCTTTTTCTGTTACCAGTGCTTCGTACACGCCATCAACGGGTGTTGCAGCAGGCAGGCGACCGTCGACAAGCGTCATATGCTGCGCAAGTCCGCTCAGCGAATAGATCCGCGAACTGTCGGAACTGAGCAAGCTCTTCGGCTGTATGTTTTCCTGAATGGCTTGAAACGGAATGGTCCGCAAAACTGTCACTCCTGCATACACCGGAACATCCAGTTCAGCGATTACTTCGTTTTGTAGATGAGCGGTCATTTCGTCTACAAGTACCGCCCCATTCTTTCCCAGTTTGTTTTGATTGACCGCGATCAGCAAGCCACCGGGGAAGCGGTTCACATTCTTCTGGTATTCCTCCATATCCTTGGTCAACATGCGTTGGAGTACCCCTGACGTGAATGCCGGTATACTCGATACCAATCCGACAGCGACGATTAGACCAATCAACAGACTGCCGACCAGCCAGCGGTTATTCATCATTTTCCGCAAGATCATTTGCAGCATCGCCACGACATTGTCCCCCTATTCCAAAATAACCAGTTGGCCTGCCGAAAGACCTTTGCGAATCTCAACCTCCGTCTGGGTCATGATACCGGTCTCCACGTCCACTTCCTTCTTGCTATTCCCGTCGAGCACCCGAACGTACTTCCTGCCTGATAATTCATGAAGTGCTTTTCTCGGTATAAAAAGCGTCTGATCCTCCTTGTCCACAATCACTTCAATACTGACTCCTGTCCCGATCTCTAAGCCCTTTGGAGGGATTTTCGGTGTAATGAGTAGACTTCTCTGATACAGCTTCGTCAAATCCTCTGGTAAATTGGAAGGGACATGCAGGGGCGTCTGAACAACTGTCCCCTCGCCTTTTTCGCCGTCTTTGCCCGAGAGAATCACTTTCATCCCTTCCCTAACATCTTGCAGCGCCTCTTTCTCGGGAGCGGTATACACCACGAACAGCTTGTTCGGATCGCCTATCGTTACCAACTTTTGATGCGCCTCCACCTCATCCCCTACCTGTTGATTGCTTACGAAAAGCACGATTCCGTCAATAGGCGAGATCAGCTTGGTCTCAGCCCAACGCTGTTGCAGATTCTTCAAGTCCATCTCTTTTTGCTTCACGTTCAGCCTGGCACGCTCCACCACGTACTGCTGCTTCTTGGGATCCTGCAATTTCGCCAAGTCTAGCTTAACCTTTTCCAATTCGATCTTGGCTAGCTTGGTCTCGTCTACCTTGGCATTCATCTCTGCCTTCAAAACGTCCAGCTTGGCGGATTCGACTTCGTAGTGATTATCCTGCTGGGCTTCAAGCAGCTCCAGCTTTGCCTTCTCCACTTCATACCGGGCCGACTCGATCGACCTCTCCATTTCAGCCGCATCCAATTCAGCAAGTACCTGTCCTTTTTTCACCTGATCGCCGCCTTGGACAGAGAACGACTTCAGCCGCAGTCCCTTCGTCTCTGGGAAAGAGAGCTCCGCCGTTTTCACGGTCGTGAAGGAGGCGTTTCCTTTCACACTTTTTACGATCGGCCCTTGTAAAACTTCTGCCACCTCGTATTTGATAGGCGACGGCTCCACTAATGGCGGAGCCAGAACCTCCTCTTCCTTAGGGAATAGGGAACAGCCCGTCAATAAAAGGAAAACGCTCAAGTACGCCCATTTTATTTTGCTATTCCTTGATACGACCGTCCTCCAATTCATAGACATCGTCCGCCACCTCCATTACACCAGGATCATGTGTCGTCATGACAATGCTCATAGCACCTTCATCGACCAGTTGGCGAAACAAACGGCTAATTTGCAGACCCGTTTTACTATCCAGCTCAGCTGTCGGCTCATCCGCCAATAGTAGTGTCGGCCTGTTCGCAACAGCTCTGGCAATCGCACAGCGTTGCTGTTCTCCACCGGACATCTCAAACGGCCGATGATGCGCCCGTTTGGACAAACCAACGATATCCAGCGATTCGCGAACACGCTCCCTCCATTCGGCAGCAGGCACCCCTGACAGGCGGAGTCCAAACTCGACGTTTTCAGCGGCTGACATCAGCGGCAGCAAACCAAACGACTGGAAGATAAACGCCATGTTCTTTTGCCTGATCTTCGTTCGCTCATGATCCGATAGCTGGCCGATTTCTCGTCCCTGAAAGTACACGCTTCCTGCCGTCGGACGATCGAGACCACCCAAAAGGTTTAATAGAGTCGTTTTTCCTGATCCTGATCTGCCTTTTAGTACGAGCAATCTTCCTGATTCTACGCGCATTTTTACGCCCGCAAGCGCTCTGACGGCAGTTGCCCCTCTACCAAAGGTACGTTCTACGTTTTTTGTCTCTGCAATGAACGACAAAATGACACCCCCAAAACATGTCTGAAAAATATGAGTTTTACTAATAGTAACTCAAATAAAATCCATTGTTTAATAAAATTGGAATAAACCAATATAAACGAAAATAAATTCCACGTTATGGCCACTATAGCCACTTACCAAAAGAAAAAAGGCAAAACCCTGTGGTTCTGCCTTTTTCTTCTTTCCTTTTCGATTTTACAAAGCCCCGGAAACAACATTACCACGGTACATGACCGCTTGACGCTTCGCACGGCGTGCAACTGCTTCTGCTGCCGAGGATGCGTGAACGAATACGATATCCGCCTCGTCGCCAACATTCGGCCACATGCGGCTGCCCTCTTTATCCAGCGGCGTCTTCCCGCCTGTAATAAAGCCCAGTGCTTGGGACAGTGAACGCTCATCCTGCATGCGGAAGCGCTCTGCCAAGCGACCTGCTTTTTCTAAGCTATCGCCTTGTCCAAATGGCGACCAGTGATCAGTAATACTGTCGTCTCCGAGAGAGACGGAGACACCTTTTTCATGCAGCAATGGAATGGGAATCGTCCCTCTGTTCACCGGTACGGTGGAAGTGATCGAAATGCCCAATCCAGCGAGCATTTCAGCTACTTCGCCTGCTTCTTCCAGACTGATGTCAGCAAGGGAGTTGGCATGGCTGATCGTAACGCGACCTTGCCATCCTGCTTCTTCGGTCATTTTAGCCAGACGCTTGAATGTAAACACCCCGAGATGATCCGGGTCATGCAAGTGTACGTCGATTGGAGCATTCGCTTCGACTGCCAGCTCAAAAATGGTAGCGAGCGATTTCTCGATGTTTTGATCCACTGTCGCCGGGTCTACACCCCCAACGTAGGTCGCGCCCATTTTCAAGGCTTGGCGGATGTTCTCCACTTGGTTGCTTCGCAGAAGACCTTGCTGCGGGAAGGCAACGACCTCGCACTGCAATCTGCCGCTGAAGGTCTCCAGGGCTGCCATAGTCGCTTCCAGGTTTTTAAGTCCGATGTACGGATCAATATTACAATGGGAACGAATATGGGTGGAGCCTGCGGACAGCAGCAATTCCAGCATTTTTTCTGCGCGCTCTTGTGCTGTTGGCAACAGCTTCGGCATGAGCTGGCTCTCTTCTTCCAGTCGACCCAAGATGTTTTTCACTGGTGTCACGGCTTTCCAAGGACCGCCATAGTACGTTTTATCGATGTGGATGTGCATATCCCTAAATGACGGCAGTGCCAACAGACCGCTGGCATCCTTCGTTGGCAGCTCGGTTTGTGGAGCAGCTCCACTCACGATCTGTGCAATTCGTCCGTCTTCGATTAATAGATGCGCCACTTCAGTATCTGTAGCAACCACCTTGTCGTTTTCTTTGCGGTATCCGCTCTCTAAGCGGAGGTTGGTAATCCAATAGGCTGTAGACATCTATCCATGACATCCTTTCTATTTAAAAGTAGTACTACCACTCACCCGCTACCCGGTTGCCTTGGAAAAGAACGACCTTGCGCTTGGCACGTCTCGCAACAGCTTCTGCTGAACATGTCGCTTCGACCGCCATCAGGCTCGCCTCATCTCCAACCAATGGCCACAGGCGATTTCCGGTTTCATCGAGAGTGATCCGCCCTTCTGTCACGAAGCCGAGTGCTACGCCTAACGATCTTTCATCCGTCAAGCGAAAGCGTTCAGCCAGTCGTCCTGCTTTTTCCAACAAGTCTCCACTGCCAAAAGGTGTCCAGTTGTCGGTCAAGCTGTCGTTTCCAAGCATGACGGCAACCCCTTCTTGATGCAGCAACGGAATCGGAATGGTCAGGCGATTGATCGGCACGGTCGATGCAACGGAGATACCAAGGGAGGCGAGTCGTTGTGCCATCTCTCTGGCTTCTTCCTGCGAAACATCGCCTAACCCCATCGCGTGACTAATCGTGACACGTCCTTGCCAGCCTGCCTCTTCCGTCAGATCAGCGAGGCGCTTCATCGTAAATACGCCGAGATGCCCCGGATCATGCAAATGCATGTCAATGTCGGCATCCGCTTCGACTGCCAACTCTAGCATCGTTTGCAGAGAACGCTCGATGTCTCCGTCTACTCCACCTGGATCGACGCCGCCTACATGAGTGGCGCCTTGACGCAGTGCCTCACGTACCATGTCTCGCGCTTGTGTACGCAGCATGCCATAATGCGGGAAAGCAACGATTTCGTGGGAGACACGGTCTGCATACGTCTCGAACGCCTTCTTCATTCCTTCCAAGAACCCAAGACCAACCTGTGGGTCTACATGACAATGTGTTCTTACATGTGTAACTCCTGTTTCCACCAGCAGCGAGAGAATATTTTCTGCTCCTGTCTGAGCCTGTTTGAGGTACATTGGCAACAGCCCTCTGTCCTCAGCGTGGCGTTCGAACAAGTTTTTTACGGGAGTTGTTGCCTTCCACGGACCGCCGTAATACGTTTTTTCCAGATGAATGTGCTTCTCGGCCATAGACGGCAAAATCAGTAAGCCTTTCGCGTCCTTTTTAGGTAGCCCATCCTCCAAAATCTCACTGGAAGGGACAATCCGCGTAATTTTCCCATGCTCAATGAGCAAATCGCACAGCTCTGTCCGCGTTCCACTGATCACGCCTTCTTCCCACTCATACCCGTTTTCCAATCGAGCGTTGACGATCCAATAAGGAGAAGATTTCACCGGCTTTTCCCCCTCTTAAACGTTCACTTCTTCCACTTGACCAGAAGCGAGAGTGCCTTTGAAAAATACAGCGTGTCGATCGGCACGGCGCGCGATCGCTTCTGCCGAGCAGGTCGCGTCCACGAGGATCAGGCTAGCGTCTTCACCTTGTGCAGGCCACAGCTGTGTTCCGTTGGCATCCAGCGTCGTTTTGCCACCTGTGATAAAACGCAGCGATTGTGACAGAGACAACTCGTCCAGCCAACGATTGCGTTCAGCAAGTCGCCAGAGGCGCTCCAGCACATCGCCATTTCCGTATGGCTGCCACGTGTCAAAAATGTTGTCGCAGCCGACCGCAACGTCGACGCCATTTTGGTGCAACAGCTGCACAGGTGGAATAACGCGGCTAAATGGCACACTGGTGATGATCGTAATGCCCGCTTCCCGCAGGATCGTCGCCATCTCTTCTGCTTCCTGCACAGGGATGTCTCCGAGCGCAAACGCATGGCTAATTGCTACGCGGCCTTGCCAGCCAGCGTCTACGGTCATTGCTGCTAGTCGCTTCATTGTGTAGGTTCCCAAATGTCCCGGGTCATGCAAATGCAAGTCCACACCTGCGTTTGCTTCTACCGCCAACTCCATCATCTGGTGCAAAGATTCTTCTATATCGCCATCCACATTAGCTGGGTCTACGCCTCCGACATGAGTCGCACCTTGGCGCAATGCCTCACGCAAAAGTGCTTTTGCGTCTGTACGCAACAAGCCATGCTGCGGGAATGCGACGATCTCGTGGGTGACTCGATCCGCGTAGGTTGCTAATGCTGCTTTTACTGATTCCAAATTGGAGATTCCCACTTCTGGGTAAATGTCCACATGTGTACGTACGTGTGTCGATCCATAAGACAAGAGGATCCCCAACAGATTCTCCGCGCGCTCTTGTGTGGTTGTCGGCAATCCTGGCAGTGTGCGCTTCTCAATCTCGCAACGCTCAATAATATTGGACACAGGAATGACTGCCCGCCATGGTTCTCCCAGAAGCGTTTTGTCCAAATGAACATGCTTCTCTACGAAAGATGGGAGTGCCAATAAGCCTTTTGCATCCTTTTGCAAAATACCGTCTGTAAGCTTCTCTGTCGCTGGTACAATACGCGCGAATTTTCCGTCTTTTACCAAAATGTGAAACAAGGATGCCTCTGTCCCCGTGACGACACCGTTTTCCCGACGGTAGCCCGTCTCCAAACGAACATTGGTCAACCAATAGGTAACGCCCATCCATTATCCACCCTCTCTTTGTCTCTCTCCATTCCTTTCTCCCCCATTATCTAGGAAGCCGGAAGACTTGATTTGCACAATCTTTACGTCTATTTTCACTATTTTTACGACTTGTTCAAATTGCCTTTACTTCGTACATTTTTCTGATAACTTTGACGTAAGCAAAGGAGGGGTTACACCATGAAGGTTGAGATTGCACCAACTAATCAAGCTCTTCCGCCGAAAGCAGCGGCTGCACGCCCTAGCAGATGGCGGACTTTTTACAGGAAACTACGAAAAAACAAACTCGCCATGGTAGGCGGCTGTATCGTGATTTTTTACATCGCGATTGCCCTGTTGGCACCATTCATCGCTCCTTACGATCCCTATGAGATTGATTTGGTTAACAAATTGAAGCCACCATCTGCTGAGCACTGGATGGGTACCGATGACAAAGGTCGGGATGTAATGAGCCGTCTTTTATACGGAACGCAGCTCTCGATGTCCGTCGGATTCGTCGCCGTCTTTATTGGTGCATTTTTCGGAATTATTCTTGGCTTATTATCCGGTTACTACGGAGGCTGGGTAGATACGGTCATCTCCCGTATCATCGATGTTTTGCTCGCCTTCCCGGGAATCCTGCTATCTCTGGCCATTGTCAGTGCCTTAGGGCCAAGTCTCTTTAACGTTATGATCGCCGTTGGTATCTTCTCGATTCCTGTATTTGCACGGATCGTCCGCGGCTCTACTTTGACCGTAAAAAAACTGGAGTACATCGATGCGATCCGCTCACTCGGTGCCAATGACTTCACGATTATCTTTAGACACATTTTTCCAAACATTTTGTCTCCTATTATCGTACAGGCAACGATGCGCCTAGCTACCGCGATTCTATCCGCCGCTGGCCTGTCGTTCCTCGGACTGGGAGCACAGCCTCCTCTGCCGGAGTGGGGCGCCATGCTCAGTAACGGACGCGACTTCTTGTTTACCGCTCCGCATCTGGCCATGTTCCCTGGTTTCGCTATTGCAACTCTTGTTCTCGGCTTCAACATCTTTGGGGACGGCCTCAGGGACGCTCTCGATCCACGAATGAAACAATAGGAGGGAAATCTTCATGTTTGTTTACATTATCCGTCGCCTGCTGCAGATGATTCCCGTCCTGCTCGGTGTCATTCTGGTCGTGTTTTTGATCATGCAAATGGTTCCTGGCGACCCGGCTGTATTGCTCGCCGGTGAAGGCGCTTCTGCAGAAACGATTGCAAAAATGCGTACACAACTCGGCTTGGATCAACCCATCATGGTTCAGTACGCGCAATATGTCTTTAACGTGTTCCAAGGTGATCTAGGTACGTCACTTCGCTCTAATCTTCCCGTGTGGGATGAGATTATGGCGCGATTGCCTGCTACCATCGAACTCGCACTCGCCAGTATTTTTGTAACCGTTGTACTCGGTATGATCGCAGGTATCGTCTCTGCTACCAAACAATACTCTGCTGCTGATATTACGATCATGGTTATTGCCTTGCTCGGTGTATCCTTGCCAAGCTTTTGGCTCGGCTTGAGCTTAATCTACACGTTCTCCGTCAAGCTGCAACTCTTCCCTGTCGCAGGCTGGGGCACCTGGAAGCACATGATTTTGCCAGCGATCACACTCGGTACCGCTGGGGCTGCCATTGTTGCTCGTATGACTCGCTCCAGTATGCTCGACGTCGTGCGTCAAGACTACATCCGCACAGCGAAAGCAAAAGGCCTGCGTGAAACAGTCATCATTTACAAGCATGCTTTGAAAAACGCGTTGATCCCGATTATTACGGTCGTTGGCTTGCAGTTCGGATTCCTTTTGGGTGGTACGGTTCTCGTAGAATCTGTATTTGCCATCAACGGCTTGGGTCGTCTAATTGTCGATGCGATCCGCATGCGTGATTTGCCTGTCGTACAAGGCGGCGTACTGATCGCTTCCATTATCTTCGTATTCGTGAACCTACTCGTCGATGTATTGTATCGCTACTTTAATAAACGAATTGATCTGAACTAAGGAGGGATCACCATGCCGGAACAACAAGATATCATCCTGGACGTTCGCAATCTGCAAACGCATTTTTTCACAGACGATGGCGTCAGTAAAGCAGTGGACGGCGTTGATTTCTCTCTAAATAGAGGAGAGACACTAGGTCTGGTAGGAGAATCGGGGTGTGGAAAAAGTATCACCTCCCTCTCGATCCTGCGTTTGATTGCCAGTCCTCCGGGAAAAATTGTAGGAGGAGAAATCCTTTTCAAAGGGCAAGACCTGACGAAAAAATCAGAAGCAGACATGCGCGCGATCCGCGGCAACGAGATTTCGATGATTTTCCAAGAGCCAATGACCTCGCTTAATCCGGTTTATTCGGTTGGGGAACAAATCGCAGAGGTATTGCGCCTGCACCAAAACATGGGACGTAAGGAAGCATGGGACAAAGCAGTAGACATGCTGCGTCTGGTCGGTATTCCTTCCCCGGAAAAACGCGCGACTCAAGAGCCGCATGAATTGTCTGGGGGTATGCGCCAACGCGTCATGATCGCGATGGCTCTCGCCTGCCGTCCGGAAATTTTGATCGCGGATGAACCGACAACCGCTTTGGACGTTACGATTCAGGCTCAGATTCTCGAGCTGATGAAAAAGCTGCAAGTCGAAATGGGCATGAGCATTATCATGATTACCCACGATCTGGGCGTTGTTGCCGAAACATGCGATCGCGTTGCGGTCATGTACGCAGGAAAAGTCGTGGAGTACACGACTGCACAAAACTTGTTTGCGAATCCACGCCATCCCTATACAGTGGGGCTGATGAACTCCCTCCCCCGTCTGGATGAGGACGTGGAAGAGCTGCAAGCGATTAAAGGGAATGTACCAAGTCCGTTCAACATGCCAGTTGGATGCCGATTCGCTCCACGTTGCCCGCATGCAACAGAGCTGTGCAATACGAAGCTTCCTGAGCTTTTGGAGTATGCAGACGGAAGCAAAGTACGCTGCTGGATGTATACGTCTGAGTGGGACGGCGACACCAAGACTGCTACGGAAGTGGGGGTATGACCATGATGACGACACAAGCGAATCCAACGAAAAAACCACTGCTCGAAGTAAAAAATCTCAAGCAGCACTTCCCGATCAAAGGCGGCATTTTAGGCCGTACCGTCAACCACGTAAAAGCCGTGGATGACATTAGCTTCACGATCCATGAAGGTGAAACACTGAGTATTGTAGGCGAATCCGGTTGTGGAAAATCCACTACCGGTCGTGCCATCCTCCGTCTGGATGAACCGACGAGCGGAACGGTACTATTCGAAGGACAAGATCTGCTGGCGATGTCCAAGAAGCAAATGCGCGACATGCGCAAGCATTTGCAGGTCATTTTCCAGGACCCATTTGCTTCACTCAACCCGCGCCAATCGGTATCCGCTATTCTCGGGGAAGCGTTGGCGATCCAAAATATCGTTCCTGCGCATCAACGCCGCGAGCGTATAATCGAGCTGCTCGGCTATGTAGGTTTGCGTCCGGATCAAATTGACCGCTTCCCGCATGAATTCAGCGGCGGACAACGCCAACGGATCGGGATTGCCCGTGCACTCGCGATGCAACCGAAGCTGATCATTTGTGACGAAGCCGTATCGGCACTCGACGTATCCATTCAGGCTCAAGTGCTGAATCTCCTGAAATCATTGCAAAGGCAGTTCAAGCTGACGTATTTGTTTATCTCTCATGACCTCGGCGTCGTTCGTCACATCTCGGATCGCGTCATGGTGATGTACCTCGGTAAAGTGGTAGAGATCGCGGATAAAAAGTCGCTGTTCGACAATCCGCAGCATCCTTACACGCAGGCACTCCTGTCTGCGATCCCGGTACCGGACGTAAGCAAAAAGCAGGAGCGGATCATTCTGCGCGGCGATGTACCTTCTCCGATCAATCCTCCGCAGGGCTGCCGCTTCCATACGCGTTGCCCGTATGCGATTGATCGCTGCAAAACAGAAGTGCCTGGCTTGATCAGCCTACACGATACTCATCAAGTCGCCTGCCACATCATCTAAGCGGTTGTTCAAAAAATCGACTTTTGATCACGAAGCAATTCTGTAAGCGAATTCGGCATCGAAACTGGCGTTCACCTTTGAAGTCCGGTGCTCATGTAGGTTTCCTACACTCCGCTCCTCCTTCTTCAGGTTCTCGCCACTTTCTCGGTGCTGAAAAGTCGACTTTTTGAACTTTACAGTAAAGAGATTAAAATTTTCTAAAATCGCAAGAGATCACGAAGCAGCATGATATGATGGTAACTGCAAAATCTATCCATAACAGAAGGGATCTCATGATAAGCTTCGAAGGTTTCACATTGCTCATTCTGCTGTTTATTTTGGCTCCTATCATAGGAGCTATTGCTTTATTGTTTCTGTTCATTTTCGAGAAGCGGATTGATCTGTTAGAAAACAAAAATCTGAAGATCGAGCTGGAGAAAGAATTGCAGCAAGCGCTTTACAATCAGTTGAATCAACAAATCCAGCCTCACTTCTTGTTTAATACGCTAAATGTCATTCTGAGTCTGGCGCGATTGAACCGAACGAAGGAACTGGTGAGAGCGCTCGAAGTCCTCTCCCAGTTTCTCAAATTCAAATATAAATCCACAGAGCCATTGATTTCATTGGCGCGGGAGATTACGTACACGGAGCAATATTTGGAGATTCAAAAGCTGCGTTTCGGCGATCGGCTCCGGATTCAACTTGATTGTGCCGATGATCTCTTGCAAGCATCCATTCCCCCTTTCGTCTTGCAGACGATTGTGGAAAACGCATTTAAGCATGGATTGGAACGAAAAATGGGCGAAGCTATCTTAGACATCCGCATAAGCCGAAAAGATGACGATGTCCTGCTTACGGTCATCGACAACGGTTCTTCCGGACTCACAGCCTTCCAGAATGAAAGTGAGATCGAAACGGAACAGCCACATGAGAAGAGCGGTCACGGGTTGGACAACATCCGCAGGCGGCTCCACCTTTGTTTTGGTGATCATGCACATCTGGAGCTTGCTCCGATATCTGAGGGAGGAACTCTTGTGTCTGTCAGGTGGCCCTGTACTTATGAACAAATCGATCTGAGGTGAGAAGATGAACGTACTACTCGTGGATGACGAACCATTGGAGCTGGACCAGCTCGAGTATTTGATTCAGCCCATGTTCCCCTTGTGGAAATTCTACAAGGCCGCAGATGGCAGTCAAGCCATGGCGATCAGCCAGAAGGTTCCTCTTCATCTCGCCTTTCTGGACATTAATCTTCCGGGGAAATCCGGGCTGGTGCTTGGCGAAGAGCTGAGAGCCCAGCACAAAGACATCGAGCTCATCATTGTCACGGCTTATCAAGATTTTCATTATGCCAAGCAATCGATCCGCCTCGGTGTCGTGGATTACATCACGAAGCCCGTCATTGAGAGCGAGCTGGTCGACATTCTGAAAAAATATCAGAAGAGCCCTGCCCTCTCCGCTTACACCCGAATTATTTCCGATGCGATGAACATCATTCATCAAAAATTCGCGGAGAAGCTGAATCTGGCTGATCTTGCCGCAGAGGTCCATATCAATCCTACCTATTTGAGTCGCCGGTTTCATGAAGAAGTAGGTGTCTCCTTTTCCGAGTATTTAATGCAGTACCGCATTCAAATGTCGAAGAAGTTCCTGATCGCTCATCCTGATTGGAGCATATCGACGGTTGCCGAGCGGACTGGCTTCAACAGCCAACACTATTTCAGCACCATTTTTCGCAAGGTAGTGGGGAAAACCCCGAAAGAATACCGGGACAAGGGGAATGCATCTTGACCTACTTATCCTTTCGCGAATACGTGGTAGGCGCAGCAAAGATCGGCATTGGGCTTGGGGTCGTCTCGATCCTCGCCCGCTGGGTGACCGGAAACACAATATTCGGTTCACCAGAAGCACTCGTCAAATACGGGATATTTGGCGGGATCGGCTTCGCTTTGATGGGAGCATTTGCCCTTAGTATGTTTGGACTGCTTGGGCGTAAGGTCCGCCGTGAGTTATCAGAAGGGATGACTATTGGGGATTACATGCGGGACAAGCTACATCCGTTTGGTTACTGGCTAATGATCATCATCCTTTTGATTACCACGATTGAAGCGATGTTCGTCCAGGGAATGGCTGGGGGCGTATTGCTGAACATCTTGTTTGGTTTACCGATCCCGCTCGGCTTGCTCTGCTTTTTTGGATTTTGTGTGCTGTTTGCAGGCATCGGAGGTATTCGCTCGATCCATCGTTTTGCCATCGTGCAAATTGTCATTACGTTTGCGGCCATCATCCTGATTCCCGTCTACTTTTTCGTCGGTAAAGGTGTCGAGCATGTCTATAACGGACTGCGTCTTTACCATCCTTACCTTCTGGTGCTCAACAACAACGAGGGTCTTTTTTTTATCATTACCGGGCTGTTGATTGGGTTTGGTCAAGTGTTTGTCGATCAGGCATCGTGGCAGCGTCTCTATATGATGGAAGAAAAAAAGATCGTCCCTACCTTTCTGGTGTCCGGACTCATTTTTGCCACCGTACCACTGGCGTTTTCCTCGCTGATCATCATCGTTCTTTTTACGGGCGGCTTTGATGATATTTACTCGCTGTTGTTTGATCTCGTACGCAAGATTGACACGATGATATTGCTTGTATTATTTGTCCTCTGTGCCTTCGGTGCGATCATGTCCGCTTTTGGTGCAGGTCTTCATTCCATGATCAGTCTGATGGTCAACAACGTCTATCAGCTGTTCCGCCCAGACGCTTCAGAACGGCAAAAAATCCGTTTGGGCTACATCCTTGCCATTGCTATCGGTGCGCTTTCGTATGGTTTGACGATCTACTTCCAGCCGACCTTGCTGGATTTGCTGTTCTTCTTTGGCATTATGTATGCCTCGCTATTTTTGCCTGTCGTCGTCATCGTGTTGACGAAGGGGAAGGCACCTACATTCATTTTGATCAGCGCAGTTATGGGATTCGTCGCAGGCTATAGCAGCCGGATGTACGTCGATCCGATGATGGCAATCTGGATTGCCTCCTTATGTACAGCTCTGGTCTTAACGGCCTACTTGTGCATGACCTGGCTATGGAAACGGTACATCCGAACGCCGGATCACACTCGCTGACCCACAGGAAGGAACGAATCCTATGCTACGCTCCTACTTGCTGCTCATTTTTTGCGTAACCGCTTGGGGCAGCAATTTCGTCTTCGGGAAAATGCTCGTCGCAGAGTTTTCTCCGCTCTTTTTGTCGGCTATGCGTCTCTTGTTTATCGTGCTGTTTCTGCTCATTTGGTCCAGAGGGCGTCTGAAAATGCCAAAGCTCACTCGTACGGACTGGTTCTTGCTCGCGGTACTGGGAGTGGTCGGCGTATTCATCAACCAGTGGTCCTTTTACAAAGGGCTCGTAACGGCTGATCCGACCACCTCTGCTCTGATCCTGGCGCTGACGCCGATTACAACCGCTCTCTTGGCTGCCTTGTTCTTGAAAGAATCACTGACTGGCCGCATGGCAATCGGTTCGGTGATCGGTACATCAGGCGTTTTATTCGTCATTTATACAGGGGCAGAGCTGCATTTTGATGTAGGTATCCTTTGGATTGTATTGACGATGCTGACATTCGCGACCTCGATCATACTCGTCAGGTTGTTGGGACATCGACTCCCTCCACTCGTGACGACGCTCGTATCCAATTTGATCGGCTTCGGATCGATGCTGCCTTTTGTCCTGATCAGCATCCCTACGTCCACGGTAAGCACCAGCCTCTCATCCTGGATTCTCTTGTTTGTCACCGCTGTCATCATGCACGGTATTGTGACCCTAATCTGGAACAGTCAACTACAGAAGGTAGGCGCTGCCAAAGCCGCGATGTTTGCCAATCTGGAACCGTTTATTGCCATGCTGTTTGGCTTACTATTGCTGGCAAAGCCTGTAACGGCTGTACAGTTTTTCGGAGCGGTTCTCATCATCGCAGGTGTGACCTTGACCACAACCTCAAAGGAGCCACGTGAAAAGAAGAAGCTCTCCTCGCTTTCATCCTAATCAAAGCAGTTCGCCGCACTTTTCATACTAAAATAGTCGGAATTGTAGTTGAGAAGTACAATTTCGTTGCTTTATACTAGGAGAAAACGGGCGAGTCTGTACCGTTACATCGTGATAAGAGGAGGGGACAGTCCATGTCTACCGTAAAACTATCCCAGTGGGAAACGATGCTCTTAGAGGCAGCCCGTGCCCATGGATTCGTCGATGAGGAAATCATCCACAAGCTGAGAACAGGTGACCCTGTGCCGTTTTCGGACGTGGAGGGCGGCAAGTACGATTACACCCATCTCTTTGAACTGTCCAAAAATGATCCCTCTACGCTGGAAGCTGCGATTCGCGAAGGCTACCAGATCAAGTTCACCACTTTTAACGGGATCAAGTTTTTGCTGAACAAACGCTACAACATCCAAGCAGAGCACGATGATCACGTTGAGGAAGCAGCGCTGCACCACGTTCGCTTACCAGACGATGCATTGGCGTGGATGCGCAGGACAATCTCCCATAACTGGCGAATTGTTGAACTAGAAAAGCTCGCAGACACCAAAGAAACGCTCGTCAGATTTGAACTGGCAGCATCGTAAATACGAAAGAGCACTTTCCTTAGGGGAGAGTGCTCTTTTTTCGAAATGCGGAGTATTGGAAGGAGAATCATGATGACAACGCAAGCGTATATCCAACACATTCAAACGACGTATCCGGAATTGACCATCACCTCCGCCTACTTTAACGAGATGGGCCAAAACAATGATGTGCTCATCGTCAATGACGCGTACGTGTTTCGCTTCCCGAAATATACCGCCGGAATCGAGCAACTGAAGGTCGAAACAAACATTTTACGTACGGTAAGACCATATCTCTCCCTGCCGATTCCGACTCCGATCTATTTGTCCTTTGCCGAGGAAATACCTGGGCAGGTGTTTGCCGGATATCCGCTACTCGAAGGTGAGCCTTTTACCCGAGAAGCTTTTCAAGAAGCCTCTCGTCAAAATTCGGTACCCACTGTCGCTGCCCAACTGGCACAATTTCTTCATGAACTGCACCAGCTTCCCGTCTCCTCCTTGCTCCCAGAGCTCATCCCTGGCGATTTTGACATGGCCAAGCAGTTGACTGAGCTGTATGAACAGATTGTTTCGCACTTGTTCCCAGCAATGCGTGAGCAAGCGAAAAAGGATGTAGCCGAGCGGTTCGAATCGTATCTGGTAAACCCTGCCCACTTTGATTTTCAGCCTTGCTTGACTCACGGAGATTTTGGCACAGGGAATATCTTGTACTCCCCGATAAAACAGTGCATCACAGGCATCATTGACTTTGGCGGCTCGGGTGTGGGCGATCCGGCATACGACCTCGCGGGACTCTGCGCGAGCTACGGGGAACCGTTTTTGCAGTACTTCACTCCGGTGTACCCCCAGCTTGAGCAGGTGATGACAAGGATGCGATTTTACCGTAGTACATTTGCCTTGGAAGAAGCGCTGTTTGGTCTGGAAAACGACGATGAGACAGCGTATCAAGCTGGCGTGCGTGACTACTTCTAGCCTTTTACGGCACCCTGTGTGAGCCCTTCCACCAAGTACTTTTGACAAAACGCAAACAGCAGCATCGTCGGGATGACTGACAGCACCGTAGCTGCCGACATCGCTCCCCATTCGATATCGTACTTTTTGATGAAGGCGTTCATCGCGACGGGAATCGTTTTGACTGACTCTTCATCAATGAACAGAACTGCCATAATCAGCTCGTTCCAGCATTGGACGAACGCGAAAATAAACGTGGCCGCAATTCCGGGGAGCATGATCGGCACGATGACGTGAAACAGGGCGCTCAACCGGGAACAGCCGTCCATCATTGCTGCTTCCTCCAAAGCGTTGGGTATCCGTTGGAAAAAGCCAGACATGATGATCGTACAAAATGGAATCAGCATGACCGTGTAGATGAGCATCAACGAAAACAGGCTGTTTAAGATGTGCATCTTGGACATCATCATATACAACGGCGCCATGCCAATGAACATCGGGATCATTTGGGTGACGAGAAATCCGAACATTACCTGCCGCTTTCCTTTAAACGAAAAGCGGGCCAACACGTAACCACCGAGCATCGCGATGAATACGACCATAGCCGAAGCGACCAAGGAAACGAGAAAGCTGTTCCAGATATACACCTGAAAGTGGGAAATCTGGAAGATCTCCAAGTAGTTGATCAACGTCACCTGTTCCGGCCAATATTGAATCGGGAGCGAAAAGATTTCCTTTTGACCTTTGAGCGACGTAATGATAATCCAATACAGCGGGAAAATCGCAAAAGCAAGAAACAGGGTCAATACAATCGCTCTGCCAGTCCTCCACCCTAGATGTTCACGGTGCATCAGAAGTCCCCTCCCTTCTCTACTTTGGTCGCTTTCACGTAAAAGATCGTGAACAACATCAAAATCAGCACGATGATGACACCTACTGCCGAGGCTTGCCCGTAGTCTTGTCCAAAGATGACTTTATCGATCATGTAGGTAGCGAAAATATGCGTGGAGCCTGCAGGAGCTCCATTTGTCATCGCATAAATAATATCTGGGAAGTTGAGAATCCAGATGACCCGCAACAGGATTGTCACCAGCATCGTAGGCATGATATACGGCAGTGTCACACTCCACAACTGCTGAATCCGCCCCGCTCCATCCATTGCCGCCGCTTCGTACAGCTCCTCTGGGATCGATTGCAGGGCAGCCAGAATCATGATGGCAAAAAACGCGACTCCATACCAAATATTCGCGATAATGACGGCAGCCATCGCCCAAGTGCCATCCGCCAAAAAGGAAATCGGCGCATCGATCAGACCCGTTTTCAAGAGCAAATCATTAATGACGCCAAACTGGGCATTGAACATCCACCGCCAAATCAGCCCAATCAGAAAACCGGACATCGCCCACGGGAAAAAGACAAATGCCTGGTAAATCCCTCTTCCGCGAAATTTTTTACGCATCAAGAGGGCCAGCATAAAGCCAAACATCAATTGAAAGACGAGGGAGAAAAACACCCAGTAAAAGCTGTTCATGGCAACTCGCGGAAAGTCTGGACTTGTCAGTACGTTCACAAAGTTGTCCAGCCCGATGAACTGAATATTCATCAAGTCAAAGAGCGTGTAGTTCTGAAAAGACATGAT
The DNA here is from genome assembly GCF_013332495.1 of Brevibacillus sp. HB1.2. Taxonomy (NCBI): domain Bacteria; kingdom Bacillati; phylum Bacillota; class Bacilli; order Caryophanales; family Paenibacillaceae; genus Brevibacillus; species Brevibacillus sp. HB1.2. Next base: position 160,099 of record NZ_JABMIU010000003.1, on the reverse strand, counting down.
GATTCCACGCACGAGTGGATAATACGTAAAGACCGAAACAAACAAAATGGCGGGCAAGAGGCACAAAAATATGAAGCGACCTTCTTTGGAAATCCGGAACGATTTCTTCCCTTCCGGCACAACCTGCTTCGTCGTCATGACGATGGGTTTTTGTGTGTCCAAGCTACCATCCCCCCACGTCTACTTTCGTTCGGCTTTTTCTTTCGTCCAGTATTGATCCCATTTTTTCAGCAGGTCCTCTGCGGTGAGCTGATCGAGCAAAAAGCTCTGAATATCTTTATCCGCCGTGCTTTGCCAAGCTCCCCAGCCTTTGTAGTCCACAGGACGTGAAACATCAAGGAACTTCGTCGGCTGCTGGCTCATCTCAATAAACGGCTGGAAGTAACCAGTCTTGTAAAATTCATCTTCTGCCGCGCTTTTCACGACAGGAATCGTGGAAGTCTTTTTCGCAAAATGAGTGCTCTGTTCTGGATCAGAGAGGAATTCAATTAGCTTCCACGCCTCTTCCTTGTGCTTCGAGTACGACGTCATTCCCCAACCCGGCCCACCGACTACTTGTTGAGCGACGCCCGAAGGACCAATCGGAATCGGAGCGGTCGCCCACGTCCCTTCCTGCATCTTCTCCTTGGCTCCATCGATGACGTCAGGGTCTTGAATCAGCATGGCAGTCGAACCCGCTACAAACCCCTGTACCATCTCCTGAAAGCCCCAGCTCACCGAATCTTTTGGAGAGGCTTCCTTGTAAAGCTGTTTGTAATACTGCATCGCTTCCAGGGATTGCGGCGTGGAGAAGAGCGTGCGTCCATCCTTCATGAAAAAGGCAGAGTCAGGGTCGACCTCTGTCCCGTTGTAGGCCCACATGGTGATCAGCGCGTAATCCCACCCGGTCGCACCTCCCCGGAAGCTGTACCCGTAGCGGTTTTTGGCTGGGTCCGTCAGCTTTTTGGCTGCGACCAAGAGCTCATCCCACGTCTTCGGCACCTCGATCCCTGCTTCCTTAAACCAATCCGTCCGATAATATAAGACGCGCTGGTACAGTCCATTCGGAATGTAATAAGGAGTTTTGTCCACCCAAGTCGCTCGACGTTTAGCGACGTCGGTCAGTTGATCGTAATTTTTCCATTTGTCTGTGTAGGGCTTCAAATTTTCAATAAAGCCGTTCATCGAAAACTGCTTGGCATTGAATTCACGAACCTCCAGTACGTCCAGCTCTTCTTTTGCCATCAGCATCTGTGTGATCTTCTGATCGGCTCCTTCAAAGGGAGGTGAAATCAAATCGACTTTGATCCCCGGATTCTTTGCTTCAAACTGGGCTAGCATTTCTTTTAACAGCGCAGTTCGTTGTGGGCTAGTAATGCTCTCGACCATTTTTAGCGTGACGCCATTCGCACCTGACGGCGATGCTGAGTCAGGAGTGGCCGCCGGCTGACTACAGCCTACAAGCAATGCTGTCGCCATCGTTAATTGGAGCGCCACAGAAATCCAGGAACGAAATCCCATACACGAACCCCCTCATGATCTTTTTGCAAGATAGTTCGTATTATATTAAATATTCTGAATTATAAGTTTTAATATCTTTACCAGTTTTTTCGTTTTCTTTACTCTTTTTTCACTGAGGCTTTCCCGACACTATTTTATTTGACTAACTGGAATAAATAAGCTAGCATTTTATATGCTATAGCATGTAAACAAAGGAGCTTGGATTTTCTATGGAATTATTCAATCTGACCGGATTTCTTCTTCACCGCACAGATATGAAAATGACGAACTATTTTAAGAAGAGGTTAAAACAATTTGAGATCACGCCAGAGCAATGGGGAATTCTTAGTGTAATGGATGGAGAAAGAGCGATAACACAAAAGGAACTTTCGGATGCTATTGACCGAGATCAAACCACCGTCGTCAGAATGATTTACTCGCTTGAAAAAAAGGGAATCGTCATTCGCACTTTAAATGACGAGGATAGACGCTCTCATAACTTGTTGCTGAGTGACAAAGGGATGGAGCTAAAATCAATGCTTATACCCGTCGTTACCGAAGCGCATAGTCATGTCACGCAAAAACTTACCGATGTAGAGATTGCGGAATTGCATGCTTTGCTCGATAAACTCTATCAAGTAGTAAAGGATGAATAAATGGAGAGGCAGATACTTTCTCCATCAAATACATGCTATAGCATATATTAAATTTGATACTGAATAACGAAAGTGAGGAAGCCGTCATGACCATAATTATTTTGCAAGTCATCGTTGCGATCTTCTTTATGTTTACAGGTACAAAAATTATTTCCGGTAAAATGGCGAATGAATTTGATCGATTTGGACTCCCTCCCCTCTTTAACTTCTTAACTGGCTTTATTGAAATCATCAGTTCCATAGGCTTGATTATTGGCATATGGTTTTCGACCGTTGCATTACTATCAGGATTGCTTTTAGGCGTGACCATGTTGGTAGCTGCCTTCATCCTACTTGTGATTGCTAGAGATCCTTTTCCGAAAGCAATACCGGCGCTCGTTCTTTGCTGTCTCTCCTTTTTAATCTCGACGTATCATTTTTAGTCTAGGGAGGGGAATACCAACCAAACTGAGGATACAGTCATACCAGTGGCGAGTCCAAGATTTTATTATCATGTCTTAGGTCGCCGCTGGTATGTCAACAAAATACATAGCCTACTCGCTCCTACAAAGCATCCTCAGCCCCATGAGGACCGCCCATGCTTGCTGCTGTTTTTTGAAAAAGAAGCGTAGCGGTTGACCGTTTTGTACATCGATCAGCGTATCGTGGCTGCTGGCCCGTAACTCGTACTCAATACCAGCTACCTCTGCAACAGGAGCATCATCTCGAAGGAAGAGTCGCAATCTTCCGCCTTCCCCTGACGTGTACGTCCCGACGAGCTTCTCTAGCTCTTCTCTCGTTGGCGTATAGAGCGGAGCTTCGTCTTCTTTGTATGCAAGCGGTAAACCAAGGGCAGCATTCACAACAGCCAGCCAGACGTTGCGGATCGGCACGTTTTCCAGATTAGAAAGAACGCTGACGACTAGCCCTTTTTCCGGTACAAACCCGAAGTTCGACGATACCCCGGGCTGGCCGCCCCCATGCTCAACTAGCGTTACTCCTGCATAATGGGGAGTTGTTTTGAGCGCATAGCCATACCACGCGTCCTTTGTCACTCGATGAACTGGCTGCCACATGGCGCTAAGCGAGGCTCCATCTGCTACCTGCTTCTCTTTATAGCGCCCAGCATTAATATAGAGCTGTCCGTATTTCAGCAAATCAACGACGCAAGATCGGATGCCTCCCCCCACTTCATAGTTGCCGAGCGTGGGCCACGTTACCTTTTTCAATTGCTGATCCTCCCCTTTGATATAAGGGACGGAGACATCGGCAAAGCGAGCGACTTCTTCCAGGTTAAAGGTCGATCGACTCATTTCGAGTGGCGCTAGCAGCTGTTCTGTTACATAGGTACGATAGCGTTGCCCAGTGACACGCTCGATAATCGCTCCCAGGAGGAGAAACATGTCGTTACTGTAACTGATATATTCACCCGGCACACCAAGGGGGGCAAATTGGACTTCGTTCAAATAGGCAATATGCTCGGGGAGTCTCGTCAGCTCTTCACGGCGCAATAGCGGCGGAACACCTGAAGTGTGAGAGAGCAAATGGTGAATCGTGATGTTGTCAGTATGTATGTCCCCCTTTACTTGTAAATCAGGCAAATAGTTGCGAATCGAGTCGTCAACAGTCAGCTTGCCTTCTGCCACGAGCTGCATGATGGTTGCAGCCGTAAACGATTTGGTAACCGAAGCAATGCCGAAAATGGTATCAGGTGTTACTGGCTGATTCGTCTCCAGATCGGTGACACCAAAGCCTTTTTGATAGATGGTCTCCCCATCCCGGGAGATGCCAATGGAGAGCCCCGGCACCTTTTCCTTTTCCATGAACTGCTTCACAAATGCTTCCAGTGCTGAAACGCATGCGTGGTCCATTCCATTCCCCTGCCTTTGGCTCTAAGATTCTAGTTAGCAAAAAGAGTGTTCCAAAAGCCATTCAACATGCCCTAGGAACACTCCTTTTCTACGTAATCTCATATTTTTTCATTTTATTGTACAGCGTGCCCCGGGAAATCCCCAACAGCTTGGCTGCCTTTGTGTAGTTGTAGCGGCTGTCGTTCAATGCTTCCACGATTTGCGCACGTTCATTATCTAGCGGCGTGGACTGCAAAAGCCGTTTGCTGTCTTCGGTTGTCCCTGTTGACTCCTGGATCATATCTGGTATATGCCATGGGAAGATTCGGTCATCCTCCGCAAAGACGACAGCATGCTCGATCGCATTTTTCAGCTCTCGGACATTCCCCGGCCAATCGTACAGTCGCAATGCGTCCATCGTGTCCGGCATCAAGCGGTATGCAAAAGATCCGTGCCTGTGTGCGCCCAAAAAGTGTTCGGCCATTGGGACGATATCTTCTTTTCGCTCGCGCAGTGGAGGGACTTTTAGTTCTATTGAATTCAACCGGTAGTAAAGATCCAAACGGAATTGTCCGACGTCAGCCATTTTTTTCAGATCCTTATTGCTGGCAGCGACGATCCGAATATCTAAAGGGCGAGCCTTGTATTCTCCGATGCGGGTCACTTGCTTCTCCTGCAATACGCGCAGTAGCATCGCCTGAATGGGCAATGGGAGCTCCGCGATTTCATCCAGAAACAAGGTGCCTCCGTCTGCAACTTCAAACAGCCCCACTTTTCCTTCCTTCAAGCCGCCCGTAAACGTCCCCGGTGCATAGCCAAACAACTCGCTCGCAACCAGATCATGGGCAAAGGCTGCACAGTTTACCGCGACAAAAGGCTTATGTCTTCGCAAGCTATGGTCGTGAATGTACTGGGATAGCACTTCTTTCCCCGTTCCGCTTTCCCCGATTAAAAGCACAGACATATCACGCCCAGCGACCTTGTCCAATTTTTGCAGCAAGCCAAGCCACTGTGGTGACTCTCCCACCATTTCTTTCGCAGCTTCCTTGCGCGGCAGTCCACTGTTTTGGGATGGAATGTCGGCAATTTCAACGATTTTCGCAGAACGTGAGGGTTGACGGCGCATTTGAACAAGCGCACCGATCAGCCGATTTTTGTAAGATACGAGCTGAAGTCTGCCTGTAGCAGGATCGGGTGAAAAAGGCAAAGGCCGCTCAGTCGAAACGATGGTGGATAAGAGGGATAGATCGGATTGCTCCTGACAGGATTGGAAGTAGTGGAGCCACTCGAATCGGTTGCACCATTCTTGTTGATCTGTCGTAGCCGGGTCATTGCTCCGCACGATCTGACCATCCAAATCAATAGCCACTAGTAAATCATTGGAAATGGCTAGCTCTTTTTCGAGAAATGTATTTTCCAGATAAAGCCGATGAATCTGTAGCTGATTGAAAATCTCCATCTCCATACTTTTCGCAACCGTTTGCGTTAAGACCAAGGCATGGGCAGGAAAATCTTCTGCTAAGCTCGTCAAATCCAATACGCCAATGACCTGTTTGGTAATCGGATGAAAAATCGGCACACCCGCACAAGAAATGTTTTGCCAGCTCTCACAAAAGTGTTGGGCATCGTGGATGACGACTGGCTGTCCAGCCACGAGGGTGGTGCCAAACGCAGTCGTTCCGCACAATTCCTCGCTCCACACCCCGCCTGGAACTGCATTGAAGCTGGTCAACAGCTCCATCAATTGGTGGTCGGCATTGACATGGAGTAATCTCGCTTTATGATCTGCTAGCATGATGGAATATTTTGTATGAATGAAAGATTGGATTTTTGGAATAATCGATTGATACGCATGGTATAACAAGCTGGATTCCTGTAGCATGTGGACATCCATTTGGTTGAGTACTTCAGGCGTTTTTCGCAAATTCGGATCGATTTTATGGGACAGGCTCCTGCTCCATGACTCTGAAATACTGACGGGAACATCAGCTTTTACCTGTCCAGCAGAGAGAAACGTATCTCTGGCGTTCATCCGATTTTTGTACATAGCCTACCCTCCCATCTAGTTATCTCTCCTTATTTTATTATACCTCTATGTCGGGCTATAGTGGCGGAGAGCAAAAAGAAGAAAACGCTCAAGTTCTTGGGCTACCTGCTAGGGGGTCATCCCTGCCCAGCTCCATGTAAAAAACGAAACCCGCGTCCAAAGTCGCGCATCAAAGGAGCGTTTCAGAGGTGGACGCTAAAGACAGGTTTCCTTTTTTCCATTACGCTTCGGTTGGTATCCCAAAGACTTTCGCTTATTTCTTCTTTTTTCTCTTACCAGCCTGAGTGGTTGTACTGACTTATAAGATTATTGCACTCCCTCATGAATGAACTAACGAGGAATTTGACAGAAGCTGCGTAGAAGAAGCGCATTTCCAGTCCAAGCGCCTCTGGAGCCCAACCCAGCGTAGGAATAAATGGCGGGGAATTTAAGCTTCACTTATGGAACTCTTCCTCGAAACTTCTACGTTTGAAGCGCTCCCGCCATTTATTCCGGAGCGGGCAGTCAATCCCCCATACGGGGCGTAGGCCGAAGCGTAGACTGGAAATGCGCTTCTTCCCCACACTACAGCACCTCAAACAAAAAACAAATCCCTTCGGTTTTTTGAACGGAAGGGATTTGGCTCCTATCTATTAAAACGGAAATGGACGAGTTTCCTTCTGAACGGATACCCAGCGTGGAGATGTAAACTCATGCAGCGACCAGTCGCTGCCATGGCGTCCCAAGCCAGATGATTTTTCTCCGCCAAATGGTACGTTCGGCTCGGTGTTGATGCTTTGATCGTTGATATGCATCATACCCGTTTCGATTTGCAGAGCGACTTCTACGCCATGCTCCAAATCGCGTGTAAACAAAGATCCACTCAAGCCAAAATCAGTTTCGTTTGCAATGCGGATTGCTTCCTCTTCACTATCTACCGGTATAATGTTAGCGACAGGACCGAACACTTCATTTTTCGCAGTAGCCATATCATTGGTGACATCTGCAAGAATGACAGGCTCCATCAATGTACCATGTACTTCACCTCGTTTAACGACACGCGCACCTTCCGCGATTGCTTGATCGATCAAGCCTTGGATTTTTTCCACTTGTCTTTCGTTAATGAGTGGACCCACAAATGTGTTCGGATCTTGTGGATTTCCAGCTTGGATCATGGAAGTCTTTTTCGCAAAGGCGTCAACGAATTGATCATAGATTTTGCGATGGACGATAATGCGGTTCAACGCCATGCAAACTTGTCCTTGGTGGAGGAACTTCCCGAAGACAGCCGCACTTGCTGCTTGCTCGACTTCCGCATCTTCCAGGACGATCATCACGTTGTTTCCGCCTAATTCGAGGGAAGCTTTCTTCAAGTTTTTGCCGCAGATTTCGCCGATTCGACGACCAGCAGTGGAAGAGCCTGTGAAGGAAATCACTTTTGGAATCGGATTTTCGATCATGGCATCGCCGATTTCCGCAATATCTGCAACGACTACGTTAAACAAGCCTTTTGGCAGGCCGACTTCTTCGAGCAGTTTTGCGATGACCACCCCGCCGGAGATGTACGTTTGCAGATCCGGCTTGACCACAACGCCGTTACCAGTAGCCAGAGCAGGGATAATGGCGCGGATAGACAAGTACAGCGGGAAGTTAAACGGGCTGATTACACCTACGACCCCAACTGGCAGATGGTAGACGCGGTTTTCTTTGCCTGGAATGAAGGAAGGCAGGATTTCACCTTTCATTCGTAATGGCAAGGACGCGTATTCCTTGATATCGCCGACCACAAAATCAACTTCCGCATTCGCTTTTGCAAATGTGCTGCCTGTCTCGGATACTAAAATACTCACGAGCAGCTCACGATTTTTTTCTACCACTTCTGCGATTTTGTGAATGATGCCAGAGCGAACGTATGCATTTGTTTTTGCCCACTCTTTTTGTGCTGCTTTTGCAGATTGATACGCCTGCTCTACATCCTCAACCGTAGCCAGCTTGATGCTCACCAGCTCGGATTGATCGTATGGGTTGCGGTTGGTATAGCTATTCTGACTCTTTCCTTCTTGCCATTCTCCATCCATGTATTGTTTTGTGTATTCGCTGAAAATGTTGCTCATATGAAGTGTCCTCCTAGCTTAGTCCATCTTGATGATTGCTTTGATTGTTTTACCGCTATGAGAATCGGCCACCGCTTGGTTGATATCATCGAAACGATAGAATTTCACCAGCTTGTCCATCGGGAATTTCCCTTGTTTGTACAAATTGATCAACTGTGGAATGAAAATGCGTGGTACGCAAGCCCCTTCTACTACGCCAGTAATGGTTTTGTTGAGCAAGAGCAAGTCGTTCGTATCGATTTTCTCATCAGTTCCGAGTGGCGGTGCCCCGATTTGCGCTACGACTCCGCAGAAAGTGAGGGCATCCACAGCTTGACGCAATACGCCTGGTCGACCAGCAGTTTCTGCAGCATAGTTTACGCCGCCATTCGTAATCTTCTTGATCTCTTCCACCGGATCAACGTTTCGCGCATGAATGACATGGGTCGCACCCAGTTCTTTCGCCAGCTCAAGACGGTTATCATGCACATCGACCGCAATGATCGTACCGCAGCCGATTGCATTCGCAGCCATGATCGCGCTAAGCCCAACCGCTCCTGCACCAAATACGGCAATGCTTGATCCTGCCTCTGGCTTCAGCTTGTTTATGACCGTACCACTACCTGTTTGAATACCGCAGCCAAGCGGTCCCAAAAGAGCCAAATCTACATCTTTATCTACTTTCACCAGATTGCGCTCGTTTACAATCGTGTACGTTCCGAAAGAGGACTGACCGAAAAAGTTGGACAACCCTTTCTCTTCGCAGTGGTGTCTTTTTGTCCCATCTTCCATGTTTCCTAGGAAGTTCAACTCGAAAAATCTTTCACATACATACGGACGTCCGCTCAAGCAATAATGGCATTTTCCGCAATGGGCAAAACCGAGCACCACATGATCGCCAGGCTGTACATAAGTAACACCCTCGCCTACCTTTTCAACTACACCCGCACCTTCATGGCCCAGAACCGCTGGAAGTGGAACTGGATATTCTTGATCGCGCGCAATCATATCTGTGTGGCAAATTCCAGAAGCTACGACGCGAATCAGAACTTCTCCGCTCTTAGGTTCATCGAGTTGAATCGTTTCAATATGAAATTCTTCACCTTTTGCGTGAGTAACAGCAGCTTTCATTTGCATAATATATCCCCTCCGGTGATTTCTTCGCACCACTCGATCATTTTTCGAGGATTACCCTACCAGATTCATTTATAATTTCGTAAAGACACATGAATATGACAACTTGCTGTAGGAAATGAAGAAAAATCCAATCGAGTGTTGTGCGTCGAGAGTAAAATATAGTTTCTCTTCTCCGAGGATTATTCTATTAGCAATTTTCATGCCAATCATATTTTTCAACTGAAAATGAACGAATTCCGTACTTTTTCTATGCGTACATTGTTCGATTGCCTTTGAACGATTTGAACAAATCGTTTAGCTCATGTTGAACAAATTGTTCAATTTCAGGACGAAAAACAAAGGCATTGCCCTCTTGTTTGCAAGAACGGGCAATGCCTTTTGATTTTTTCTCATTATTTCCAGCCGAGAGATACCCTTACATTGCTTTCCCCCATTCGATCTCTTCCCATTCAAATGAATAGGCCAACACATCGATACATGAGTCATGCGCGCATAATACCCAATGCTTGACTCTGGGGGATGTAAAACCAAATGCTTCTTTCACGTTAGATTCCACAACCTCATAGAATCCAGGATTTGGGCAAACATCCGTTTCGTTCCATTCACCACTGATAGATAAGCTTCCGTCATAGTACGGATCAAGCATGCTGAAATCATATCGTTCGTAACCGTACATTTTACCGTATTTCGTAAAAAGACCGATCGCCTTGAATGTAATTTTGATCATAGCATTACCTGCTTTATTGTATTCGTCGTCTGGAATGTCATCCCCGTATTGCTCGTGTAGCTTAGTCATAACCTCGTCGTAGCGCTTTTTATTATATCCACACATCACTTCCACGCTTACTTCCCGATCCTCATAACCAGTAAAACTCGCAAAATCATGTGAGGGACTGATCATCCAAGGAACTCCGACAGGTACAACTTTCATTTGGCTCATCGATTTACCTCCGCTTTAAAGAACACCATTTCATCAAATGTAATCCCAAGATAGCTGTATTTTATATTCACTCTGTTTATTGCTTCATGATAAATAACACTCAGTCCATAAATTTCATCGTTTTTCGTAGATGTGCCAGCTTTCATCGCTATATCCTCAATATTCTGAAATCCATAGGGTATTGATTCCTTATTATCATAATTGTCAGTTACGATGAATCCTTGTAAAGCATTACTAACTTGTACTTTTGTTTTTGATGGTTTTTCATCGTTATTGACTGAAACACCCAATATTTCCACTTCACCAAAACCCTTATTACCAATTCCCACAACAACAGATTTATGATCATTGCTTGAAGCAAGGGTACCAATATCCAATGGCGGATTACCTTTCACAAGAAAATAAAAACCTCCCATAAATATTGCTATAAGTAGTACAAAAATCCACAGTTTCTTCTTCAATTTCCCCATCCTTAATCGTTGTTTTTTCATATATATTGAAAACCATATATTAGTAAATTCAATAAAAAATAGCCAATATCCTGCACCAAGGCAGAAATATTGGCCTTCTAACTCGACTCATTCAAGAGTTAATAAACTCCACCAGCTTCTTATTAAAATCATCCGCCTGACAAATCGGCATGCCGTGCCCACTGTTTTCAAACGGAAACAGCTTCGACCCTTTGATTTGCTGCTGGGTGAGCTCGGCGCTTTTGAATGGAATCAATTGATCGTGAATCCCATGAAAAATTCCGGTTGGCACACGGATTTGACCCAAGTCATTGATTACATTCTCTCTCGCTGCGGCTTGCATGATTTTGATGAGCGCATAGGATGCGGAGTCCAGCCCCATTTTGACAAACCACTGGAGTGTAGCCGTCCCTAAATTTCGATTGAAAAACTGCAAAGAAACCGTGTTTAATAACTCAGGCAAATTGGCGTACATCTGACTGATCAGCCCATCTGCTTGCTCCTTCGGGACGCCGTATGGAGAACCCGGCATTTTCACAAAGGAAGGAGAAACTGCATCCACTAACGCTAATTTGGAAATATGACGCCCCTCATAACGAGACATATACCGAATCGAAATGGCTCCACCCACCGAAAAACCTAGCAAGACGGCATCCCGTATCTTCAGTGCTTCCAAAACGACATAGATGTCATCTGCTAAGCGATCATACGTATAGCCGTTCCACGGTTTGTCCGATTGGCCGTTGCCGCGTATGTCCATGGCAACACAGCGGAACCCCTGCTGGGGCAGTACGTTGAATTGGTAGGAAAACATGTTATGGTTGAGCGGCCAGCCGTGAACGAAAAAAATCGTTTTGCTATTCGGGCCAGGATTGAGGTCTTCAACAAAAATCGTGACACCCTTTTCGACTTCAATGTACATAACCCTACCTCCTATTTCACACCATGCACCTCTTTACACTCAAGGTATGTCAACAGTTGTAGGGTTATGTTACTACTCACCTATGTCCGGACTCGGATACGCATGAACGATGCGTCCTTTTCTTCCCATAGTCGTGACTGCTTGCGCAAGAGAATGGTAGATGGCTTCCTCTGTCGCTTCTGCCGCAGCAGCAAACAGTTCGTTCATGATCGGGTTATCCTCACGTAGTTGCACGCGTGTTTCTGTAACGGCTGTTGTCTGGTGTGGAATCGTTTGCGCGGTGGAAAAAGCGATGACGATGTCGCCGCTCCCATGCCCAAAATGGCTCCCCGTGCGTCCCAAGCCGATTCCTGCGCGCTTCGCTACCCGAAGCAGTTGGCGATCACTCAATGGAGCATCTGTCGCAAGTACAATGATGATGGAGCCATCCTCGGACTTCTCTACTGCGTTTTCATTGTTTTTGCAGCTTGTGAACAGATTCGCTCCCAAGAAATCATTCTTGTTGCCAAAGTTACTGAGTACCAAAGCCCCCAATGTATACGCTTGCTCCTCATCCACTACGATACGAGAAGACGAACCGATCCCACCTTTGTAGCCAAAAGCAATCATCCCCGTCCCTGCCCCAACAGCGCCTTCTTCTACGGCCTGGTCCGTTGCGTTCTGAATCGCTACTCTCGCATCCTCCGGGCGCACGACACAGCGGCGAATGGAATTGAGATGACCATCGTTGCATTCGCCCACAACAATATTGATCGTCCCGGTCGTGTCCCCGATCTCTTCGTTCGTATCCAGCATGTATTGCAGAGTCCCTTGTGTAACCGCTGGAACGGAAAACGTATTGGTGAGCATGATCGGCGATTCCAATACACCCAGCTCATTTACTTGCACGAGTCCCGTCGTTTTGCCGAAGCCATTGATCACATAGCTGGCTGCGGTTACCTTTTCACGAAACAAGCTACCGCCATGTGGCAAAATGGCTGTCACACCCGTGCATGCATAATCCTCGTTGTCCAGCTCATGCTGAATCGTTACATGTCCTACTCGGACTCCGGCTACATCCGTTATGTCATTCTTCTCACCGACCGGGAGTCTCCCGATTGTCGCACCGAGCTGCCGAATTTTTTTCGTCATGCATTCCATTCCTTTCGTAAGGCTGTGCCGAACGCTTACACGGGACGATTGCGCAGAAAGTTCTCATAGGCAAACCCGCGCACTTCTTCTTCCTTATAATGCTTGAGCAGCTCGTTGATCAGGTTTTGGCTCTGCCCTGCATGCTCCAAGCCCACGACCTTCGCGGTAATGCCGTCGAAGTCAGAGCCGAGCCCAATATGTCGCACGCCACCGAGTGAACAAAAATGATCGATGTGCTTGATCAGATCATCTATCGTGGTTGGTGTCGTTTCATTGATAAACTGGGTGCAGTAAACGACATGTACATTCGCTCCTTTGGCAAATAACGCTTTTGCCTGTTCATCCGTCAGATTGCGTGGATGGTCGCAAATCGCTCGTGCATTTGAATGACTCGCGATCGGGTATGTAGCGAGTTCAATCGTATCCCAGAAGCTGCCCTCTCCTAGATGCGAGACGTCCGTCAACATTTTATGCTCATTGTGGAACTGAATGATTTCCTTACCAAAGGTCGTCAATCCGGCATTCCTCGGTTCCAGCGCACCATCCGCAGCAAGATTCGCGAAGTTCCAGGTGAGGCCCACAGAGCGTACCCCCAACTGATACAAAATGTGCAGCTTCTTCAAATCGTTGCCGATTGGCTCAACACCCTCCAATGTCAGCAACGCCCCGATCTCTCCCTCTTGCAAAAGGTCGAGATCGCTCCAATCACGGATTTGTTTCATTTCTGGATGTTTCCCGAGAACTTCTGTATAAAAGTAATGAATTTGATCCAAAGCTTTTTGAAAACGTTGCTCCGTGGACAATTCAGGGGATGTCCAGATGGCATAGCACTGTAGCTTTACCCCGCCATCGTGTAGCCGTTTCCTGTTGACATCCAGCTCGTCCGCATCCGCAAAGGACAAAGCCCCATTTTTCTCCCAAATTTTCAGCAGTGCATCACAGTGCAAATCGATAATCGGCATTTTGGCCATTTGTATCCATCCCTTGTGCTAATTTCCTTTGAGAACACTACCTATTCTGTTAATGTTAAGGTAATGTATTTTGGAGAGCGAATCCAATAAATTATTGCTATAAGTCACTTAAGAAAACATTATCGAGGCTTATTCGAGGAGGAGCGACCGCCTTTTTGCGGAAAGTTTAAAAATTCACACAACGGAGCCACTACTCATGAATATGGAGCAAATTGAAGCATTCATCTTTGTCGCCCTGACCGGGAGCTTCAGCAAAACAGCTGATTTGCTCTATTTGTCACAGCCCACGGTCAGCATGCGGATCAAAGCACTCGAGACGACTATGGGCTGCAAGCTGTTTCAGCGTACGGGTCATACCATTTCTCTTACAAAAGAAGGCGATCTGTTCCTTCCTTATGCGAAAAACATCATGCATATGCTGCAAGAGGGACAGCAAGCGATTCAGCGATCGCAAGGCGATGTAGAGGGAGAATTGACCATCTCCACCGTTTTTGTCTCCGCCTTTTACATTTTGCCTGACCTCGTCCAGCAATTCCAGCAGTTGTACCCTAAAATCAAACTGACGATCCTTACCGGGCATTCCCATCAGGTGCTCGATATGGTTCTGAACCACGAGGTGTCATTCGGAATTGCTCGTGCCGTTACCCATCCACAGATTAACCGGATTCAGCTGATGCCGGATGACATGGTCTTAGCGATTTATCCCGATCATCCGTTTGGATTCCGCCATCAGGTTTCCATTGAAGAAGTCGCACGTGAACGACTGATCTTGTTCAATCGGGGTTCGCTCGACTGGAAGCTGATCAACAATGCGTTCAGCCATTTTCAGCTACAAAACAATGTCGTCATGGAGGCTGACAACATCGAGGTCGTGAAGCGGATGGTCAAACAACGGCTGGGCATCGCCTTTTTGCCTCGCTTTGCCATCTCCAAAGATTTAAGCGAAGGTGAGCTGCAGGAAGTAGACGTCCTGAATCTGCCGCAAATCAACCGGAACTTCGAGCTGATTTACCTCAAGGATACACCTGTTCACGGGATTATGCGTACGTTTATCGATTTTTTGATGCAGAGCAAGGCTTTGCAGCAGTAGGAAAGAACCATGGGCTTACCTCCTAAAAAAGCTTCACATCTGAACCAATGAAACTGGTTGATGCGAAGCTTTTTAGGAAACGCTGAGTCTCACTCATGCTTTTTTCGGTGCGCGCAGTTTCGTACGAATGATCATCTCTGCCGTCAAGACAAGCCCAATCATGGCGACATAGACGCCGATTGTGTAGCTGATCTCATACGGCAAACCTACCACCTTTTCAAAGATCAGCTTTAATAGATGAATCAGCATGTTGGTGAACAAGAAGACGAAGCTCCTGACCATCCACTCCTTATGCTTCATGACTTGACGCTTTTTAATTTTGACGAGCGCCGTAATGGTGATAGCCGGCCAGATAATGTTCAATAAATGGAAGGGCCAACTCGCCACTTTTCCGCCCGTTACATAAGGGGCCATATATCCGGATGTGACTACCACAACCAACACACTAAAAAGATAGACATAGCCTGTTACTTTATGTAGCTTGCGGTTCTCTGCGAGCAGCTTGTCCGAAAAGTTAGCCACTCCACAGACCAGAGCAATCAGGGCGAAAAACAAATGGACATACATGACCGTAAGCCAGATCGATGTGTTCATTCGCTCTTTGTTGTAAACAGATTTGTGACTGAGGAAGCCTTTCGCTTCTGGATCGATGATAAAGTTTTGCACGAGTGCATACGTGATCGCCATACAAGCGACGAAAATGACAATCGAATATGGTTTGATTCGGTTCATCCTGCCACACAACCCTTTGTTCGATTTTTGAGACCGAACCGTTCGGTCTCTTTTTGATTTTACATGATTGCCTTCTTTCGTACATGCGAGAAATGTTACAATAACTTGGACGAATATAGACCGTGTTGGCCGAATGAAAGGACTATCGCGATGCGCAAAGGCGAAAAAACAAAGCTGCATATTATCCAGAAGTCAGCAGAGCTGTTTAATCAAAACGGTTATACAGGAACCTCCATGCAAGACATCATGGATGCAACGGGACTTACCAAAGGCGCACTCTACCGGGGTTTTGCCAGTAAAGATGAAATCGCTATAGAGGCCTTCAAATATGCGGGTGAAGTGTTACATGCGCATTTTGCAGCTGCACTGGAAAAACAGGACACGGCCACTGCAAAACTCGTAGCCATGGCAAAGGTATATTCTGATGCGGTAAACAATCCCCCGCTCCAAGGTGGCTGCCCGCTTCTCAACACAGCCGTAGAAAGTGACCACTCGTTCCCTGTACTTCGCGAGTATGCCCTCGCCGCTTACCAAGAGACCATATCGTTCATGCAGGGCTTGCTGGAAGAAGGAATCGCCGAGGGAGAATTTCGTTCCGCAATGGACGCAGAAGCCGTCGCTTCGGTTATCTTCTCTTCGATTGAAGGGGCTATAATGGCAAGCAGACTCACACACGATAACAAGCATGTCCATTTTGCCATCAAGCATATTGAGCAGCTTTTACAAACATACAAGCCCTAACAAAAGAAAAGAGCAGTCGCTAGGATGTGATACCCCTGCCTACCTGCTCTTTTTTCGTGGACTTTTCCTGCTAAATTCTATTTGATGTAGTGTACTTTTTCATGTCCGAGCAATGCTTCCAGCACTTGCTGTACTTTCACGCCTGTCTCAAACGTAACCAGTCGGGCATCTCCACCGTTAATCGCAATGGACAGCTCATCCAACAGCAGGGAGAGACGGTCTTGCTGTGAAACTTCAGCCGGAACGAGCGTTTCGCCGTGTCCACCCACAAACAGATTGCTCCAGTTCACGACACTCAATGTCCCTTTTGACCCGTACACACGATAATCCAAATGCTCCTCATGTGCGATACCGGCTAAGCCATTGATCGTAACCGGAGTACCATCTGTCAGACGCAGGAAGGCCGATACACCTGTCTCGCATAGGTCATGATCTGCTGGATAATCTACCTCTGAGCGGACTACATGCAGGTCTCCGAAGAGCTCGTAAGTCAGGTGAGTGAAATGCGGTAGCACTTCACGGATGAAACCGCCTTGCTCGCGACCAGCCAGCCAAGGTGTTTGCTGCCATGGACGCGGCCACTGGTGAAAATGTGTCAGGATATCGATGCGGCGGATCTCTCCGATTTCTTCGAGTCTGCGGGAGAGCTCAGGAAAAACGCCTTGATAGTAGAGCGGGAAGTTCATCGCATGGACAACCCCTGCGTCATTTGCTGCTTCCAGCATTTCTTGCGCTTCTGTCAACGAATTGGCCAATGGCTTTTCGCAGAGCAAATGCTTTTTGTGCGCCAGTACATCAAGCGCAATGGCGTGATGGAATTTGGGAGGGACAGCCAAATAGATGACGTCCAGCTCTACTTTTTTCAATAATTCCTTATAATCTGTGTACCAAGGCACATCGCCGGACTTTTGCGCGGCTTCCTGTGCTCTTTCCGCAGATACATCACTCACTGCGGCTACTCGAAATTTTTCGTGGGTACGGATCGCGTTCATCATGCGCTCGCCCATGACGCCTGCGCCAATAACCCCAACGTTCCATTTCACTTGGTCCATCTGCATTTCCTCGCTTCCTGGTGAATGTTCGTCTTCGTGCCTCTACCCCTTTCTCCATTTGTCTGAACATTCCTCCTGAATAGCTTAGATTGACAGCTGATTCTGCGCTTCCTTTTTTACCCGCTTCTTCTCTTTTTGGATGGCTACAACTGTATAGAGAGAAGGAACGACGATCAGCGTGAGCAGCATCGAGAACAGCAAGCCAGAAATGATTGTAATGGCGAGCGGCTGAAACAACACACTCCCCTTAATCGCCATCGGTGACAAACCTGCTACTGCGGCGAAGGTCGTAAGTAAAATCGGCCGCAAACGGGCTTTCCCTGCTCCAATCACCGCATCGTGCAGAGCGACGCCTTCATGCCTCGCCTCCTCGATGAATTCGATTAAGACAATCCCGTTTCGGACGACGATGCCTGCCAATGCGATAAAGCCCGCCACCGTCATGAATCCAATCGGTGTCGATGTGATGAATAGTCCGATCAAGCTGCCCGCGATCGCGAGGTATACCGTACTCATCACCAAAACAGGAATAGACAAGGAATTAAACTGCACGACGATCAGCAAAAAGATAAGGAAGACCGCAATAACCGCAAGCACTCCCAAATCGAGCAATACTTCCGATTCCTCTTCTGTTTCACCTGTCACATTCCAAGCATACCCGTCCGGCAGTTCCAGCTGCTTCATTTTCGCTGTCACTTCGCTCATCACATCAGCGGCCGTCCGATCTCGGACATCACTCGTGATGGTGACACTGCGGGACATATTGTAACGAGGAATACTCTGCATCGATAAGTCCGGCTTCATTTCGGCTATTTGTGAAACCGGAATGAGCTGCCCACGCGCATTCGGAACCGTGAGTTGAGCGAAGACTTGCTCTGTCGTCATTCCCGACTGATCGGCTATCAGCGTAATATCGACCAAGTTTTTCCCATTGTCAAATTGCCCCATTGGAATGCCTTGGCTGATCAATCGCAATGTTCTGGTCAAATCCGCTTCATTGATCAGCTCCTTATCCATCTTCCCCTGATTCACTTGGAACTGGAGGGAATACTGTTCATTTCCCAGCGTATCGTTGGTGTTGTAAGTTCCCTCGATCTCCATGATGAGCTTCTTGATTTGCTCAGAAATCGTGTATAGCTCCTGCAAATCATCCCCGTACACCCGAATCCCTACCGGACTTCCCGTATACATACCATCCTTCGCACTGTAAGGAATGATATTCGCTTCTGGATACATCATCTTAAACTGCTCGGACCACGGCGCAAGCACTTTTCGCGCATCCATTTTGTTATGGTCAAATGTGACGATCAATTGCGCGACATTTTCTCCGGTTCCAACTGGCGGCGCAGAGGGCAGCATCTGTGGTGCGTTGCCCCCTACAAAAGACGAGACTTTTTGAATATGCGCCTGCTGCGAAATCCATTCGGAAACACCAAGAACAATCCGATCCGTTTCCTGTAAATTACCGCCAACTGGCGTCGTTATATTCACAACCATCTGTGGCCTGTCAGCATCCGGAAAGAGCTGTACTGGGACGAACATAACGAGTCCATAGGCCGCAGTAGCAATCAGTACCCCGCTCATTCCTGTTTTCAGCGGCTTTTTTAACATCACTTTCAGAACACGATCGCCATACCAATTCGTCAGTGTATCGATTTGTTTGCCCAGCAAGCCAGCTGGCTTCCGATAGTCTGTCTCTGTTTTGCTCCGCTTCTTGTTCCTTCGCTCGTTCCATTCCCGGTAAATCGGAATAATGGTGAGGGACATGAACATCGAGGCCCCCATCGTAAAGATGATAATAAGTGGTACCGGAAAAATAAACTGGCCTGCATCACCTGGGAGAAACATGATCGGTCCAAACGCTGAGATAGTAGCCAGGGTAGCCGTAATGATGGAGACCGCAACCTCCTTCGTCCCTGCTACAGCAGCGGTATACGGGTCCTC
Organism: Brevibacillus sp. HB1.2; assembly: GCF_013332495.1. Taxonomy (NCBI): domain Bacteria; kingdom Bacillati; phylum Bacillota; class Bacilli; order Caryophanales; family Paenibacillaceae; genus Brevibacillus; species Brevibacillus sp. HB1.2. Next base: position 140,886 of record NZ_JABMIU010000003.1, on the reverse strand, counting down.
TCCCAATACAGATAGCCTTCGCTCAATGTTGTCATTCACTACGACTGCGTCGTCAACCAAAATACCAAGAACAATGATGAGCCCGAATACGGTCATCTGATTGAGCGTAATGCCAAAGAACGGCAGGATCACCATCCCTGCGGCCAGCGAGATTGGAATTGCCAATGCGACCATCAAGGATGTCGTCAAATTCAAACCTAGCATACAAATGAAAAGAACCGCTACGATGGCAATGATCATCTCCACGTACAATTCAGTAAAAACACTGTCAATTTGATCCACCTGCGCAAACACGGGTTCTCTGTTCGCCCATGACGGTAGACTCTTTTCCAGCGCCGCGAGCTTCTCATTGACTGCTTTATGTACCTTTGGAACGTCGCTTCCCAGCTCGGCATTGATGCTAATCGTCGCAGCAGGCTTCCCGTTATAGTACGTCCGGTACTCCACCCGTTTGGTACTGTCGGAAATGGTGGCAATATCCTTCAAATAGACGGGCATCCCCTCCTGTGTACGTGTTACGACTACCTTTTCAAAGGTCCCCACATCGGTGCTGACAGGTAATGTGAGCTGGTATTTCCGCGTATCCATGTTGACATCACCGAGCGGCGTTGTTTCATTTTTGGTTTGCACAGCATTCATTACTTGCGCCCAGGAAATGCCGTACTGTTGCAGCTTTTTGGCATCGACAGCTATTTTCACCTCTTGCTCTGGCAATCCTTGAATCGTGACATCGGAAACGCCCGGAACGGTTCGTAGCTGATCCTTCCACAGATCCAGTGTATCGCGTAATTGGAGAACCTCTTCAAAAGAATCGGTTGTGACTTGAAATGTTTGGATGAACGTACGACTCAAGTCATCATTGATGATAGGCTGTTCTGCTTCATCCGTTAAGTCGGCCTCCGCATCCTTCACTTTTTTCCGTACATCTTCAAACACCTTTTTCGGCACAACGTCATTCTCGGTTTTCACATGGATAATCGAGACGCCCGAACGGGACTCGGAGCTAATCGATTTAATGCCATGTACTTCGTTGATTTTTTCTTCCAGCTTCTTCGTGACCGTCTGCTCCACCTTCTCCGGAGTCGCTCCCGGATACACGGTGGTGATGGTCGCCATGCTGACAATGATGTCTGGCTGCTCCTGTTGCGGCAGTGAAACCGTAATGGACAAACCGATCAGCACGAGCATCGTAAAGAAAACGAGGGTGATTTTGCGCTTCTGGATGAAAAACTCGATCATGGCTGATTGCCTCCTTTTACGGTAACAGAGTCCCCGTTAAGCAAGCGATCAGCACCTTTCGTAATCAACATACTTCCTGCCTGCAAGCCAGAAGTAACTTCAAAATGATTGTCCACATACTGACCAATCGTGACAGTCGTCTTGGTTGCTTTTCCATCCGTTAGCAAAAAGACATAGGGTTCCGAGCCTCGGCTAAAAACTGCCTCCGCAGGGACAAAAATCCCTTTCTTTTGCGACAGGGTTCGTTTTGCAGTGACAACTTGCCCCGCAAACCAGTCTTTCTTGGTGTTATCGATGACTACTTCTACGCTAATCGTGCCCGTCTGTTCGTTCGTGGCCGGATATATATTGGTTACCTTTCCTTTTCGTTTCTCCTCGTACAAGCGAATCTCGACTTCATCTCCTACCTTCCACGATGAGATGTCCTTGTCAGGTACAGGCAAGATTGTTTTCAGCTGATGGATATTGCCGATTCGGTAGACAGGAGCACCTGGATTTGCCAACTGCCCTACATCAGCCAATTTTGCCAGCACAGTTCCCTGAATAGGTGCTTTCACCTCGGTTTTTGCCAAAGTAGCTGCTGCCTGATCTCGGGTCACCATGGCTCCCTGGTAGCTGGCGTTTGTGGCACTGATATCCTCCGTACGAGGGCCTGCTTTCACCAATGAATAGGTCTCTTGCACCTGGGCGTAATCTTTTTCGGCTAGTTCAAACGCATGCTTGGCACTTTCAAATTCGGTTTCGGAAATCGCCCCGTTTTTATAGAGCTGTTCCATGCGCTGATAATCTTTCTGTGCTTGATCCCGTGAGATTTTCTTCGCTTCGACCGCTACTTTTGCTTGCTGGACCTCTTGTTCGCGCGCACCATTTTTTACTTTTGAAAGCTGTGCGTTTGCGCCATGCACATTGGCGTTTGCTAATGCGAGCTGGAGGGAGTAGTCAGTAGAATGGAGACGGGCCAGCACATCTCCTTTTTTGACTGTGTCTCCTTCCTTGTACGGCAACGACTTGATTTCACCAGCTACTTCAAACGAAACCGTCGTTTCTTCCATGGGCGCAAGTGTCCCCGACAGTTCACTAGTCGATTGAAAGCTTTTCAGCTGGATCGGATGCGCTTCTACGAATTTGGCCTCAGCTTGGGCTATACTCCCAGCAGACGAGGTCATATCGTGATTGTTCGTGCAAGACGTCGTCATTACTGCAAGGGAGACCAGCACCAGAAGCCCCATACTTTTTCTGATCGACTTATCCATAAGCGACTCACTCCTATACGTTTCTTCTCTTTTTCTGTGATAAAGATATTCGGAATGAACATTCATTCCGTTTTGTTCAAAAGAAGGATCAGAATTAATGAATTCTGATCGCATCCCAACAAGCTTCCTCTACGCCTGCAAGCAATTCGGGGGTTTCTTCGATTTCGCCAGCCATGATGCACTTGTTCAATGCGATGTATGCACCGTCGACAATTGCAATCAATGCATCCGCTGGCAACGGACGAATGACCTTCTTTTTTTGCCCCTGTTCAATGAACTCGAATAAAAATGTGCGCAGCTTCATGTATGCAGCTCGGCTGGCTTCGTCCAGGTAGTGACCATTTGTGTGGGAATCCAGAAACAACAAGGCGTTCAAATTCTTTTTCGAGTAACGAATTGTCTGCTTCGCAATATGCCGAAATTGCTCACGTAAGTCGTCACTTGTACGAGGATAGCCATCTTGGAGTGTCTCAAGAAACTCCCCCACACTTTCTTGGAACAACGTATTAACGAGCGCTTCTTTGTTTTCAAAATAACGATAGATGGTACCGGCACCGACTCCTGCTTTTTCGGAAATCATCGGGACGGTCGTTCCATCAAAACCGCGCTCTACAAACAGAACGAGCGCTGCTTCCAAGATTATTTCGCGCTTGGTTTCAGACAAGGTCATGACTCCTTTCGTGCGGAATGAATTTTCATTCTGGTAGGAATTATAGTATATATTTTACTGGAGTGTCAAATGGCCCGTGTGCATGATGTTAAATTTCCAAGTACATAATCTAGACGAGACTATTAAGCATCTTGAGCAAATTGGTGTACCTCTTGCAAAGAAAAAAGAGAGTAGTGAATTTGGAAAGTTTATTTGGATTGAAGATCCTGAAGGTCGACTGGTCGAGCTTTGGGAGAAATAACGAAATGAATCATCAATCATTCAACATTTGCGATAATGAAAACGCAAGATCTTGAAACGTAAGTTCCCCTATACTAAAAATGGCAATTAGTTGTGACGAAAAATGGGGGAACGAACATGAGTAGCAAGGTGGAAGGATTGTTAACTAACACAGATTTTCGCAGGCTCTGGATTGGGCAAACTGCATCACAGTTTGGGACTCAGGTTGCCTTATTAGGAATGCCATTAGTGGCAGCTCTCTATTTAGGGGCCAGTCCCATGCAAATGGGGTTGCTTGGTTTTGCCGAGTATGCGCCATTTATCATTTTCGGTTTGCTCGCTGGTGTATGGATAGACAGATTTCCCCGGCGACCAATTCTTGTCGCCGCTAACTTTTTCAGGGGTGTATTACTGCTCATTGTGCCGCTGACAGCCTTAACTGGATTCCTGAATATGACCGTTCTATATTTGGTAGCCTTCATAGTAGGTATCTGTACTGTCTTTTTTGATGTTGCCTATACATCCTTTTTGCCTTCCATTGTGAACAAGGAGCAGCTTGTTGATGGGAATAGCAAACTAGAGACAAGTAAATCTACCGCACAAATTGCTGGGCCGGGTTTATCAGGTGGACTGGAACAGTTAATCACCGCTCCTTTTGCAATATTGTTCACGTCGGTATCCTTTTTTATATCCGCTGTGTACATAGCCCGGATTCGCAAGTTGGAGACAGTCGTGACAGATGCGAAAAAACAAAAAAACATGTGGCTGGAAATGAAAGAAGGGCTGCATACGGTTTACACAAAACCGTTGCTGTGGGGAGTGGTGCGCTGCTCAACAGTCTTTAACCTTTCCTGGAATGTTATTTTTAGTATTTATGTTCTATATGCATCGCAAGAACTCAAAATCAGTGCGAGCATTCTTGGCATCATTTATGGAACGCTAGGAGTAGGGTACCTATTTGGCTCTCTGCTTGCCCAAAGGGCTGTACGTCGTTTTGGAGTAGGTCCAACAATTGTGGGTTCCGCTACGATCGCAGCAAGTGGCGGTTTGCTTGCTCCATTAGCAGTAGGATCAGAATTAAGTATTGCGTTGATTATGATGCTCGGACAGCTTCTTTTCGGAATGGGTGTCTCCATGTTTAGCATTAGTACCATCAGTTTACGTCAAGTAATTGTACCCGATGCCTTGCAAGGTCGCGTGAATGCTACATTTCGATTTATCTCGTGGGGTTCTTTACCGCTTGGTTCGTTAATTGGAGGGATGATAGCGGGGGCAATGGGGTTACGGTTCGCTTTATTTGCGGGTGGCATTGGATTGTTAGCTTCTGCTTGTACATTATTGTTCACCCCATTTTTACAACTACGTGTGAAATCATTTCATGAATTAACATTGGAAAAAGATGTGTCTATAGAAAGCTAAGGAATGTAAGAGAGGGTGTTTTACCTCTTAATGGTCTTCGCATCCATCCGGAGCATGACACTACTCGTTGGTATATTTGGGCTGGAGAATTTTAGTTGCGGACGATTATGAAAACGTTAGGTTTGACCAAGAGATCTTACATGACTGAAGAAAACAGCTAGGGAACCGGTGTACCAACCATGTTCCCTAGCTGTTGTTTATCTAACCGCTTCGTTACCCAATGTACAAACCAAATGTTTTGTCTCCGAACGAAACGGTCTCCCTATCTGCTATTTTCGCAAAAGACACGCCCGAAACGAGTACACTCTCACGCAAAACATGATCAAAACGCTCCAATGCGGCTCGTAGCTCATCGTCCACATCCAGTGTGAGCTGGACGCGTTTATCGATGGGCAAATCCAGCTTTTTGCGTGCATCCTGAATGACACGGATGACTTCACGAACCAAGCCTTCCTGCTCAAGCTCTTCTGTGAGTGTCGTATTCAAGGCCACGTGGAGCTGATAGCCAGATGCAGAAGCAAAGCCTTGCTTCCCTTGCTTTTCCACGAGCAGCTCATCTAGCGTAAGCCGCACGCTCTCCCCTGCGACCTCCACATCCAAGTAGCCATTGTCCACTGCTTTCTCTGCATCGGCATCGTTCAATTCCTTTAAATACCCTTGGATTGGCCCAACGAGCTTGCCGTATTTTTTCCCAGCTACCTTCAGGTTGAGCTTGAAATGATACGTCACGAAGCTGCTGTCGCTTTGCTCCACTCGAATGTTTTTGACATTGATCTCGTCTTGGATAATACCAGCAAAACGCTCGAGATTAAATGGCTGCTCCATCGATACGATCAGCTCGGCCAGAGGCTGTCTGGTTTTGAGTCCAGTTTCGTTGCGGACATTCCGCGCCAGCTCCACAATGTGTCGAGCCGTTTCCATGTCCCGCTCAAGAGTTTCGTCGATTGCTTCTGTGTTCACCACCGGATAGTCAGTCAAATGAACACTGCCTTCTCCGCCCAGATTGCCATACATATCTTCAGCGATCAGCGGCGCGTATGGTGCGATCATCTTCGCCAGCGTCAGCAACACTTCCCGCAGCGTCTGGTAAGCAGACACTTTGTCAGGTGTCACCCCACTACTCCAGAAACGATCCCGCGAACGACGGATGTACCAGTTGCTCAGCTCGTCGACGAATGCTTCGATATGCCCCGCCGGATTCATGAAATCGTAAGTTTCCAGACCTTTGACTACGTGCTGCACGGTGGTATTCAAGCGGGAAAGTATCCAACGATCCAATTCGTTTACAGGCGCTTGCGGCAGATGCTCTTCTGGTTTGAACGAATCGATCAAGGCGTATAACGAATAAAAAGCATGCGTGTTATGGATCGTATCGATCACTTTGTACTTCGCCTCGGCGACAATCCGCTTGGAGAACCGCTTGCTGCTCCACGGCGCACTGTCAGACAAAAGCGCCCAGCGGAACGCATCTGCTCCGAATTCTTCGATAACCTCCCACGGATCGATTCCGTTTCCTTTACTTTTGGACATCTTCTGGCCGTGTTCATCCAAAACGTGGCCGGTAGAGATGACTGCCTTGTAAGGCGCTTTTCCGTTATACAGAGTAGAAACCGCCAACAAGCTGAAGAACCAGCCCCGCGTCTGATCGATTCCTTCCGAAATGATGTCGGCAGGGTATTGCTCCTGGAATACCTTTTCGTCGCCGAATGGATGATGGTACTGAGCAAACGGCATCGAACCACTGTCAAACCACACATCAATGACCTCAGGAGTTCGCTCCATCGTACCGCCGCAGGAGCAGCGCAGCTTCACCTCATCCACAAACGGCTTATGCAGCTCCAGATTCTCTTCGAGTGGTGCCACAGATTTCTCACGCAACTCTTTTACACTGCCTGGTGCATATTCGCAGCCACAATCCTGACAAAGCCATAGATTGAGCGGCGTCCCCCAATACCGATTACGGCTGATATTCCAGTCTACAAGCTCTTCGAGGAATTTCCCAAAGCGCCCTTCGCGCAAGTGGCCCGGATACCACTCGATCTTGCTATTGTTTTCGATCAGCTGATCCTTAATCGCTGTCGTTTTGATGAACCAGCTCTCCATCGCGTAGTAGAGCAGCGGTGATTTGCAGCGCCAGCAAAACGGATAGCTATGCTCGTAGCGCTCCTTGGAAAACAGTAGACCGCGATGCGACAAGTCTTTTACGATATCGACGTCGCAGTCCTTAACGAAGCGACCCGCGAAATCCGAGATTTGATCGGTATAGCGGCCAGCCAAATTCACGACGTTCACGAAATCAAGTCCATGCTGACGGGTCGTGCGATAATCATCCTCCCCGTGCGCTGGTGCCGTATGCACGATCCCAGTTCCGCTCGTATCACTGACATAATCCGCATCGACGACAATATGCCCATGGTTTACCTTTAGATAGCCAAAAGGCGGCTCATACTGGGTCCCTACGAATTCTGCACCTTTGTGCGTGGACAAAACCTCGTAGCCTTCCTTGAACACTTTCTCCGCCAGATTTTTTGCTACGACGTACACTTCATCCTTGTACTTGACCCGCACGTAATCGAGCTCTTTGTTAACAGCCAAAGCCACGTTTGCTGGAAGTGTCCATGGTGTCGTCGTCCACGCGAGAAAGATGTCATCGCTCGTCTTGCTTTTGAATTTGACCGTCGCACTCAAGTCCTTCACGTCTTCATAGCCTTGCGCCACTTCATGGGAGCTGAGCGTCGTCTGGCAATCCGGGCAATACGGACTGACACGATGTCCTTTGTACAGCAGTTCTTTTTTATGAATTTCTGAAAGGATGTGCCAGACGCTTTCGATGTAGTCGTTGGTCAACGTCACATATGGATGCTCCATATCTGTCCAATAAGCGATCCCTTCCGTCAGCTCGCGCCATTGTTTTTCGTACTCGAATACGCTATTTTTGCACTCCTCGATGAACTTGGCCACTCCGTAGTTTTCGATCTCCTGCTTGCCGGAAATGCCGAGTCGCTTCTCCACCCCGAGCTCTACCGGAAGACCGTGTGTATCCCAGCCTGCTTTGCGGACAACGCGGTAGCCAGACATCGTTTTGTAGCGTCCGATAAAATCCTTGATGACCCGTCCGAGCACATGACCGATATGCGGCTGTCCGTTAGCGGTTGGAGGCCCTTCATAAAAAACGAAATTAGGCTTACCTAGCCGATTGTCCATCGACTTGCGGAATGTATCGTCTTTCCTCCACTGATCCAAAACGCGTAACTCTCGTGTCCTTGCTTTTTCTTTTACGTCTACTTTCCTCATCATGTACACTCCTTCTTCTGTAGTTTGCGTAGAAGTGTAGGTTCATAGAACGCAAAAAAATCCCGCCCCCTAAGGGACGAGATTTGATCTCGCGATACCACCCTTGTTCCGAAAAGCTCATGTAATCATGATTTTCCGGCACCTCTACTACGTACCATCATACGCGTCCCTTGTAACGGTGGGATTCCGGGTCAGCTTACTCCAAATGCTTCAGCTTTCCTTCTCGGAGAGGATTTTCGGCTAAGTCTTGAACGTTGGCTTTCAGCGCTAGGGCCAACTCTCTGGGGAACAAGGGGATTAGCTTACTCTTTCTCGTCAATGAATTTGTTGGTGTTTTGTTTATTACCTTACTTTTTACACTGGTTTCAAAAAAATGTCAAGGGTTAGGCCACGACGCGCTTCACGCTGCGACGGCTTTCCACCTGCGACAAGAACAAGCTGAGAATCAGGATAATCGCGCCGAACAAATACGGTGCGTTCAAATGAACTCCGTACAGCGTACCTGCCACTGCTGGGCCGAAAATATTCCCCAGACTCATATAAGCATTGTTCATCCCTGCTACGAAGCCTTGTTCATCCCCTGCTCGCTTGGAAATCAGCGTGTTGATTGCCGGACGCATAATCGACGTCAGGGTAAAGAAGATAACTGTCATAATCAGCATATACCAGAAGTTACCAGACAACAGCATCAGCACCATCGATACAGCAGACAAGAAGAACGTCACGTTAATGAGCTTCTTCTCGCCAAAACGAGTAATGAGCTTGCCGATTAGCGCTCCCTGCACAATCGTACCAGCAAGTGCTCCCACTGTGATAATGATGGAAATATCACGCGGAGTATAAGCGAACTTCGCATCGACGAACAGCGGGAAGATAACTTCGAAGTTCGCCAAGCCAAATGTCATCGTAAAGATCAGCACTAGCATAATGAAGTACGACGATTGAAACGATTTGCCGAGTTGTACGAAGATGTTTTCCTGCTTCTCTTTGCCTTTTCGTGCCGCGAGCTGCTTTTCCTTCGGAAGTGATTCTGACAAGAAAAAGATGGAACCAAGTGTGGCTACCGCACCAACTGCCGCAGAAATGTAGAACGGCATACGCAAGCCAAGCTCCGCCAAAAACCCGCCAATACCAGGCCCGATAACAAATCCGAGCGACATGGCAGCTCCGAGCATCCCCAGTCCTTTTCCACGTTTATCCTCTGTCGTGATGTCTGCTACATACGCCAGCATGGACGGAATCATCGCTGCTGCCCCGATTCCGCCGATCAGACGAGAAAGGTAGAGCACCCAAGTCTGTTCAGCTAAGGCAAAGACCAGATTGGAGATCGTAAACAGGACGAGTCCCGATACAATCATGATTTTTCGACCGTACTTATCTGACCATTCCCCCGCAATCGGAGAAAACAGAAATTGGGTCACACCAAAGGCCGCCACCAAGTATCCGGCTGTCTCCCCGCCCGCGCCGAACTCTTTAAGAAATTCGGGCAAAATTGGAATAATCAAGCCAATTCCCAGCATGGCGATAAACATGTTGATCATTAGGAAGAGAATCGGTCGCTGACTATTCTCTTGTTTACTCATATTCATTTATCCATTCCTATCCTATAGATTTTTCTCTTTAGCCTTGCAGTTTCGCTTTCACACTCTCAATCACCGTGCGCCAAATGGCAGGGTCTGTAGATATCTTTTGCTTGAAGTTGCGGTACAACTCCTTTTGCTTTTCCTCAAAATCTGGAGCGTCTGTAGCCGGCAATCCTGCACGGGCAGTCGTAATCATTTCCTGCACTTCTGGAGAGCGCGGGCCCCAAACTCTTGCCTCGTAGCCATCCTGGTCGAGGAAGATAAAGATCGGGATCGCACGTGCTGTGCCATTGGTCAGGTATTGATCCATCAACTCCAGATTTTCGTCGCGGATGAGAAAGCGCAATTCGATGTTGCTTTCCTCGGCAATTCGCTGAATGACAGGAACGCACAAGGAAGCATCCCCACACCAGTCTGCGGTCAGCACGATCCCTTTCCAATTGCGTTGGGAGAGATCACCAAAGAACGCCAGATCCTCGTCTGTAAATGTGAGCTGATCGTATACGCGAGACAGCTCTTCTTTGTTGACGTTCATGCTTTCTTTGTACGCAGCAAAGCTCATTCCTTTTTCAAACCAACTGTTCTGATTCACGTTAGACATACTCCGTACTCCTCCTGTATAGTGAAAAATTATTGCTCCCAAATAGCAGAAGTTCCCAAGCGATTGCGAATGGAAGAGCTTCTTGTTTGGCGGGCTTCTTTCCCTGACGTCTGTTTCATGTTGCTTGCCTTGGCAGTCAGGTCTATAAACCACTCTCTATCTTTGGTTGCGAGGGCGAGGTCGATCAAATCATGCATGTGTTCTTCATCATCAAAAGAACCTACTGGAATGCGTTCCATCCACTGTCTTGGAATCACCACCTGCTTGCCGATCGTCTCTTCGTTGTCGCATTGAACCACATAAACTTTCGCGGTACCTCGCAATGAATCATCTGTTTCGACGAAGCCTTGTACTAACTCGCCGAATTTGGTTTTGCCTAATACCCATTCTCCGACTTCCAATAACTCATCTCGATTCATTCCCGTGCACCTCCTAATTGTAACGGAAATAATTACAGTTTCCATGTTAAAAATTTGTAACGTTACTGTTGCGAACTCTCCTGACATCCTTGACGGACCTTATCTAATACGGTCTGGATCGTGATTTGTTCCAAATACTTCGTGAAGTACATCTCTGCTTCGGTAAAAATCTGATCCATGACTCCGTGCATATTCGCAGAAATCTGACACGCTTCTTGCGGATCTCCCGAACACCAGTGCGGCTTAAGCGTACCGTTCGAGATCGAGCAATAAATCTCGGCCAAGGTGACCTCATTCGGGTCGCATGCGAGTATATAACCGCCGCCAATTCCCTCTTTGGTCTTCACAAACCCGTTCTTACGCAGAATGCTCATGATTTTGCGAATTCTGGCAGGATTCGTACATACATTTTTTGCGATGAGCTCACTGCTTGCCATATGCTCTGGGATATGAGCCAACAAAGCCAAGCTGTGAACAGCTATGGTAAATTCACTATTCACGTCACAGACGGCCTCCTTGCGAAGAGTACTGTAATAATAATTCGTACAGTTACGAATGTCAACAATTGTGTGGGGGCAAACTTTTTTTAAAACCGAGAGGTTTTTAATCTGCGGTGGTCGGGGGGAAGCGCAGGCACATGTTTTCCAGTCGCCTTTTTCCTCACTTCGTTCGGGCGGTCTCCTTCCAAACATGTACCTGCGCTTTTCAGACAGCTATTGCTTCTGTGGTTCTTTTTTGAAAGAGATTTTTAATAAAAAGGATTTCATCGCGGATGGGGATGCCGTTGTCTGCGATGAGGGGGATTTCTGGTTTGCTTTGGCGGGCCTTGTCCACGGCATTGATGTACAGCTCGTGAAGCTGATAGCCTCTTTTTTGATAAAAGCCCATGGCGTGCAGGTTATCGTTGGTGGTGACGAGCTTCATGAGGTGGCAGCCTTTTTCTTTGGCGGTCTGCTCTACTCGATTGAGAAGGGCGGTCCCGATTCCTTTGTTTTCGATCACGCTGTCTAAGGAAATGATTTCACATTCCTGATCTTCGAGTACATAGGAAATAAATCCGTTGATTGCACCATCTTCACCCTTCACTGCATAGCATTCACCTCTCAAAAATGATAAAGAGAAAGCCCCTGCTTGTGAGTCAGCAAGGGCTCTACATCATTACGAGCGCGCATCCAGCAGTACTTTTCCCGTGCTCGCCCTGCTCTCGACCCACGCATGGGCGCTCGCTGCGTATTCCAATGCAAAATGCTTACCGATCTTGATGTCGAGCTGGCCATTCGCCAAATACTCCAAGACTTGCTTCGCTGTATCCTGCAACAAGTTTGGACGCAGCTTACGTGTCGTACCAAAGCTGAAGCCTAATACAGAGCGGCAGCTGGCATGCAGGTCGATGGTCTTGATCTGACCGATTTCGCCGCTGGCATTGCCGAAATGGACGAGTCGACCGTACCATGCGAGACACTCGAGACTACGCTCGCTCACCGTTCCGGAAATCGAGTCCAAAATGACATCGGCTCCCGCACCATCTGTCAGCTCACGTACCTTTTCCACAAAATCTTCGCGATCATTGCAAATCACATGGTCGGCACCGGCTGACAAGGCAAGTTCCGCCTTTGCTTCATTACCAACTGTGCCGATGACACGTCCTGCTCCAAGCAGCTTGGCTAATTGAATCGCCGTCGTCCCGATTCCGCCTGCCGCAGCGTGAATCAGTACGGTTTCCCCTTTGGCAATGCGTGCAACCTTCGCAAGCAGCTGATACGAAGTAAATGACACGACTGGGCAAGCGGCTGCTGTTTCCGTGCTGATGTGATCTGGCAGGACAAAGGTCAAGCTCTCATCCGCCACAATATACTCAGCGTAAGATCCTTTGGCCGGAAATGCGATGACTCGTTGTCCCACCTTCAGACTTTGCACCTCTGCCCCTACCTGTTCGATCACGCCAGTCGCATCGAGTCCCGGAATAAACGGTAGCTTGGCTGCTCCCTTTTTTCCATATCTGGATTTGATATCGGCAAAATTGACACTGGTCATCTCGACGCGGATCAGGACCTGTGTAGGTGACATGGTCGGCATCTCGACTTCCGTATACTTCATCGTTTCCGGCCCGCCTAATTCCGTTACCAAGATCGCTTTCATAAGAACCCTCCAGGCAAGATCATAATGGAATGTTAGTTTTGCAGAATGGTCATGATCGCAGCTTTTTTCGCTGCGAACTCCTCGTCGGAAAGCACAGGCGTAAACGCAGCTCGCGGAATGTCCACCAATAGATCATGCCAAGATTTGCAGCCTTGATAAGCAACGTCAATCGGGATTTCTATCGGCTGCTCTAATCGATACATCCGCACGAACAAAATGTGCAACGGCTGTTTTTTCTTCCAATGCAAACGCACATCTGCAAAATTATCCGTCCAGATATGGAAGGGCGATAGCGCACGCAGTTTGGCTTCGTCCATCAACTCTACATCGTCGGTTACTTCGGCAAAATATTCGATCGTCACCGTCTTCTTATCCATTGTCCAGCCTTCAAGGGTCGCGTCCAAAAGGTGTTGGTAGTCTGCCTTTACCATGTCGCGCTTCTGGTGCTCATAGGTCGGATACAAATAAAATTGATTGTTTTCCAAGCGGAATTCTCGTGTTTCTTCGTATAATCCACCCTTGCGGATCGTGATGATCTGCTCACCTTCTCCAAGTGCTTTGACGGCGACTGCCCATTCCTTCAAGCTAAGGGGGGATAGCGGCTGTACGAACGACTGCATGCAGCAGTGCTCCCTTCTACTGTCAGAATCGTTTGATGACTTTAGTCTAGCCCAATTCCAGCTCGTTGAGAAGTCGTCTTCAACAGTTGATCGACATGCTGCATAGCTCCTTGCAGTCTCTCGGCATAATTTCCTCGCAGTGTCACGTACGTAATTCCCCGCTCATCCAGCATCTGGCGCAGCTTTTCATGATTGTGCAGGCGCACTTGCTCCTCTCCGTGCACACGCAGTCCATCATCTACCCACGCGACATCTGGCTCCATGAACAGCCACAAATCGTACGCTTGCTCTTTGGCAATCTGGTCGAGAACAGGGAAGGTTTGCCCGGTGTACAGTTCGGAGTAAAACTGGGTGACAATCGCTTCGGTATCGATGAACAAGAGCTTGTTGGCTTTCTGGCGCGCTTCGTACTCTTTCATTTTGTGACCGTACGCGATATGCGGAAAATACTCCGGTGTCAAAATCGTATCGCAGCCCCCGACCTCTTCGCAGATTGTGCGTCCATATTCCTCGACAAACACGGTGTTGTAGATTTTCGCTAGATAACGGGCCAAGGTCGATTTCCCGCAGCTCTCTGTTCCTACCACCACTACCTTTTTGACGAAATAGGGCTGAACAACAGCAGGAATGTGCTGCCAATGGGTGTAGACACCTTCGTTGCGAATTTGGGTAGCGGAGATCGGCACTTGGCTGCGTGATTCATCGAGAATGATGTGCGATGCCTCCGGGTATAAACGGCGAAATATCGGATCGTAGGCGGACTCGGAGCTGAAGACCAGATCGATTTTTTTCCCGATCTTGCGCTTGATGTCCGCTGCTCCCGCCTCCCATTCGTAGTTCTCATCGCTATCCGCACAATCCTCGACTGCAAGCACTCGGACATTTTCCATGTCCTTGACCAGCGTGGACAGCCATCTCAAGCGCACTTCATAGGGAATTGGCTTGATTCCTGCCTCCTCACACAGCTTTCGGTCGCGAATCGAGCTATGCGAGAGAACGACGTACAGTTCGTCGCAGCGGCAGGCCGCCTGTGTAATCGCGTATACATGTCCCTGATGCAGTGGCAAAAATTTGCCGCCAATGAAGCCTACGCCCCCCATGTCTGCTCCTCCCTTTGCTTGCGGTACTGTCTCACCCAGTTCATTAAGCCGTAGATGGCATTTACCAAATAAGCGGACCACATAACCAGCATCGAGATATCACTTCCGTCCTTCAAAAACGCTACCAGCCACATGTAGATCGTGAACAAATCAATGATGATCCAGACCACCCACTGCTCGACCAAACGCTTCACCATAAAGAGCATCGCGATGACGGAGAGAACAGCCGTCAAGGAATCGACAAAAGGCAAGGCCCCGCCCATTTGCTTCAATACAAACCCGTAGACAATCGTTGCGATGATGCTCAAGATCGTCCACCAGATGCGTGCTCGGTTGGACAAAATCGTAATCTTGACGTCATTTTGTTTGACTTCGGACACGCGGTTTTTGCGCCACAGATAGAGACCTATGAATTGCATCGGCAAAAAATAGAGAAGATTCAGCATTACTTCACCATAGTACTTTTGCCCATACGCCACGAATGCGTACAAAACCACATTGATGATACCCGGGTAGTAACTCCACGTCTTTCCTTTGGCGACGAGCACGACACTTAGCATCCCTGTCAAAGACGCGATCAAGCCGATTAATGTATCATCCAGCGCGAAATACAAGTAGAGGGTAACGAGTGTAAACGAGATGAGCCATATTTTTTCAAACCAATTCCAGTCTGCTAAAAAGCCGGTGCTTTTCGCATTCATGCGAATCTCTCCTTGAACGCTCGCAGGTTTTCCTGGCGCGCAGAATTGTCATAGACGGCAAAAACGATGTGGTCAAAAAGCTGTGCATACTGCTTCTCAATCAAAACAGTCGCAAAGTAATCTGCTACGTCCTCCGCTTTGTTGCGGAATACTCCGCAGCCATACGCTCCCAAAATGATCGTCCGGTGGTTGTGAATGGCTGCTGCCCGCAAAATTTTCCGGATGCGCTCCTTCATGACAGGGCCAATCTTCGCGATATTTTCAGGCTCTCGCTCACGAACAACCCCCGCATTCACAGCAGGCGCCGTAACAAAAGACAAGAGGTATGGATCATGCAAAAGCTGGTCGCTTTGGTCGCGGAGCACAGGGACCAGCGGTGAATAAATCATGTAGTCGGAATAAAAGCAGGTTTTCAATTGGCGATGATAGGTGTACATTTCCTGCATTTGCACGATGCAAGGATACAGCCCGGAGGAACGCGCCAAGCTCTCTTCCTGCGCTTGGCTTCCCCCGAGGAATCCTCCGCCCGGATTTTTGGCGGAAGCAAAATTCAAGCATACGGCATCTGCTCGTTTCTCGTGAACGACGAGGCGCTTGGCTGCATCCAGGCTGGATTCCGAGGTAACCTCGACTTTGGCGCGCAGCTGTGCAGCCGTTGTTTGATGCGATGGCAGTTGCACTGTGTCTGCTTCCAAATCATTTGGACGATACAGCACCGACTTGCTGATTGCAGCTGCTAGATCCTCCGTAATGCTCTTCTTTTCTCCCGCTTTGTTCAGGTAATAGCCCTGCTCTATGATTTGCAGCGTCTCTTGCGCGATTCGCACGCGCACGCTTCGATTGTGTCCCTGATTCATTGTGATTTCCTCCCTAGTACGGGGCTACGTCTGATCCATCCATTCCGGATTAAAGCGGAAATACTTGGATGGTCGGTGCCCGGCGTGTTTTCGATATTGATTCGTTTCCAGCACTTTGTCGGCTACCTTCCTCCGAAACGCCGCAGCCAACAGTTCACGTCCCAAAACCACCTCGTACACCTGTTGCAGATCGCTTAGCGTGAACAGCTCCGGCATTAAGGCAAAGGCGATGTCCGTGTATTCAATCTTGTTACGCAATCGCTCCAGTGCGTATTGAATGATTTTGGCGTGATCAAATGCAATGTTGTTCGTCTCTACAATTTCGCGGGTCTCACGTACGGTACGGCCCGTTACTGTTTTGGTGATCTTAATGGTGGCAGACAGCTCTTCACTCTCGTGCACAAGGCGCAGCTCCAGCCATTTTTCAGTAATGGAGCCGTCCGATGTCGCCGTCTTCGTTTCTTTCAGCCACCTGTCCTCGATGCGGTACCACTCCGCTTCATCTGCATCATCCCCTGCTTGCAGCTGTAAAGACGAGCTATCTACCAAGGCCATGTACGACGTGCTGATGACCCATGTCCGCGGATCTCTGCCCGTATCTCCCCAGGTGTAGAGCTGCTCCAAGTAAATGTCGTCTACGTTTGTTTCCGTACGCAACTCGCGTCTGGCTGCCTCCTCCAGACTCTCCCCAGGTGTAACAAACCCGCCTGGCAACGCCCATTGGCCGATATACGGATGCTCCCCACGCTTCACAAGCAATATTTTCAACGACTTGGGCGAGAGCTTGCGGTAATTCTCCTCCAGCTCATCCATCACGGTGAATACCAGCATATCGACTGTCACAGACGGCCGCTCGAATTGGCTGACATCATAAGCCTCCAAGTACTCCCGTTCGGTTTGACCTCGTTTATTGACATAAGGTTTATCTTTCATCCAATCGCCTCTTTTAGCTGCTGAATTGTTGTTGTCTTTTTGTTATTAACAAATTGTTATTATCAAGTTGTTGGTATCATATTACTCTTTCCTGTTTTTGGTGTCAACTAATAAAATCAGAGTAGGTTGTTATCAAAAAGCTACGTAGTGTTCAGTGAAAATAAAGTATTAGACCGGAACCCCTTATGGTACAAGGAGTTCCGGTCTTCTATATCACTAGATATTTGAAAATTAGTTTTAGACTGACTCATTTTAACTATCGATCCCGTTAGCTGAATAATTTAAAATCAAATGTATTTTTTTCTAGACATAATCCTTCATCAGAAGCTTTGATAATAATATCAAACCGCTGACTGTACGGATGCATAAACACTTCGTACTGAATCCGACGTTCTTCATGTGACTGCTTTAAATAGTTGATATCGGTTCTTCTGCTGATGGATGACAAGCAGTCATTTTATAACGGTGATTTTCGTTTTGATATGTATAGTCGATAATTGTATGCTTTCGTATGTTCGAACTAACAATATACGAATCTGTATTAATGTAATTCACTTCATTACATCAAATAAGATCTGTCCTTGCGACAGCTCCACGCTAGCCATTCGATCAGGGCAAGACGGCCGATCGGTGGCCTCGGCGAGCCGTCGCGCTGTCGGGCATGAGCTCAATCGGACGGCGTGCCCGGGTACCATACGCCGAGCCACTGTTCGGCGCCGTAGTCCTCGAACCGCTCCACCTCGGTGAACCCCAGCTTCACCGCGACACGCATCGAGGCCTCGTTGGCGGTCTGGGTGGAGAGCACCACCGGCTCGCCGGGATGCGCGTCGGCGAACCAGTCGAGCGCCGCAGCGCACGCCTCGGTGGCGTACCCGTGTCCCCACACCTGCGGTAGGAACATGTAGCCGAGCTCGGGCTCCCCGCCCTCTGGACGGATGTGACCCTTACGCTCCGGGTCGCGTCGATCGAGCGTGATCATGCCGATCGTTGTTCCATTGAGCTCTACCACGAAGAAGCCGAAGCGTTGCCCGGGCACTTCGGGCAGCGCGCGCTCGAGCTCGTCACGCGGTCGGGAGCCGCCGACGTAGGTGCCCACCTCTGGTGAGGCGAAGAGGTCGATCAGCGCCGCACGGTCCCGGGCCTTGGACTGGCGGAGCACGAGCCGCTCGGTCTTGATCGGGGCAGGTGGCCAGGTGACGGGGTGCACTGTGATCTCATCCGACATGGTGTAATCTCCCTTCTCTATATTAATTCTGTTTGTCCATGTCTAACAGCATATATCATTCATGTATTCCTCCTTGAGACCACCTAAGATAATTTCTTCAAGGTCGCTCTCTTAATTTCATAGTTCTTCAATAAAATACCCCTTTTAAGTAGTTTCCCCCAAATGTTCGATATTCGGTAAAATATTCAATTCCCCTTTTTTGGTTCATTGTTCTAAACTGCTAGTCTCATACTCTATTAATCAGTCTAAAAATTTGTTATCTCTCTACACGTAGAAGAAGCGCATTTCCAGACCAAGTGCCTCTGGAGCCCGCCCCAGCGTAGGAATAAATGGCGGGTCAAGTTTGAAGCGATCCCGCCATTTATTACGAAGCGGACATTTATACCCCTTGAGGGGCGTAGGCCGAAGCGTAGACTGGAAATGCGCTTCTTCCACCACCAAAGCCACTTTTTTAACCAAATGCAAAAAAGCCCCCTGCCAGCTCATTCACTGACAGGAGGCTTCTTAAAGACTTTTTGTTGCTTATATTAAGCAGCAGTCGGATCGGCTTTTACTGCCTGAACATAATCGTCTGCTTTCTTTTTGTCGAACTGACCTTCCCAACGAGAGATCACGATTGCTGCCAACGCATTACCTACTACGTTAACAACTGTACGAGCCATATCCATCAAACGGTCTACACCGGCGATGAAAGCAAGACCTTCTACTGGGAGACCTACAGAGCCGAGCGTAGCCAACAGTACTACGAACGATACTCCCGGTACACCAGCGATCCCTTTGGACGTAACCATCAGTACGAGCATCAGCGTGATCTGTGTGCTAATTGGCATGTGAATACCATACATTTGCGCAATGAACAGTGCAGCCAGTGCTTGGTACAGTGTGGAACCATCCAGGTTGAAGGAGTAGCCTGTCGGAATAACAAAAGACGTGATCGCCTTCGGACAGCCCATCTTCTCCATTTTTTGCATAATTTTAGGCAGTACAGTCTCGGAGCTGGAAGTGGAGTAAGCCAACAACAGCTCGTCCTTCAGTACACGCAGAATGGAAGTGATTTTGACTCCGCTGATACGTGCAATGGTGCCCAATACCACCAAAATGAAGAACAACATGGCAAAGTGAACCAAAATAACCAGTTTGCCCAATGGAATGAGCGATGACAATCCAAACTTGGAAACGGTAACACCAATCAGTGCAAAAACACCAAATGGAGCAAAACGCATGATTGTGTTTACAACCCAGAACATCGCGTCTGCAACCCCATTGAAGAAGTTGAGAACGGGCCTTCCTTTTTCCCCTGCTGCTGCTACACCAAGTCCAAACAGAACGGAGAAGAAAATAATGGCTAACATGTCGCCACGAGCCAGTGAATCAAACACATTGGTTGGCACAATATTGACGAATGTTTCCACCATGCCGTGGCTTTGTGTCGTTTCTGCCGTGTCTACATACTTGTGGATATCGGTTTTGGTAAGAACTGTTCTATCCACACCGACACCTGGTTGAAAAATGTTCGCCGCCAAAAGACCAACGATAATGGCAATCGTGGTAACGATTTCAAAATACAGAATTGTCTTACCACCGATTTTGCCCAGCTTCTTCATGTCACCTACGCCTGCTACGCCCACAATAAGCGTGGCAACAACGATCGGAACGACAATCATTTTAATCAATCGGAGAAAAATATCACCGATAGGCTGTAAATAGGTCGCCACTGCCGGGTTGCCGTAAAAAATAGCACCCACCAGGATACCCAGAATGAGACCGACGACAATCTGCATCGCTAATCCAAACCGCTTCATTCTGACACCTCGCTATGAAAGATTAAGATGTGACTCTCAAGTCGATATGCTTACACGCATCAAACTTGAGTGGTATATAGGTGAGAATCATATCATGACTTTTTGTGTTTTCCCCTTTTTTATATTCTTTTCATTTCTTTATTTTTTCTGATAATACGCTATCGAATCGCGATATTACTGGGCTCATTGTGTTCGCTTCTGGAAAAATGATAAAATAAGGGAATCAATTTTCAGCGATTTTTCATTAAGAATGGAGCGCAGTCATGACGATTCGGAAAATGATCATCCTGCTACTGGTTCTGGCAGTCGGGTTGTTTCTTTTACCTTACTCCGTTCCCTTTTTGCTAGCATTGTTAACAGCAATTCTGGTTGAGCCGCTCGTCTTGTTTCTTATCAAAAGGCTACGTATGAATCGGATGAGTGCGGTAATCGCATCCTTTTTCCTGTTCCTCATTTCTTTTGGAATCGTACTGTACTGGATTGGTACGCAGATCGTGATTCAGGGAATTGATTTGGCTCAGCGATTACCAGCTTTTTCGCAGCATATTTTCGAGTTGGTCGAATCCTATTTGATGAGCTGGGAAACTTACTATGAATCGCTACCTGCCGAAACCGTCTCGGAAATCCAGAGTGTCTTCGCTGGTCTCAAGAGCTGGGCGCTTACTTCAGCCTCCACCGTTGCCAAAGGCATTCTCGGTGTGGCAGCCATCGTTCCGGGCTTTTTGATCTCCACGATTATTTACTTGGTTGCCTTGTTTTTGATCAGTCTCGATTTACCGAAATTACGTGCGGGCTTCATGAGAATGTTCACGGTGTCTGCTCGTGAAAAGGTTGAGGTGGTTATCTCTCAATTGAACCGTGCCACCGTTGGATTTCTACGTGCCCAAATCATCTTGAGCCTGATGACGTTCACGCTGTCCTTTTTGGGATTGCTCATTTTGCAGGTCAAGTATGCAGCCGTCATTTCGCTCATGATTGTTTTCGTCGATATTCTCCCCATATTGGGCGCAGGCTCGTTCCTCGTTCCATGGGCCATATACAACTTCTTGATGGGCAACTCTTATTTGGCAATCGGCCTGATCGTCATCTTCCTCGTGATTACGGTCGTCCGCCGCATTATTGAGCCAAAGGTACTCGCATCTAATCTGGGAATTAGTGCTCTTGCCGCTCTTGTCAGCTTGTTCCTTGGATTTCAGGTGATGGGATTTTTCGGGCTGATACTCGGTCCAGCGCTCGTCATCATCTACGAGGCGCTGCGGAAAGCTGGATTCTTGAATTTCAAAATAGATTTTTGATGGGCACAAAAGATAGGTAGTGCTATGGCCGTTTTTTCCGGTGATGAATCGGAAAAGCGGCCGTTAATATAGAAAGAGCTGGGGGAGCGCTTATGTGTGCATACAAAGAACTGACCACTTCACAACGGACGATCATGACGCCAGGGCCCGTCGAGGCCGAGCCTAGTGTTCTTCGCGTAATGGGTTCACCCATTTTGGGACAATTCGATCCAGAATTCACGAACATCATGAACGAAACAATGGAAATGCTTCGGAAATTGTTTCAGACATCCAATCATTGGGCATTCCCTATTGACGGAACTTCCCGGGCGGGCATTGAGGCCGTTTTGTGTAGCATAATCGAACCAGGCGATCGGGTGCTTGTGCCCATTTATGGACGCTTCGGGCACTTGCTCACGGAGATTGCGGAAAGGTACGGAGCAGATGTGATTACGATGGAAACGCGCTGGGGAAGTGTCTTTGAACCGCAGGACGTCATTGCCGAAATCGAGCGAGTTCAGCCCAAAATCGTAGCAATGGTTCACGGCGAAACATCCACCGGATGCGTTCAGCCTTTGAAGGAAATCGGAGAAGCTTGCCGCCGGATGGATGTCCTATTTGTCGTCGATGCTGTCGCTTCGATCGGCGGGACAGAAGTGAAGGTAGACGATTGGTATATCGACGCATGTATTGGCGGCACGCAAAAATGCTTGTCTGTCCCCTCTGGGATGGCTCCTATCACGTTTAATTCTCGTGTCGAAGCGCTCTTGCTCCAGCGGAAAAAGATCGAGCGTGGTCTCGCTGATCCCTCTACTCCAAAATCTGCTCAAACCCGAACAATCCGCAGCAACTATTTTGACTTGAGCCAGCTCATGGATTACTGGGGACCTGCACGGCTGAACCACCATACGGAGGCGACAACGATGCTATACGCCTTGCGCGAGGGAGTGCGCATTGCCCTCACGGAAGGTCTGGCAGCGAGATTCGCCAGACATCGCTTGCATGAACAAGCCTTGGTCGCTGGTGTATTGGCGATGGGATTGCAGCTCTACGGCGATCCGGCTTGCAAGCTTCCCGTCGTGACCTGCATCAAAATTCCTGAGGGACTGGACGGAGAGTCAGTCCGCGCTATGCTGCTCGAGGATTTTCATATTGAAATTGCCAGTTCCTTCGGGCCACTAAAAGGGACAATCTGGCGGATTGGCACAATGGGCTACAGCTGCCGGAAGAAAAATATTTTGCATGTGCTAGGGGCGTTGGAAGCGGTTCTCATCCGGCATGGAGCGCGTGTGCATGCAGGACGGGCTGTACAAGCTGCTTTAGATATTTATCATAGCTAAAAACAAAGGCCGCCGGGTCAATATAATACCCGAGCGGCTTTTATTATGTTCACAACTGATTGCGAATTACCGTTCACTAGTCACATTTGTAAGACGCCCATCTGACACGATGATCTTCCCGTTGACCAGCACATGCGAATACCCATTGGCTGCTGCATCGGTGCCTCATATGTTGCCCGGTCTACGATCTTGTTCGGGTCAAATTTATTTGTGTTCTCCCATTCCCTTCGAAGGTACGTTCCCCACTGAGGGATGGGACGGAACTTGATTTTTTTGACTCTCCACTTTGATAGTTTTCTCTATAACAATTGTCGTAATACAATCTCTTTTTCAATATGAGTCGCATACACCCCGAATTTTGGTGCAGCTACCTCAACCTTCCCCGACAGTAGAAGTTTCACAGCAAGATAAGGGAAGTTCACACCTGATAAGCATGAAGAATGCAAACCGCCTGACGCTCGCGGATTAATCTCTAATAATTTGGGCACACCATTTTTGTACTTTACTTGAACGTTGAAAAGGTAAGGAAGTCGCAGCTGTTCATGGACTGCTTTTGCCAGATCTATAAGTGCTTGATTATCCTCTAACAAACGAATTCGTCCTTCTACTTTTTTCCGTGGTACGATCGCAATTAACTCCTCTTCTGTTGCCAGGCAATCAATACTGTATTCCCAATCATCCAAATACTCCATGACCATGATGTCATCTACGATTTGATCCCCTATGATGCTCAGAACTTCTTCGATGGCGATCGTTTGGTTGCTTGATCCGAGCAGCTTGTCTAGGGGATTCATGTGTTCTTCAATGATATGAAAGCCCGCTCCTCCTTCGCCACTAGCAGGTTTAAAGCAGACCTTATGTCCTTTTTCTCTTAGCTTCTCATAGGCAATCTTAAATTGCTCGCTTGTGTTGACAATGAAATAATCAGGTATGTGTAATCCCGGGGTATCCCTCAAGGCTTGAAAGAGCTTTCCTTTGTCTGATACGGTTTCTAATAAGTCGGCATCTTTGCATACTAGAACAGATGTGCCTACTTGTTCAAACCGATCTATATGCTTTGCAATTTCCACCAGTCTATAATTCGGGAAAAAGATATCGATCTGATGCTTCTGACAAAACTGCACGCAGTATTCAATATACTCTGGAATTGACAAGCTTGGTTCAATCTCTGCAACATCAGCATTTTGCAGCATCACGCTATACCGTTTTGGGTGAGTGACATAAAACTCAAAGTCCAAACCGTCCGGATTTGTACGAATCATATCAATAAAATGATACGCTGTAGAGAAAGTACGATTAAACCAAATGCGTTTCTTCATGAGAAGTTCTTCCCTTCAACTCTTCATTATTTATAAAGAAAAGCGAAAGTCGCAATGACCTCGCTCTTATCATGTATCTTCTTTATGGACTTACCACTTTTCACACAATCAAAAACTAGGCAACAGCTTTTTCTGATTTTTCCTCTTTGCTTTTTCTACTTTTCAACCACCCAGCCAGAATGACAGCGACCGTTAAAACGATAGTAATAATCAGACCAACTGTGCTAGAAATATAATTTTGAATGATTTTGTCTTTCACAATCATATCGCCAGCAGTCCAAGCCAGAATTCCCGATCCAATGTAAGCAATGATTGGGAATCTTTCCAAAGCCTTCAAAATAAATGCCGATCCGATCAGGATAATCGGAATCGAGACAAGTACACCAATTGCGATTAACGTAATGCTTCCGTGACTCACACCTGCAACCGCGATTACATTGTCCAAACTCATCAACGCATCTGCGTATATGATCGTCCCTACTGCACCCATTAAGGTCGTTCCACTCTTGATGTTGTCCTCGCCTTCATCAGCAGCTAACAGCTTGTAGGCTACCTGAAGAAGCAGTAAACCACCGATTGCTTTTAAAAGCGGAATTTGAATCAGCCAGACCACCATCGCAGCAAAAACAATACGTAGCGCAATCGCACCAAAAGTACCAATAAAAATGGCCTTCTTCTGTTGTTGTTTCGGGAGATTTCTCGCTGCCATTGCAATTACAACAGCATTGTCTCCGCTCAACACGATGTCAATCAGGATGATCGCTAGTAGCGCGCTCCATGATTGAACTAAAAAATCAGCTATCATTTCCATAAATACAGTTCACTCCATTTCTAATGATGTCCGCAAATAGTAACTGTATCTTTTGCTATTTCGAACCGACTGTCCAGCGCATATTCCACCCGTAGTAACGATCCATCTCCTGATGACCGGAGAAGTATTCAACCAATCTCCTGATATTGAACGTATCACCTTGTCTCTCAATCATCGCTACGGCACACACCCCTTTACGCGGGTCATGCACATCCATTTTCACTTCGATGGCTGGATTGTCAGCTTGCGTAATCGTTACCACACCATCGGTTTCTGCCCATTTGGCAACACCTTCGTAAATAAAAGCGTAGATTAGGATTCGTTCGAATTCCTTGACATTATTTCCGTTGATACGTAGATTCTCTCCTTCTGATCGGGTGCCTGTGCGGTCATCCCCATCTAATGCAATATAAGGAAAGTCGCGGTAGTCGCCAAGATTTCCACCTAATGCTTGTATACACCCTTTATATCCATCTGATAATTCATAAAGGCAGCCAAGGTCTAAGTCAATTCCTTTGCTTCTACCAAAAAAGCCCGTGTTCTGCTTTGTGCCTTTATTCCAGTTGAGGTTAACTAAGAGCTGCCCCAGGTTTGCTGAGGTTTTCTTTAAACTAATTGCCTCTCCCTTTTTCTTCAACTCAATTTTTGTGATCGAAATAGGGGGAGAAGTAGACACGACGGGTTCGGGTTTCGGTTCGGGTTTCGGTGCAGGATTTGGTTCTGGCGCTTTCGACTCCGGCGTTTTTTCTTGGGATACCTCGATCCCAAAGTTTCCGCACAAAGCTGCCAGACCGCCATGAAAGCCACTACCAATCGCATTAAATTTCCATTGTCCTTGATGTCTGTATAGCTCTCCTGCCACAATTGCATTTTCAATCGTAAAACTATCGAGCGGAAACTGAATAATTTCAGTGTTAGTAGAAGGATGTAGAATACGAAGATAAAGACTCGAAACACGATTAAATGAATGATTACGTGCAATCGCATCATAAATGGTAAGAGTAAAAGCGATCTTTTCTACATCAAGTGGTACATTCATTAAATCAATGTCAAAACGCTGTCTTTCGCTCGATCCTGTTTGAAGAGATACAGAGCCATTCGTTGATCTGGGGTTGCTGTAGAAAATAAAATCTTCTTCTTTATTCACTTTACCACTTTTCCCGATTAAGAAAGCCGAAGCATCCAGGTCAAGCCCATCGTTAGCAGTCCAGCTCAGTTCCACTGTAATTTTGGAAAGTCCAGGATTTGACTTCGTTATATCGACTTTTTGTCCCTTAATCGTCGTCATTCCCATTTCGATCACCCTTTATTTCAAAGGTCAGAAAACAGGTGCTAGCGCAATTACTAGCACCCATTTCTGGAAATTATGAAACTTGCAAACCAAAGTTATTGGCTAACGCTCGTAGACCACCGGAAAAACCGCTACCCACGGCTGCAAACTTCCACTCGCCTTGATGGCGATACAATTCACAAACAACAATTGCCGTTTCTACAGAGAAATCTTCTCCAAGATCGTAGCGCAGAACTTCTCTGCCTGTTGTCTCATCTACAATTCGAACAAACGCATTTGATACTTGTCCAAAGTTTTGGTTTCTGATATCAGCCTCATGAATCGTAATCGTGATCGCTACTTTTTCAATGTCAGCTGGAACAGCCTTCAAATCCACTTTGATTTGCTCATCGTCGCCGTCACCCTCACCAGTCAGGTTGTCACCAGTGTGAACCACAGATCCATTCCCGCCTTGAAGGTTGTTGTAAAAGACAAAATCTTGAATCCCGGACGCTCTTCCACCAGTACGCAAAAGGAAAGCAGCTGCGTCGAGGTCAAAAGCTTGTCCGCCACTGTATTTATTTGTGTCCCAACCAAGACCAACAACGATTTTTGTTAAATTCGGATTGCCTTTTGTAAGATCAATTTTCTGACCTTTAGTTAAACTAATAACTGACATAAAAATTCAATCCTTCATCTGTGATTTGTATGCTTCCTATCCGATGTTTACTCCGAAATCGCGAGCGAGTCCTGCCAATCCATCTTTGTAACCAGAACCGATTGCACTGAACTTCCATTCGCTACCGTTACGATACAGCTCTCCAACTACAATCGCAGTTTCGATAGAGAAGTCTTCGCCCAAATCATAGCGGAGTAATTCTTCGTTGTTTGCAGGATTTACCACGCGTGCATAAGCGTTGGAAACCTGTCCAAAGTTTTGGTTACGAGTTTGCGCATCATAAATCGTGATAGCAAAAGAGATTTTTTGAATACTAGCCGATACTTTGGACAAATCAATATTGATTACTTCATCGTCGCCTTCCCCTTCGCCAGTGCGGTTATCACCAGAGTGCACAACGGAACCGTCAGGGCTAGTTGCATTATTGAAGAAAATAAAGTGTTGGTCATCCAGTACTTTTCCTGCATCATTCAAGAGAAATACGGAAGCGTCGAGGTCGAAGCTTTGTCCACCGTCATACTTGTTTGTATCCCAACCAAGACCTACCTGAATTTGAACCAGACCAGGATTCGTTTTCGTGAGATCTACCTTTTGACCTTTTTGCAAAGATACTGCCATGTTAAAAAACCTCCTTATATTTCATTCATTTTAAAAACTTTCAAATTAACTATATCTTCTTACAAGTTGGGAGATAGCTGTGTCTGTCGTCCCTTCGCCAATCGCAGAAAACTTCCACTCACCATCGTAACGGTATAGTTCTCCAATAATTAACGAAGTTTTTCCCGAATAATTATCGGTAAGATTAAACTTGCACAAATTCTGATTGTTCGAAGCATTGACTACGCGAATATACGCATTGCCGATCATCCCGAAATCTTGGCGACGACTCACACAATCGTAAATATTCACAACGAACACCAATTTATGTACATCATTGGGTACTCGGCTCAAGTCT
Source organism: Brevibacillus sp. HB1.2 (assembly GCF_013332495.1). NCBI lineage: Bacteria > Bacillati > Bacillota > Bacilli > Caryophanales > Paenibacillaceae > Brevibacillus > Brevibacillus sp. HB1.2. The sequence continues at coordinate 113,164 of NZ_JABMIU010000003.1, read as the reverse complement.
ACGTTCACTTGCTCATCATCACCTTCACCATCTCCGGTGAGATTATCTCCTGAGTGTGATACGCTGCCGCATTGACTTTTTTTGTTGCCGAAGTAAACAAGGTTCTTCTCTTTAGTTATTTTCCCGTTCTGGTCGAGCATAATTACGGAAGCGTCACAATCGATGTTTGCGTTACTCCCGCCACCAAAAATGCCTCCAAGCAACCCGCCACTTTTCTTGACCGGGTCCCAGCCTAGACCAACTAACAATTTAGTTAATCCTGCATTCCCTTTTGTCAGGTCGATCTTCTGACCTTTTTGCAAACTGACTACTGACATGTTCTACCTCCCAACCTCATTAAAATTTTACAGATTCATGTAATGAAGTAAAATTTTTTAGACATCACTATTATTTCATAAATCTACCAAAATATCTACATGAATCCCGTAAAATCGACGATATGTGCAATTTTTTGACAAGTAATAACATTTTACAGATTTAACGTGTTATCTTTATCTGCTCAATGACCCAGTCAAGAATTTCCTCTGACGCTCGTATTCCATTCTTAGCTGTAAACTGAAACGGTGTGTCTTGTGCTGATATTTGAGCAAGATGATAGATTTCCCCATGAGAAGGAATCAGAGAGTTTTTCGTGCAGGACACCAAAGGCAAATCGAGCAAAGAGTCTCCCGATGCGAAAATCTCTGTCCTCTTTTCGATGTCTTTTACATAGAGGACTGCATCGCGTTTATTCACGGCTCTTGGCACAAAATAAAGCTTTCTCCCCTGGATGGATACTGTCCAATTGCCTTGCTCCATCCATTGCACAAAACCGTCCCATTCGCTTGTTGGCATATTTTGGCGATCGATGATGAAATAATGAAACAGATCTTCTGCCGATTTTCCATTGAGAATCCAGCTTGAGTCTTTTATGTCTTCAAAACGCGCCAAAATATCCGTGATGGATATGCACTCATCCTCTATACGCTCACGAATTTTTTTGTTCCACGACTCATCGACAGCCCCATTACGGATGATATTCCCACCATTGCTCGTGACCGCATACGCAGGCCGCAGCTCGTTCTGAAATACCGTGATTCTCCTATATTGCTCGATCGTTCTCGTAGTCACTGGAATAAACAGCATGTGCTTATGGATCTCTTGCAGTAGCAATAGTGCCCGCTCTGTCATATACGAAATTGGCTTTCCATCCAGTTGCTCGATTAAGCGTACCTGCAGCGTCGGGTCCGTTAAGAACCGCTCCGAATATATCAACGTCTGGTCAAGATCACTGGCAAAGATCATCGGTTATCCTCCCCCTGTGGACGAATGATCCCACAACAAGAGTAGGAAAGGTCTGAACGTTCTTCAACCGGTACACCGCGATCATGGGCCAGCAAAAGAATGTGGGCTAAATAAGGATTATCCATTCGATTCACAAGGATTTTCCACGGAACTCTTCGCAAAAGGACACGAGTGGTCTCTCCCACTCCAGGCTTGATTAGATTGATATCATTTATCTTGTAATCCTGTTGTATTCGCTGGATATCACGTTCGCCACTCCATGTGATCCATTGCTCCTCATCTTGAATCAAGTGCATGCTGCACTGTTGCTTCGCTGTGTCTGCCAGCTCGTGGAAATGTTTAGCGATGGTATCAACAAAAAGATTGGATACGTCCTCAGACAACCATTCACGATAGTATTTCGCCCCGTGAAAGTCTGTACGTCCGATTAAATCCTGGCGATGAACAGTCCGACTGACCAAGCCTGATACCGTAGAATTGAGACATGCACTCGGGATAAGAAAATCTTCCCGTGTTCCAAACTTGCTCACACAATGACCAGGATCAGCCAATACTGCCAGATCGTCATCAAGATGAGTTCCCAGCTTTTCATTAAAGGATTTGATCGCTTTTTGCAGCACCCGCGTAATCGCACCTTTTCCCGTCCATCCATCCACAAACTGAATTTTGGCTCCTGGATGCTTGTCTAGCATATACAAAAGAGCATTCTCATCGATGCCCTTTCCACGGATAATAGAGATGCTATAGTGTGGAATATGTAGCCGATGAATGGATTCCAGATACCTTTTTATTAAAATGCCAATTGGCGTTCCTGCCCTGGCAAGTGAGGCAATCACTACATTATTTCCCTTCGTAGCCTTAATCAGCTCTGCTACGATGGCAACTGCCAATGCAACCTTTTTGGCTGATGTTTGTAAGGTTTGATGGAACAATTCCATATATTCTTTTGTTGGACGGTATTCGATCGGTAGCATCTCTGAGTAATGGTGTCCCGTCTGAATTAATTCCTCACGATCCTCTGTCCCTGTCTCCCTTATCAATCCGTTTATCTCTTTAAGCAGAAATGTCACATCACCTGGAGGGTAGCTGCCCATTGGTGAAGGTTCTTGGATTACGCGTTGTAACAACTGTGAATTCAAGAGTCTACGCCACCTTTATCCGAAAAATACGATATATTTATTGGGGATGGAAAGATTATTCAGCACGTCATAAAAGGAGCGCAATCGCTCTCCCGTCGTCCCTCGCTCAAAAAATACGAATACATCTGAATAGTAGTTATCAGGGATGTTGTAACAAAAATTCGGTACAAGCGGGTCATCAGGAGAAGAGAAGGAGAATGCATTTTTCACTGCGTACTTCTCCATCTCAGAAGGATGGATCGGGCTTCTTGTGGTCGACTGGTACCAAACGTCATCACCCATATGCGCCGCAATCATCATTGGGATGTACATAAATTCGCCTGTCCCCATGCATAAAGTTTTTCCGCTCCTATACGCGCCTAATTCGATTCCCGTTTTTTCGCAGTACGTATTCAGCAAGTTTTGATCCGAGCTTATCATCCCAAAACGTCCCGTTTGCAACAAATACGGCCGTTGATTAGGAAAGTCGCTTGAATCCATAGAGGTATAGCTCAAACGCGGCCATTCTGCCCCATCCATTTGTATAATTTTAGGGAAGCTGCTGGTTCGCTCAACAATACTCTTTTCTTCATTATCATTCTTTTCAACCGGTGCTCCCTCCACTTTGATTTGTCCTTTCACGAGGGATACGTTAGTAATTGTGATGTTTAATTCCTCTTGTAACTCCCTGAATCGCTGACAATCCTCATCAGATCGCCAGTCGAGCAAGGAAGCCACAATGTAATGACTACGAGGATACTTCTTTTGTATTTCTCGAATGATATTGAGCGCAGTTTTGCCTGTAGTGATCTCATCATCTACCAAAACAATCGGCGCATCTGTGGATAACAAGTGGTCCTCACGAGGGTACATAAGATGAGCCACTGCGTGAGAATGCTCCTCTTCAAACGTAATGGATGGCTGTATATCCTGAATCATTTCTCTTGTCGTATGGATATAGTACGCGTTGTTCTGAAAGCAGCTAAACATGGAATGACCGAGGCCCGTTGCAGTTTCGGCAAAGCCGATAAAAAGCACCTGCTCAGGCAGTTCAAATCGCTTTTGCATCAGTTGCTGGAAGACCTCTTGACTTCTCTCTTGATTCATCAAGCCTTGAACAAGTGGAGCAGTATCCACCTGCTTACCGTAGTAGGCTTCTAAAAAACGCGCACCTAGTAAAGCACCACTCACCAACGATACAGCCGGAATGACTGGAATATGCTTTCCTAGTACCTTACTTACGAACAAAAAGCCTCTCTTCTTATTAATCCGACCTGCCATTCCGAAAAGAAGCTCTAGTGGAAGATCAAATGGATTCTTCTCCACAATCACTTCCACTTCCAAACTATCGAGAATATTGAAGCTGTATCTTGGAGGATTTTGCCAAGAGGTTGATAAAGTTGTTGTGTCCATGATACACCCCATAAATTTTTGATTTCACCAAAACTCTTTTTGCCCAATTAGTATGCGGCTTTACTTCATTCATTTTGTTGGAAAAGTTACTTTTCAGTACTCCGTTGGAATTGCTTTGCAGGATGCTCATGGCATCCTCGTATTCTTCATGGCTAACAACAGAGAGAGAATGAATGATTTTGATATGACTTGGATGAATGATGGTCTTGCCCGTCAATCCATTCTCTTTATCTAGGAGCACTTCTTTTATCAGTCCGTCTTCAAATTTATTTAAAAGCTTTAATCTCAGTTTTCTTCCTTGTACGCCACCAAGCTGTTTTTCAAAAGGCGACTCTCTTAGCTGCGGCTTGAGCAGTCGATCCCCATTAGTAAAGTACTCCCAAACCGGTCCAGAGAGAACATACCCCTTTTCGGTTCTAGTAAAAATATTGACCATGTCACTAATACAATCCCGAATCGTAGAAATGTCGTAGATAGTCACATCGGGTCCCCTTCTCAACCCAAACAGGCTGGAAAAATCAGTAGCACCCATCCGGACGTTCAAAACGAGATCTTCATATTTATCTAAAATTTGCCGAATCGAAACAAGCTCGTCCACTCGCGTTTCTTTATAAATAACCTCAGCAGATTCCAGAATAGGCATACCGTAAACCGTAAAAGAAAGAGGGGCGTTAATCGAATGGAGAATGGAAAAATATTCTTCGCCATTTCTGCTCGTGAATTTTGGGAAAACAAAACCAGCGAGCACATATAGATCTTCACCCAGCGTATCTGCTATACGTTTCATTTGGGCTGCGTCCCGAACCCGAATAAAAATAAGAGGAACATCATTGATATCCAGTTCACCGAGTCGCAGCTGGTGTGCCAGGATAGCAAATTGTTTAAGCAAGCTTTGCTCCGCTTCCACAACTTCGTGATCACCGATTGCATCTTCCAAACAAGCCACCATCGAAACAAGACCTTCATGCTTCTTTCGAACAATATCTTGAGAAATCGTTGCCTTCGTTGCAGGCATGTATAATGTAGCTCCCAGACTAAAGGAAAGGATTTCCTTCTCCGTGTTTCTATTAAACGAAACCGGTTTTCCATAAAATAATTCATCGCGTTCTTCTACACTCAAATAATCGAAATGTCTCATGAATAAACGTTTTTACTACAATAGTAAAAACCCCGCCCCTTTCCTAATTTATCCATACCATTATCATTTGGAAGCTATACACATTTAAATAACATTACATCCAATAGAGAAAACAATTGTAAATATAACTTACTCTTTCCAGTATAATAAAAATGTCGATATGAAACGAATTAAATTTCGACAAAAATTACGAAAACAATGTCATTTTTTCTTGTTTTTTGATGACGCTGGAATAGGAGACATTCTATGCTACTAAAAAAAGGGCAGAAAACGGATATTACCAAAAATATCAATGCAGAAAAGTGGATCGTATGTTTAGGATGGGAATCAAAAGAGGAGATTGAGATTGACTCTGCGGCATTCTTGTTAGATATTTCCGGGAATTGCCAACAGGATGAAGATTTCATTTTTTACGGAAATACCATGAGCATCACCCAAGCAGTAAAGCACTCAACAGCGCCTGGTAAAGATAAAGAGCAAATAGAAATCATAGAGAAGAAAATTCCTCCTAACATTCATCGAATCGCATTAACTCTAACCATTCATGAAGCTGAAAAAAGAGACCACCGTTTCGGACAAATTCATGACGCATACGTTCGAATAGTGAACCCGTCTGATGGAACCGAATTATTGCGCTTCGAATTTGGATCAGATTTAGAGAACGAGACCGCAATTGTTACTGCTGAACTATATCGTTATAACGGAGAGTGGAAGTTCAATGCAATTGGAAGTGGATTTAACGGAGGATTAGCTGCGTTATGCCGCAATTTTGGACTTGATGTCAGCGAAGAGGAAGAGACATTACCGCCTCCTCTCCCCGTTACATTAACCAAAATTGAACTGACAAAGAAAGAGTCTGTGCAAATAAGGAAATCTGAAAAGATCACCACTCATCTGGAATGGACCAGCAAGAAAGACCTGGATTTGTATTGTTTCTTTGTTACTCGGGATGGCGTAGAAGGAAAAGTCTATTACAAAAATAAAGGCACCTCAACAAAGTCACCGTTTATTACATTAGATGGAGATTCCAAAAATGCCGGTAGAGAAACCATTCACATTCATCGCCCAGATCAATTGCGCTATGTTTTATTCGCCGCCTATAGTGCATTAAGTAATGGAATAGGAAGTTTTAAATCTATGCATGCAAGGGCTGTTGTGGAGAATCACGTAGGACAAACTGTGATCGCTCCCTTATTAGAAGAAAATAAATATGCCTATTGGGTTGCCATTGCCCACATTGACTTTACAGATCAAAGCGAAATGAAAATCAGCCACGTAGAAAAATACTCGAAGAATAACTCAGAAAAGTCTCCGCTCCTTTATAAGGATGGAAGTTTTAAAATGGATGTTGGACCTGAAGAATTTAAGTCTCCCTCTATCTTTCATCTATTTGGAGCGAAAAAGTAAAAAAGAAGGGCTACCGATCAGGCGCCCTTCTTTTTTATAGCTGAAACTCTGCTGGATTGAGATTAACAACCCCACAGATCTCTCGAACAACGGATTTTTCCTGTTCATCAAAATGACCATCCGCGGAACCAATTGCGCAGCAAACACTGACAACAATACGCGCAGCCTCAGCATTATTTTTATATTTTCCTATCACTTTCAATGCCTCCATCTTGCCGACACCGTGATCGAATTCAAAGCCAGATACAAAGTGATTAAATCTCGCAATGACATCATTCATGTTAAATACCTTTAACTCTTCACTTCTTCCAATATAAGCAGCCATCTTTTGTTTTTCTGCGGAATCAATACTGCCATCGGCAGCCGCTACCAATGCGCAGCCGGCTACCACTGCATCTAGAAAGTCTCGGTTTTGAAACTTTTTCACTTGCTCTTGCAAACCAACTTTTGTCGATTTCAACCAGTTTGTGAACGTACTCGTCATTGACATCCTATTACCTCCATTAAAAATTTTACATTATTTCCTTCTATTATAATACATTATTCGACAGCAATTAACAAAATCTGTTATCCCGCTCTCTCTTTTCGAGGAATTGGAAATAGATATATGCGGGTCCAATAAATCGCGGAGACCATCTCCGAGTAGGTTGATTCAAGGCTGGAAATGTTGCTGCCATACGCAAAACCTCATCAAGCAAATCGTAAGGACCTATAACTGCGCCTTTGATTTCCATCGCTCCCTACCACTTCCTCTCCGAATTTTTACTGCCATGCATTTGGCCATTCTTACATGCAATTTCCGTTAATAGTCCTTTTATTTTTATCCCCTTTTTCTATGAAAAAAACGTGCAAGGAACCACCCCGTCTTGCAGAATGATTCCCTACACGTTTTCTCGACTATACGATTCTATTATTTCTGACTGACACGCGCCAGCAAATCGACGATGTGCACGGCCTCCATCTTTCCTTCCAGCCCAGCTCGATGAATGCCTGCTTTCATTTGCAACAGACAGCCCGGATTCGAGGTCACGAGAATGTCTGCTTGGGTAGCCGCTACATGACCCATTTTTTCATCCAAAAGGCTTCCAGCCATCTCAGGCTGCACCAGATTGTAAATGCCCGCTGAGCCGCAGCAGCGATCTCCCTCGCGGAGTTGTACGTATGTGGCTCCCGGAATGGCTTGCAGCAGGTTCACTGGCTCTTTGGTCACCTTCATCCCGTTGCGCAGGTGACAGGAGGATTGATAGGTGATCCGTTGGGGCAATGACTGCCATTCTGTTGGTTCGACGAGGAGTGCAAGCACCTCGCTAATATCCTTCACGCGTGAAGCGAACCATTGTGCCTTCTCCTGCCATTCTGCATCTTCCGCCAGCAAATGGTCGTATTCCTGTAGCATCGCCCCGCAACCGCCTGCATTGGATACAATGATATCCACATCAGCCTTGTGAAAAGCAGCCACATTTTTTCGCGCCAGATGGCGAGCCTGTTCACGCTCACCGCTATGTGCATGGAGAGCACCGCAGCACACCTGGTCTGGAGCGATGATTACCTCGCAGCCTGCCTCACTCAGGAGCCGCACGGTGTTGCGATTCGTCTCATTGAATAAGACATCCATGATACAGCCGTGAAACATTCCTACGCGATACTTACGCTCGCCTACGGCTGGAATAACCGTGCCACCAAAAAAGTCCACGATACCTTTTCCAGATGCTTCAGGCATGATTGCTTCCATTTCCCGCATTTGCTTAGGCAAGATGGATAACACGCTTAGCTTGCGAACGGCTTTTTGCACTCCTGAGCGCTGATAGAAGTGCAAGAGTCCGCCGAGCTGGTACATGCGTTTCTGATGAGGGAATAGGTGGAAAAATGCGAGCTTGCGGACGACTTCGACCCACCATGGATGCTCCTGCACTTCTTCGATCGCTTCTCTCGTCTGCTCGATCAACTGACCGTACGGAACACCTGCTGGGCATACCGGCTCACATGCCCGGCAGCCTAGACACAGATTCATTTGATCGACGAAATCTTTGTCCGGCTCCATGACACCGTCTGCTACGGCTTTCATCAAGGCGATGCGACCTCGTGGAGAAGCTGCCTCATAGCCTGTTTCCCGAAAGGTCGGACAGGCTGGCTGACAGAAGCCGCAGCGCATACAGTTGGACAGCTCGTCGTAATCGAGTTTATTCACCAAGGCTTCTTTAAGCACGCTGGACCACCACTCTGTTCCGGGACTGTTTGGCAAACATTTTGTCAGGGTTCAGGAGATTGTGAGGATCGAAAGCGTGCTTGATGCCTTTCATGATCTCCATACCTGCGGCCCCTACTTTCCACTCCAAATACGGTGCCTTGACGATTCCTACGCCATGCTCTCCCGTAATCGTTCCCCCCAAATCGATTGCCGCTGCGAAAATTTCCTCGAAGGCATGCTCCACACGCTCGATCTCTTCCGTGTTGCGAGCGTCTGTCATGCAGGTCGGATGCAAATTGCCGTCTCCTGCATGACCAAAGGTACAAATTTGCAGTCCGTAACGCTCCGTAATCTCTTGAATCGCAGCGACCATCGGCGCAATCGCGGCGCGGGGAACTGTTGCGTCCTCCAAAATGGTCGTCGGACGCATCCGTGACAATGCGGCGAGCGCACTGCGTCGGGCGGTCATTACCTCATCAGCTTCCTCGGCTGTCTTCGCTACCTTAATTTGGACAGCATCATTCTTCTCGCAAATAACAGCGATCTGCTCCATGTCCCGATCAACCGTCTGTGGCTCTCCGTCCTGACCGATCAGGAGGATCGCCGCCACATCTGTCGGAAGCCCGATCTTTTTGAAATCCTCGACAACACGGATCGTGCCCTGATCAAGAAATTCAAGCGTGCCAGGAATGATACGATTGGCAATGATATCAGAAACAGACCTCGCCGCCTGTGCCATATCTGCGAACATCGCCAGCATAACCCGCTGTGTCTGCGGCTTCGGAATCAGCTTGAGAATAGCCTCGGTAATGATCGCCAGTGTGCCCTCGCTACCGACCAAGAGCTTGGTCAGATCATAGCCCGCCACATCCTTCATCAGCTTGCCCCCGGTACGGATGACCTCTCCGTTCGGCAACACAGCTTCGAGACCCAGCACGTAATCCTTGGTTGTTCCGTACTTCAACCCTCTCAGTCCACCCGAATTAAGCGCAATATTCCCGCCAATCGTGGAGATGACCATGCTGCCTGGATCTGGTGGATAAAACAAACCAAGCGCCTCTACCGCCTGATGGATGTCGACCGTTCGAACCCCCGGCTGTACCGTTATCGTCAAATTTTGTTCGTCAATCTCTACGATCTGATTCATCCGGCTCAATACCAAAACAATTCCGCCACCGACTGGTATCGTTCCGCCGCATAGATTAGAGCCTGCTCCACGCGTCACAATCGGGATGTGATGTCGTGCTGCAACTCGCATGACCTGCTGGACTTCGGCTGTGCTCTTCGGCATGACGACCACATCCGGCAATGCTTGCTGCATCGGCGTCGCGTCATACGAATAGGCGACTAATGCTTCCTGTTTGTCGAGACAGTTTTTCTCTCCGACGATGGCACGCAGCTCTTCTCGAATGGATTCTGGCAACATGGAGTCTCTCCATCCTTTCCCAAAAACTTAGTCCAACTGCTGAATGGCTTCCCTGATTCTTCCATTGGTAACATTCAACAAACGAGTGGCCTCTTCCCTGCTCGATCCCGTCAGCTTCATGATAATAGCTGTCTTCGCATCACCATCTGCCTGATCAGCCAGTTGCTCTGCTTCCTCGTAACTCGCTCCGGTCACTTCCATGATGATCCGCTTTACTCGTTCCTTCAGCTTGAGGTTGGTTGCTTGCACGCTGACCATCAGATTTCCGTACACTTTGCCCAAACGAATCATCGTCGCTGTCGTCAGCATGTTTAGCACCAGCTTTTGGGCTGTTCCTGCCTTTAGTCTCGTCGATCCGGTCAATACTTCCGGTCCTACGACCACATTAATCGCGACATCTACGCCTTCATTGATGTACGAAGGCTTGTTGCAAGAGACAGCAACCGTCTTGGCTTCGATCTTCTGTGCCTCTGCCAAAACACCGAGAACATACGGAGTCCGTCCACTGGCTGCGATTCCTACGACCACATCATTTTTGGTCACGCCGTATTTATGCACATCTTCTTGACCTAATTCAAAAGAATCCTCTGCGCCTTCTACCGCGCGTACCATTGCAGATGGTCCACCTGCAATCACACCCTGAACGAGCTCAGGCTGTGTACCAAAGGTCGGCGGGCACTCGGACGCATCCAAGATCCCTAAACGTCCACTCGTTCCAGCACCAAAGTAAAACAGTCTCCCGCCCTTTTCCAATGCGTGTGAGATGACCTCTACCGCATCGGATACTTGATCGAGAACGCGCTCTACCGCATAAGGAACCTTCTTGTCCTCATCGTTCATCATTTGCACGATGCCTCGGGCACTCAATTGATCCAAATCACTGCTGCTCTCGTTTTTTTCTTCAGTCGTCAATGCTTGCAAGTTCTCCAGATTCATGCTCTATCGAACCTCCTTTTCAATCTTACTGCCCCATGCTCACTTCATGACTGCTCCAGATGGCAAGTGACAAAATGCCCTCTCGATACCTCGCTAGCCACAGGAGCAACCGTTTTGCAAATGTCCATACAGTGGCGGCAACGCGGATGGAATGTGCAGCCAGACGGCGGATTCGCTGGACTAGGCAGGTCTCCCTCCAAAATGATCCGCTGGGTCGTCAAATGGGGATTCGGTACAGGCACCGCTGATAACAGTGCTTGTGTATATGGATGTGTTGGTTTCTCATACAACGATTGTTTATCCGCTACCTCCACCACTTTTCCGAGATACATCACCGCTACCCGGTCCGATATATGGCGGACAACACTCAAATCATGCGAGATGAACAAATACGTCAGATTGAACTCCTTTTGCAAATCTTGCATCAGATTCAAAATTTGCGCCTGAATTGACACGTCCAAAGCAGACACCGGCTCATCAGCCACAATCAGCTTGGGGCGCAATATCAGTGCCCTTGCTATGCCGATCCGCTGGCGCTGACCACCGGAAAACTCATGCGGAAAACGATCCAGCTGCTGCTTGGAGAGACCGACGATCTGGATCATCTCCTCTACTTGCTTGCGGCGTTCTACTGAATTGCCGATGCCGTGGATGATGAGTGGGTCCTCCAAAAGCTGTCCGATTGTTTTTCGCGGGTTCAACGAGGCAAACGGATCCTGAAACACGAGCTGCATGTTGCGTCTTGCCCGGCGCAGCTCTGTTTCATTAAGCTTGCGGATATCCTGTCCTTCAAAAAACACTTCTCCGTCAGTTGGCTCAATCAGGCGTAGGATGCAGCGTCCTGTTGTGGATTTCCCACAGCCTGATTCGCCAACGATGCTAACGGTTTCGCCCGGGTAAACCGTCAAGTTGACCCCATCGACGGCACGGACTACTTTTTCCTTGCTGAAGAATCCTTGCTTGCTCGTGAAATGTTTGGTCAATGATTTGACTTCTAGCAGTGGTTGCCTCATTGCACGTCCTCCTCGCGATACAGCCAGCAGCGGCACTTTTGGTTGTCTGCGACAGGCGTCAGTTCTGGATTTTTCTCGCGGCAAATATCCATGACCTGTGAGCAGCGCGGTGCAAAACGACATCCCGCAGGCATTTCGCTCAAAAGGGGCACCGAGCCCGGAATCGCATCCAAACGCTCTTGGTTAACACTGACAGAAGGCATCGATTTCAAAAGTCCTCTCGTATACGGATGCTTCGGCTCGTCAAACAGCTGCTTGACGTCGGCTTCCTCTACGATTTGACCTGCATACATGACGATGACACGATGACACATCTCCGCCACGACTCCTAGATCATGTGTGATAAGCAGGATGGAAGTGCCTTGCTCTTGCCGGACTTTTTTCATGAGTTCCAATATTTGCGCCTGAATCGTCACGTCCAAAGCCGTCGTCGGTTCGTCGGCAATCAAGAGCTTGGGCGCACAAGACATCGCCATCGCAATCATCACACGTTGACGCATCCCGCCTGACAATTGGTGCGGATAGTCGGAAATGATTTCATCGGCACGCGGAATCCCGACTTCTTTCAAAAGCTCGATCGTCCGTCGCTTGGCTTCCTGTTTCGATAGTCCGAGATGCCGACGCAAGGGCTCGCTAATCTGTTTACCGATCGAATGCAATGGGTTGAGCGAAGTCATCGGCTCCTGAAAAATCATCGCGATCTGATTGCCGCGAATCGTCTGCATTTGTTTATCCGTAAGTGAGAGCAGCTCCTTGTCTTGAAAACGGATGCTCCCGGTCATCTCTACATTCCGTCCCAAGAGCTGCATGATGGACATGCTGGTCACACTTTTTCCACATCCGGATTCACCGACCACACCGACAGTTTCACCAGGCTCTACAGAGAGACTGACACCCTCGATCACGGTCAGCTTTTTGCCTGCTTGGATAAAAGAAGTTCGCAAATCATCAATCGTAAGCATTGCTGCCATGAGTACTCCCCCTTTTCATCAGGATGTGTGGTCAGGTTTGATTACAGAAAATAATCGGTTATGGTGAGCGGTCCGCCACGCCCCGATCAAGGGGTTCGCGACAGGATGCACGCGGTTTGTCAATGTAATCAGCGTCACGTCTCTCGCCGGGTCCGACCAGATAGACGTTCCTGTAAAGCCGGTATGCCCAAAAGCGTATTCCGAAACAAGGTCTCCCCCACTACAACCTGCGGCAAGCTGTTCTAAGGAGCCGCCTGTCGGGGAAATGATCCACCCCAATCCTCTGCGATGAATCGAATGGTCTGTGAGTGAGCGAGTAGCCAAGGCACACAGCGTCGAATCAAGCTGCACGGAAGCCTTCCCACTCGTCCAAATGTGCATGTATCGCTCTGTATCAGCCAAGGTAGAAAAAAGTCCGGCGTGCCCACTGACACCTTCCAAGCCATCGTGCGCGTTGCAATCGTGAACCGTGCCACTAATCACTCCTTCTCGCCAACCGTATCCGGTCAAAGCTTGCTGCCATTCCAGCGCCAAAGGATGTCTGGCTTCTGCCAGCTCCGACAAAAAAGTCACTGCCATCTCTTGTTCAAAGGCATTGCCCTTCTCCGTAGCAGCTATGTCCATTCCTTGCATACGTGTTTGTTCCAGCGGCAAGTAGCTCGTATGAAACATTTGGCTCGGTTGAAAAATCAGTCGCATCGCCAGCGCGTCTAGTTCCTCGTCCCAGATGCGCTCCAGTAAAAAGCCCAACAGCATGAATCCCGGATCACTGTACACAACGCTTCGTCCCGGGGCGTCCAGCATCGACTCGTTTGCGATGAGCCGCAAATAGTCCTCCCGATTTTTCCCCAGCAAAAAGTACGGACGCCATGCAGGAAGTCCCGATGTATGTGTGAGCAGGTGAATGATTTTGATCTGCCCTTTGCGTTCCTGATCGTGGGCGCTCGCCAATTCTGGCAGGTAGGTCGTCACAGAGTCAGTCAACGAGAGCTTGCCTTCCTGCACACTAATGAGAATGAGCGGCAAGGTCACCATCACCTTGGTCAAAGAGGCCATATCGTATATCGTTTGACTATGAACCGGCCTTCCATCGTGTCCATAGCTTGTTTTTCCCATGCAGACTGTCAAAGCGGGCGCGCCTTTTCGCAGCATACTGACAGCGCCTCCCGGAAAAATGCCCTGATGAATCCCTTGCGTCAGACTGAACTCCATTCGTTCTCTGATCTGTTGCACGTTCATTCGTTCTCACCTCTGCCTATCGTTCCTATTTCCCACGATGACGCGGGTCGAGAATATCACGGACAGCATCCCCAAACATGTTGCAAGCAAGAATCGTCACCGTCATGGCCACACATGGCCAGATAATCATGCCCGGAGCCAGCTCCATGTAGCGACGCGCCTCTGAAATCATCCCGCCCCATGACGGGTCTGGTGGCTGAATCCCCAAGCCCAAAAAGCTGAGGGCCGATTCGGTCAGGATCGCGCCTGAAATCGCCAGAGAGGATTGAACCAGCAGCGGTGCCGTTACATTCGGAAAAATTTCTTGAAACAAGATACGCGGTGTACTCGCACCGATGGCACGAGCGCTTTCTACGTACTCCAGATTTTTGATAGAGAGAACCGCTCCCCTCACCGTCCGGGTGAAGATCGGAATGTTCACGATTCCGATGGCCATGATCGTGTTAAAGGTTCCCGGCCCTAATACTGCTACAATCGCCAGCGCCAACAAAATTTCCGGAAAAGCAAACAGAACGTCCATACAGCGCATGATAAAACCGTCAATCCAGCGCCCGAAGTAGCCAGCGATCAAGCCAAACAGCGTACCGAAAACGGCGCTGACAAGAACGGCAGAAAGCCCGACCACCAGCGATACGCGCGCACCGTAGATGATGCGGCTCAAAAGATCACGACCAAACTGGTCCGTACCTAGCAAAAACTCACCTGAGCTGCCTTCCATCCGATGATCCTGAAACATTTGTGTCGGGTCATGCGGAGCCAACACTGGAGCCAGCACTGCCGTCAAACAGAGCAACGCCAGCAAAATGGAGCAGAAGACGGCTGTCTTATTCGCCAAAAAACGCTTTCGAAATGTGCTCATGTCGCATTCCCCTTGTCAATACTTGATACGCGGATCAATCCAGGTATAGATCAGGTCGATGAGCAGATTGACCAGGACAAACACCAGAGCGACGAACAAAACGCCTCCCTGTACAACCGGATAATCCCGCTGATAAATTCCCTCCAGAATGTACTGGCCCAAACCAGGAATCGAGAATAGCTGCTCGACGATCACAGACCCGCCCAACAGGTAACCGATCTGCATACCTGCGATCGTGACAATCGGAATCGAAGAGTTGCGGAACGCATGACCTATGACGATTGTCCACTTACTGTTACCTTTGGCTCGTGCTGTCCGAATAAAATCTTTGTCCATGGTTTCCAAAAACGCTGAACGAGTCATCCGCATCACACCAGCAGCCACTACAATCCCCATCGTTGTCGCAGGCAGTATGAATACCTTGAACGCCTCGATCGGATCTTCCCAGAAGTTCACCACATCAATGGGCGGGAACCAGTTGAAATAAAGGGAAAAACCGAGCAATAGCAGGGTCCCGATGGCAAAGTTCGGAACAGAAATACCTAGCAGCGTAAACACACGAACCACGATGTCTGTTTTGGAATGAGCGCGAATCGCCGAGAGAATCCCGAACGGAATCGCGAGCACCCACCCAATCAGAACGCCAAATACAGTCAGTTGCATGGTGATGGCAAAACGCTTGAGAATTTGGGGCAAAATCTCTTCTCCTGTGTGGACCGACACACCAAAATTCCCTTGCAGGATTCCTGTGATCCAATGCAGATACTGGTTAATCAACGGCTGATCCAGCCCCATGCTTTTATTCAACGCCGCAATTGCTTCCGGTGTGGCATTCGTTCCTAGCATGATGGAAGCTGGATCGCCCGGCACCAGATGCAGGATCGTGAAGATCAAGACGGATATGCCAAACAGGATGGGAATCAGGCTGGCGACACGTTTGATTAGGTAAGATCCCACGAGTTTCCCTCCATATTTAGAAACTTGGCTCCGCCTAACCTCTGGCGGAGCCTTCCTCACACGTATGCTACATTACTTGATCGAAGTTTTGATCAGCGAGTATACTTCGCCCGCTGCCGACGGCGTGAAATCAATGTTGTCACGTACCGCGTAGTAGTTTTTCGGAGATGCCAGGAACAGGTTTGGTGCATCTGCTACCAGCATGGTTTGTGCTTCGTCATACAGCTTTTTGCGCTCTCCTTGATCTACTGTCGTCAGTGCTTTTTGCACCAGTTCATCGTAGGCAGGATTGGAGTAGTTCCACACGTTAGCAGAACCAGTTGTCGAGAAGAAGAAGCGCATGGAACGGTCAGCATCTACACCAGAAGTGTTGCGGCCTACCATCAAGTTCATGTCCTTGGATTTCCACGTTTCGATGTAGTTCCCCCACTCAAGCTGGTTGATCTTCGCATTGATGCCGATTGCTTTGAGCTGTTGTTGAATCACTTGTGCCGTTTCCACCATATCTGGGTAAGTTGCTGCTGTTTCGATTTGAGTCTCGAAACCGTTTGGATAGCCCGCTTCCGCCAGCATTTGCTTCGCTTTTTCTACATCTGTTTTGTAGGTCGGATAAGTAGCTGGGTCCAAAGCCGAGTTGGTCAAAGCAGGAGCGATCGGACCAGTCAGAGTCGCTTCCCCTTTCCAGACAGTCTGGATAATTTGGTTACGGTCAACGGCATAGCTGATCGCTTCGCGCACTTTTGGATTGTCAAAAGGCTTTTTGTTTACGTTAATGCCCAGGTAACTGTACTCCAAAGATTGGTAGTTCTTGATCTGTACACCTGGCTTGCCTTCCAAGAGCTTCGCAGAATCAGCAGACACCATGCTGATGTCGACTTTACCAGAGCGAATCGCAGCGAGACGCTCAGCCTCGTCCTTCATGATTTGGAACTTGATGGACTCTACCTTTGGCAGTTCTTTATTGAAGTAATCCGCATTTTTCTTCAGCAGGACATATTGTCCCGACTCACTTTTTTCCATTTTGAAGGGACCGGTACCGATTGCTTCCTTGGTCAGGTCAGTGGAGCCTGTTGGCACGATGGAAGCATAGGCGCTTGCCGTATTTGCAACGAATGAGGCATCCGCATTTTTCAGCTTGAAGACAACTGTCGTTGGATCTTTCACTTCAATTGCTTCTACGCTGGAAAAATATGATTTCGCGATCGAACCTGTGTCTGGATTCATGATTCGTTCAAAGCTGAATTTTACATCCTCTGCCGTCATGTCTTTGCCATTGTGGAATTTGACGCCTTTTTGCAGGAACATGGTGACGGTTTTCCCGTCTGGCGCAATCTCCCACTTCTCTGCCAGGTTCGGTATGATGTTCATGTTCTCGTCCAGCTTGGTCAGGCTATCGTAAATGAGCGCATAGACACGCACACTGGATGCCGCTGGAACCTTGTGCGGGTCATAGCCCACTGGCTCTTGCTCGGCTGCCACGATCAGTTCTGTTTTTGCTTGACCTTCCGCTGACTTGCCTTGCTCTGCGGGTGCTGTTCCTCCACCAGAACAAGCGGAAAGCACGAGAGACAATGATAGGAAAAACCCTGCCAATACTCTTTTTTTCACGATGGTACCCCCTCTGTTGATCTCATGTTAGAAGCATATATTTCCTAACGGTACGGCCCTCTTCGCCCCTGTTACAGATGGCACATTGGATGGTCGTCCCATTAGTGTCTCATGACCCAAAATGGCAAAAGCGACGGCTTCCTTCGCATCGTCAGGCATCCCAAATTGCTGCGCCGTCATCACGGTCATTCCTGTCGGCAATTGACGCTGCAGCATGGCGAGAAGCGTCTGGTTATGAGCGCCTCCCCCTGAGACGATCACTTCCTCCACTTTGGTTGTGGGTAATACGAATTGCACATAGGCGTTCGCAATTGTCGTGGCAGTCAATGCTGTCACGGTTGCTAACAGATCCGTCTGACTAATTCCGAGTTGATCCGCATCTTGGAACAGCTCTTGGGCAAAAGCTTTGCCGTATACTTCGCGGCCTGTACTCTTCGGTGGCTTGATCTGGTAATACGGGTCCTGTAGCCATTTTTCCAGTAGCACCGAAGAGACGGTGCCACCTGCGGCCAGCTTGCCACCCTCGTCATATCTCATCTGTCCATTGGTCATGAGCTGGACGATTTGATCCATGATCATATTGCCAGGGCCTGTGTCAAAAGCGACGACTTGATCGATCGCTGCGCTTGCAGGAAGTAATGTGACATTGGCGATTCCACCGATGTTTTGCAGTAGTCTGCCTTTTTGCGGATGACGGAACAAAATATAATCTGCATACGGTACAAGCGGTGCTCCTTCTCCATCAGCTGCCAAGTCTCGAGCGCGGAAGTTCCCCACTACCGGAATACCCGTACGTTCTGCCAGTGTGGACAGCTCGCCGATTTGCAAGGACGCCCTGACCTCTGTCATTCCTTGTGGTCCGGGAAATGGCGTGCGCCCGGCAATATGCCAAATGGTTTGTCCGTGCATACAGACTGCATCTACTTCGGCTGTCGTAACACCAGCTTTCTGCATCAATTGCTGTACCGCATAGGCATACCATTCAGATAAGCCGTAATGAACCGCAGTCAACTGATCCACTCTCGCTGTTTCGACACTGCACAGATTCATGACCCACTCACGCAATTCATCGGAGTAAGGCATATAAAAAAAATCGCGGAGAGTCACCTTTTCGATCTCGCCCTGTTCATCTGTGCGGATCGCTACGAGTGCGGCATCAATGCCATCCAGCGAAGTTCCCGACATGAGGCCGATGAGTACATGCTCATTTTTCGCACGATAATCGAGCAATTTTGCAGGTTGATCCATGTCAAAAGCCCCCATTTAAAAATCGAGAATCGTTGAAAAATTCGTTCCTGTTATCGCTTTCATTATATGTAGCAAAATTACACAAGTCAATCGATTATTAGTAAATTTTATTTCTTGAAATAATAACCATGGACAAGCCTCTCCCCGTTCAAGCTGTCACAGCACTAACCCGTTATAGTGAGGAAAACCAGTGAAGTTATGGGTATGTTTTCCTATTAAAAAGTTTTATATATCAGCCAATGATTCGGTCCAAAAAGCAAACAAGCCGAACCTTTTTCACATAGGCTCGGCTTGTCTTCTTATGTAAGGTTCGTATTACGCAAACAAACTAATCAGGTTCCCATCCGGGTCTTTCACAATGGCATACCGCTGGCCCCAGAACGCATCCCACGGCTCACGATGACTCTCGTAGCCATGTGAAACGATTTTTGTATACAACGCATCAAGTGCCGCAGCATCCTCACACAAAAAAGCCAGCTCAATTCGATGCCCAACAGCTGCTTCCCATCCTCCATACACACCCTTGGCAACTTCAATGGTATCAAAGGCCAGACGAACACCCTCCTGCGCTACTTCCACATGTGGCTCTTCATTTGCTCCCTCCGGAATATCGAAACCGAGAACCCGATAGAAATCCAAGGCTTTTTTCATGTCCTGTACAACAATCCCTACCATATCAAGCTTGATTCCCATATCATTCACTCCTATTCGCTCTTGATTTCTTGCTGGACGCGCTTAGGCAGTTTTTGGAGCACCGTTTCGTACGCATGCTCGATCATCCTTTCCCACAAGCCTTCGGGAATGGCAGCGTCCAAGTAGACAGAATTCCAATGGGATTTATTCATGTGATAGCCGGGTACGATCCCTTCGTAGGTCTCGCGCAATTCCTCCGCACGCATCGGATCGCATTTCAAGGTGAGGATACGAACACCTTTGGAATCGCCTCCGATCATGGCAAATATTTTGCCTCCGACATGGTAGCGATCGCATTCCCAATCCATCTGATAGTCATGAGTGGTACCGGGCTGCTTCCGGCAGTATGTATCTAATGTTTGTTCATTCACATGAATTCACCATCCTTTCTATAAGGTAACGCGTCTCGCAAAAAGAAGATTGTAAA
Organism: Brevibacillus sp. HB1.2; assembly: GCF_013332495.1. NCBI lineage: Bacteria > Bacillati > Bacillota > Bacilli > Caryophanales > Paenibacillaceae > Brevibacillus > Brevibacillus sp. HB1.2. The sequence goes on along the minus strand of NZ_JABMIU010000003.1, from coordinate 93,239 downwards.
AAACGGACAACTTTTCAAGACTATCGATTCGTACGATCTGGCGAGACAATTTTACTGGGAGCTACACCGTAAAAAGTGTGAAAGCTCTTGATCAAGTGCGACTGATCGTAATAGCCACACTGGAGAGCTGCATCTGTAAACGAAGTGCGTGTTCCTTTAGCCAGCATTTGTAGTAGCCCTTGAAATTGAATGATTCGGCCCAGTTCCTTCGGGCTCATACCCAACTGTTGTTGAAACATCCTACGCAAGGTTCTCTCGCTGTAATTCACTTTCTCGGCGAGCGCAGCCATGGAAAGACTTCCTCTGTATTCATATAAATAGTTCATGCTTGTCAATAGCAACTGGTCTGCTGGATCATCCATCCATAATCGTTTGATTAGCTCCTGCTCCAACCAAGCGATCCGCTCCGCCGTGTCGGAAGCTTCGAGTAAGCCCTCTATCACCTCATCCGCCTCTTTGCCCCAGATGTCTTGCAAATGGGGATGATGTCCGTTGATTATAGCGACGGGGTAGCGCAAAAAGCGAGCTGCTCCCTCAACGTAAAACCGAATGCCGATCAAGGCTTGTGGTTCGGTTACTAGCATGTCTTCGTACGTCCGCATCAGTCCCGTTAGAAATGCCCCCTTCTTTACAGAAGTAGCTCCGAGATTGAAAATGATATCGACGCATCCATCCGGAATGACTCGGCTCATACGTGCGATACCCTCCCCGTTGTACTCTGAGGTCCAGTAGCAGGCGATATAGTTCGCCAGGCTTTTGCTGGGCATGTATTCTCGGTAACGGTACTCATTTTGGACGTTCGCTCGTTCCAGAGTCGGAGGTTGCACTGGGCGATATTGCCGCATGATTTTCGCCATCCTTGTCCAATGATTAGAACATATATTCCCCCACAACTTTCTAAATCCTTCTCACTCCTCGGCATTTTTTGAAAAACGCCAGTCTCATCGAGAGCCAGCAAAAACGGTCGTGAATATAGTTGCATATGTTAGGACGAATGGATTTTTCGAAAGTGAGGTGCATGGTGTGATCTCTTCTTCCAAGTGGAAACTTCATCAGTTCTTTTCAAAAAGTCCGCACATTCGCCCTTACCTCCCGCCTACTTCCTTGTATCAGCCTGCACATTTGGACTCGTATGTAGCGAAGTATTCTACCGTCTATATCAAACCGACGCGAACCCATATGGGAAAAGGCATTATTCGTGTCTGGAAAACGGGCGACGGGGGCTACCAGTTCGTCAAGGAACGTGGAGAGCCGATGCACGCTATGACCTTGGCAGACTTGAAGCAACAGCTCACCAGCCTGTGCACAGAAAAAAATTATGTCATCCAAAAAGGGCTGGATTTAGCTGAAATCGATGGCCGCCCCTTTGATATTCGCGTCATGATGATGCGCAATGGATTAGGCAAATGGCAGTATGCCGGCATGCTAGCCAAGGTAGCCGGTTCCGACAGTATTATTACCAATGTCGCTCGTGGTGGCGGATATGCCGTCACAGTCCCGCATGCCTTGAAAAAATCTGGAGCAGTCGAGCCGGCCAAATTGAAAAGTGTCGTCTCTGATTTGATCCAAATCAGTCACCGTGTATGTGCCCACTTTAATAAATATCGGCACAGTGCGCAAATCGGCGTTGATTTTGCCATTGATAAAGCCGGAAGCCTCTCCATTATTGAGGTCAATTACGACTTTCCATCCCACGGGTTGTTTGCCAAGCTCAAAGACAAGACCTATTACCATACGATTAAAAGACTTCACTCTCAGTATAAAAACCGCGTGAAACGAAAACAGAGGAAGGCATAATCGCCCTCCTCTGTTCGTTTGATTCGTGTATTTGTCTTATTCGTGTGCCAATGTTCCTTTTGTCTCGAGCATGGAGGTGCAGTTCGGGCAACGTGTAGCCTTGATCGGAATAGCTGAGATGCAATGCGGGCACTCTTTCGTTGTCTCAGGTGCTTTCTCCACTTCTTGCTTGCGCTTGAAGCGGTTAAGCTGTTTGATGACGATAAAAATAGAAAAAGCGATAATGACAAAATCAAGGACGGAATTGATGAACAACCCGTAGTTCAGCGTTGCAGCTTTAGCTAATTTTGCTTCAGCGATCGTCTTATAAGGAACTCCGCTCAAATTGATGAAGAGACCGGAGAAATCGACCTTGCCCAAAAGCATCCCAATCAATGGGGTAATGATGTCATTAACGAGGGAGGTAACAATCTTACCAAAAGCCCCACCGATCACGACACCGACAGCGAGATCCATCACATTTCCTTTTAACGCAAACTCTTTAAACTCTTTTAACACAATAACTACCTCCTAATTTCCTAATACATTCTGTAAAAAATGGCTGACAAAGCGCTCATGGTCAACCTCTAGGCACACGTCCACATTCGGCGGCTGCGCTGGATGCTCCCGTCTGTCTCCAATCGTACGGGCATCACTGGCTCCCCCGGACGTATCTACCGCAACATGCATCGGGACTGCCTTCACAAACGTCGGATCAATGACAACACCTACCGCTAACGGATCATGCAGACCGCAGCCGCGCAAATTACCCACTGTGGCGTAGGCATTCATGTACACCTCGCACATATCCGCGAAAACATGGCTCAAGCGTGTATCCTTCGTTCTCCATTCCTGCAAGTGTTCGCGGGTGAGCAGCGTTTGCATCGTCACATCCAGGCCTACCAGCGTCACTGGAATACCAGACTGGAAGACATACGCTGCCGCTTCCGGATCGGCGCAAATATTCGCCTCTGCTACAGGTGTGCGATTCCCCGGCACTGTTACAGCTCCTCCCATCACGACCACTCTTTTGACAAGGGATACGATTTCTGGAGCAGCCATAATCGTCTGTGCCAGATTGGTCATGCTCCCGACGGTCACGAGTGTCAATTCGTGAGGATGTTCCTTTATCGCAGAGATGAGAAATTGTGTGGCACACTGTGGCTGAGCCGTTGTCGATGGCTCAGGAAGGACGACATTGCCTAGCCCGTTTTCACCGTGGAACAGCCTTGCTTTTCCTGTGAGATCGCGAACAATCGGCTTCGATGCCCCCTGATAGACTGGAATCGCAGAGGCACCCAGCAGTTCTAGCACCTGTAAGGTATTGCGTGTTGCTTCCTCCACCGTAATATTGCCAAAAGTCGTGGTAATCCCACACACTTCAAGAGCAGGCGAGTGAACGGCATAAGCAATCGCCAGCGCATCATCAATCCCGGTATCGACATCCAAAATGATTTTTTCCATGCGCCTATACCCCTCCCTGATCCAAAACGGTTTGCAAAAAGCGCTCTGCCTCTTCTCTCTCAACTTCAACACATACGGCTGTATCGGTTCCTACACTCGGTTTCGCCCGTAGATCGGCTAGAATGGCACCGCGTGACCATTCGCTTTTGCATTCGACTGAGAGCTTCATCTGCTCCATCCGCATCTTTTCTGGCGAGAGAGCCGCGAGCATCGCTACCCATGCATGGAGCGCACGAGCAGAAGCGGCGAATGGCATGTCTGACATCGTCGGTCTATCGATCAGGCCAACTGCTTGTGCGAGACTTCTTAGCATATGTACTTGCTCTTCCGTCAAACGAAACGAGCTGGTTGTATCTAATGGAACAAGCACCAGCGGCAAGCGGGCTGCCAAAACGAACGCAGCTGCTTCTGGATCACCATGCATGTTTGTTTCAGCAATGGCCGTAACGTCTCCTGGTACGCGTATGGCTCCACCCTGCACCACAATTCGCGTAAATTTACGCGCCAACAATGGATCACGCGTGACAGCCAAAGCTAGCGTCGTCAAACGGTCAAACGTCACGAGCGTCAAGTCACTTTCCTCATCCTGCGTGTTTTCTGCAAGGAGCCGTACACCTTCCGAGGTGGTTGTCTCTATCGTTCCCGAGAAAAGCGGTTGCTTGGCACCTGTAACGATTGGAATTTCATAGCCTGGCTGCGCAAAATCAATCAGCTTACTAGCCAAGCTTGACTGTGTGTCTCTGCAAATGATTCCTGCCACTTGAACATCAGGCGACCGCAAAGCATACAGCAAGGCCAGCCCTTGTCCAAATCCACCGCAAAACTCGATGATTAACCGGTGTTTTTTTGCCACAATCTCATCTCCCGCTTCTCGCTATTGCCATTTGTCAAAACCGCTTTTCCTATGCTATCCAAATCAGCAGCAACCGTCAAATATCCAAATGCTCATCTCTACCTTCTCTTCCCTTGCATCGAACTGATAACTATTTTACACTTATTCATAACTTCGACAAAAATCGCCATCACACAAGACTAATGCGCCAAGCCATGCAAAAGGAGTATAACGGTCATGCTTTCGTTGAACCACTCAACCATGGATGCTATTTCTCTCGTGAAAAACCAACTGATTCAAGCGATTGTACAGCACCAAACGAAGCCTTATCTGCCTGTATGGGGAGAACTATTTACAGCGTTGCGGGAAATCCAGAAAGCAGGCCAGCATTCACAGAAAAATATACACGTCTATTCCATTGAGCCGACAGGCGATCTTTGGTATTTGTACCGAGAGAATGTTTTTTCTGTCGATCTACCTGGGATGGGCATCACGATTTCTCTCACACAGGAGCAATTGATTGATGCCTTGCTAAAAGGAAGCTTTCAACCTACTCTATCGATAACAGAGCCGTTATGAGAAACGGCTTTTTTTCATGCATTTTGAACAAAAAAAAGCCCCAAGATCAAATCTTGGGAGAGAGTAGTACGTTGTATTCACGTGAATACGCTCATTTTATATCCAACTACTCACTCGTTCTAGCTGTATATTCAGGTAGTTGTACCTAATATATCCTATGAGTAAAAATGCTGTCGAAATCGAACATTTGTACAATAGCAAAAAAAGAGGCGGCCCTTCTGCACAGATTGGGTGCCGCCATCCCGAACTTCCCCAAGTTCGTTCATATTGGAATTGTACTATGAAACAGTCCTATCGAAAAGTGTCAGGTTTTGTTTTCCTGTGAATTATTGTAAATCCCTGACGTCTGCTCGGGCCATCAGGGATCATTCTATTTGCTATCGTTGTTGAGCACATCAGCAGCTCTAGGTCCAAAAATGATATACAAATAGACATATTGGCTGACGCTAACTCGAGGAAAGACGAACGCAACACTGGTCTTGCCCTCTTGTTGTCTGACAAAATAACGCAATTTGCTTGTTTTGATCCTTTTCACAATGCGTGTCGCTTCTCGCCATGGTACGGAAAATTGAACGCTTTTTTCCATCAGCACCAACACCTCTCACGGCTAGTATGCCCGGATTGGTAAAATTACACACTCACTCATACCGCAGTGCGTCAATTGGTTTGAGCTGTGCTGCTTTTCTCGCCGGATACACACCAAAAATGACACCAACCAATGTAGAGGTCAAAAATGCATACATGATCGGCGTCAGACTAATGGAGGTCGCCATCTGACCGATCTTGCTAACCAATAACGCAGCCCCTACCCCTAAGGCAATACCAATCACCCCGCCAATCAGGCTAAGCGTAACCGCTTCGATCAAAAACTGGCGGAGAATATCTCCCCGCTTGGCTCCAATCGCCTTGCGAATCCCGATCTCCCGTGTCCGCTCCGTGACTGATACAAGCATAATGTTCATCACGCCGATCCCGCCAACAATCAGCGAGATAGCAGCAATGCCAGATAAGAGCGCGGTCATCGAGCTGGAGACTGACTGTGCTGTGCTTAAAATGTCTGATTGAGACGTAATGCGGAAATCATCGGCAGCTTGAGGCCGTAGCTTGTGATTGGCACGAAGGGCTTGCTGAATATCTTGTTGTGCCTTCTCCATCAAGTCCGACGATGCTGCCGAGACGTAGATCGAGCCTACATTTTTATCTCCGGTCAACCTGTTCATCGCAGTGGTAATCGGAATGATGATCCGATCGTCGTTGTTTGTCATGCCTGTACTTCCCTGGCTCTGCAATACGCCGATGATCGTAAAGGGAATCCGGTTGATCTGAACGGTTTGCCCCACCGGATTCGCTCCTTTAAACAGGTTGCTGACCACCTCTGTCCCCACGACAGCCACGTTGTATTGCATCTTCACTTCAAAGTTGCTAAAGAAACGCCCTTGTCCTATTTCTACATTCCTCACCTGAGGGAAATCGGCTGACGTCCCCTCGAGCGTACTGGAATAGTTATTGCTTCCCCAGACAATCTGGCCCCGCGCATTGACACTGGGAGCCACACCCGATATGGACTCTTTTTGCATCAGGGTTTCTGCATCTGCCATCGTCAACGTATTCAGAGAGCCAGCCCCAAGGCTTACCCTGCCTTGTGTCGCCTGACCAGGTGAGACAATCAGCAGGTTGCTCCCTAAACCATTGATCTGTGATGTAACAGACGTGGAAGTCCCTTCTCCGATCGCCACCATCGCGATAACAGCAGCCACACCGATGATGATTCCCAGCATCGTGAGAACGGAGCGCAAGCCATTTGCCCTGATGCTGCGAAATGAAATGCGTACACATTCAATAAAGCTCATCTGCTCTACCCTCCATCGACACCCTCCTGCGATCCTCCACCACTTCATCCGCGATGATTTGCCCATCACGAAATCGGACGATCCTCTTGGCATACTCCGCAATATCAGGTTCATGTGTCACCAAAATAACCGTTTTGCCTGCATCGTTCAGCTTTTGAAAAATACCCATGATCTCTTCACTCGTCTTTGTGTCCAGCGCCCCTGTCGGCTCATCTGCCAGCAGGATGACGGGATCATTGACGAGAGCTCGCGCGATCGACACGCGTTGCTGCTGTCCACCTGACAGCTCATTGGGCTTGTTGTTCAATCGCTCTGCCAGCCCGACACTCGTTAATGCCCGGATGGCTTTTTCTCTTCGTTCCCGTGCAGGCGTGCCTCCATATAATAGAGGCAGCTCTACATTTTCAACTGCGGTTGTACGTGGCAACAGATTAAAATTTTGAAAAACAAAGCCGATTTTTTCATTGCGGATGACCGCCAATTCATCGTCATGTGCTTGTGATACAGGATAGCCGTCTAAAAAAAATTCTCCCGAGGTGGGCTTATCCAGACAGCCAATCACATTCATCATGGAAGACTTGCCTGAACCGGAGGGCCCCATGATGGCCACGAAATCCCCTTCCTCAATCGACAAGCTGACACCTCTGAGCGCATAAATCTCCTGATCTCCGATGACGTACTGTTTTTTGAGCGCTTCTATTTGAATGACCGGTTTCATCTGCCTACCGTCCCCTTATCTGGACGCCCATTCCGCCGAATCCCGGCATACCACCGCCGCCCATTCGATTTCCATTTTGAATCGTTCCAGATGAGGTCTGTGTATTCACGAGGATAACGACACGCTCTCCTTCGGTAAGCCCCTCCGTCACTTCTACCTGATCGGCAGTGAAGTACCCCATTTTGATCGGAACAAATCGATACGGCATATTTGCTCTGCCTCCACTGCGGTTATTCACTTGCTTCGCCTCAGCCTGATTCCCTTCCGCTCCTTCACCGGCTTGTTGTGCAGCAGCATCTCTTAGCACATATACGCCATCTTTGCCATTTTGCGTTTGCAGCGCTTGCGCAGGTACCACAAGCACATTTTTATGGGTACCTCTTTCGATCGCGACGTTCATCGTCATCCCGATCTTCAATTTGTTATCCTGATTTGCCACAGACAAAAGCACATCGTAAGTAGTGACTCCAGCGTCGGTTTTCGCTTCTGGATAGATCAGCTTAACTTTTCCACGGAACGTCTCGTCCGCATAAGAACTTGTCGTAATCGTCACAGGCAAGCCTTCCTGCACTTTTCCGATGTCACTCTGGCTAATCTGGGCCAATACCTCTAAGTCTCCGCTATTCGAATTATCCATGATAATGAAATCGTTGCCGGGTATTTCGCCTACATTACCATTCACTTGGACGATCACTCCGTCCATCGGTGCTTTCAAGGTGACTGCCCTCCATGCCTTTTGTGCTTGTTGCAGCCCCGCTTTTGCCTGTTCCACCGCTGCTTTGGCCGATAATACTGTAGCGGCATCGGGTCCTTCCTTCGCTTCCTGCAACGCTTCTTGCGCTGTTTGATACGCAGCCAATGCCTGCTCTACCTTCACACTGGCCTGCCCTGTCGTCTGTCCGGCTGTCAAGACTGCCGAGTTATAATCGCGCTGAGCTTGGTCCAACGAGGACTGGGCACTGTCGAATTCACTCTTGGCAATCGCACCTGCCGCAAACAATGCTTTCTGGGAAGTGTATGTCTTTTGGGCACTCTCCAGATTTGCCTTTGCCTTCTCCACGTCATTCGTCGCTTTTTTCCCGTCAATGTTTTGCTTTGCGAGCTCCCACTCGTTCTTGGTCTGATTGACGGTGGCTTGCAAGGAAGTGATTTCAGCAGGACTCTTCCGCTTTTGTGCCTCTTCTAGCTTGGCTTGTGCCGATAAAAGATTGGCTTCCGCATTGGTCACCTGGATTCTCGCTACGGAATCGTCCATCGTCGCCAGAACTTGCCCTGCCTTCACAGCATCACCCACGCCGACCTGAATGGTAGAGATCGCATCCTTGGCTTCTTCTGCATCAGAAAACGAGAGAGCCGAGCGCTTGGAAGCCTGGACAGTGCCCGATGCCTGCACGACTTCTGAGATGTCTCCCCTTTTTACCGTCTCCACTTGAAAAGCGGCCTGCGCCGTTTGTGAGGGAAAAAACGACTGGTAGCCGAATATTCCACCTGAAATGACCACGGCTCCGACAGCCAATATACCAACCATCCATCTTTTCTTGTTGCTTCCTACCTTCGAAAACAACGTTCGCTTTTTCTCCATTTGTGTCACTCGTAGTCCTCCTACCGTCTACTTGATTGAAGACTTGTCTTTTTGGTTGCGATCACTATACGGAACGAATACGTCAGGGAAAAGTCAGATGAATTCATACTGGATACAATAAAAGAGAACGATTCTCAGTAAATATTGACGATCGAATAAAGTCAGCCTATAATTAGCTCGAATCTAATTGATAATGATAATCAATATTGATTCCGACATTTTTCATTAGGAGGTTATTCCCATGTATCGTGCATTCCAGTTGAGGCTATTTTTTCTCCTCCTCCTTTTAGCAGTCATTTTACATATTTCAGGATGTGGCTCTACTGCTTCGCCAAAGGAACAAAGCGCCAACGAACAGACAGAAAGTCAGTCTCTGCTCACTCGAACCTATAAAGATGCTTATTCGGACGTGGAGATCCCAGCCAGCCCACAAAAAATTGCCGTTCTGCTCGACTATTTCTCTGATCCGTTATTAACGCTTGGAATAAAGCCTTACGCAGCCACTACTTCCTTAGTGAATGATCAGTTTTTACCCTATATCGCCAAAGAGATGGAAGGTGTCATTCCCATTGGCAGCTCAGAGTCGTTGAACATGGAGCGCCTGCTTGAGTCTGAACCCGACCTGATTATCGCTTTTGGACCTTCCCATGAAAAAGTTGCCGACCAACTGCGCAAAATTGCCCCTACGATATTCATAAGTAGTGAACTGCAAGGAGACTGGCGTCAAATGCTTCTAGAGTTCGGTAAAATCGTAGGAAAAGAGGAGCTGGCACAACAAGAACTGAAGAAATATTTGGACAAGGTAGAGGCTGCCAAAATAGAATTGGATAAGCGCGCGGGCAATGAAGTATTTGTCGTCATGCGTGTCATGCCAAAGGAGCTTCGAGTATATGGGGTCGACGATACACGTATCGGGAGAATCATTCATCAGGAACTAGATCTACAAGGGGTGAAACTGGAAGGTAACAAGCCGATGATGCCGATTTCTTTTGAAGAGCTGCCAGCCTTGAATCCAGACCATATCTTTTTGATGGAGAATGTAGAAAAAGAAGCAAAAAATAAATTGGCTGAAATGAAAAGCTCAGCGGTATGGAAAGGTCTCTCCGCTGTTCAAAAAAATCAGGTTTATATCGTGGAACAACAACTGTGGAATCGTGGCGTTACTCCGATTGGGGCCAATCACATCATTGATCAGGTCTTGGAATTTGTAAAATAACGTATCGCGGTCTTTGGGGTGTCCATGATGTATAAAAAAGCGACCGGAGCTAACCTGGTCGCTTTTTGTCCATACGTATGTTATTTACGCAAAATCAAGGTGAATGTGCTTCCCGACGAGGTACTTTCTGTCAGAATCAACCTACCGCCTAACGCTTGGGCAATCATTCTGCTAAAAGACAGACCAAGCCCAAGCCCACGGATGATGTGCTTCTTGTCCTCGCCTCGGTAGAATCGCTCAAAAATCAAAGACTGTTCTTCTAGCGGTACCCCACGTCCATTGTCCTTCACGTCAATGCGAATCTCATCTGCTGTTGCAGATAGCGACACGAGAATCCGCCCCTCCGATTCCATCGCTTGTGCCGCATTGTTTAGGAGATTGTACATGATTTGCTGCACACGCAGTGGGTCGGTCTCTATCCAAATCGGATCAGAGGCATTTTCGCTGTGCAAGCTTAGCTTCTCTTCTTCCTGCACAATTTCCCATTGGTGCGTAATTTCCCGGATCAGCTCTTGTATGTTTTGAGGTTGCCTGCGAATGCGAATGTCACCGACAGCAAAAGAGTTAAAATCGAGCAAATCCTCTACCATCTTTTGCAAACGTGCCGTTTCATTCGTACAAATATCCAAAAACTCCTTGGCTTCCTCACCGCTCACAACCTCTTCCCTCACGGCTTGTACCAACCCACTGATGGACGTAACAGGTGTTTTGAGTTCATGGGTCACCCCTGCCAATAGCTCGGTACGCATCATTTCCAGCTGCTTCAGTCGTTCTGCCATTTCTTCAAAGGAATGGATCAGCTCATACACTTCTTGTTCACGCTTGTTTTTATCCAATTGAATCTCGTAGTTCCCCAGCACGATTTGCTTGGCAGCGTCCGCCACATCCTTAATCGGCTGAGACAGCTTTTTCGTCAGCAAATAAATGACGAGCCAGCCAAGCAAGCCGAGACCCAGAAGCATGATCGCAAGCAACTGGAATTCCGTCATGCTTCGAATCACCTGTTTTTGTGGGGTGAACAGCATGACCCAGCCAACCACTCGCTCATCAACCTTAATGCTTTCCTTCACGAAAAGCACTTCTTCGCCCCGCGCAAGCTCAAACCGTGACAGACTGTCATCCGCTTCCACCAAATCAGGCGCGATGCGCTTCAGTTCCCCGGAAAAAGGACCTGGTACGCCAAATACTGGTTGCTTGTGTTCATCTAAAATCATCATAATTGGCTTGTAATTGACTCCGAGTGACTCCTGGCGACTGTCCACTATACGAAACAAGAACGGAGCCATTTTTACCTTGCCTTCCACATCCACGACCCGATCCGCTACTTCCGCCGCCATCAGTCTCATAAAATCAAGGCGTTTTTGAGTTTCGCTATAAGAAATCCAATAACTGGAGGCAATCCCGATCACGAAAAGGCCGATACACAAGATGATCAGGTATCGCGTCGTCCAATACCGAAATAAAGAGGTGCGTTTTTTCTCACTCATATACACACAGCTTGTAGCCCAAGCCACGATAGGTACGGATTTCCCCTTCGGATGTCGGCCAATTCTCCAAGGATCGCCGGATGCGTTTGATCGCGAGGTCTACTGCGCGATCACTTCCTTCGTAATCCATCCCCCACACCTGCTCGATGAGCTGTTCTCTGGTGAATGTCTGGTTTTTGTACTGTGCCAAAAAAAGAAACAGGCACAAGTCCTTAGGCGTAAACGCCAGTTCGATGCCGTGCAGCATGACAGAATACGCCTTGAAGTCGACTTTCAGACTACCGAACTGCTTCACATGATCGCCTTCTATCAATTGTTTCGGACGACGTAATACCGCATGTACGCGAGCGACCACTTCGTCGGCAATAAAGGGCTTGGTGATATAGTCATCGGCGCCTTTGTTCAAGCCCGCCAGCTTGTTATCGATTTGTCCCAACGCGGTCAGCATGATGACGGGACACGAGCTTTTCTCCCGAATATATTCGAGAATACTCCATCCGCTTCGTCCAGGCAGCATCACATCCAGCAAGACGAGCGCAGGATTGAGTGAATCAAACTTCCGCTCTGCTTCCTCGCCGTTAAATGCCTGTTCGACCTGAAAATTGTTTTTTTCCAAGTACGCCTTCAATACCCGAGAGATGGGTAACTCGTCTTCCACGATTAAGATGTTTTGCATGCTCGTACTCTCTCCCCTCTGCTCGGACTACTCTCCCCTTTAGCGTAGGACATGAATATGTCAAGCAGATGTCTGGAAGGAAGCATACTTTGTAAGTAAAATAAAGAGACCTGAATGCAAATAGGGAGGTTTTTCTCATGAAACGCTTAACCGCGGAAGAAAAAAACGGTTTGTATAAAGCCATCAGCAATCGTCGCGATATTCGTACCTTTCGTCAAGACCCTGTCGACCCAGAAAAGCTCGCCATGATCTTGGCTGCTGCCCACCATGCTCCTTCTGTCGGATTCATGCAGCCTTGGAATTTTGTCCTGGTAGAAGACGACGCAACCAAACAAGCTCTCGCAGAATGTGCGGATAAAGAACGCCGGGCGCTAGCCATCCACTACGAAGGTACGGGACGAGAGTCGACCTTTTTAGAGTTGAAAATTCAAGGGATCAAGGAAGCGCCTGTCACCATCTGTGTCACTTGTGATCCTACACGTGGCGGAGACCATGTACTTGGACGCAATTCCATCCCGGAAACTGATATCATGTCTGTCAGCTGTGCGATCCAAAACATGTGGCTGGCTGCCTACGCAGAAGATTTGGCGATGGGCTGGGTCAGTTTTTACAAGAAGGCCGACGTGCGTCGTATCCTGAACATACCGCCGCATATCGATCCAGTCGCATTGCTGTCGATCGGCTACACGGATCACTATCCGGAACGTCCACTCTTGGAGCTACACCAATGGAGACAACGCGAGGATCTGCAACAGTTGATTTATCGGGAGCAGTGGGGGAGCAAGGCGTAAGCCGCGACGAAAGACTAACAAAGAAAAATGGTTCCCGTTTCGAGCATGGGAGCCTTTTTCTTTCAGGAAAGGAAAATGAAATGAAAGAGATTCTATTGAAATACCTAACTAGATTTACAACCCTTTCTGAAAAAGAACAACAGGCAATCGTTGAAGAAATCGTTACGGAGGAATATAAAAAAGGAACCATACTCCTTCGACAAGGAGATGTTCCCACGAAATGTTATTTTGTACTAAAGGGATGTGTCAGACAGTATTCGATAGATGAAGCGGGGAAAGAAGTTACCTCCCAATTCTACACGGAAGAACAAACCATTGTGAATCTGGGGCAGCGTAAGCTGGATCAGTCATCTGCGTATTTTTTAGCTTGTCTCGAAGACTGTACATTGGTTGTCGGCAATCTCGATACCGTCAGCGACATGTTCAACAAATACGCACAATTGGAAACCATGTCACGCAAGATGTTAGAAGAAAACCTTGGCGAGATACAAGATGAGTTCGCTTCCTTCATCGCTTCCACACCTGAAGAGCGGTATAAAACCGTTTTGCAGAAACGTCCCCACTTATTCGATCGGGTGCCCCAGCATCAATTGGCGAGCTATCTTGGCATGACGCCAGAGTCGTTAAGTCGGATCAAAAAGAGGGTCTCTGTCGATAAATAGCAGCAAGTCGTCATCTTTAACTGGGTGCTTTCCCGCTCTTGAACAGTAACCAGATCCCAAAGCCCAACTCTCCTGCGATCATGGGTATTTGAAAGATGGTGATCAGTATTGAAATGATCTCGATATTTTGCAAATCAAACAAGTTGCTTACGTTGATGAAAATATAGCCGATGGAAGCCAGCAACAATAACAGGCCAATGACTTTCGGGATACTTTCTGATTGAAATACCATATACCCGATCATCATCAGATGCCCACCAAAAATAAGTAAGCCAATCGACCAAATGGATTGAAATGCCTCCAAGTAAAGCATCATTTGTCCTGGAACCTGCTCGATTGGCAAGTAGGAATTCGGAACGGCACTTTTCGCGAGAAGTAAGACAACGAGTAGGTTCAGTATGGCCATTCCCAAAACAGCCGTATAGATAAGACGGAACCACGCAGCGAGTAAGGACAGGTATTTATTCGTTGGCTTCAAAAAGAGATAGAAAGCCCAGGCGACGAGTATGTCCGTGATCAGGATCATGAGCCATCCCAAAATTTCCGCTTGGAAAAGCACAGTGGATGTCCGGATATTGTGGAAGGTTGCGTTGGGATCTCCTTCTACGACAAGATTTCCATGAACAAAACCAAAAGAAAAAAAGGAAGCAAACACCATGATGAGAAGTGAAACACCAGCAATCAGAGCAGATTTTCTCTGAATCGATGGCTGATTGATTGAGATCGCCATAAGACCCCTCCTGTTTTGCATTGTTTCATTTTATTGTAGGAGGAAGGTTAAAGACGGTCATTGACTTAAATCAAGTCTGCATTTTTTCAAAAAAAAACCGCCTGATCAACAGGCAGCATAATAAAGGTAGAGGGGGTAGTACGTGATTCACAGTATCTTCCTGACGTGCCCGAACACGAAGAAGGTTTCACAATTGACATGACTCACGAACATGGAACTAGCAAAATGGGAAATTTCACCTGACGCCGAGTCCCTCCTCTATACCCGAATATACCTAGCGAATCGATTTATATGCGTGGACGCGTTCGGTTTGTCGGAATGGCCGCTAGCGGATCATCTGGCCAATAATGCTTGGGATAACGCCCCTTCAAATCTTTTTTTACCTCAAAATACGCATGTGCCCAAAAGCTCGCCAAGTCCCGTGTCACTTGTACCGGACGATGAGCTGGTGAAAGCAAGTGCAATGTCAGTGGTACTCTGCCTCTGCCTATTCTCGGAGATTCTTGCCAACCAAACAACTCCTGTAACCGGACCGAAAGCACCGGTGCCGCTGGATCACTGTAATCGACAGGAATTTTGGAACCGCTTGGGACGATCACATGAGTCGGAGCGTATTCTTCTAGTTGTCTGCGCTGCTCCCATGACAGCATACTCTCCAGCAACGTCGTCACTGTCAGCGACTGCAAGTCTTCCTTTCTTTTGAAACCATACACATGGGGAGCGAGCCATTCCTCCAAGGAAGTAAGCAGTGCCTCCTCTTCCACATTCGGCCAGTCTTCCTCCAGACGATGCATAAACAACAAACGCTCCCGATACTGTCTCGCCTGCCGATTCCACGGCAAACTCTCCAAGCCTTCTTCTTTTATTCCGTCCAAAAACGCTGTTAACACCTCATCTGTCGAAGCCTCTGCAGGTATATCCGCCAACAGGATCGCCCCCAGCCGTTTTTGCTTACGGCTGCGAACTGCCCCTGCTGTATGCTCCCACCATATGTTCATTCGTTCGGTAATCTGTATCGTACAATCATTCAACAGCTCGCTTTCTGCCACGCTAGCCGCCAGTAATATCCGACTGTCTGCGCCCTGGTCATCGAGTTCTGCTGCCACAATATACGGCGAAGCAATCAGTGGCTGCTGCACGGAAAAAGCTGCCCCACGCCCATTGCGAAGCAAATAACGTCCATCTGCCCTTCGCTGGGCAATCCGATCCGGGTACGCAAACGCCAGCAGTCTTCCCGTCGCTTCTGTACGAGTGGAAGTGTCACTATGCTTGTTGTTTATCCATACCCGTTTGAAGTACGCCGCCTCTTTCCAAAGTCTTTTGCATGCTCCTACATCAATCGGAAGCTCAACTGCCCCATTCTGCTTGTTCGCTACCTGACGAAGTAGTTCAACACGCGTACGCATATCCGCATCTGCTGAAGCTTGGCGCCCCCTCACAATATCACGTTCTTCCAAGAGGACAGCCAGCTCGCAAGCCAATTCACCATGCCCCAGTTCATTCGCTTTCTGAATCATGTGGCCCAATCTCGGATGTACCCCCATCCCAGCCAGCACTCGTCCATGTGGTGTGATCTGCTTGCTCTCATCTAATGCGCCCAGTTGATGCAGCAGCTCTTGAGCCTGTGCCATCGCTGCCTTTGGCGGGGGATTCAGCCAATCCAACTCGTCCGACGACCCGACTCCCCATAGAGCCAGCTCCAAAGCGAGCACAGCCAGATCCGCTTCCATGATTTCAGGTGCCTGCTGTGGAATGAGCATGCGATCTTCTTGCTCTGTCCACAGTCGAAAGCAGACCCCTGGCGCAAGTCGTCCAGCTCTTCCTCGGCGTTGGTCAGCAGATGCTTTCGATACCTTTGCTGTCTCCAGTCTCGTCATCCCTGTTCGTGGAGAAAAGCGCGGCACCCGTTTTAATCCACTGTCAATCACGATGCGTACACCCTCGACCGTCAAGCTCGTCTCGGCAATCGTGGTAGCGAGGACAACTTTGCGCTCCCCTGTTTTCCCGGGCTGGATCGCCTTATCTTGTTCCTCCTGAGCCAAATTTCCGTAAAGAGGCACAATCCGTAAATTCGTGCCCACACCGCTTTGTTCAAGCAACTCTTGCACCCGGTGAATTTCTTTGGCTCCCGGTAAAAAGACGAGCATATCTCCCTCTTCTTGTCTCAACGCTTGGAAGATCATCTGGACAACGACCTCTTCCAGACGCCCCTCCATCGGGGAAGTCAAAAAGTGCGTCTCCACTGGAAACATACTGCCTTTACTATTGACAACGGGAGCATTCCCCAACAAGGCTGACACGGGCTCGGCATCGAGCGTAGCGGACATCACGAGAATTCGCAGGTCTTCCCGAAACAAGCTTTGTGCCTGAAGACTAAGGGCCAGCCCTAAATCTGCGTGCAAATTCCGTTCGTGGAACTCGTCGAAAATAACAAGACCGACATCAGATAGCTCCGGATCATCCTGTAGCATTCTCGTTAAAATTCCTTCTGTAATCACTTCAATCCGTGTGTCTGGGCCTACTCTTGATTCACGCTTGACCCGGTATCCGACCGTTTGTCCAACTGCCTCACCCAACAAGGCAGCCATGTAGGTAGCAGCTTGACGTGCGGCCAGTCGGCGTGGGACCAGCATGACAATTCGTCGATTTTGTAACCAAGCTTCTTCACGCAAGGCCAGTGGTACCCGCGTCGTCTTCCCCGCACCCGGAGCAGCGACCAACACTGCGTTTGTCTCTTTGCGCAGCATGTTTACCAGCTCTGGCAATACTTCATTTATCGGCAATGCATTCATGTTTTCACCTCATACGAGCAATCATCCCTATTCATCATACACGATACAGAGATATAGGATGAGTGTAGATCACAATCAAAAATGACTGAATACTCATTCAATAGTATAATGATTCCATTACTATGGGAGGTGTGCGGTATGATTCACATGCATCATCATGAAGACGTGGCATGTCTGGAAGGGATTGTTCGCGTAGGGGATTGGGAATCAGGAATTTATGTTTATGTGACGGATGGCATGCTGGTTGATACTGGCCCGAAAGTACTCGAGCAAGCTCTCGTTCACAGGTTTCAGGAAGCCTCGTTTGATTCGGTCGTACTGACGCACAGCCATGAAGACCATGTCGGTACCGCCTCGTGGATTGCCCAGCACAAGCAGGTCCCTCTTTTCATTCACGAAGAAGGAGTCGATATTTGCTCACAAAAAGCTCAGTACCCTTTCTACCGTAAGCTTACTTGGGGGATTCGTGATCCGTTTGTGGCCCAACCTTTGGGTGACGTCCATCACTCTCGCTCTACGAAATGGAAGATGCTTTATACCCCCGGCCATGCTCATGACCATATAGCTTTGCTGGACGAAAGGACCGGTCGCTTGTTCTGCGGCGATCTTTTTATGGGTGTGAAAACGAAGGTCATACTACGAGAAGAATCGATCCCCACCTTGATGAATTCCCTTCGTACGGTACTGGCTTGTGACTTCAAGTCGATCTTTTGCGCCCATTCCGGCTATCATCCAGACGGGAAAACACGCTTGCAACAAAAGCTGGAGCATTTGGAGAATCTGTCTGGGGAAATCCTGTATTTGCATGGCCAAGGGCTTTCTCCCCATGAAATAAACAAGCAACTGTTTCCTTCTAAACCACCAATCATCGCGGCTTCGTCTGGCGAGTTTGACTCGCTGCATATCGTCACATCTGTTCTTGCAGAGCGCATTCCTTTTCCATCGCCGGATAGTATACTAGAAGGATAATCCTTACCATTTCATAGAAAAAAGAGAGGAGAACATATGAAAGTCATCACAGTGTTACTTGCACTCATTCTCGGATTATCTGGTATATATCCCGCAGTTTCTCATGCTGCACCGAAATTTAATGATGTCGATCCGAAGAAATACGGTTGGGCCATGAATTCGATCTCCTTCATGGTAGATAAGGGTGTGGTTAGTGGTTATCCTGACGGTCGCTTCCAACCTGACAGATTGGTCGACAAGGCAGAAATGACTGTCATGATTTATCGCCTGTTTGATCAATATAGACCATACAAGGCTAAACAAAAGACAGATTACAGCGACTATCACATCAAGCAATTTGTCGACGTGCCCAAAAATCACTGGGCGTACACGGAAATCACGTCAATCGTCACACAAGATTGGTGGAATGCCGTAAACGATTCACCTGCTGGTGCAAAATTTTTCCCGGATACCAAGCTGAATCGAATTGGTACGGCAAACATGCTGCCCGTTTTTATGTTAGATAACCAAGACATTCCAGCTGCAGAAGTTTTTCAAATCCTTTCTGCCATGCGGGATATTCCCATTGTCTTGAGTCCGTATTCGCTTGATTCAAATTCGCCTGAAGATACTTTCCAGGAGGATGGTCGGTACAACGAAGATGGGGCAGACAAGACGAATATCCTCTATCCCCTTCTCTTTGGGCACGACGACAATGAAATCTTGTTTACGGATGACTACAGTGGAATCATTGGAACTAACCTCGCCCTTTTGCAAAAAACAGGGATCATGACTGCCTGGAACGGCAAGTTCGAGGGTGGAGAAATGCTGACTCGTGCAGAAGCTGTCACTATTTTGCACAGATTTTATAACTATTTGAAGCAAACAGGGACGCTCCGCCAATACTCGAGCAAGTGAAAAACCTCCATCTCGGAGGTTTTTTTGCGAATCCTTATTCTTTGTCGATCGGATTAGTGATACCGTCCTTATACGGATCGAAGTAAATTTGTCCATTAGAGCTAATCACCGCGTAATTCACTTCCGCGACACTCAAGCCTTTTTTGCCCACCTGTGAGAGTAGCCATTCGATGGTCAGGCTGTGTTGGCGTAAATTGCTCTGGATGATTTGGCCATCCATGATTAATTCAATTGGGAATGCCTGCCTATTCCCCGTTTTCAGCTTTAAGTCTCCGCGTGTGACAGGCAGAAACTGCGGCTTTCGCAGGACCGATACCTCTCCATTCAACTCCAGCACAGCATATTGGACTTCTTCGATATTAAAAATGTTTCTCTCCCTCAGCTCTTGATTCAGCGTATCCAAAGACAGCTTCAGCTTGCGCATGTTATCTTCGAGAATTTTTCCATTCTGGATGATCACCGTCGGCTGGCCCGAAAACCATTTTCGCATCTTTCGGCTTTTCAGAGAGAGGATCATGAGCGAATAGGCGATGCCACTAAAAGTGAGTAACACCACGATCATATGCGAGATTTTGATCATATTGTTAAAGGCAAGATTAGCTGTCAACGCCCCCAAAGTAATCGCCGCGACAAAGTCGTGATACGTCATTTGCGCGATCGTCTGCTTCCCCAGCATCCGTGTAATGATCATCATGATCGCAAAAGCCAGTACTACTCTCGCAACTATTTCCACAATTGACTCCATGCTCCACCCCGAGGATGACAAAATTTCCACTATATCCAAATTATAGCCATGTTTTTCAACGAAAAACCCATCCTGTCTGTTTGCGCATACAGACATTTCCTACAAATTCTTCTACAATAGAAAAAATCATACCTGTGGAAAGGAACGAACGAATATGGCAATCAAAAAGCTGGAGCATGTGGGTTTGATGGTAAAAGATTTGGAGGCATCCATTGCCTTTTACACCGAAGTGATTGGGATGGAGCTAAAAGGAAAGCTCGCTCATTCCAACGGAGTCATTACCCTCGCTTTTCTTGGATTTCCGGGGAGTACAGAGACAGAGCTGGAGCTCATTCACGGATATAGCGATTCACTGCCGGTAGAGGGCAAGGTCCACCACCTTGCGTTTTCTGTAGACAACCTCGAAGCTGAAATCGACCGTTTGAAGCAACTACATGTATCCTTTATCGATCAGGAAATAACCACACTACCGAACGGTTCGCGTTATATGTTCTTCAAAGGGCCGGATGGGGAGTGGCTGGAGCTGTTCGAAAGCACAAGAGCGTAGAGGGAAAAGATTCGCCTTTTCCTTCTACGTTCCCTCTTCTTCTACTCTACTTTAATCTCTTTTCTACGTCCCATATACCACTGATAAAACCCTTCCGCCAACTCAATCGGCACATCTGTTACCCCTTTATGACTCACTGGTTTGGCGCGATTGACCGTTTTGATAGAAGCGAGACCTAACTGCTTTTGAAGAAGGTCTCTTTTGACGTTGACCTCAATAATCTTTTCTCGTTTGGAGACAAATAACGTTGTGGTTAAGCTCCCTGTTTGGAACTGGATGAAGTGATCATTCAAGGTGTATCGCGTGTTGTAGAATTCAATGACCTCGAAGACCAGAACGAACAGTGTCAACGCAATGGATATGATCCACCATGCTTGCTCCCATCCCAAAATATTCGGCTTGAAATAGGAAAGCGCACCTGTTCCTATCATCCAAATCCAGCATGATCTGACCAAGCGAATCCATAACGATTTGATTGGGAGACTCGTCATTTCTTCCGTCACTTCATACGCAGGCAATATTTCTGAGATCATCTCATACGCACGTTTTACCGGTAAAAATGGATAGAGTGAGCTGACATCCTGTTTATCTTTCTCCGAATCACTATCCCCGCCGACAACCGTCAGCTTGACTTCGGCGAGACCCAGCATGCGCTTTAGCAAGGATTGTTTGATTTTAATCGCTTGCACTCTTTCTTTTGCGATCGAAAAAGCTGTTTCTTCGATAACTCCTTTGGCAATGTAAATTCGCTCATGATCCGACGATATCTCATATTTTCCGTAACGAATGTAAGTCGTGACCATACCGAATACGATGGATAGGACGAGAAGTCCAACGGCTGTCAGCGTAATCAATGTCCACGAGCTCGTAATAAGCGAATAAATACCTACTACCTGCTCCTCCACGTCGATATATTCGGTGAGTTTGAAATACGCCCATACCAGTAACGTAATCATCCCGAGGAAGCTGAGAGAAGTGAAGGAAGCCTTGATAATCTCTTTTTTCGTTGGCGTAAAGTGAATGATTCGCTCAGGAGTAGGATACGGCGTACCGATTTCCTCCAAAGAGGTCGCGTCTCCTTCTTTCCCTTCCGCTTCAGGCTCTTTCTCTACTCGCACTGCCTGTTTCGTGTAAGCCTCCAGTCGATCCGCTTCGTTGAAAGAAATCACCGCGAATTCCACGGTAGAATCATCCCCAACCATCCCTGTCTCAAATCGAATGGAAGTCACCTTGAAAATCCGGTGCAGCAACGTCGTATGTCGATTGACGTTTTGGATTTTGGCAAAGGGGATCGTTTGCTTTGTCTTTGTAAAAATTCCTTGGTAAAGATGGAAAGCCGTATCATCCAGCCTATATTTGTACGAAAACCATTTCAAAACCAGATAGACCAGCATCCCTACTACATAGATGTAAAACACAATTCTCCCGTACGTAATGAATGCGTTCGTCGAATCACGATTGAACACAAACAGAATCAACGCAGGAAAAAACAGATGCTTTACTTGGGTGATGAGATCAAAAAGGATATTTAGTAGATGGTATCGTTTTGCTTCCATCACTACTCCACTTCCTTTAATTTGGCGTAGTGTGCAATCTGTTCTCTTAATTGAGAAGCGACATCCCCCGGCAGTCCCGGAATTTCGTGCGAGGACCCCATTGTTTTTATCGAGATGGTGTACAATCCGTACTTTCGTAAAATCGGTCCTTGCTTCGTTGAAACTGCTTGGATTTTCGTCATAGGGACAAGGAAATGTCTCTCTGTGATCACCCCGAATTTCAATTGCAAGAAATCTTCGTCGATATCATACCGCCAGCTTTTATATAAAAAATACGGTTCGACAAAAGACCAAATCATCGCGATCACACCGATCACGAGCAATCCGTGCAGACTCCATCCAATCCATTCCTTCCAGGCAAAACGATCATCTAGATAATAAAGGACGGCCAAAATAACCAACCCGATCACTGCCGTAATCCCCTCAGTAATCAGTTGTACTTTGAACGCATCCTTGGACAAGCATTTTTGCGGTGCGCTAATTGGAGATGGCATATCATCACTCCTGTATGTTTATTACGCTCTCAATTCGCTCTTTAATTCATACGTAAAACAATCCGCCCGGTTTCTACGGACGATTCGTCAATTTTTCATACAGCAAACGAATACTCTTATGCCGTTCGAATCATACTAAATAATGGAGAAAACGGCTTGTAAAAATTATCACATTATAATCATTATAAAAAACTTGACTTACTGAATCATTTATTAAATAATAATCATTGTAAATTATATTCAAGCATGCCTCGTTACGCATGTCCTGAATATGTACTATACAAAAAAACATATAAAGGAGCTAACACTATGTCACTCATCGGAACTGAAGTATTGCCTTTTAAAGCACAAGCATTCCAAAAAGGTAAATTCCTCGAAGTAACAGAAGCAAACTTCAAAGGTCAATGGAGCGTAGTTTGCTTCTACCCAGCAGACTTTACTTTCGTTTGCCCTACTGAACTCGAAGATCTGCAAAACCAATATGCAACTTTGAAAGAACTCGGTGTTGAAGTATACTCCGTTTCTACAGATACTCACTTCACTCATAAAGCATGGCACTCCAGCTCTGAAGCAATCGGTAAAGTAGAATACATCATGATCGGCGATCCTTCCCATGTTATCTCCCGCAACTTCGATGTATTGATCGAAGCTGAAGGTCTGGCAGATCGCGGTACATTCATCATCGACCCAGACGGTGTCGTTCAAGCTGTTGAGATTACTGCAGGTGGCATTGGCCGTGATGCAAGTGCTCTGATCAACAAAATCAAAGCAGCACAATATGTTCGCAACAATCCAGGTGAAGTTTGCCCAGCAAAATGGCAAGAAGGTGGCAAAACACTGAAACCAAGCCTTGATCTCGTAGGCAAAATTTAAGGTGTGATATAAAATGGCCCTTGACCAAGAAATCAAAGCGCAACTAGAACAATATCTCGAGCTCTTGGAAGGCGATATTGTACTCAAAGTCAGTGCAGGCACCGATGAGGCATCTTCTGAGATGCTTGCACTGATTGATGAGTTAGCCAGCATGTCTTTGAAGATCAGTGTGGAGAAAGCAGCATTAACTCGCACACCTAGCTTTAGCGTAAACCGTGTCGGTGAAGATACTGGCGTCGTTTTTGCTGGTACTCCACTTGGTCACGAATTTACTTCCTTGGTATTGGCTCTCTTGCAAGTTAGCGGTAGAGCTCCAAAGGTCGAGCAAAGTGTCATTGATCAAATCAAAGAACTTCATGGTGAATATAAGTTCGAAACTTACATCAGCTTGAGTTGCCACAATTGTCCAGATGTTGTCCAAGCTCTGAACTTGATGAGTATCTTCAATCCTGGTATTACTCATACAATGATTGACGGTGCCGTATTCAAGGACGAGGTAGAGAGCAAAAACGTGATGGCTGTGCCAAGCGTTTTCCTCAATGGTGAATTTTTCGAAAGCGGTCGTATGACAGTGGAAGAAATTCTCGCCAAGCTGGGTTCTGCTCCAGACGCATCTGAGTTTGACAATAAAGACCCTTATGATGTGCTTGTTGTCGGCGGTGGCCCAGCAGGTGCTAGTGCGGCGATTTATGCAGCACGCAAAGGGATTCGTACTGGTCTTGTTGCTGAACGCCTTGGCGGGCAAGTCAATGACACATTGGGCATTGAGAACTTCATCAGTGTGAAATACATTGAAGGTCCTCAGCTCGCAGCCAACTTGGAGAAACAAGTAAAAGAGTATGGCATTGATGTCATGAAGCTGCAACGTGCCAAGCGTTTAGAGAAGAAGGATTTAATCGAAATTGAACTTGAAAACGGCGCTGTTCTGAAGAGTAAGACAGTCATCTTATCGACAGGTGCTCGTTGGCGGAATCTGGGTGTACCAGGTGAAGCAGAGTTCAAGAACAAGGGTGTAGCGTATTGCCCTCACTGCGATGGTCCTTTGTTCATAGGCAAAGATGTTGCCGTTGTTGGCGGCGGTAATTCAGGTGTGGAAGCAGCGATTGATCTCGCAGGTATTGTGAAACATGTAACGGTTCTGGAATTCTCGCCAGAGCTGAAAGCTGACGCGGTATTGCAAGATCGTCTTTACAGTCTGCCAAATGTCACTGTACTCAAAAACGTTCAAACCAAAGAAATTACGGGTACGGATAAAGTAAACGGTATTTCTTACATCGAACGGGAGACAGGTGAAACCAAGCACATTGAATTGCAAGGTGTGTTTGTACAGATCGGTCTGGTACCGAATACAGATTGGTTGGGCGACACGATTGAGCGCACTCGCTTTGGTGAGATCGTGGTAGACAGCCATGGTTCTACAAACATCCCTGGTGTTTTTGCTGCCGGTGATTGCACGAACAGTGCTTATAAACAGATCATCATTTCGATGGGATCTGGTGCTACTGCGGCTTTGGGAGCTTTTGACTATCTCATCCGCAACTAATAACAAAGCCACTCCTCTTCAAGGGAGTGGCTTTGTTTATTTATTCGATTATGGTGTACCCACGTTGATAAACGGAGTAGCTCCACCTGTTACGTTCGGCAGCTTTCCATCCCATTTGCGGATGGCTTCGAGTTGGGCCTCAATCTGTCTGAGCTGAATCAGCTCTGGCGTAACCTCTTGCTTTTGCAGACGCAGCGCTTGTGCCTGTGCTTCTGCTCTCGTGATTTCTTGCTCTTTCTCGATCTTGATCCGCTCCAAATCGAGCTTCGATTTGAGCGCTTGCTGCTCGGCCACCTGCTTGGATTCAATGGCGCGGTTGAATTCATCACTGAAAGTAAACTCGCGAATATTGATTTCGTCGAGGATGATGTTATAATTCGACAGCTTTGTATGCAAGACTTCTTTTACCTTTTGGCTGACCTCGGAGCGCTTGGATACCAGTTCTTCTGCTGTGTATTGAGCGGTCACGGCTTTAAATGATTCGGCAATGGCAGGATCAACAATTCGGCTAGTATACTCCAATCCCACTTGCTGATACAGTTTATTGACATTTTCTGCATCCAAATGATGGTTAACAGCAATTGTCGTAGAGACGGTTTGCAAGTCACGTGAAGCGGAAGTCTGGCTCATTTCTGATTTTTGAACCCGCACTTCCATCGGCACCACGGTTTGGATAAACGGAATTTTAAAATGCATGCCTTCTTGCAGCACTTTTGGCTGTACTGCTCCCAGTTGCAGCACAACCCCACTATGCCCTGCGGAAATAATCGTAAAAGATTGCGTGCCAAGCAAGACCAACGCAACCAGTATTACAATCGTTGCGATCAGCTTTCCACCTGCTTGAAAGGGACTCATTTTTACAACATTTTTGTCGCTCATACTCGTCCTCCCTCTATCTATACATGCTCATTCATGTATACGAGAGAGTGGGCTGTAAGTTTCAAGAAATTTATGAAAAATACATGTCATAAGCGCTCTGCTTTCGAAGCTTCTAACAGAACATGCGCCATGCGCTCTGCCTCGATTTTGCATAGCTCAAATTCGACTTCACCAGATACATGCGAAATCAATTGGATGACTTCCTCACACCCGTGATCGCATATTAAAAACTGTCCCCACCGCACTTCCGAACGTGGTACCTTGCGGGCGGAAAAGCCGCTCTGAAAGCCGCCAAGACTCATTTTTTCTCATCCCCTATCCGAAAAACAAATCTACGCATCCCTCTCATCTTACCCTTTCTTTCGCAAGCAAGGAAAAGATGTTTATTGAAGGAACTCCCTTTTCTCCCTACTATAGAGAATAAGAAGGGAGATGATTCATATGCTAGACCCTTATGTACGAAGAGCCGAATGCGGCTCTGAGCAAAGAGTTCCGCTTTCTCTTGGTTCAGAGCCTTTCCACATATTGAGTTGAGGATCTCTTTGCTCATCTATATACGCACATCACGCTATATAGACAGGAGCAAAGCACATGAAATACAAAAATGCACAAGACCTATTGCCAGACGATCTACTGCGGCAAATTCAGCATTACGTACAAGGAAGTTACTTATACATCCCGATCCACCACGAAAACAAACGACAATGGGGCGCCTCTACAGACACAAAGCAATGGCTAAACGAGCGTAATCAGGCTATTTGGCAAGCCTATCACGAAGGGGCTTCTGTCAAAATGCTCGCCCGGAAACATTACTTGACCGAACACAGTATTCGGCGCATTATTCGTGGACATAAATGAGACAGAGAAAAGGTCGACCGTGTGTCTGTTTCCCAATTGCGTTACACTCCTTTGTAAGATCAGTCAGTCAGGAGGAACAACGTATGAACCAGATTCACTTTCTCGACATTTCGTTTATGTACAATGGATCTGCACAGATCATTACCCCTGTGCTACTGCAGGATGAGCATGAAATGATCCTTGTGGACTGTGGTTATCCAGACTTTTTGCCACTGCTTCAGGAGGCTGCACACAAGCAACAGCTTACGCTCGACGACCTTACGAAGGTCATTGTGACGCATCACGATATGGATCACATCGGTTCTTTGGCAGCGTTAAAAAGAACCTATCCCCACCTTGAAATCATCGCCTACGAATCCGAAGCACCGTACATCGCTGGACAAAAGACATCTTTGCGATTGGAACAGGCGCAAGCAACACTGGACCATCTGTCGTCGGGTGAAAAGCAGCACGCTGAGGAATTGATTCGCTTTTTGCAGTCCATCGAGCCCACTGCGGTTGATCGAACCGTAACGAATCACGAACGTCTACCTTGGTGTGGCGGCATCAAGATCATTCACACACCTGGACATATGCCGGGACATATTTCGTTGTATTTGATCGCAAGCAAAACGCTGATTGCCGGAGATGCTGTTGTCATCGAAAACGGTAGACTCGAAATCGCCAATCCGTCCTATACGCTGGATATGCAGGAAGCGATTCGCTCTGTCCGCCACTTACTCGAATATGACATCGAGCAGTTGATTTGCTATCACGGTGGATCGTTTCAAGGGGACGTCAAGCAAGCGCTGCGGGAACTACTCCAAGCCTACGACCCGCCCCAGGAGGTTTTGAACGGATGAAACAGAACAAATACGATGAGCAAGGCTTTTTCACCACATACAGTCAAATGGCTCGTTCGATTGAGGGACTGAACGCCGCGGGAGAATGGCACGCGTTTCGGGAGCTACTGCCTTCCCTTCGCGAGAAAAAGGTCCTCGATCTTGGCTGTGGCTTCGGCTGGCACTGCCGATATGCGCGTGAGCAACAGGCCCGCTCCGTTGTAGGTGTGGACCTTTCCGAAAAAATGCTGGCTCGTGCCAGAGAGACGACAACTGATCCCGCCATCGAGTATCTGCGTCTTCCGATTGAAGACATCGATTTTGCTCCAGAGGCATTCGACGTCGTCATCAGCTCCTTGGCCATCCATTATGTGGAGCGCTTTGACTTGCTTTGCCAACGTGTTTATCACTGTCTTGCTCCTGGAGGTTCCTTCGTTTTCTCCGTGGAGCATCCCGTCTTCACTGCTCTAGCTGAACAGGACTGGCATTACGGACCCAGGGGCGAGCGCATGCACTGGCCAGTGGACAACTATCAGCAGGAAGGCATCCGGCAAACCATCTTTCTGGATCATGAAGTCGTCAAGTACCACCGAACGGTTTCGAGCTATATGAACGATCTCCTTGCTGCCGGATTTCGCCTAACAAAAGTCGCTGAACCTGGCCCTCCTGAAGAAATGCTGGATATACCCGGGATGCGAGACGAACTCCGTCGGCCGATCTTCTTGTTGATCGCCGCCAGCAAACGAGCATCCTAACCGATAAAAAAGCACCCCGTCCTCCACGTCATTTCCGTGTTTGGACGGAGTGCTCTGTTATTCCCCAGCAGCCTCTAGATTTTTAAACTGGTTGTAAAACAATTGATAATAGGTACCTTTCTGCTCGATGAGTTCATCGTGACTGCCTTTTTCCACGATCTCTCCCCGATCCACGACCATAATCGTGTCGGCATCCCGAATGGTATTCAGCCTATGCGCAATCACAAAGCTCGTACGTCCCTCCATAATGGTGAGGAGCGCATCTTGGATATTCAGCTCTGTCCGAGTGTCAATGCTGCTAGTCGCCTCGTCGAGTATGAGCAGCGACGGCTTGGCGAGTATTACACGGGCAATCGCCAAAAGCTGGCGTTGTCCCTGACTCAGGTTGCCCCCATTTTCCGTCAGCATCGTATCATAACGCATCGGCAGCCGATTGATGAACACGTCCGCATTCGCCATTTTCGCAGCGGCGACTACCTCCGTATCTGTCGCATCGGGCTTGCCGTACATAATATTTTCCTTGATGGTACCCGAGAACAAGTACGTATCCTGCAAAACAAAGCCAAAGCTGCACCGCAAGCTGTCCCGCGAATACTCTCGAATGTCTTTTCCGTCCAAATAAATCGTACCCGAGGTCACATCATAAAACCGCGTGAGCAAATTCACGATGGTGGTCTTGCCTGCACCCGTCGGTCCGACTAACGCGATGGTATTCCCCGCCTGTGCCTCGAAGCTAATATTTTTCAAAATCGGTTGATCCGGACGATAGCCAAAGCTGACCTGATCAAACACGACGTGACCCTTGGGCTGTGCAAGCACAGTAGCACCCGGAGAATCCAATGGCTCCTCTTGTTCATCCAATACCTCAAACACCCGCTCCGCCCCAGCAACACCGGATTGAAGCACATTGAAAATGTTCGCGAGGTCGTTCAGCGGGCGGACAAACTGTCGGGAATAGCTGAGAAAGCTCGCAA
Source organism: Brevibacillus sp. HB1.2 (assembly GCF_013332495.1). Taxonomy (NCBI): domain Bacteria; kingdom Bacillati; phylum Bacillota; class Bacilli; order Caryophanales; family Paenibacillaceae; genus Brevibacillus; species Brevibacillus sp. HB1.2. The sequence goes on along the minus strand of NZ_JABMIU010000003.1, from coordinate 64,173 downwards.
TCACACCTACTGTGATCAGTCCTTTTACAGCGAGTACACCTCCGACGATCGCTACCATGGCAAAGCCGAGGTTGTTAATCACGTTCATGATCGGCATGAGAAAGCCTGTCCATACCTGTGCCTTCATCCCGATCTTGCAGAGCCGGTCATTGATCGTCGTAAAGTCCTCAATGGCCTTTTGCTCATAATTGAAGGCCTGCACCACCTGAATGCCTGAAATCGTCTCTTCAATATGCCCGTTTAGCTTGCCCAGTTCCATCTGCTGATCTTTGAACAGTACACTCGTTCGTTTGGCAATCGAGCGTGTGAGCAGGAACACGAGTGGCACCGTGATCAGGCATGCGAGTGTCAGGATCGGAGACAAGACGAGCATCATCACCAGCGAACCGAGGATCACGATCCCGCCTGACATCAACTGCGTTGTGGATTGAGAGATCGAGTTGCTGACGTTGTCGATATCATTCGTGAGCCTGCTCATTAACTCCCCGTGCGTACGCGCATCGAAATAAGCAATCGGCAGCTTTTGCAGCTTGTCAAAAAGGGCTTGCCTCAGATTCGTGACGATCCGTTGCGAGATGCCTGCCATCAACCAGCTTTGCAAAAACGTCAGTGCCCCATCCAAGATGTAGGAGCCGAGCAGGGCAAGAATGATGATAGACAAAAAGCTAAGAGCTTCCTCGCCACCTGTCATCGTATCAATCGACTTTCCGATCAAATAAGGCGCAGACAGCATGAGTAGTCCATCGACAAAAACAATGACAAATACAATCGGCAGCAGCTTTTTTTCTTTGCCAAAAGCTTGCCAGAGCCTTTTTAGCGTAGCCGAAAAATTCTTGGGCTTACTCACTGGACCTCTGGCAGCACCATGTCCAAAGCCTCGTCCAGGTCTCGGTGAAAAGACAGGTTGTTGTTTCTGTTGACTCACCTTACTTCACCTCCCGACCGATTTGTGACTGAAAGATTTCCTGATAGACCTGACAAGAGGTCATCAACTCGTCATGCGTACCGATGCCCACGACTTCCCCATTGTCGAGCACGATGATTTTATCCGCATCCATGACAGACGTGATCCGCTGTGCGATCAAGATGCAGGTAAGGCCAGCCGCATAGGCTCGAAGTGCATCCTTAATCTTCCCTTCTGTCGCCACATCTACCGCACTTGTACTGTCGTCGAGAATGAGGATGTCCGGCTTTTTCACCAAGGCTCTGGCTATGGAAATACGCTGCTTCTGTCCACCAGAGAAGTTGACTCCTCCCTGCCCTACGCGTGTCTCATAGCCTTCAGGAGTGGTGGAGATAAACTCGTGAGCCTGCGCCATACGTGCCGCTTGCTCGACCTCCTCATGGGTCGCCTCTGCCTTGCCCCAACGAATGTTTTCCATCACCGTGCCTGTAAACAGCATCGTTTTTTGCGGTACGATCGCCATTTTTTCACGTAATCGCTTGGGTTCGATGTCTCGTACATCCATGCCATCAACCCGAATCGTTCCTTCCGTAACATCATAAAACCGTGGAATCAAGCCAACCAAACTGCTTTTTCCAGCGCCTGTCGACCCGATAATCCCGACGGTCTCCCCAGGCAGACAAGTAAACGAAATCTGCTTGAGTACTGGCTGACCGCCTTCTCCATCATAGGAGAAGCTGACCTCTTCGAAGTCAATGCGCCCCTTTTTGCCTGGAAGCTCGTGAGGTTGTTCTTCTTTCCAGCTCATTTGGTTTTCCTCAGCAAATACTTCTCCAATACGTCCTGCCGATGCTTTGGCCCGCACAAACATGTTAAATACCAAGGAAATCATCATGAGTGAAAACAGGATTTGCGTCATGTAGTTCGTAAACGCGATGATATGTCCGACTTCGATGCTTCCTTGTTCTACGCCAAGCCCCCCAAGCCAGAGGACCGCGACAATTCCGAGGTTCATCGTCAGCATGATCGCGGGACTGAAGATGGACATCACTCGCGTAGCCGATACCGATTTGGATTGCAGCTCTTCGTTTGCCCGTGTAAACTTGCCACGCTCAAAATCAAAGCGATTGAATGCCTTAACAACTCGTACGCCAGATAAATACTCGCGCATCGCACCATTCACTCGGTCGAGCGCTTGCTGTACCTTCAGGAAAAAAGGAAAACCAATTTTCATATTCAAGAAAATAAACAATCCCACAATGGGTACGACAATTGCGAGAATCACAGCCAAATCTACGTTCAATTGGGTTGCCATAAACAACCCGCCAATGCACATCAACGGTGCTTTGACGAATATTCGCATCATGCCGTTTACAAACATCTGCACTTGATTGACGTCATTGGTCAGGCGTGTCACGAGCGAGGCTCTGTCGAACTTGTTTAAGTTTTCAAAGGATAAGGTTTGAACTTTTGAAAATAAATCTGCGCGCAGCTGCGCACCAAAGTTTTGAGAGACGTATGTAGCTAGCACATTTCGGATCGATGCAGCAACAGCCCCCAACGCCGTTACGAGCAGCATCAGCCCGCCTGTCTTGAGCACGTAGTCCATATCCCGGTTTGCTACACCCGTATCGAAAATGTGTGATAGGATCGTCGGCTGCAAAAGATCACATACCGCCTCCAAAGCTAAGAAAAACATGGAAATCCCGGCGACTACGCCGTATTTTTTTATGTATGTTGTGTAGAAGCGCATCCGTTCACCCCATCTGTGTTCTTACGTACAAGATAACGCTTAGCTAGCGAAATGTCACGAGTGATTGTCAAAATGAAAGTGTGGGGCTTACAGGTTTTTCCTAGCATCGTCGGCGAAAATGTTAGGTGATAGATTTTTGATCAAATGGGAGATGAAATGATGGCTCAATCACTGTTAAAAGGCATAGAAGGGATTTTTATACCTGTGACGGACCCGCGTGCGTCTGCAAAATGGTATGAAGAAAAGCTTGGGTGCAGACCTTTGTTTGTGGAAGAGGAAGCAGTCACCATGCGGATTTCTGATGAATCAAATACCGTGATCTGTCTCGTCCGCGTAGAGAACCATCAGCCAATGTCATTTCCGGAAAATCGTTTTGGTGTCGGCAAATACTATAATTTTCTTTCCGTGAACATTGAGGCTGCACATCAACTAATAACAGAGCGTGGAGTGATGGTAACGCCGATTGATGAATTTGGGTCTACGAAGGTGCTGACGTTTTTTGACCCAGACGGGAATCCGCTTGGAATGTGCCAGTACTGACAAAAAAGGGCAAAAAGCTGGAATCACTTTTTCGATCCCCTGCTTTTTGCCCTCATTTCGTTTACTCGGTCTTTTATTCCTGTGGAACAGCGCCTTGATCCATATACAAGAACTCCCACAGATGTCCGTCCAAATCTTGAAAGCTCCAGCTGTACATGAAGCCGTGGTCAACCGGGTCTTTCGATGGAGTTGCCCCCGCGTTTAATGCTTTATTTACGATCTCATCGACTTGCGCTCTGCTGTCCGCCGACAACGCTACAATCACTTCTGTACTTCTTGTTGCATCCGTTAACTCTTTTTTCGTAAACGTTTGGAAAAACTCTTCGACGAGCAGCATGGCAAAAATGTTTTCGCTGATCACCAGGCATGCTGCATTTTGATCCGTAAATTGCGGGTTAAATTCATAGCCGATTGCTGTAAAGAAGTCGATCGATTTGTTTAGGTCCTTCACCGGTAAATTGACGAAAATCTGTTTGGATTGCAATGCCATGTGTACTTCCTCCTCGGGTTTGTTTTTCCTTGATGTCTATATCCTAGCATTTCTGATTGCACGAGGCTTCTTATGGATTGCTATTTTGCCATGTAGGTATGTGGCTTTCCGATTGAGTTTCTATGCCGATGGACACTCAGGACGAGACCGAGGACGGCGAAATGAGCCAAAGCAGTTCCTATTCTGCTATAGCTGAGAAAAGGAATTTCAAGTTGTGCGATTGGCAGCATGCCTGTTGACATCAGCAGTGGCCAGAAAAAGTACACAGAGAATAAAGGAACGATACTGACAATGAGATGTTTGCCATAAGGCTCGTCCACTTCCTTGACGACCCGAACCAGCCTCATCATAAACAAGGTAACGGCTAACAAGATCAAGAGTCCAGCAATCCAGCCATAGCTATGGATTAAATACGTGAACTTGAAATCTGAGTCTATCTGAGGAAATTGTAAAGGCGCACCGAAGCCCTTTCCCCAAAAACCTGCCGAGCGAATTGTCTCCATCACTAGGAGATAAAAATAACCGCCTCCTTCAGGATCTTTCATCGGTTGCATCCAGTCCAACAACTTATCAAAAGTATGGTAATCCAATAACAAGGCAACCAGATAAGCACCAACAGACGTGATGTAAAGGGGGAGCTTTTCTTTCTTAACTGTCTTCGTGTACATCAAGAGTACAACAAAACCAAATAAGTAAAGCTTAAGATTCAAATACTGTTGCGTCATCAGCAAAAATATAGTGGGCAGAAAAACAAATCAGCTTAGAAGCAGTGCTCCGGAAACGCCAGACCCTAGTAAGTAGCATTCCTGCGACGCTTATGAGAAACAAATACATGGAAATCGTTCCAAAATCAAAAATTCCGAATCGGTTGAAATGCACTATCACCCTTTCATAAACTGTGTATTCATACAAAAAAACAAATAGGAAAACGCCTACAGTCAGCACGTATACATGCAACGAATACCGCAATAGCTTACGATAGTCTGTAAAAGCCACCACAAGCATCACCCCGATACCCAATAGGGCTGAGAGCCAATACGTGTCCAGCTTGTACTCAAAGTAATTGACCGGAGTTCCATACATCGTGAAAAGCCCAACAGCCAGAAAAGCCACCACATACATCAGAAGCCTCCACTCCACTTTGGGCTTATGAATCTGATGCAGCTGCTTCCCGACCGCAGCAGAATCGCCCATTTGCAAAATGGCTTGCCGTACCGCTTCCTCCTCTTCCACACCCTCTTCCATCTGCTCATCCATCAAATCAAGCAAGTGACTTTCCAGCTCATCCCGAATTCTGCGATGCATTTCCGTTGCCCGCACATGTCGACATACTTGATCGAGGTAATCTGCGATCAGTGGATGTGTATTCGTCTGCTTCATGCTCTTCCCTCTCCTAACACCCGATCAATCCCATCGCGGAACGTATGCCACTCGAGCTTTTTCTCCTTCAATTGCCCGCGACCTTCTGCCGTAATCCGATAGTATTTACGCTTCCTCCCATCCTTCTCATCCCAATACGCTTCCACATAAAGCTCCGCTTCGAGTGCATGCAAGATCGGATACAACGTCCCTTCTTTTAGCGTAAACAGACCATTTGACTCCTTCTCGATGGCTTTCGCGATTTCATAGCCGTACATTTCCTTTCGATCCAGCATCGTCAAGATTAAAATCACGGTACTGCCCTTTAAGAGTTCCTTATTGATTTTCATAGTGCCTCCCGATTTAATCGCAAATACCTAGATTAACAATACATCATAAATCTATGCATATGATTCTATCATCCAAATCTTGTCATTATCAACTTTTTTCTCTATGTTTATTATGATCCCTATTTTTTAAATGAAAGGACGTTTTTCCATGGAGCCAACTGTTCTCTCCCGCGAGGAAACACACGTAATTGGTTTTACTTTTACGGCGAATGTGACAGAAGACTTGGAACAGAAACACTCCGCTAGTACGACTGAAGCTTTGCGAGCTAGAAAAAGCGAGATTCACAATCAGGTTGGTAAGGGCGAATACCTAATCCAAATCTATCCTGACAAAGATGACTTCGATGCAGCCGTTGATCCTTTTACCACCCTAATTGGCGTCGCAGTTTCCAGCCTCGCCGATATTCCTGAAGGGATGGTCAGTCACATGATTCCTGCAGGGACATTTGCAAAAGTAACACACAAGGGACCTGAGACAAACTTAGGCGAAACATATGATTTTCTTTACGGATCTTGGCTCAGCGAATCGGGATATGATTATGCCGGATTTGATTTTGAGTATTGGGACGAGCGCTACAAGCCAGAGCAAGAAGACAATGAGATTGATATTTACGTTCCGCTCTTCAAATAAGAGACATAGCGAAAAACCAGGGAATCCGCTCCCTGGTTTTTCTGTTGTTACGATGTTATTAACTACGCACCCACTCTCCTATCAGGCATCTACCATATAAAGCGGGGTATCGTGATAATAAATTAGTGTCTTGAACAGGAAAAAGGTTACAGCAGAATGTTTGAAAATGTTCAGGAATGCAACAGCGACGGATGGATCGGGTAGCCTATAATTTACATGAGTCCTGCTACTTTCCTGATAACACAAGAAGTAAGAACGGAGTGACCTGTATGTATAAACGGCTACTAGCTATCCCGATTGCCGCTTTGCTCCTCGTCCTGTCAGCCTGCGGCAATGGTGGACAAACGGGCGATTCAGCGGCATCGAAACCGACCAGATCGATTAATTACTTGGGCAACACTTATACCATTCCGGCCAGAACCAAAGATATTGTTTTCGTAGGCTTCCCTGCTTCGTATGAAGATTCTTTCTTGCTGGGAATTCCGCCCGTCGCAGCAACCATGGATAAAAACGGAAAGTTCCCTGCGGAATATCAAGCCATGATCAGAAATGCCAAGCATCTCCCTTATAATATTGCAGATCATCTAGGTGAGCTGGTTGCCCTCGAACCTGACGTCATCATGACAACCGACAAGACCTCCAAGGAAGACGTGGCCAAATTGCAAACTGCTGCATCCGTGATTCCCGTCTCTACGAACGGAGCTCATTGGCAAGAAAACTTGCGTCTGCTCGCTGATGTTCGTGGAAAAGATGCCAATTTGGATACTTTTGTAGGTAAAGTGAAGCTAAACGCACAGGACCTCCGCGACAAGCTCGCCGCCCTTCCAGAAAAGAAAGTGCTGACGCTGTGGTTCCAAGAAGGCTCCTTCTACGTCTATCCGAAGGATGAACGGTACAATTACCTGTTATATACGGACTTGGCTCTGCCTGTCCCAGATGTCGTCGCGAATGTGCAGGAGCGTACCGCGCTCTCAATAGATGCTTTGGCAAAAGAAGATCCCAACTTCTTGTTTGTGATGGTCAACAAAGAAGACCAGCCCGCTTTTAAGCAGTTGCAAGAGCAGCCTGCATGGAAAAACCTAAGCGCAGTCAAAGCGGATCAAATGTATATGAATGCAGTTGAACCAGGATTGGCTGGTGGCACTGCCTACAGCAACCAATCGTTTTTAAATGCAATTCGAAAACAGATGCTAAAAATGAGTGAATAAAAAGATGAGCTTTGCTCATACTATACTCATCGAGCTCGGTGGTGTGTTCTCAATCAGGCTGTAGTCCTTTACGGAGGCGATGTGCCATGGATGATTTACACGATCACCTAGTGAGTAAGGAAAACCGCACACTGCTTTAAGCTTCTAACTTCATACTGGAGGTAGATGCGTCGCACGTGATGATCGGTAACACCTCAAAACTAACGAGCTCGATATATGCCGTCTCCTTTATGGAGGCGGTTTTATTTTTTAAAAACCCGTTTGTCGAGTTGTAGTGGTGGGGAGGAAACAGGAGAAAACGCTCAGCTTCTTGTCCCACCCCCAGGGTAGCGTAAGCTGCCCGGCTCCATGAAAAAAAGCGAAACCCGCGTCCAAAGTCGTCCATTCAAGAGGTGTCTCAGAGGTGGACGCTAAAAGCTTGTTTCGCTTTTTTTCATGGAGCCTCGGTCGGTGTACCAAAGATCTTCGCTTATTTCTCCTGTTTCCTCTACGAGCTTTCCGTGTTATCCATTTTTTTAAATCCTTAAAAGAATAAAGAACCTCATCTGTCACGACAGAGAAGAATATTTCCAGACATAGCGACTTGTGGAGTCCTACCGAGCGGAGAAGGGATTTGCGGGCAAAAGAAACTCAACGTGCCCACGCGACGAAGCGGCTACCACTTTTGCGTTTCCCCGCGAATCCCTTCGGAGCGGACAGTCTTAGCCCCCAGCAGGACGGAGCCTGGAGCCTAGACTGGAAATATTCTTCTCTTCACCACAGCAACATAAAAAAAGACCTCTGTTCTTAACAAAGGTCTCCTCCATTGAAAACATTCTTCACCTAAATCAACGCCACCATTTTTGACCTGCTTCCCAATATACATACAATCATAGCAAGTAATAATTGAAAAAGTGGCGTGGTATCTACCTTGTAAGTCTAATGCCATTGTATTACCCATCTCCGAGCTACAGTTTAGGAAACCGTTGCTCTATCCTGCTGAGCTACGGGGATGCGTATAACTGCATTTATTGGCTTTTAGCCTAGCCTAAAGACTGTTGTTACTCCAAAAGTCTCTCGTTTCTTTATCACACAGTTTTAGTATACATTATTCAATTCAAATACAGAAAGAAAGACAAAAAACACCAAACAAATGGTGTTTTCATACTTTGATATTAAAAGCCTTCTGACTTGTGTATCACGCTGACTTCATATTACTATCGTCTGTCTCAATTACTTGCTAAAATGCTTGGAACTGCAAATTAGCTGCCTTAAGTTCCTTTAGTAACGCCATTTCGATTTCTTCGACCGATTGATTATAAGGTAGGTAGGCTACACCATTGATGTCTGAGGGTAATTCTACATTTGACTTATAAATACAACACACTTTAGAACGTCCCAGTTTCCCATAGAAGAAGCCCAATTCAAATATCACGTTTTGTCTTGCTCTAAACCTATAATTAGGATAGTCCTCGTTTAGTGCACCTATATCATCGGGAGTAAGTAAAACAACCGCATACTTTACATCAGAGCACTTTTCGAACTTTTCAATCAGTGTCATCCCGTTGTTTGCCATTCGATGTAGTACCACAGGCTCCAAACCTATCCTTCTTAATAAACTCTCTGTTTCAAGTAATGCAGTTCTATCCCTACCGTGAACTACAAAAACCTTTTTCGAATCGTTGCCTTGTGATTTTGAACTTGATTGGGTATTTTGTCCCGTAGTGGATATAGAAGGTAACATACTTTCCAAAATGGCAATATGATTCATAAGGGACTCATAACCATTTTCATTGATTGTTTTACCAGTGTATGAATAATGAAAATCCTCAAACTTAAACTCTACTAACCCTAAATCTTTTGCCCACTTATTCATATCAGAGACATATTTATTAAAAATGTCAGACTTCTTCCATTCTCCTTTGTATCCTCTGATATCTTGAAGCATTTTTTTCAACTGAAATACCGCCACATCTATATTCTTAATCAAAGGATTCACCCCCTAGAACAATTTTCCATTATCTTATTATACTTTGGGAGCATTTTGGAGAACAAGTTTTTAGTCCTCTTTACCACACAAATACATGTGAATGTAAGCGCTCATCAAAACTTCCAAAAATGCAGTGTGGAAATGATGACCTAACAAAAGATACTGAAAATTATACCTAGCAAAAGACATGTAAAATACAGAAGTATTTGTAATTTAAAAAAGAAAAAGAGAGGTGTAATCCTCTCAAAATCTAATACCTAAAAACCTATTTTCATCTTTGCTTCTATCCAACTTGGCTACTATCAAATTACTATCAGTAAGCTTCTTTATATCTTCGTCTAACAATTCATCAATATTAATTGTTACAAAGTACTGACCAAATTTGAAATCACTCAATAAAAAGTTAACATACTCAAGTAATTTAGGTTTAACTACTACATCAGGTTTTGAATATGAACCATCATGTATCAAAAAATTAATAGCCCGTCTCTGTTCAACTCTGTATAAAAACCAAGTCAAATCGAACATATTTATTTTCATATATAGCCTACCATGTGAGTTTTCATCAGGTATAGAGCAGTTTATTTTTATTCTACCAGTTGGCATGTTACTTCTTGCTGAGTTTTCGTATTCAAAATTCAATACACCTGCTTGATTATATGTCTCAGCCGTTAGTTGATTAAAAACAATATTTAAGTAATCTCTTTGTTCTTCAAATGAAGCAAATTCATCGTTTCTAATAGCTGTAACTCTGAGCTTTTCAGCTTCTAGCATATTAATTTTTTCATTAATACTATTTTTTCTGTTGTATTCCGAAATTCTTACTTTTACTTCCGCAAGTTCTAACTGCTTACTTTCAAGCTCCCTCATTGTGGAAGTAATATCTTCAACAAAATCATTATTAACTATTAACTCACTAGCATACTTTAATTCATTTTCCAGTGTTGCTTTTTCATGTGTTAAATCTATTATTTGTAGCTGAAGTTTTTCAATTTTATCATTGAAATATTTGCCGCGATTTTCAACCATAAACTCATAGAACTCTTCAACTTCTTTGTAATTTTTACTAATGTTATCTGGAAAATATCCAAGTAATTGTTGATAAAAAGGTTTTACATCCTTCAATTCTTTAATATCTTTAGTTTTAATCGTTAAGTTTTCAATATTTTTTTTGTATTGTTTACAGATATGTTCTGCCTCAAAAATTTGTTTTTGAATATTATTTAGCTTAGTTTTAATGTCAGAATATTTAATGGTTTGTTTATTATATTGTCCTGACATATCAAACGTATTAATCGAAGCTTTTATACTATTTATTTCAGATTTAAGCTCTTCTTCCTTGATTTTCAAATTATTAATTTGTACACCGATATTTTCGATAAGTTTAATCTGTTGCTTATACTCATCAATTTCTTTTTTTATATTATTAATTTCAGATTCTGAATTATGTGGAAGCCCAAATAGATACGCCAGATATGCGTAATTATTAGTTGCATTTCTTCCAATTAAAGTTATATCATTAAATCCCTTTTTTTCGTCCCTTATAATGTATTCTCTTAGTGCTGAAAATGAAAAATCACAATATTCATCTTTAAATACTAAATCATGAATGATTTGCTTATACTCGGTGAGAGTATGGGTTTTCCAATCTGCTAAATCAAAAGATAATATACTATTTGTTAAACTAAATCCCTTCTTGGGCATATTGAACAATCTAGCAAAATACGCGGTATTTTTACTTGCTTCGATTTGAAGAATTAACATAACGTTTTCGACAATTAATGTTTCATTCTGCTCATATATTTTATTCATTGTCTTACCTAGTAACATCTCGATGCAATCAACCATTGTAGTTTTACCAACACCGTTTGTTTCATCCTCTTTTGACCGCTTTTCACCAAGAATGATGTTAACACCATATTCATTAAAATCGTATTGTTTAAGTATTTTTTCTTGCTTGAGACTGTAGATATACAATTTTTTTAGAATCATAGTGGGTTCCTCTTTAACATATTTTGATTATTTAATACTAGATTCATTGAAAAAAGCAGTGTTAATGCTAAATATAAAGTTCTTTCAATATTTAAGTTGAGGGTAATATTTCTTTTTTGGGCATAAAGCAAGAACAATTCATCTACATGAAGTTCTTTTTCCAGTAGCTCAAAAAGCACTTTCGAAGTGTAAAGTATATTTTCTTCAACGATCTGATGCTTTGAAACTAAGAAGTAATCATGTTCAGAAATTATATACTCCATATCCAACTGCTCCCTTTTTTCTAATAAAGCAGATTTAAAATCTACAATGTTGTCCAGTAATGATGTAATAAACTTTGTCTGATTAGATTTCAAATACCTTAAGGATGGAATTTTATTATACCTTGGTGCAGAATCAGGAAGCGCCTCCATTCCCTACACCACCTTTATTGTATTCTTCTTTTCATTAAAGATACCGCAATCATAAATACACCATGCAATAAGTATCCTAATGTATCTACGTGTCTCGTTCTCTGTATACGGTAATCTCATTTTAATTGTATTATTAAAGATTATGTCAACAAGATTTATAAAAATTTCATCACCTGTGGAGTAACTATTATGTATCCCAAAGTACGTTTCAATAATGATTTCAGATAAGATTTCTTTCTTCTCTGACTCGATGTATGAAGTTGTATTCATTATTTCTTCAATAGCTGAGAAATACGTGGCATACCTAAGAAACAGGTTTTCAAAAGATTCACTGCACCTCATATTTTCAAACTTTTGTTCTATTTCCTCTTTCTTTGTCTCGTATTTTGATGTATTTCCTTTTTTCTGAGGATGTTGATGAAAATCAATAATAAACTGCTTAAATTCGTCCTCATTTAATTCATTGTCATATTCTTCAACTATGTTTTGAGATGTAGTAACATCTTGTTTTTTTATTCTATCTAAAGGGAATGATAAAATCCCAGTACTAGCTTTTCTTCCTACATTATTATTAATAGTCCAATAATGTGAATCTCGGTTCCAAGAATGATAACGTACATTAATCGTCCCAGTATCCAAAGTTACATTAGCAGTCACAAACCCTCCATTTGCATAAGAGTCAAGTAATCCTGCCCCACTAACAACATTCAGAATAGAAGTATTACCATTTGCTTCAATATGGTATCCCGGTTGATGAACATGACCAGATAGATACATATCTATGCAATAATCTTCAAAGTTTGATTGAATAGCATTTTTGTCTACTGGAAACATACACCCTAAGGTATGGTGACCAATAGCAATGTTTATTTTATTTGATGTATTATCAAGCTCATCTAAACATTTCAATAATTTTTGTTTTCCAACAAGTAAAGAGCCTTCCTCATTCGATTTGTAAGCAACTAAACAAGTATTAATATGAACAATATTGTATTTGTCTGAGCCTTTAATAAAATGTATCTCTTTTTTTGGATAATCTTCGCCTATGAAATCTTTATAAAACTTAAAAAAGTTACTGAAGCTCTTTAAAAGAACTTTATTTGTACTTGTTGATCCGAGAGATTTATCAAGCTCATCAGAAGAAGCCCCATTAGATTTTATTCCTTCAATTACAAGCCCTCTTGTTTCATCTCTATTTAAATCGTGATTACCTGGGACTATATATACATTTTTTCTAGTTAAATTGATCGATGCCAATACTTCATCTAAATAGTCTTTAATAGATTGCTTAAATCTTGAACCTTTATGCGTTATATCACCTGTAATAACTAAAAAATCAAATTGCGTTGTTTTTGACATTTCTGAAAGGTACTTCAACAACTCTTTACGCATTTTTTCAGACTCGTAGTTATTGAAGTGAAGGTGTAAATCTGAAATCTGAACAAAATTTATCTCCATAAATCCCATCTTTTCCTAGTGTAATTTTTTACATTTGATTGGAAAATACGACAAAATAGTTCAAATTCCTCTTTTATAAATTTTCATTGATTTATTTTACAACTATGTTTTTAACTGTTCTGAATCAACATTTTGCTTGTATACTCTATTACCTGTCTGTAAAAAGTATTAGGCTACATATCAATCAAGTCTCTTTATACATTCTCCCGCAGTAATACTGCCTGTTTTCCATTTTCCATTCGTTATACAAGGAAAGAAACGCATCTGACACAAGTCCAAGTAATAATGCACAGGATCGGAGTGTCCATAACTTTATTAAAATCAATCTGTACATAGTAGCTAAAGTTGAAGCTTAATACTGATCGAAGATACCTAGGGGAGTACTTCACAGTCATAGACACATTACATCTAGCTGGAACAGTTTATACACTTTAAAACGTTTTCCCTACAGGCAATATTCCCGATACGAAACCCCTTATAACAATCACCTAGATAATTTGGGCATGACCCTTAATCCCTAATCTTCCTCGAATTACGCATAGGTCAGCCGCTCTTCAAGTCGTAATCGAACAGCTTCTTTCTTGAGTTCATCGCTATAACGCAAAAAGACTTGTCCTTTTTTGGGTGGCATGAAAAAACCCCTCCGGTCAACAGTATTGAGTCCATCGTATCATGAACTCTTTATTTACTGTCTACCATAAGGGGATAATACCAAGTGTCCCAAAGATCTTCACTTATTTCTCCTGTTTCCTCAACGATCTTTCCGTTTAAACGGGTTTTAAATATATTAAAAGCTTGGAGAATCGTATCAGTTCCGACAGGAGAAGAATATTTCCAGACGTAGCGACTTGTGGAGTCCTACCGAGCGGAGAAGGGATGAGCGGGAAATAGAAACGCAACGTGCCCGGGCTACGAAGCGGCTACCACTTTTGCGTTTCCCCGCGAATCCCTTCGGAGCGGACAGTCTTAGCCCCCAGCAGGACGGAGCCTGGAGCCTAGACTGGAGATATTCTTCTCTTCACCGCAGCCAATACGCAGCCACATAAAAAAGACCCTTGTCCTAAAACAAAGGTCTTCTCCATTGAAAACATTATTCACCTAAATCAACGTTATGGTACACCTGCTGCACATCGTCCAGGTCTTCCAAAGCATCGATCAGCTTTTCGAATTGAGCTTGTACATCTTCTGTCAGCGTTACTTCGTTTTGTGGCAGCATGGTCAGTTCAGCTACGGTAAACTCATTAACGCCACCATTTTTGAGTGCTTCTTGAACAGCATGGAACTGTTCTGCATCTGCGTAAACAATGACAGCACCGTCTTCATCCAAAATGTCGCGCACGTCTACATCCGCTTCCATTAAGATTTCCAGCACTTCATCAGAGGTTTTACCTTCCAAGCCAAATACCGCTGTTGGGTCAAACATATAAGCAACCGAACCGGATACGCCCATGTTTCCGCCGTTTTTGTTGAAAGCGGCACGTACTTCAGGAGCTGTGCGGTTTACGTTGTTGGTCAGTGCATCCACGATGATCATGGAACCGTTTGGCCCGAAGCCTTCATAGCGCAGATCGCTAAACGTTTCATCAGAGCCGCCCTTTGCTTTATCAATCGCGCGGTCGATAATCGCTTTCGGTACGCTGTATGTTTTGGCACGCTCCAGGACGACCTTCAGAGCACGGTTGGACTCTGGGTCCGGCTCGCCTTGCTTTGCCGCTACGTAAATTTCCTTTCCGAACCTCGCGTAAATACGACTGGTGCTTGCGTCTTTAGAAGCTTTCTTCTCTTTAATATTGTTCCACTTACGACCCATAATCCCACTCTCTTTCAATATGGCAGATTAAATATGATTACTCCGGATTCCTTTTACACACTAGCCTATTATACCTCAATCTTATGAAATATGTTAAGCAGTGGAAGAATTTAAAAGCACAGCCCCTGATTAGGAGAGCTGTGCTTTGCTTTTACGAATCTTACTTCTTGGTCAATCCTTCGTAAATCGTCTTGATATTCCATTCCATCATTTTGATGTACGTATCGCCATCTTCTCCCGGCTTTCCGAGAGAGTCCGTAAATACTTTGCCGACAATCGGTACACCAGTTTCATTCGATACCATCTCCATGCTGCGCGGATCGATACTCGTCTCTACGAACAGGGCCGGGATTTTTTTCGCACGGATCGTATCGACCACCTGTGTGACCTGCTCTGGTGTTCCTTGGTTCTCCGAGTTGATTTCCCAAATGTATGCCGCTTCAAAATCGTAAGCTTCGCTGAAATATTTGAACGCTCCCTCGCTCGTCACAAGCATACGCTGTTCTTTCGGAATCTGGCTGTATTGCTTAACCGCGTCCTCGTGCAAAGCAGTCAGCTGTTCGATGTACTTCTTGGCGTTTTGCTCATACGTTTCCTTGTGCGCTGGGTCCACCTTGATCAAGGCATTTTTTGCATTCTCCGCATACTTGATGCCATTGCGTACATCCAGCCAAGCGTGCGGGTCTTCTTCGCTCTCTTTGCCTTTGGTTGTCAAGTGCTTAGCCGCTACGCCCTCACTGAGTCGGAACACGGGTGCATCCGGACCTGATTTGCCTGCTGTGTTCATGAGATTATTGAACCAAGAGTTGCCCGCCTCCAGATTCAAGCCGTTGTAGAAAACCGCGTCTGCATCCGTCGTTTTTTGCACGTCAGCAGGCAGTGGATCATATTCATGTGGATTGGAACCAATCGGAGCGAGACTATGGATCTCTACCCGATCTCCCCCAACGTTTTTTACGATGTCATACAGGATGGAATACGTGGTCACGACCTGTAGCTTGTCACTATCTGATTTCGTGGGCTCGTTCGCACTTTGCGGAGCACCACACGCTGCCATTAATACGGTTGATACTAGAAAAACGAAAAACAAATTCCATTTCTTCATTACGATATTCTCCTTTACTTTGAGAGCTCGACTCGTTTTTGTCGGGCTCGGATTGATTTCCATACCACCCCGTGTTTTCGGGAGAAGAGAAAGGCCAGGAAGAATAACACAGTTGCAACCACGACAATCGTGGCACCAGAGGCCAAATTATAAGTAAAGCTAAAATAAAGGCCGATAACCGAAGACAGCATCCCAAAACCGCCAGCCAAAAAGATCATGATCGACAAACGGTCCGTCAAAAGATAAGCAGTAGCAGCCGGTGTAATCAGCATGGCCACGACTAACACGATTCCTACGGTTTGCAAGGAAGCGACCGTTACCATCGTCAACAAGGTCATCAGCAAGTAATGAATGAGGTTGTTACGCAAGCCGTAGGCAGCAGCAATAGTCGGATCAAACGAAGTCAGTAACAGTTCTTTGAAAAAAGCGTAAACGGTCACGATGACGACGATCCCGATGCCAACCGTCACCCACATGTCTGACGAACGTACAGCCAATACATTCCCGAACAAAATGTGATACAGATCGGTACTGCTTTTCAGCATCGTAACCATGATGATCCCGAGCGCAAAGGCGGACGTGAACAAAATCCCAATCGCTGTGTCGTTCTTGATGCGGCTATTTTGGCTTACGTAGCCAATTCCAACCGCGGTGAGTACACCCGTTAAAACAGCGCCCACGAAGAAATTGATTCCAAAAGCATAGGAGAGGGCCACCCCAGGTAAAACAGCGTGTGAGATGGCATCCCCCATCAAGGACATCCCCCGCAAGATGATAAAGCTGCCAATGACGCCGCAGATTAACCCAACCACTACGGACGTAAACAATGCTTTTTGCAAAAACTCATACTGTCCAATTGCCATCAAGAAATCCATTATGCAAGCACCTCGGTCTTTTCGAGAAATGGTAGTTGATAGGAATATGCTCTCGACATGACTTCTCGATTTAGCACTTCATCGACCGTACCGAACTTGATCAATTCTTTATTCATTAGAAGAAGCTGATCAAAATACGCATATGCTTTGGACAAGTCATGATGGACGACGACAATCGTTTTGTCCTGAAACTGCAGCTCTTTCAAAATGCGAATGATGGTGTCCTCGCTCGCCACATCAATCCCCACAAACGGCTCGTCCAGAAGCAGTAGCTCCGGTTTTTGCGCAAGTGCCCTTGCAAGGAAGACACGCTGTTGCTGCCCGCCGGAGAGCTCCCCGATTTGCCTGTCGCGGAAATCCTCCAACCCTACTCTTCTCAAGCATTCCAACGCCCACACTTTTTCCTTTTTTTTCGGAAATTTGAACAGTCCGACACTTGGGTATGTCCCGATCAGCACTGTATCCATGACCGTGATCGGAAACGTCCAATCAATCATGCTCCGCTGTGGTACATAGGCAATTTTCTTCCGGAATTCATTTGTCTCTTTCCCAAAAATCCGTACATTCCCCTTATCTCTCGGAATGAGGTCCAAGAGCGCTTTGATCAGGGTTGACTTCCCTGCCCCGTTTGGACCGATGATTCCAACCATGCTCCCTACTTCAACTTCAAACGAAACATCCCGAACAACTTCATTCCCAAAATAAGAGACATGCAGGTCCCTTACCGTGATAGCAAATTCCATAATTCTTCCCTCCAATAATAGCCCGTTATATGTTCCCGTCCAAAAACCGATGGTGAAACGGGTAATTCCTCTATGCACATATGCCTACACACAACAATGTAGTCTTGTACCAATAATATTCACCTGAGAAAACTAATATGCATTCGTATAAAAAAGTTGCCCTAATGCAAAATTAAATGATTTCCATTATCATGTCAATATATTCTTTTTTCTGAAATACAAAAAAAGTGCAGCCTCTGTTTAAAAGAGACAACACTTCCAAAACATTCCTATTTCGTTCATAATGAAAAGCTTTTTTTCTATAAAAATAAATAAACATATGTGAAACAACAATAGTTATGTTAATATGAACATTATCTGTTTGATAAAAATCTAAAAATTGAAAACTAACTAAAAATAAGAAAGAGGTGGATCGTATGCAGGATCAAAACTTGGCGAGAGGTCTAAAAAACAGACACGTACAACTCATCGCGATCGGCGGTGCAATCGGAACAGGATTATTTTTGGGCGCAGGAAAATCGATTCATTTGGCCGGCCCATCCATCTTATTTGCTTACTTGATTACGGGCATCATCTGCTTTTTAATCATGCGCTCACTCGGGGAGCTCCTCTTGAGCAATTTGAATTACCATTCTTTTGTGGATTTCGTCAAAGACTATTTGGGGAACATGGCCGCATTTGTCACGGGCTGGACTTACTGGTTTTGCTGGATTTCCATCGCCATGGCCGACCTGACAGCTGTTGGTCTGTATACGCAATTCTGGTTTCCGGAAATACCGCAGTGGATGCCAGGCTTAATTGCCCTCGTGATTTTGTTAATCATGAACCTAGCTACGGTGAAGCTTTTTGGAGAAATGGAATTTTGGTTCGCGCTCGTAAAGGTCATCGCGATTCTCGCCCTGATTTTTGTCGGCGTCTTCATGATCATCAAGGGCTTTTCTACGAACGCAGGTGCGTCTAGCTTCACGAATCTCTGGAGTCATGGCGGTATGTTCCCGAACGGCTTCAATGGGTTCCTTCTCTCCTTCCAGATGGTCGTGTTCGCATTTGTTGGGATCGAGCTTGTCGGTCTAACAGCTGGTGAAACAGAAGACCCAAAACGAGTCATTCCAAAAGCAATTAACCAAATCCCGATTCGGATTTTGATTTTCTACGTTGGCGCTCTCATCGTCATCATGAGCATCTATCCTTGGAACGCGATCAACCCGTTGGAGAGTCCATTCGTGCAGGTCTTCGCAGCGATTGGTATTGCAGCCGCTGCCGGTATCGTCAACTTCGTTGTACTGACATCCGCTGCTTCCGCATGTAATAGCGCCATTTTTAGTACAAGCCGGATGGTTTACTCCCTTGCCAAAGAAAAGAACGCACCTGTGCCTCTTACCAAACTGACTGCCAACAAAGTCCCGGCAAATGCACTACTCTTTTCAACAGTTGTTATCCTTATCGCCGTTGTATTGAATTACGTCATGCCAGAAGGCGTATTTACGCTGATCACAAGCGTTTCGACCGTTTGTTTTATCTTTATTTGGGGAATTACCGTCATCTGTCATTTGAAATATCGCAAAACGAGACCAGATTTAGCAAAAGCGAATACATTTAAAATGCCGCTCTATCCTTTTGCCAACTACCTGATCCTGGCATTCCTTGCCTTCATTCTAGTCGTGCTGGCACTCGCGGAAGATACACGAGTCGCCTTGTTCATCACACCTGTATGGTTTATTCTGCTCGTCGTGATTTACAAACTGCGGAAAACGAAGACAAATGAAATAGAGGTAGCAGAACACTAAGCAGCGCCTCCTGTTTTCACTTTCAACATCGGTGAAAATAGGAGGTGTTTTATTTTGGTATGTCCTCGAGTTGTTCCCCTTCAAATACCCCTTCGATCACAAGCCCTTTCTTGCATTTGAGATAGTACATAAACGGAAAATAGGAAACGAAGCCAAACAGAACTGCGCCCATCCCATACAGCAACGGTACAGAAAGCAAATGCAAGATTCCCGCTACCCACCCCTTTACCTGCATACGGAAGAGCAAAGCTTCCGATGCGCTCAATTGCCCCATTACGAGTAAAAGTAGAAAACGGAAGGCCCCATCCAAAACCCCGATCGAAACCCCAGCTCCCACGCACAGCTTTAGATAGGACGATATTTTTATGTATTTGACCTTTACTCTCGTCATCCACTGCACCCCTTTTTCAAAATTTTTTCTAAAAGAAAACTAGCTTCCTTCCGCTTCGATGTGTACTATATGTAAAATACCAAATCCAGCATGAGGTGATAGTAAACATGACACAGCAGCATTCGTCCTATGCAAGACCTCCACTCGCAGATTGTATTCCTGATCTCGTTGCCTTTTCCAGAGGGGAGAAAAAAGCGACCCTCTTCATTCATAATGGCACGCTCGTCAATGTTCTCTCCGGTGAAATCTTGCCGAATATGTCCGTCGCTGTCGTTGGTACCCGTATCGCTTATGTCGGTCCTTATGTGGAAGGGATGACAGATGAATCCACCAAGATGATCGATGCAAAAGGAAAGTATATGGCACCTGGACTGTTGGACGGGCACTGTCATATCGAGAGCAGCATGCTGTCCGTGACGCAGTTCGCCAATGCGGTACTGCCGCTCGGAACAACAGGCGGCTTTTTCGACGCCCATGAGATCTCGAATGTTCTCGGTCTACCTGGTTTACGTATCATGCTGGATGAGGCGAGACAAACACCGATGGCTGCTTACATGCAGGTCGCTTCCTGCGTTCCTTCGACGGATGCTTCCTTTGAAACGGCTGGGGCAGAATTCGGACCAGCAGAGGTCGCAGAAGCATTGAGCTGGGGACCGGATATGATCGCACTCGGAGAAGTCATGAACTTCCCTGGCGTCGTGTACGGTGACCCGAAAATGATTGGAGAGATTCAAGCGACACTGCGGGCAGGAAAAGTAGTGGATGGTCACTATACATGGCCTTCAAGCGATCCGCGTCTGGCTGCTTATGCCGCTGCGGGTGTATCCGGTTGCCATGAGTGTGTGACCAGCGAAGATGTCGCACAGCGCGTACGGCTCGGCATGTATGCTAAAATGCGCCGCGGCTCTGCCTGGCACGATGTTGCAGCAACGATCAAAGCACACACCGAACAGGGAATTGACTCCCGCCGGATGATGCTCGTGTCCGATGACCGCATCTGCGATTCGTTGAAAGAAGAAGGACATATGAACTTCATCGTCCGACACGCGATCTCGCAAGGAGTGAAGCCCGTTACTGCCTTCCAGATGGCGACTATCAATACAGCAGAACGATTCGGTGTCGCAAGAGATGTAGGCTCGATCGCACCTGGTATGATTGCCGATATCATTTTGCTCGACGGAAATCTGGCTGATGTGAATGTCGTGATGACGATCGCGCGCGGTGAAGTAGTAGCAGAGAATGGTGAAATGACGATCGAACTACCTCCGTTCCCTTACCCTGCGTTTGCTGTCAACTCAGTGAAAATCAAGGCTGATCTCACGCCATCTGACTTCATCATCAAGACCCCTGTTCCATCTGGGTCGATCAAGACGCGCGTCGCAGGTGTCCGCGAAAATCATGTAGAGACGGATGAAGTATTTGTGGATATAGCTGTCGCAAATGGTGAGCTTCAGATTACGCCAGAGAGCGCCTTGTGCAAAATGGCTATTTTCGAGCGTCATGGGAAAACTGGCGGCTCTGCCATCGGGATTGTCGGCAATGTCGGATTTAACCAGCCAGCAGCGATTGCCATGACTGTCGCCCATGACTGCCATAACGTGCTTGTCATCGGAAACGATGATGAACGGATGGCACAAGCAGCAAATGCTGTGATCGGCATGCAAGGCGGTATCGCTGTCTTGACTGGAGACGGCAAAATCGTGGAGCTTCCGCTGCGTTTAGCCGGACTGATGTCGACTGAGCCTTATGAAACAGTTGTGAAGCAATCCATGGAGATTAGCCAAGCGTTGGTGAAGGCTGGCTGCACGATGAACTACGCCTTTATGACATTGTCTTTGCTTGCTCTGGTCGTCATACCGACCTTGCACATATCGGATACGGGCTTGATTCGCATTTCAGATGCGGGATTTGAGCGGGTATCACTGTTTGTGGAATAACGACGACATCCCCTCTTTTGCGAATGTGCAGGAGGGGGTTTTCTCTTTTGGCTACCTTATTCTTCGACCAGCTGAGCCACTTTGCATAATTGATAGAAATAGAAAACCCCACGCATTTGTACGCGATTCATCTGATCTAGATAACGCAACGTTTCCAAAGCGATGTTTCGCGCCTCTCTCACATCCTCTTCATTCATGTTCGCGATGGCTTCCTTTAGCTCCACAACCGATAAGGAATAGACAGCAGGTCGCAGCGTACGAAGCAGCATGATTTTGCGGATTTGCGAGCGATTGAATAGGCGGTAGCCATTTTTCTCATCACGGGAAGTCGCAATGAGCCCAACCTTTTCCCAGTGACGAATGGTTGAGCTGGGCAGGGAAGTCATGGCTGCTACCTCCCCAATCGTCATCCATTCGCTGTTTCCAGCTTCCTCGTACTTTCCTGCTCCACCGTCTTCGAGCATTGCCAAGTTTCGTTCGGCTATCTGCTTGTCCCTCTGTAGATTGGCCTGAGCCTCATTCACACGCCAAAGAGCAGCCTGCAACTGTCTATCCTGGATCAGTCGCATCACCTGCGCTGTCACTTCCATCCCAAATCCGGGAGACATGGCTTGAATACAGGTAAAATAAGCGACATGTTCCTCCGAATACTTCCGGTAGCCACTCGCTGACCGTTCCACAGGCGGAACCAGCCCATGTGCTTCGTAATTGCGCAAGGCGCTCGTGCTCAGCTTCAGCTTACGTGCAATATCAATGGGGCGCATGGCAACCACCAGCCTCCTACCCGACTTTCTTCGATGAAGATTAAAGCTTAGTTGTAAAGTTATTTCAATCTTAACCCGCTTTATTCCTTTTTCTTTGGTTAGACCTTAGAATTAGCTCGAATGTTGTAAGATGAATGTGACAAGTGGAAGGAGGCGCATTACCCCATGCACAAAGCTGAATTCGAACGGCAACTGACAACGCTCATTCAAAAGGGCTATCCTGAAATGGCGGGCATGACAGCAGATGTGTTTAGGAAAAATCTGGACCCCCTGCAATCACTGACAGAAGCTCTCCCCATTCAAGAAGATTCCCAACAAGAGGGCCTCGTCCCCTTTGTTCTCGTTGTGAAAGGCGATTGGTTCGACGGAGAAAAAGCGATGCAAGCCATCGAGCGTCAAAAGAAAGCTGGCTTCAGTGTCATGGATGCAGAAGAAATTCGGCGCTTTACACCCATCGAGGGCATCGAGATTCCTACAGGAATGGCTTACCTAATGACCGGAATTGATACAGGAAAAGAGACGTTGAACGTCACTCCGAATGACGCGATGCCCATCCTCTTGGAGCAACAGCGTTCTCCGCTCACGCTGGAGGAAGGGATTGCCCTGATCACTCACTTCCCGGATCTGGTAAAGAAAAACAACGGCTTTTCTCTGCTCGGATCGCGTTGTGGCGACCGACGCGTAACGGCCATGTGGATCAGTGAAAATAAACCGAAGCTAGGTTGGTGCTGGAACGGCAATCCTCATACGTGGCTCGGATCAGCTTCCTGCCAAGCTCGTTTGGACGAAAAAAAACCTTGAAGCTCATTCAAGGTTTTTTCTTTCTTATTCTTTTTCATTCAACGTAACACCATTTATTTTCAAATGAGCGCGAAACATTTCCAACATCGAAGGCATTGCCTCTTTTTCTGGCCATGAATCCGTTTTCCACAAGCTTGCTTGTTTAAATGCGCGCGGGCAATGGAGGAAGCACTCCTCTACCTTCACGATCACGCCGATGCCGCTTGTTTTACCCTTCCATTCTTGCGCGGCGAGTAGCTCTGCATCTTTTGTAATGTGGGCTGATCCGTTAATACGCAACACTTCTTCCAGACCTGGAATCAGGAAAATCATTCCCACCTGCGGATTGGCAATAATATTTAGCAAAGAGTCGACCCGTCTGTTCCCCATTCGCTCGGGAAAGATAATATGGTGATCATCCAGCACTTTAACGAAACCCGGCTCGTCGCCTCGTGGGGAAACGTCACATCTGCCTGAAGCATCTGCTGTGGACAAGAAAAACAACGGCGACATAGACACATAATGGATCACATGCGTCTCAACCTGCGCGATGCTTTTTTTCACAACCGCCTCTTGCGGTTCTCCTACCAGGCTTTTTAGTTCGTCTGCACTGGTTATAAGATCTTTTACTTCCAATGGATTCCACATAGGTTCTACTCTCCTCTCTTTTGTGTATATCCCTGTCTATCATCATAAGTCCCTTGGGAATGGAAAATCAATGTCTACAGCAGCAAGTTTTTAGTCTGCCGGTGTTTTGGCTGCTCGTTTACTGATGAAATCTTTGTAAGCAACAATCTTACGTTCTAGCATATCATCCACAGCGATTAACGTTTTTATTTGTTGCTCAATATATCGTTTATGTTCTTCTAAAAGACCCAATCGAGCTAAGGTCGTATGTTCTCCTTCTACAAACAGGGAAGCGTACTGCTTTATTTTTGAGATCGGCATTTGCGTTTCTTTTAACTTGATAACGAATTGCAGCCATCGAATATGTGAATCGTTATATCGCCTGTCACCGTTTTCATCGCGATCAGGAATAATTATTTTTTCCTTTTCATAATAACGCAACGTATGTGTGCTTATCCCTAATAGCTGTGCCACTTCACCAATTGTGTACATAGGAAACCTCCGCATTGATCTAATACCCTTGACTTAGAGTTTACTCTAATCAGTATAATCAGCTCATCGTTACTTCTCAATGAAAGCTAGTGAATAAAATTCAGGAGGGATTTTCATGAAATATACGGTTATTACGGGAGCAAGTTCAGGAATTGGCTTTGAAACCGCTCTGGCATTTGCTGCTCGCGGAAAAAACTTAATTTTAGCAGCTCGTCGAACGGAGGAATTAGAAAAGCTACAATCAAAAGTGGCTGAAATCAACGCAAAATTGGATGTCGTCATTCGAACCGTTGATTTGAGTGTGAGCGCAAATGTGCATGATTTTTACGACAGTCTAAAGGATTATGAGATTGAGACCTGGATCAACAATGCGGGGTTCGGAAACTTTGCTTCTGTTGGGGAACAAAACTTGAATAAAATTGAGTCTATGCTTCACTTGAATATCGAAGCACTCACGATTCTATCTTCTCTTTATGTTCGTGACTATGCACATGTTGAAGGAACGCAAATCATCAATATTTCTTCAGGCGGAGGCTACAAAATTATTGCTGACGCCGTCACCTATTGCGCAACGAAGTTCTATGTAAGTGCCTTTACGGAAGGTCTCGCACAAGAATTGAGGGAGCATGGAGCAGCCATGCAAGCAAAAGTCTTGGCACCTGCTGCGACAGAGACCGAATTTGCGAAGCGTTCCTTTGATATTGATCAATTTGAATATGCTGGTGCAGTTCCCAAGTTCCATACAGCTGCTGAAATGGCAGGTTTCTTGCTCGATTTATATGACAGTGAGAAGGTAGTAGGAATAGTGAATGGAGCGACATATGAGTTCGAGCTAAAGGATCCGATCTTTACGTATGTGTCGAAGTCAAGAAACTAGTCGAGACGTTATTTTCACATAAAAAAGAGGATGCGCAAGCCGCATCCTCTTTTTTTGAATTACACCATGACTTTGCAAATGTCGTTCGTAAACTCTACCGGGTCTTGAATCGGCAAGCCTTCGATCAAGAGAGCCTGATTGTACAGGAGAGCCGTATACAGATTAACCTTTTCCTTGTCTGTGTCAAATGCACCCTTCAACGACTGGAACACCGCATGGTTCACATTGATCTCCAGTACCTTGTCTGCCTTCACATTCGAATTGTTCGGCATCGCATTCAAGATTTTTTCCATTTCGATCGTTACTTCACCCTCGGTCGACAAGCAGACAGGGTGTGACTTCAAGCGTTTGGAAGCTTTCACCGCTTTGACTTTTCCTTCGAGCAGCGATGCCATATAGTCGAACAGCTCTTTGTTGTTCTCGTTTTCGGCTTCGGCTGCTTTTTCTTCTTCGCCCGGTTCGATTCCCAAATCGCCGCTCGACACGGATTTGAATTCCTTTTCCTTGTAGTTCATCATCATCTTGATCGCGAACTCATCGACGTCATCTGTGAAGTACAGGATTTCGTAACCTTTCTCGGATACGAGCTCTGTTTGCGGCAGCTTTTCGATTCGCTCGATCGACTCGCCAGATGCGTAGTAGATGTACTTTTGATCTTCTGGCATTCTCTCTACGTACTCTTCTAGCGTCACCAGCTTTTTCTCTTTGGAAGAGTAGAACATCAACAGGTCTTGCAATGTTTCTTTATGCATTCCGTAGTCGCTGTACATGCCGTATTTCAGCTGTCTGCCAAACGAATTGTAGAACAGCTCATATTTTTCCCGCTCTGTTTTCAGCAAGCTTTGCAGCTGGCTTTTAATTTTGCTCGTGATGTTTTTCGCAATCAGCTTCAATTGACGATCATGTTGCAGCATCTCACGAGAAATGTTGAGCGACAGGCTCTCGGAGTCAACCATCCCTTTGACAAAGCTGAAGTAGTCTGGTAGCAGGTCCGCACATTTGTTCATGATCAGTACGCCGTTCGCATACAGCTCCAGACCTTTTTCATACTCCTTCGAGTAGTAATCAAATGGCATGCTCTCCGGGATGTACAAAATCGCCTGATAAACAACGGCTCCATCTGCACTGATGTGGATGTGCTTGAGCGGCTTGTCGAAGCCGTAATGCTTGCTCGCATAAAACTGCTCGTAATCCTCAGTTGTCAGCTCGCTTTTATTTTTTCGCCAAATCGGAACCATGCTGTTCACGATTTGTTCTTCCGTCACTTGTTCGTACTCGTTTTCGCTGCCCTCTTTTGGCTTATGCTGCGTAACGTCCATTTTGATCGGGTAACGAATGAAGTCAGAGTACTTTTTGATAATCGCTTGTAAACGGTACTCTTCCAAGAAGTCGTCGTAATTCTCTTCTTCTGTATTCTCCTTGATTTCGAGAATGATCTCGGTCCCGACGGAATCTTTGTGATAAGGCTCGATCGTGTAGCCATCCGCACCACTGGACTCCCATTTGTACCCAGTGTTGCTGCCCAGTGCTTTACTGATGACCGTAACCTTGTCGGCAACCATGAAAGCCGAGTAGAAACCTACGCCGAATTGACCGATGATGTTGTAGCCATCTTTCGCGTCGTTTTCTTTTTTGAACGCCAACGAACCGCTCTTCGCAATGACACCCAGATTGTTTTCCAGCTCATCCTGCGTCATCCCGATCCCTGTATCTGTCAGGGTCAGCGTTCTCGTGTCTTTGTTAACCGCTACTTTGATGTAATAGTTCTCTTTATCGAACACCAATTGATCATCGACGAGCGATTTGTAGTAAATTTTGTCAATCGCGTCACTCGAATTGGAGATCAACTCGCGCAAAAAGATTTCCTTTTGTGTGTAAATAGAATGGATCATCATTTCCAACAGACGTGTAGATTCTGCTTGAAACTGCTTTTTTTCCATGAAATACCCACCCTTCCGGACTTCTTATATATTCCTTTTCCAATGTTAGCACTCTCATCTCGCGAGTGCTATTCACTATTTTTAT
The DNA here is from genome assembly GCF_013332495.1 of Brevibacillus sp. HB1.2. Classification (NCBI taxonomy): domain Bacteria; kingdom Bacillati; phylum Bacillota; class Bacilli; order Caryophanales; family Paenibacillaceae; genus Brevibacillus; species Brevibacillus sp. HB1.2. The sequence continues at coordinate 36,893 of NZ_JABMIU010000003.1, read as the reverse complement.
AACAGTCTTAGATTTTTCTGTCAATATGAACCAGCTAGAAAGAAAAACCGCCAGCGTGACGGTTTTCGAAAGACTGCGCCTATCCAGGAAGTAATCCAACTTTAACAAAATGGAATTTCATCTAGTCAACTTGGTAAAATGGCCGGGACATATTAGTAAAAAGCAGTATGGTAATAGTCTTGGTTTCACTCAAATTGAGGGTTAATGTACGTTTGATCAGTTGGATTAAGGAAACGAATTGCAATAGATGAAGAGCAGCTTTATGATGATAAAAAACAGAGGTGTCCATTTCATGTATTTCATACCATTTACTGATGAGTTAATCTCAGAGGCTGGGCAACTATTGTCCAAACGTCATAAACTAGATCGAGAAATCCTTTCGGTACTACCAATTGAATGTGAAGATGAAAATTATGCAACGACTGCTGTTAAAACGATATGGTCAAAACCAAACAGTAGCGGAGTCGCAGCAATTGAAGATGGTAAATTAATCGGATACCTAATTGGACAAAAGATTGAAAACCCTCTTCGGGATCGACATGTCTGGATGAAGTTGGAGGGGCATGCAATTTCTCGCAATACCTCCGTTGAATTATATAGAGATCTTTATTCAGAGGCTTCTCAACTATGGGTAGATGAGGGGTATTTTAGTCATATTGCGCTAATTCCAGCCAGTCAACCGGAATTACTTCATTCTTGGTTCCGTTTAGGTTTTGGCTTTGAACAAACACATGCATTACTCTCATTACTTGATCGGGAATCTCCCCTTCCCTTGAGCATTCCAGATGTTGAAATTCGCTTGGCATCCCCAGAAGACCGTAGTTTGGTAGAGGATATTGCAAATATTATTAGAACTCATCAAAATAAGGCACCCGTTTTTGGTTATTCTTTACGTGATGACCCTCAGGAATTACGTAAAGGCTATGCAGGTCTCCTTGATGATCATGATGTCGATTTCTGGATCGCCTTAAAAGATGGAAAAATTGTTTCTTTCCAAGGATATTTCCCCTTAGATAAAAGTGATGTAAATTTGAATGTACCGGATCGTTGTGTTGAATTAGGAGTTGCTGGTACTCTAGATCAATATCGCGGACAAGGTATCAATTATGCACTTACACTACATGGACTTGCCCATGCGAAGAAAAAAGGATATGTCTACTGCATGACAGATTGGAGAGAAACGAATTTACAATCTTCACGTTTTTGGCCCCGTCAAGGCTTCCTTCCTGTTTCTTACAGAGTTTCTCGCCTTATTGATAGCAGAATAACTTCGGTGATAGAGTAATTCCAAATTCCCGTCCTCTCCTATTTTGAAATACGGTATTCAAATAATCGTTTCACGAATCCGTCTAATTTTTTCAAATTTCCTTCTAAGCTGATCGGTACGGAGTGAAAGTGATAATGAACCAGTTCACGATCCCCAGATCGAAACAAAGAGAGAACGAAGAAGAAACCCTCGGGTCAATTGCCCAAGGGTCTCCTTTACATGCTGCTTATTATTTCACCGGAATATAGCCCGTTTTTTCTACTAATTCTTGTCCCTGTGGAGACAAAATCCATTCGATCAGTTTCGCTGCATTCGGATTGTCCGTCCCAGCTGTCACTGCGTAAAACTCGGCCGAAAACGGATACGCTCTGTTTTTTATCGTTTCCTTATTAGGCGCAACCCCATCAATTGCGAGAAGACGAATGTTTCCGTTTCGCACCATTTCAGTGGCATAAAACAAGAACGAGTAACCGATGGCATTCGAATAATTTTTATAGTTGGCTGTTTGCTCGATGATTCCACCCATTCCTGTTACCACGTCTTCTTGTGGCGCGGTCATGAGTTCTTTATCCCCCATGATCTTCTGCAGCATCGTCTGACTCCCGCTATTTTCTGGACGCTGAAAGGCGCGAATGCGCTCATAGCCGCCCCCGACTTCATCCCAAGAACTGATGTCTCCCACATAGATGTCCTGAATTTGCTGGGTAGTGAGTCCTTGAACAGGATTCTCTGTATGGACGAAGAAGACAAAGGCTTCCCTACCGATTGGTGTCAGCTTAAGCTCTACTCCTTTTTCTTTTGCTGCTAGGAGCTGCTCCTCAGAAGGACCTGCTACAAAGATGACATCGACCTTGCCATCCAGTAAGTTATCGTACGCTTTTGGCGTCTTACTTACCATGACTTCGCTGTCGTAGAGGTCGTATGTCTTGTCGGGATAAACAGCCTGCACAAAGGAGGCATAGAGAGGATACAAAGCCGTCGCCCCATCTATTTTGGGCAAATCAGACTGTAACGACAGTGTCGCAGGATGATCAAGTTTATTGACCTTGGAATCTGCACCAAACGGTTTATACTGTTCCAGATCGACCTCTGCCTCACTGACCACAGGAATGCTGTTATGGTAATAGCTACTGATCTCATATCCTGCAACCGGCAGCGTACAAAAGAGAAAATAGACAAAGAGGGCTTGGTTCCATAGCCGACTCTTTTGCAGGGCGAACATTTGTCCGATGATGTAGATGATAAAAACGACCGTCGTGACAGCCACGAGAAGGGAATAAACTCTTCCCTGTGCGTTCAGGGCCGTCATTACCACCGCCACGACTCCAATCACAGTGATGATCGCACCCAAAACGATACATCCAAAGATTTTCCCTACCAATTCTTTGTTCATTCCTTCTCCTCCCAGTTCTCCTACCGTTATTATAAATGATTGGAAGAGATTAGGAAGGAGAAGCATACCAAACGAGCCAATTCACTCGACACCTAACCATTCCTTGTAATTTGTCGCCCACTTTTGCAAATCATTGATGAACAGGCTGGCGTGATATCCATCACAAACAGCATGATGGACTTGCAAAGAAACAGGCAATAACGTTTTGCCTTCTTGTTCGAAATACTTTCCACTTGTAATGATTGGCAGCAAATACCGCCCATCTCCCGAAATATTCAGATTAAACCCACTGAAGCTAACCCAGGGAATACAAGAGACAGGGAAAGTATAAGGCGGTTCCAATTCTTTCGCCACAAGACCTTTGTTGTCCCCGTACTGTTTCATATCCGCTACGTAATTTCGATAAAACACAGGGAACTCGTCAGCGAATTCCGTCCACATCGTAGAAAAAGTTTGATCGTCCTGGTGAAAAAAAGTATAGCTGGGTATCATCCTCTCCCAATAGCCCAACTCGCCATCCGCATGAAAAGAAGTTCGAAATTCACGATGCGCATTGACAACGTTTGTCACCATATACAGAAAAGCCGGATACAGCTTCATCCCCTTTTGCCGTAGAGCGGGGAGCAACTCCGTTATATCTATATTGGCAGTCATACTGAAGGTGCAATTCACTCGGTTCAGATAATGCTCGAAATAAGGCTTTCTGCTCCAATTATTTAGATCGATTCGCTGAAATTTCATTGGGTATCCCTCCTAAAATCGAAAACATGATGATTTTAGGAGGTGATTTTGCGTGTCCTTTTCATAACACCATCCCCTTCTCCAATCCTGCCTTACCCCTCCAGCATACCATTTGCATCTCTTCCTGACATCAACCTGTGTATAGCTGCAATGTTTAAGTAGAAATAGGGAAGGGTTCAACTCCCGTGCCTATACAAGCCAGTCAGTTCAGCGATATCCCGGATGGACATTGGGCTCGGGAATCCATTGATTTCATTATAAAAACGACCGTCGTTACATCCACAAGAAGAGTACCGTTCATTCAAGAGGCAAAGTTATTTTAAAAAGAGTCGTATACCGTTGATTCCTTTCCAAATGAATGGTCCCCTGATGTAACGTTATAATTTTTTTACAAATGGCTAGACCGAGTCCTGTGCTATCTTTCACAGGATTACTCCCTTTTATGAACTCTTCAAAAATGTGTTCCCTAACATTCTCTTGAACACCTGTACCGTTATCACCCAACCACAGAACAACGCCGGTCTCTATTTTCTCGCATGAAACGAATAGCTGCGTTCCCGGCGGATTATGTTTTAGCGAGTTACCGATCAAATTCGTAATAACGCGGTTCATATGCATTTTGTCGAACATGACAAACAGCGGCTCCTCTGGAATTTTCACTTCCAACTGAAATCCCCTATCTTCTATTTCTGGATAAAATTCCGCAACAAGCTGCATAAACCACTTACTAATATTCACCTTTTCTTGATCCAGTCTCACGTGCTGGTCTTCCAGCTTTGCCAGTTCGAACAAATTTTGAATCAAATGGGCCATATAAGACGATTTGTCGTTAATATATTGAACATACTGACGCCTTTGCTCTTCTTCTAGCTCCGGCCTATCCAGCAACAACTGAGAATATCCGAATACAGAGGTAATCGGTGTTTTCAGATCATGAGACAAATGCAACAGCATGTTTCTTTTGTTGTTCGCTACCGCTTCTATCTCTGCAGAGGTCTGCTGTAGTCGTTCTGCCATTCCGTTAAATGCTTCTCGGATTTCTGCAAATTCCATTTCAGCCGAAAATGTAAGCCTCTTCTGATAATTGAAGCCTTCCATCTCTTTAATGCCCTCTACAATTTGCCGGAGAGGCTTCTTCATCTGCAAGACGGAGTACCGGGTGTAGAAATAAAGGGCGATGAACAACAGAACGACAAACAACGCTATTAAGATTCCAAACGTCAATGATATAATTTCCGACCGCTCAGGAAATTTCCATAACAGAACATAGTTTTCACCCTCTGGCCCTTGAGCTTGAAAGGCATGGTAGAAAAGTGAATCATCATTTCGCAGTATGTCCACTTTAGCGTACAGCATTCCATCGCTATATGTCATAATATTGTCTTCCTTGTTGCCTTTTACATAGATGACTGTCCCCGATTCATCCACGATCTCGAACCAGCCGCCGTACTCGTCTAACAACCGACCATCAATCTTTTCAAAAGGGTACTGGTATATTTTACTGCCATCCACTTGGGTCAAATCGGGCGTTTTATTAAAATAGTTGTCCATCAACAGGTCTGTCCCCAAAAGAGCAACCATAATCACACATAAGAACAAACCGCTTATCACAACATAATGCCGAAAAAACAGTTGTTTTAACGGCCGCTTGTCGGGGATGCTCTCATTTTTTTTCAAAACGGTAGCCTAACCCCCTGATCGTAATAAGATAAACTGGCTTTCTTGGGTTATCCTCAATCTTCTCCCTGAGTTTGCTGATATAGACCATGATGAGGTTTTCATCCCCTATGTATTCCTGCCCCCAAACATGCTCGTAAATGGATGCTTTTGTAAAAACTCTCCCCGCATGCTTCATCAGTAAAGACAAAATCTTGAACTCGTACGATGTCACTTCTTTCTGCTGTCCATTTTTGTACAGCTTACAGCTCACCAAATCGAGCATGACATCGCCAATTTGTATGATTTCATGGTTCGGCTTTTCACCTTTAGAAAATACATCCATTCTTCTGAATAACGCTTGAACTCTGCTGACGACTTCTATGGGGTTAAAAGGTTTCCCCACATAGTCGTCAGCGCCAAGCTGCAGTCCAATAATTTTATCCATATCGTCCGATTTCGCGGACAGGAACAAAAACGGAACTTCGGAAATATGTCGCATCTTTTTTAATAACTCGTATCCATCCATCATCGGCATCATAATATCAGCAATAACCAGATCGATTTGCACGTTGGAGAATACAGCCAGCGCATCAACCCCATTACCTGCTTCATAAGTTGCAAACCCGTAATTTTTCAAATAAATACTGAGTAGTTCACGAATTTGTGCTTCATCGTCGATGATCAGTATCGTTTTGATTGTACTTCCCTCCATCGCCTCATGTCGCAACGAAGCACAAACAAGAAGTCACGGCTTGTTGTACACTAAAATAATTGGTCTGCGAACCGAGATAGTAACGCAGCCGCTTCTTTCCTTACCATCGGCTGCTCTGATTTATAATCGAGACTGCCATCTCTGCCTTTCACCACTTCTGGTCCGTATAATCCTTTTGCCACTACGAAATGGACTCCCTCTAAAGCCCAAGCATCTGTCCTACCACTCAACTTGGCTTTTTTCGGCTCTGCATGAAAATAGCCAAATGCCATGCGCCATACGATGGTTGCTGCTTCTTGACGCGTCAATGGCTCGTTCGGATAAAATTTGCCATCAGCAGATGCTTTTAGTAAACCTAACTCGTAAGCTGCTTGAATTTCCCGCGCATACTTGTTACCCGAAAGATCCGTGTAAATCGGTTTATGCTTTGATGGGGCAATGCCACTCCACTTGATGAACCAGCCAACAAACTCTCCTTTTGTTATCTGTTGTTCGGGCGAAAAGCGATTGTCTCCTTCCATATCAGCAAAGACACCGATCTGTCTCAGGTGATAAATATAGGACGCATATGGATGGTCATTTTCCACATCCTGATAACGTTGCGGCTCAGGCATTTTTTCTGCCCAACTATCTGATTTTAACTCGTAATAAAAAGCCTGCACATCTCCGTGATCGTTCAGCTTAAAAGCAGCTTTACTACCTTGTTCATCCTGGAATAAGAGTGGCTCCACCTCATATAGGACATGTTCTCCCAGCGAGTCTTTTACAATGAGTTTGCCGCCTTCAGCACGTATACGAGTCGTCCACATCCGGTTTCGCAAATCGCTGTATGTCCCTTCAAACTTCGTGAGTTCTTGTTTCGCTAACGCAAACGCTCCCCTTTTCTGCTCATTTTTCGGGTAGTAATGATCCATAAACGCTTTAATCAAAGGCATACGAATTTCGAAGTCCTTATTGACTGTAACAAATACTCCCACTTTTTCTTCCGGGATCAACCACATCCCGGTATGGTATCCTTGTAAATCCCCTCCTTTTTCAATAACATATTGTCCATTGTAATTTTGCTGGTTGACAAATTCGAAACCAAGCGCCATGTTATTCAGCTTTGGATGCACGGAAAGATGAGGTCTCTGCATTTCTGCCGCCGTTTCTTCTTCCATAATCGTCGCATTCCCAAGCTTTCCTTTATTGAGATGAGCAATCATGAATTTAGCCATATCAGAACCAGTTGAGAGCATTCCACCATCAGGAAGCTCAGTTGGTACCATTGCATAAGTCGGGATCGGCTGTCCGATAATATTATAAGGTACAGCCAACTCTTTGACTATTGAGGGTGTAAGTCGAAAATCACTCTTTTCCATGCCAAGTGGCTTAAAGATGCGTTCCTGCACGTATTCACCAAATGGTTTTCCTGCTACTTGTTCTACAACATAACCTTGAATGGTGAAGCCGAGGTTGTCATATCTGTAAAACTCTCCTGGCTTGCGAATGACATTTGGGAGATTGTCCATAACGTATTTCTTTAAAGAAACCTCCCGTTTCAAGTCGGTTGTTGAACCGTCAGAAGTGTCTCCAAAGTCAAATCCAGTGGCGTTCGTTAACAGATGTTTCATTGTAAGAGGAGTGCCTGTCTTATTCGGAATCCGGGCACCCCCCATATATTCGGATACATCTTTGTTCAAATCTATTTTTCCTTGCTCCACCAATTGCATAACGGCTGTAGCTGTAATAACCTTGGATACTGACGCTACACGGAATACAGTCCGATCAGGATCGACCGGAATCTTCTTCTCTACATCCGCATATCCATACCCTTTTTTCAAAAGGACCTTGTCTCCTTTTACAACTACAAACGAAGCTCCTGCCAAGTTGTTCTTAATTTCTGACCGGTTAAAAAATTCATCTGCAAATTGCTCTACCTCTTTCGGATCATCCGGCCCAGATACAGAAGATGCGAACACTTTGGTTGGAGAAACAACTCCGTTTACAAGGCTGACGCTCATAGTAAATACAAGTACGGTCGCCATTAATGTCTGTAACTTCAAAAATATTTTCATAAGATTGCTCCTCTCCTTTACCCTTATTTCCTTCTCTAGAAGAGTAAGCAATCAATCTTAATCGCATTTCTATACAACCTTAATAGAACATGAATTTTTGCTTGTTCATGCAAAAACCCCTGATTTCTCAGGGGCACGCCTTCTTTATTCTCTCTATATCTGTCTCATATCCATATACAGCACATTCCACCGATGACCATCCAAATCAGCGAAGCCTGCCCCATACATCCCCGGACCATGCTCCCGAGGCTCACTGAAAACAGTGCCCCCAGCCTCTTTCACCTGATTCACCAATTCATCCACTGCTTCTCTGCTTTCGGCATCGATCGAAAACAATACTTCCGTGCCGCGCTTTGTATCTGCCAGTTCATTTTGCGTAAACGATTGGAAAGTAACCTCAGGGAACAGCATAATCAGCATATTTTTTTCGCCGATGACCAAGCCCGCTACATCTTTGCTATTCTCATGGCGAGGATGAAAAGAGAATCCGAGTGCGGCAAAAAACGATTTGGACTTTTCGAGATCCTTGACAGGCAAATTGATCCAAAGCTCTTTTGTCATGGGAATTTCTCCTTCGCTTTTTGTTTGGATGATACTCATTCTTCTCCTTTAAAGCATAGCAGAATCATGCTTGAACGCTTCTTCTCGATTGCTATTTTTTGTTAAATTATTTCCGATATTGACACTCGGAATTAGAAACGATAAAGTATTGGATAAACTCGGTTTTACAAGCGCGAAAATTCTAAAAACAGTAACGAGGTGGGCACATGGCAAACGAGCTGATTCAAGCAATTACCCTGTTAAAACAAAAAGAATGGGTAGATCTCACGCACACATTCGGTCCGGAATCTCCGCACTTCCACGCCTTTGACGCCGCCGAATTCCAAACACTGTTCACACATGACGACGGCTTCTTCGCCCAGCGCTTCTCTTTTCCTGGGCAGTACGGTACGCACTTGGATGCACCAATTCACTTCGTGCGCAACAAGCGTTACTTGGACGAAATCGAACTAAAAGAACTCGTATTGCCACTTGTCGTCATCGACAAATCAAAAGAAGCCGAAGCCAACAACGACTATTCACTTTCCGTGGAAGACATTTTGCATTTTGAAATCGAGCATGGTCAAATCGAGAGCGGCTCCTTCGTCGCCTTGCGTACAGATTGGAGCAAGCGCTGGCCAGATGTGGAAGCCTTCAACAACAAGGATGCAGATGGCAACAATCACGCTCCTGGCTGGTCATTGGAGGCTTTACAATTTTTGTTCGAGGAAAGACAAATCAAAGCAGTCGGTCACGAAACCTTCGATACAGATGCGACTATCGATTACCGAAAAAACGGAGCGCTTTTGGGTGAGTATTTCGTGCTCGATCAAGACACCTATCAAGTAGAGCTACTCAAAAATCTCGATAAGCTCCCGGCAAAAGGCGCTGTCATAGTAAACATTACACCCAAGCCTGAAAAAGCCTCCGGGTTTCCGGTTCGCTCGTTTGCCATATTGCCTTAAATTCAAAGCCGAGGAAACGTCAGGTATCATCACCGATCACCTGTCTATCACTCGGCTTTTCAGCTGAAAATGTCTACGTATCCAACGAGGATTTACGGATAACCGCCACACTGGAATCCCTCACAATCAGTCGCGGCTCGAACTGTACGCGTTCGTACGCTCCTGCCCCCTGCTCTCGAATCCGTTTCAGCAAAAGCTCAGTCGCCAGTCGTGCCACCTCTTCTCCCATGATCGAAACAGAACTGATCTGCGGAGTCGTAATCGTCGTCCACACATTGTTGTCAATTCCCACGATCGCGACATCTTCTGGCACGCGGACTCCAAGCTCCTTGAATCGATTCACGATTCCGATTGCCACCATGTCATTGACCGCATAGATAGCGTCTGGCATGTTTTTCAGGCTATAAAAGTAATCAGCAGCACGAAGGCCCGTCTCAAACGAGAAGTCTTCACCAAAATACACCAGCGAAGGATCGACGTGCTGTAGCGACGCCTCATAGGCAAAATACCGCTCCTCGATCTTGTCCTTTGGCGCACCTGCGTAAGCGATTCGCGTACGGCCAATTTTGATCAGATGCTCCATGACGAGTCGCCCTTCTTGACGGGCCATGCTGACCACATCTGCTTTCACACTATCTTCAAGCTTTTTTCCATAGTTAATAATCGAAACGGGAACACTCGCTTTGTTAATCATCTGGACCAACGTCTTCGGATAGGCGAGTGGCATGATAATCAGCCCGTCTACATGCAGCTTTTTGACCTCACGCACAGTCTCAAGCTCCATTCGGGCATTTCCTGCTGTATTAATTTGTACGACACGGTAGCCATGCTGCTTGGCCGCTTGCTCGACCGACCAAGCGATATCTGGAATGATCGCATTGCGAATGTCAGGGACAGCCAGTGCGATTTGATAGGTTTGGCGCACCTTAAGACTTTGCGCAGAAGTGTTCGGAATAAACCCCAGCTCGTCGATCACTTGCAAAATCAACGCTTTCGTCTTCGGACTGATCCCCCCACTGTCATTGATGGCCCTCGATACCGTTGCGATTCCTACGCCCGCCTTCTTCGCTACGTCTTCTATTGTCACTTTATTTTTTGTATCCAACGCCTTGCTTTCCTTTCCATATCGGAATCGTTTTCTATGTTTCCGAGCTAAAATGTGTTTTCCTACCGCTATTATAGCATACACAAAACCAAGGGTAACGTGGCGTGAGCAAAACATGGCAGGCAACAACGCACCTGTTGCACAACACGTTACATCTTCTCAACTTTGCTAGAATCAGCATCCTTCCCTCAACCGATTGCACACCACCCACAACTCTTGCCTAGGAAATCAAATTGACAAGATGCCAAACTTATGACATATTATTTTTCGGAAACGTTTCCTATTTTACTAGCTGAATTTCATATAGAATCCAAATCAAACGAGGAGATGGCAGATATGAAAGCGTTACGTTGGCACGGTTTGAAAGACCTCCGTATGGAAACCATTTCGGAACCGATTGCGTCCAAAGGTAAAGTGAAAATCAGAGTCGAGTGGTGCGGTATTTGCGGAAGCGACTTGCATGAATACGTTGCTGGCCCGATCTTCATCCCACAGGGAGCTGAGCATCCGCTTACAAGCGAAAAAGCCCCGATTGTAATGGGGCATGAATTTTCCGGACAAGTGGTGGAAATCGGGGAAGGCGTGAACACCATCAAGGTTGGCGATCGCGTCGTTGTCGAGCCGGTTTTCGCATGCGGAACATGCGCTGCGTGCAGACAAGGCAAATACAATCTTTGTGAAAAAATGGGCTTCCTCGGTCTGGCCGGCGGTGGCGGTGGCTTCTCGGAATACGTGGCTTGCGATGAGCACATGGTCCACAAAATCCCAGACAGTCTCTCTTATGAGCAAGGCGCTCTTGTGGAGCCATCTGCCGTAGCCCTTTACGCTGTCCGTTCAAGTCAGTTGAAAGCTGGCGACAAAGCTGTCGTATTCGGTGCCGGTCCTATCGGCTTGCTTGTTATTGAAGCACTGAAAGCAGCAGGTGCGGCTGAGATTTATGCAGTGGAGCTGTCCCCCGAACGTAAAAACAAAGCAGCTGAGTTGGGCGCCATCGTCATCGATCCAAAAGAATACGACGTAGTCCAGGAAATTCACAACCGAACAAATGGCGGCGCAGATATCGCCTTTGAAGTCACAGGTGTGCCTCCGGTCCTCACGCAAGCCATCGAATCTACCAAAATCGCTGGACAAATCATGATCGTCAGCATCTTCGAAAGAGAAGCGTCAATCAAACCGAACCACATCGTCATGAAAGAGCGCAACATGACAGGTATCATCGGCTACCGCGACGTTTTCCCAGCTGTCATTAGCCTGATGGAAAAGGGCTTCTTCCCGGCAGACAAGCTGGTCACCCAGCGCATCAAGCTCGACGACATCGTGGAGCATGGTTTTGAAGCACTGCTGAAAGAGAAAAACCAGGTGAAAATTCTCGTTAGCCCGAGAGCATAAGCGAAAACGATTCCAAGAAAATACACCATTCCGCTACAAAAAACGGAGAGAAAGCAGGATTCATTCCTGTTTTTCACTCCGTTTTTTCTGAAGGATGTGTAATTACGCTTCCTTTTCTTGCGTATGCTCCAAAATCGCTTCGATGACAACATCCCAATCCCCATGTGGAAGCTCATGCCCTGTCCCTTCCAACGCGAGCAAGTCCGCTCCTGGAATGGTGTCCGCAAGATGTAAGGCATGCGCGAAAGGGATGAGCAGATCTTCTGTACCGTGAATCACGAGTGCTGGCACAGCGATTTCACCTGTCCGCATCAAGTACGTTTCACTGGCCGTCACAAAGGCGTGGTTGTTCTTACTCGCATAATGATTGCTTCTGGCGATATCGATTTGGGCCAATTCACGGACGCGTGCCTCGTCAAAAGGATACTTGGAACCGATCAAAACTTTCGAACTCGCCACGGCAACCTCTAAAACCTCCTGTTCATCCTCCCAGTTGATTTCTCCCATATTGCTGAAAAACTCCATCAGCTTCTCATCAATTGGCGGGAGGTCAGGGGCAAAATTCGACGTTGCATGCAAGATGATCGTGCGAACTCTTTCGGGATGTCGCAATGCAATGAATTGCGTCAACATTCCGCCCATGGACATACCAACGATGTGCGCCTGCTGTACACCAAATGCATCTAGGACGTGAACAGCGTCATCCGCCATATCTTCAAATGTATAGCCTGGTTCCCCAACCTCGTAGGTCGTGGAGCGTCCGACATCCCGATTATCAAAACGAATAACAAAGCGTCCAGCATCGGCTACTCGCTGACAAAATTCTTCCTCCCACCAAAGCATGGACATCTGGGCTCCCATAATCAGCAAAATCGCCGGATCTGTGGGCTTCCCAAAGCTTTCCGCACATATTTCTACACCGTTCACTTTTAAAATCTGTTCTGCCATTGTATGTTTTCCTCCTAAACGAATGGAAATAAAAAAACACAGGCTAGACTGCCTGTGCTTACGTCATCGAAAAAGGAAGAAGAAACGAAAACCATAAAATCAGATACCAAAATCTGATTGTACAAAGATTGGTTCCATTCTCTTCGCAGATCATGCAAATAGAGGAGGTCATCACGCTTGCCTTCCTCACTCCATTTGCCCATGATTCAATTGGGTTACCGTAGCGGCAATCCATTTTTCGATTCGTATGCACACAACATAGCCTTTTCACGCTATTTCATTGATTGTGTTGTGCGAATAAAGTATCGAAAAATTAATTTGCCACACGTACCCCTCCGTCCCTGATAAGTTGTGACCATCCTACCACATGCTTTTTCTTCTGTCAACGATTGGCAGTTTCAACGGTTGTTCGTATCCCTGGCTCCGCAAAAATCGTTTCAACATCTCGGGTAAGCCGCAACTCAACCACTTGATCACATGCCAGCTTGGAAAGAATCTGGTCATGCGTGATCATGACGACCGTTTTGCCTGCTTCAGCCAGCTGTTTTACCCATGCGGCCACCTTCAGCACTCCATCGCCGTCAAGTCCGCTTGTCGGTTCATCCAGCACAATCAGTTCTGCGTCAGAGCAATAAGCGGCTGCCATCGTGACCCGCTGCTTCTCTCCACCCGATAATGACGCCGGATGCCGATCGCGAAGCTCGCGCAAACCGAAAGCATCCATCGCTTCATACGCCTTTTCGCGGAGCTCTTCATTCAAGATTTTTCCCAACACGATTTCGTTTCCGACACTGTCTGCGTAGAGCTGGTAGTCCGCATCCTGCATCACCAAATAGCTGACAGCTCGTCTTTTGCTAGCGGACAGTGAACGACCTTGGCTGACAATCGTTCCTTTTCGCTCACGAAGAAGACCACATAAAATTTTGCATAGCGTCGTCTTGCCCGTACCGTTTTCTCCAGTCAACGCTGTTACGCTCCCCTGTGGAAGCGAGATGTTGATATCGGTGATTCCGTCGTTTTTCTTTTTATAAAAATAGCTAAGCCCTCTACCCTCCACCATGAATTCGGACATTTCTGGCTGCTCACGTTTCTTCGCTGTCTCGGGAAGCGTCATGTCAGGATGGCGCAGACCATACATACGCACGTCATCATGAGACAACTGGCAGAACTCGTCCTTCGTCCACGTACGTGCGATTTTGCCATTTTCCATGCAGACAAACAAATCGACAACGGGTAGAAAAGGAGCGAGCCGATGCTCGCTGATGAGCAGGGTGGTACCGTTTTGCTTGAGCTTGCTTACGATTTCAATCAGGTTTTGCGTAGAGGAAGCGTCCAGATTCGCAGTAGGCTCATCCAGCAAAAGAAGTGGCGGTGTCAAAACCGATGCGGCCGCTATCGCTACCCGTTGCTTTTGCCCGCTGGACAGCTTATGTAAAGAGGTATCGAGCAAGTGGGAAATCCCGAGCTGGCTCGCCTGCCTATCCATCCGGCTTCGAATCTCGTCTGGTGCCATGCCGATGTTTTCTGCGGAAAACGCCAGCTCATCCCGGACGGTTTCCATAAAAAATTGGCTGCGGGGGTCTTGAAATACGACGCCCATTAGCCGGGTACGTTCCTCGGGCAGCATGCTCGCAGGACTTTTGCCGCCAACGCTTACCTCACCCGTGAGACGTCCGGCATAAAAATTCGGTGCGAGACCATTGACCAGCCTCACAATCGTACTCTTGCCGCAGCCAGACCGCCCACATAGTACGACACACTGTCCAGCTTTTACAGATAGGCTTATCTTTTTCACGCCGGTCTCCGTGTCATGTCCCCCATCTTCCTGACCATAATGAAACGTAACATCGTTTAGCTCGATCACGAAATCATCCCTCCCGTCCAGTAAATTGCTGAGCCTATCAGCGCATACAGCCCTACGACGATGCCATCCATGATCTTGAAGCCAACTGGATAGATAGAGGTCCGCGCGTTTGTGCACTCGATGCCGCGGAGCTCAGCAGACGACGCCAGTTCTGAAGACAGCTTCAGGCAACGGACGACCAGCGGCATAAAAAAACATTCGTAGGCCATGGCCGGATGCTTCAGTACGCTGTACCAATGCGGAAAAATCCCTCTGGCGCGGATCCCGTCACGAATCGCTTTCATTTCCAAAATGACCACGGGGAAAAAACGGATCAAAATGCATATCATCACCAAAATCGGTTTGGGGACTGACATCTTCTCAAACGCACTCATGATACTACCAGGTGGCGTATAGATCAGAACCGTGCCGATCATGATGACAGGCATCATTCTCACCATCGTGTAGACAATGAGCTTCATCGTTCCCAATGCCAACACATTCGGCATGAAAAACACAAAAGCCATGCACACGCAATAGAACACAACCAGTTGAAACGCCTTTCTGGACAGGTGATTCCATACCAAGTACACTACACTTAATGCCACCAGTAAGTGTACCTGTATATCATCACGAACGGTCATGGCCAAGATACTCGCTATTACCAGCACTAACAGATGCGTTCTGGGACCGAGACGTCTTGTACGCGCTGTTTCTTTTTCATAAGCTTTTTCCTTCATCCGACAAACACCCCTACAACCGAGATCACACACAACCTGATAAAGGGGACATGGAACATTGCTGAAGTCCTCCTTACAAATCGTAATGATAATGATGATCATAATCTCTAGCAATACGACAGGTAGACATACGTCTTTTCGAAGTATGTTTTCGTCCGATCACGGCATGGGTGGTGACTATAATGAAAGATATTTTGACGGAACTGCATACGCCGTGTTTAATGCAATGCGGCTTTTATCGTGACGACGACCACGGTCCATACAGTCGCGAGGGTGTTTGCTTTTCTGTTTTGCCAGAGAAAGGGCAGGGGCGCTACTGGACTTATACCCGTGACAACCTGTTTTCGATTTCGATCCAAGATTTCGTCTTTTACGAGGATTTGTTTCTGGAGTTCCAGCAACCCAAGTACCTGAGCTTCAATTATTACGATTCCGTCTCTGGCGAAGAATTCAACCCATATAAACGATTGTCATGCGGCTGCATCCGCGTCCATATCGGCTATAACAATTTGTATCGGGCCAGTTATCGCAAAAACATTCCCATTCGCTCGACGGCTATTGAAATCATGCCGGAGTATTACGAGGATTATTTGAAAAGCAAATATCCAGTAGAGTATAAGGATCTGCGCTCGTCCTTTATTACGGTAGATGGGATGACGAATTTCGCGGAGCTTGTTTTCGTGCTCCGACAGATACGGAATTTTCGGGGAACGGGAATTGCCGCAAAGCTGTACTACGAGGGAAAAGTCGCAGAAGCAGTATCACTGATCGTGGAGAAAGCCAAAGCACACAAAAAAACGCATCCAACCAAAAGCATATCCCAACAGGACTTGGACGGCCTGACAGCTGTGACCGCCTACATTGACGATCACTTCGCATCCGAAATACACTTGGAGCACCTCGCCCGGATCGCCTGCATGGGACTCACCAAGCTGAAATACACCTTTAAGCAAGCGAACCAATGCACCATCACCGCATATATCCAAAACAAGCGAATGAATCACGCCGAGCAACTGCTTACGAGCACCGATTTACACATTAATCAGATTGCGTATATCGTGGGCTACCATAACTCCAGTCGCTTCTCCCAGCTGTTTCGCAAAAGCACCGGGTTGTTGCCCAACGAATACCGGAGATTCACGGTTATAACCAAATAGGATCATCGAAAAAGCTGTAGCCGATGATGTGGCTACAGCTTTGCACTAAATAAACAGTTTTCGCACTCGCTCATCCCGCAGCCACAATCCGCCCCACATCAAAATCGCGAGGTAGACAGCAAACAGCGTATGGGAAAAGAGTGGCGCGTCTACACGGATCTGGGTAGCGATGACCCCACCGAAAAATCCAGTTAACAGAAGTGCACCCAAAACTGCTGTTCGTGGTATCGCATACAACACCGTTGATACAAGGGCGAGAATTCCAATCACGCCAATGTGATGCTCCGCATAGCCGAGTACGAGAGTTCCCTCTACGACAGGAGCAGGCTGGATGAGTTTGAATACACCGTCAAAAAGCATAAAAAGAATGACAAGTCCGCTCATAATCCGTGCAATCCACAGTCGTGTTTTTGAAATTTGACTCTGCATGGGTGTCCCACCTTTCATTTTTTCCTAAACAAATCGTAGCACAATCAAAGCGGCGACATTTCTTCTGTATTGCTCTTTTGAGGATCTCCTCATCAGGTCAATAAAAAAATGACCCCTGATGAAATTCAGAAGTCATCGTTACGCATAAGGAACAATTTTATTTCTTCTGTCCCTAAAATTTTATAAATGTAATCGTAAATTTTGTATAGCTACTTTTCTCACTCTCTACTTTAATCAAGGCATGATGTGCTTCGATAATGGCTTTGACCAGCGCCAATCCAATCCCTGACGAGTCATGCTTCTTTGAACCTCTTGCTTTGTAAAATCGATCGAAAATATGCGGCAATTCCTCAGTTGCAATTCCTTCCCCAAAGTCTTGAATCACCAATTCTGTAAAGATCGGCGTATCTTTGACATGAATCATGATTTTACTATCGGGTTTGGAATGCTCGATCGCATTCTTCAGCAGGTTTAACAAAGCTTCCTGCATCCATAGTTTATCGTGAACAACGATTATTTCCTCCGGGGCATCCCAGTCAATCGACATATGTTTATCACTGATCATGCTCGCCAAACGATCCAATACTTCCTCGATGGTCTCCACCAAATTTGCTGGTTCTTTATCAAATGATATGGCTCTGGCGTCGATTTTCGCTACCTTTAGCAAATTTTGAATCAAGACATTCATTCTGGAGATTTGAACTTCATTGTTTTGCAGTAGTTGAACTTGCTGCTGCCTGGGCAACTCTGTATTCAACATCATTTCATTGTAGATGGATATTGTGGAAAGAGGCGTTTTTAATTGATGGGAGATATCTTGCAGCATTTGTCCTAAAAACTCTTTCTCTTCCAGTAGATCCTGCATGCTTTTTCTAATAATATCTTTCATAGAACGAAAGGAAGCCGCTAGTTTGGCGAGATCCCCTTCTTTATTTTCATTGATGACAACCGAGTAATCCCCATCGATTATTTTTTTGGCTGCGGAAGTAAGTTGTCTAATTTTATGGAAGACCAACTTATGCTGCATATAACTTGCCCCAAACAGCATCAATCCGAAACAAAGCAATCCCCAAATAATAAATTGATTATGGCTGAAAATATGTTGATTTAAAAGCGGAAAAAGCTCTGTTTCCAAATCTTCATATAATCCGTACTGCCTAAATATCTCTCTTCCTTTTTCCTGATACTCACTTGAATCAGAAGTGTGCATCGTTATGACTTTCATAATTTCTGCTTCATTCTCGGGATTTAGTTCAACCAATCTAGCAGTAATTTCACCCCAGCTTGAAATGTAATCGCGTTTCAAATCATCATAAAACATTTGATGTGCGATAAACTGGTAAATGGTAAATAGAGATAACAGAACAGCCAGTATCGTTATATACCCTTTCCATTCGGTATTCTTCATCATCTTACTCTCTGTTCACATCCTTATTCCACCGATAACCCAATCCTCTTTGGGTGACGATAAACTGTGGATTCTTGGGGTCATCTTCAACTTTGTCTCTTAAACGCTTAATGTATACAGATAACGTGTTTTCATCAAAAAAAGCATCTTCTCCTTCCGATACTTTCATGAGGATCTCATCTCTTTTTAGAGCTTTATGAGGGTTCATCATGAAAGTTAGCAGAAGCTTATATTCTAGATTCGTTAATGGAATATTTTCATGATTTTTATAAGCCTTGATTAGGTTCGTATCGATTTTTACATTCTCAGACGCCAAGATCATGGAAGAAGTTTCCGACCGCCTTTGTTTGCGCATTTGCACTTTCACTCTGGACATGAGTTCCTTGACTCGAAAAGGTTTCGTTATATAATCGTCCCCACCAATATCCAGACCCATTACCACATTTGCTTCTTCATCCAGCGCGGTTAAGAAAATAATAACCGCTGACTCTTTTTGTTTTTTGAAATGCAGACATAAATCATAGCCGTTTCCATCTGGAAGGCCAATATCGAGGATAGTCAAATCAAAAGTATGATGATCAAACTCGTGTTTCGCTTCTTTTACGCTAGAGGCTCTGACCACCTCATAGCCTTCATTCTTCAATGAAAATTCGATGGCTAGACCGAGAGCTTCATCATCTTCAACAAGCAAAATTTTATTCAAGAAGTCCCCTCCTTTTGACCAATCCGAATAGCCCGACTATCAAATAGCCAGGCCTTTTTCTGTGAAAAACGTCTCAACGCTTTTCATAAAAAGTGGGTGTGACCGCTTGCGGTCAGCAAAACAGTCATGACCGTTTTTTATTATTGTTCCCTGATAATATCGATAATATTATCTTTTTGAATTTTTCTCAGTGGGATTAGAACCGCTAAAAAACTGATGAACAAAGCGGAAACAAATGTAATGATACAAGCTTCATAGGGGATCATCCATTCGATCCTCACGATACCAGAAACAGCCAAATAGATAATATAAGAAAGTATACAACCGAAAAAGATCCCTTGCAAACTTCCCGAAAAACCGTAAATCAGCGCTTCATAGATGATCATTTTTTTCAAATCCCTTTGTGACATGCCTATGGATTTTAACGCAGCCAATTCTTTTCGCCTGATGATAATGCTGATCGTAATCGTATTGAGGATATTGAGACTGCCAATCAAAGAAATGACCGCAATGAAACTATAGACCAGCACTTTTATTACCAGCTCAGAATCCCTCTTTACTTTATTCTCATCCATGTGATTCGCAATAGTAATGGAGTGTTTGATTCCGACAGTCTGCTTGATGTCAGCAACAGTAGCAGAAGACTGAGTTGCATCCTTCAAATTGATTTCAAAACGGTAGTCCTGTTCCTTCACTTCGGATATATTTTCAAGCCACTTCAATCGCTCCAAAATTTGCTGTCTTTCTACGGAAGAATCCTCTTTATCCTGTTCCAGATAGATGGTCAGATCCGATGTAGCGGATAAATCTTTCACATACTTGGATGCAAAGGCGATATCCATCAAAGACGAGAAAGTAATAAACAATACGCTGGATATAATGATGGATAGAATCGTAATGGAATACCGATTTTTATTTCTTTTGACATTTTTCAAGGCCAGGCTCAAAGGAAAAGAGAAAGGCTTTTTCAACACGTCTTTGTTATGTTTTTTGATCGCCTCTTTCTTAATGGATAACCTGCTGCTGATTGCCAGCAAAGGGGATATTCTGCCAGCAAAAAAAGCCGGGTAATAACTGGACCCTAATACGGCCGTCAGGGTAATGATCGAACTGATGAATAAAATCTGCCAATCGATATGAAAAAAAGAAACACCTTCACTATCTTCTAAAAGGATCGAGAAGATGAATTGGAGAGCAGCAACCGCTAATATGCTGCATACTAGCCCAATCGGTATGGCGATGACAGCCATCACTGCTGCTTCTCTCATCACGATTTGTCTAATTTGCTTTCGTGTAGCACCGATGCTTCGGAGCAAGCCGAATTGCTTCATCCGCTCTACAACGCTGATTTGAAAAGCATTGTAAATCACAACAACCGTCGCGATCACAACAATACTGACGACGATGACGAGCATGGCGAAAATCGATTGGTTCGATCCCGGTTTCAAAACTTTGATCAATTCGTCATTGATCACAATATTCTCGTCTTGCGTAAGTGATTTTATTTCCTCTACAACCTCTTGAAAGTCCGCTTTCTCGTTTATTTCGAGTAAAATCCTGCCTTCGCCAATAGCGAAATCACGTTTATAGGTTAAGAAACGGCCCTCTTTATTCTTCTGAGTGAACGCGCGATTATCCAGCAACCCAACCAGTTGATAGGTTTTACCATCCAATTCAAATGAGTCGCCGATCTGAAGACCATTTTTTATAGAAGGAAGCACCCATGAATCAACAACTGCTTCCTGATCATTGGTTGGTAATTTACCATCAGCGAGGCTGTACGTTAAAAACTCCAAGGCGCGATGATCGGCGAAATTCATTTGCACCGAAACTTCTCCAACTGGAACAATGTTGCCTTGAGACATCAAACCAAACGATTTAATCTGGGGATTATATTTGATTTTATTTAATAACGCATTATCGTAATTGGAAATACCGACATGAAAAGAATGCCCGTTTATCTTTTTAATGTTCTCAATTTGGGAGATTTGTGATCCTTTCATAAAAAGGCCGATCGTGGAAATTAACGCTACAGAGAGTATGATTCCGACCAAGGTCAAAATGGTTCGTTTTATATTCCCTTTTAAATACTTGCTGCTTAATTGTTTATAACTGCTGATCAAAATCATTCACCTCCAGTCTTTTGGCTAATTCGCAGCAAGCCGTTGATCTGAAATGATCGCACCGTCTTCTATCGTAATAACACGGTCAGAAGCCGATGCAATAGTAAGATCGTGCGTAATCAATACGATGGTTTGATTGTATTTTTTTGCAGTCAATCTTAATAAATCCATGACTTCCTTCGTATTTCGCGTATCCAAATTACCTGTGGGTTCATCCGCCAGAATCAAATGCGGCCGATTAATTAAGGCCCTGCCTATGGAAACTCGTTGCTGTTGGCCGCCCGATAGTTCGGAAGGCAAGTGGTCTTTTCGTTCATGGAGCCCCAGGATTTCAATAATTTCATCCAAATACGTCATATCGATCGGTTCGTCATCCAATAACATGGGCAACGCGATATTTTCCTGGACATTCAATACGGGAATCAAATTAAAGAACTGAAAAATAAACCCGACTTTTCTTCTTCTGAATATCGAAAGCTCATCATCTGTATAATCATAAAGATTATGGTCCCCAATAAATACTTGCCCTGAACTTGGCCGATCCAACCCTCCTAAAATATGCAGCAGTGTACTTTTTCCAGAGCCGGAAACACCTACGATTGAGACAAACTCTCCTTGCTGAATAGAAAGGTCAATCCCTTTTAACGCATCTACCCTGTTGTTGCCTTCCCCATAACTTTTTACTACGTTTTCCATCCGTACAACTTCCATACAGCTCATCCTCTCATCACTCAAACTCAATCTTGTACATCTACAAAATTTACTTTGTTTTCGCTATCTGCATAAACGTTCCCGATTTCCTGTAAGACCTGGTTCACGTTATCTTTATTCTTATAATCGAAGCCGCCATTTCCAAACTGGATCAAGGAGAGCGTTGACTCTGCTTCAGTTAATTGGTTGTAAGTTTTGTCGTCAACAATAACAAGATCCGCTTGTGGTATATACCCAATCCACATTTGATGGTTCACATACGCTACAGGTACCATCTGACCGTTCAAATCGATTTGGTTATTCTTCATGTCTGCATCACTTATAGAGTAAAACAGATTTTGACCATTCGATAATTCTTTGATGCTGGTAACAGGGTCTGAAATAATAGACGTGCTTCTTGGATCTTGTCTGGCTCTGAGAATCCCCTTCTTGACGAATTGCTCAGCTGTAGATCGATTCACAACCGAATACTTAATATCTCGGCTATCAAATTCTTGACCCGTTTCCTTCTGATCTTGCTCTGTCAATTTCGTGATTTTTGTTGTTGTAACCAATTTCAGTTTGTAGTCGCTTGTTTGTTTGGTGTTATCTTTATACAACTCTTTGACCTTATTCGTATCTTTCTCTGTGCCGATAACGAGAACTCCATTGACCGGTTGCGATGGACCTTCTACATATCGTTTTACGCCAAACCCTATGCCTACAAAAAGAGCGATAACCAACACGAATCCTATTATTTTTTTCATCTGAACATCTCCTTGAAAATGATTTATGTCTGGATTATAGACGAGACTCTCATGCAAATGAATGACTCCTATCTAACGATTTCGCCCTCTCTCTTACATTTTAGTAAGAAATCAAATGAAAAGGCTGTCCCTCAGTCATTGTTCATGACTTTTGGGACAGCCTCTTTACATTCGTATCAAAGATTAAACAGGAAGCGTCACTCTGTAACCTGGTTGGTTCTTAGGATGGTTTTGATTCACGAACACACCACGGTCATTTTTCAACACGATTACTTCAAAGAATGGACGGAATCGATCTTCCGAAATACCAAATGCAGTCAAGAACTTGCCAAACAGCTCTTGCTCTTCACGCTCAGGTTGGCCATCTGC
Organism: Brevibacillus sp. HB1.2; assembly: GCF_013332495.1. Lineage (NCBI taxonomy): Bacteria > Bacillati > Bacillota > Bacilli > Caryophanales > Paenibacillaceae > Brevibacillus > Brevibacillus sp. HB1.2. The sequence continues at coordinate 13,888 of NZ_JABMIU010000003.1, read as the reverse complement.
CAGGGAGGAATCGATCAGGTTAACCAGGATGCACATTTTTTGAGCATCCGTGAGCAATGGAGTTACTTCGCCCAGGAATTTCTCGATAGAGTTATTGCGTGTATATTTCATTGCGTTTTCGAGCAACTGTCTGTTATTAGCACCTACACCAATCACGCCGTTGCTTTCTTCACCGCCTAATACAGCGAGCAATTGACCGATTTCCTCGTGGTCCATTTCTCCATCCGATTTCATCATGTAGAGCAAGGAGCATGCGAATCCAAAATGAGGGGTCATTTCTTCCCCTTTGTCTGTCTTAAACATATCAAACAAGCCCACGCAAAATACCTCCTATGTATGCCTAGATAGTATAATTTTACTATCCGCTGGATAATGTTAGCAACACTTGTCTGGGTAAGCAATTTTTCTGGAAAACAAGGAAAGGAAGTGCCAGCCTGCGCCGACACTTCCTTTTCTCTCTCTTATTTCAATTGCTGCACGTCATAGCCTTTTGCCCTCAAGTGATCGATAACCATGCCTTTCATCGAGAAGTGGGCAGCACCGACCACGACAAAAGAAGTCGTTTCCCCTTTTTTCTCCAACACTTCTGCGAGTTTAATAGCCATGTTTTTGTCTCGCTCACCGAGCAGACGCTGATTCACTTCGCCTTCACCGAAATCGCCATGCGTCGTCATGATTTGGGTAAATCCATTCAGATCGCCTTCTACCCATTCTGTCTGCATGTCTTTTAAGAGTTTTGTGCTTTCTTCCAGCCCTTTTTCGGCCATAACACTATCTAACATGATGTTCAATTCTTTCTCCTGCTGCTCTGCAGGAACACCTGACAGCAAGTCCGCTTGCAGCTTAATACCTTCCAGCTCGTTGATCGGCTTCTCATCCAGCATCGCCTTCGTCAGGAAGTACCTGTCGATGCCGGATAGCATTGCGAACTGAAGATCCGTTTCGCCGTCCACGTAGCCAAGCGTTGGCACAGACAAGGAAACAGCAAACGGCTTGTAAACGTCAAAAGAATTGGCTGGCAGTTGCAGCTTTGCAAGCAATTTTTGCACCTTTTGATACGTCTCAGCGGATACATGATCCTTCAGTGTCGTGCCATCGGTGTATACCATTTTTTGTGTCATATAATCAGTGTCACCGTTGATAATATCGGCTTCCACCCACAGTTCATCCGACTCTTCATACGCTTCCCGGATGTCTTTTTGCATCGGGTACATATCTGCGATCCCCATGTGAATCGAGCCAAGCAAGTACATGGTGTTTTTGCCGTTGGTCACTTTCCACATGAGACCTTCGGCACCGCCGCCCACCGTATCGTATACGAACTCGACCAGTCGGCTGGCCATCACCGTTGCTTGTTCAACCGTGCTTGGCTGATTCAGCTCGAGACCAGCGCTTGTCCCTTTGACCAAGCCTTTTTTCTTCATATAATCAATCGGGTTATCCCCGGTCATTTCGAATGCTGCTGGCAGTTCGTAGTTCGCCAAGAGTTTGTATAAAGAAGTAATGACTGCTTCTCTCGTAATGACCTTATCAGTCGGAAAGGATAAGGAAGCGTTCTTTTTCTTCATTCCCAGAAGATCCAGCTTTTTCGCTGTCCCCTCCATCAAGGTAATAAATTTGTCAGCAGGAATGGATTGCTGAAAAGAACTCTCTTGATACCACTCCAACGGAAAAATTCCGTATTTCTCCCCTTCGTTCAGCGTTGTTACCGACCAAGGGCTGATTGGGAGAGCTGCGGGTGTCTGCCCGTGGACTGGAAGCACATACCCGAGCAAAAGCGCCAAACTGAGTGCACCTGTACCCGCCCAGCGAGTCAGCTTGCTCCAGCGTTTGTTTAGTTTCATGAAACTTTCTCCTCTCGATTCTAAGCTGAATGATTTTATGCCATTCTATCTTAGTGGTAGATTATACCACATTTTTCTGGAAGAGATAACCGAATGATAGAAAAGAATAGAAAATGCAACCATTTTCACTATACATAAAAAGCATCGACATTATCGTCGACGCTTTCGCAATGAATCCGCAAGTTATCGATTCGGTTTGGTCAAATACAGACGCATTGTTAGCGGAGCAAATATGACCATGAGCAGCAGACATAATGCACGAATCCTGACATCATGTGTGTCAGGATTATAAAAAACTCACCCTCTTATTTACAGGAGGGTGAGTCCTTTTTCGAAATCGTTATTGAACGGATGCTTCTTCAATTTCTTTATACGCCCAATAACCAGGTGCAACATCCGGCCATCTTTGCAGGCCAGCTTGGTTCTGCGGCACGCGATTCAGCACGCGATTGAGAATGGTTACAGCTTCGGCACGAGTCAGCGCTTTCTCTGGCTGGAAGGTGCCGTCGGGATAACCTGTCATGTAGCCTTTGGCAACAACCGCTGCAATGATTGGAGATGACCAGTGATCTCCCCTCACATCAAAAAAGGCAGTGCCCCCTCCCGCACCTTGCAAGGCCTTGTACTTATAGATGACCGCGGCTATTTCCGCTCGGGTAATGTTGGCCGATGGACGGAATGTGCCATCTGGGTAGCCGCTCATCATACCCGCTGCACTTGCTTGATGAATCGAATTTACTGCCCAGTAGTTGTCGGCTACATCGAAGAACCTTCCCTTATTCGCAGAAGACTGGCTCACCATTCCAGCGTTCAGTAAAATGGCAGCCATCTCCGCACGTGTCACTGTACGATCCGGTTGAAACGTTCCGTCAGGATAGCCATTCATATAGCCACGTTGGCTCTTACTTTTTATATTGGTTGCAGGGAGAACCACTTTCTTATCTGCAGGGCTACCACCAGTGAAAAAGATGGTTGTCGGCGTGGTATAGGAACCCTTTCTACTGTCTTTATCCCGATCCCGGTCTCTGTCTCGATCATCATCCTCTAGATTTCTCCATGCTTTTCTCAAATCGTACAGAGCATCATCTACTTCAGACTGCGTAGCATGTGGATCGTCAATGACATCCCACGCTTGTTCAAGCGCATCCTCCAATTTGCGCCAGCTCGATCTGGTGTAGTCGTCTTCATCCAAGTCTTTGTCCTCGATCTCTCTCGCTTTGGCCCTCAGCTCTCTTTTATAGACAGCGTCATCTTGTCTCTTCAAATCTTGTCTCGCTTTGATCAGTTTCTCCAGGGCAACATCTACGACAAGCTGGCTCGCATGCGGATCATCCAGCACAAAGTAAGCATTCCCTAGTCGATTCTGCAACTCTTTCCAACTGTCCCTCGTGTAATCTTTTTCTTGCAGCTTTTCCACTGCAATTTCCTCTACTTTCGTTTGCAGTTTACTCTTGTCGATTGTACCTTCCTGCTTCTTCAGCCCTTCTCTTGCTAGGACTAACACGGACAAGGCACCATCGATTTCTGCTTGGGTGGTGTTTGGCTTCGTCAGTACGGCTTTTGCACCATCCAACGCATACACCAGCTTGCTCCAACTGTCGGGCGTATATTTTTCCTGGATTAAATTCTCGGCGTTAATTTCATTGACTTTTCCTTGTAAGTGGCGAAGATCTACAGTGGATTCTACCGCGGCAGGTGTTTCCTCTTCACTTGCTGCTTGGCTTACAGGCACGAATATGGATGCTTGGAAGATCAAGCAAAAGAGGCTAAAGAAAACAAGACTCGTTACTGCTCTTGGAAAACGTCCCAATTCCCATCCTCCGTTCTTTACGATGACCCATCTGATCATCTTTTTCCAATCGTTTACATTATATGATGGAGACCGATCAGAGGATTCATATTTTTAGGAGGCCAACAATCAAACAAAAAACCAAGTAGCCCATAGAGCAGCTGCTTGGTTTTTATTCTCTGGTGCTAAGCAGAAATAGGTTTTTCCGGGCGTTGCTTTGTCTGGCCGGAGATTGAAAAATTCGTCCACATCCGCAGTAGTCGTTCCACTGGGCCATAACGGAACCGCTTTAGATACAATGGGCTTATGAACAGCTGTCCCGCATAAATCACAATCGCTAATCCGCAGCCAGCCAATACCCCGATCTTTCCGAACCATCCGAGTCCATAGCCATAGAAGATCGTCGTACAAATGACGGTTTGCAAAAGGTAATTCGTTAAGGAGAGTTTACCCACGGCTTGAAATCTTGGCAGCCAAGTTGATTTCGTACTTCTGGAAAAGAACCAAACAAAGGCGAAAATGTAACCGATGGCAAGGATGGTCCCCCCCGATATCTCACCGACGCCACTCCACCAAGTTCCCGGCAGATACACATGCAGCGCTTTTAACAAAAGTCCCGCTGGCAAGAAGATCAGCATGTTTCGGAGATACGAGGTTCGTTCTTCCTCTGGCTTCTCGAACCACCTGCGCTTCGCAGCATACATCCCAAAAAGGAACATGGGTGCGCTCATAAGCGGCGCCATCAACAATAAAGCAACCATCATGTATTCTGGCAAACCAAGCGGATCTTCACTGCTTCTGTGATGTACGATTTCCTCGTATGTGCCCGTGCCATAGACGGTCATGGTTTTGACGACATAAGCTTCCATACGGGCAGAATCGGTAATACTCGTAGGATCATTCGGATCATCTGGAGCAAGCCCCATTAAGCTGATGAGGCAGAGTAAGACAATCCCCCAAATGAGCAGAGTTTTCGGTTTACGGTTCATGAACAGCAACAGAAAGAAGCCCATCATGCCATAAAACCCCAAGATATCCCCTTCCCATAGGAAGTACGAATGAAGGAGACCAAGTCCGATCAGCATCAAAAATCTGCGGGTAAGGTAGCGTTTTTGCTTCAAACCTTTGGCGGCCAAGCTTTGCTGCATCTTGATCATGCCAAAACCAAACATGAAGGTAAAAATCGGCATAAAGCTGCCTTCCACAAATATTTTCACAAGCTTATAAGCTGTCATTTCATAATCAGGGAGGGCGTATAAATCCATTTCTTGGCTTCCCCAAATCCCATACTGGAAAATCAGCATATTCGCCATCAAAATCCCTACTAAACTAAATCCCCGCAAGCCATCGATAATTCGGACGCGGTTCTCTTTTAGCTCCATGACTATCACCTCATGCCTGATTGTATCGAGCTAAGCTTAATGGCTTCTAAAGGGCACCTTATCGTTACCTTAATTTTACATCCCTTTTCTATTGTTTACCCAAACAAAGATAGATGACTTAATTTTGAATAGTATCGTGAACTCGTCCAATCACTCCCCCATTGTCCAACATAATTTGAGGTATCAAAGTAAAAAGGGGGTGATATTATTGGTACGTATTCTCGATAAAGCAGCCGTTCAGCCACGCCGTCGATTCAACTTGGCAAATTCCTTTACCATCAGACGCTCGCCAGGAAGGTCTCGCCTCGCCACTATCCGAATCAGAATCCCATCTAGGCATTCCCAACCGAATCGTGTTGAATTAGTTGCTACGGTTGGTGTTCGGGGGATTACCGGTATTGCGCAAATCCTCTTCCGTATATTTCGTGATGGTAGAGAGATTTTCAACACCCTCCAAGGTATTGAATCTACTGGTTCTGAACAAAACTATGCTGTCACCTTTCAGGCAATCGATCGAAATGTAAGAGCTGGTACCCATATTTACACAGTAACCGCAGAAAACCGAACGGCAAATACCAGAGCTGATGTTGTTGGGCCTGTTACGTTTAGTGGACTCGCAGTAAAAACGAGAACGAGAACCTGAATGCGTTAAAAAGCACCTGAATAAGGTGCTTTTTTTGCACATGCGCTGATTCTTTTTCCGAAAACTAGCAACAATTCTGTCGATCAAACGTACAACTCTTAGAAGATACATAATTTAACAATGTAATCGAGGTGTTAACAAGCATGGAAGCATCAATCTCAATTGTCACCTACCGCCCTGAGCTGGCCGCAGCGGTCGCAGATATGTGGAATGCCAGCCGAGATAGCTGGGGAGGCGGAAATTCGATTACGACAGCGGAACAAATTAGACAAGAAGAAGCAGCCTCTGACGCTATCACCGTCTATCTCGCTATGGAAGGTGAAACGGTCGTTGGTTATTGCAGCCTGGCCGAATATCGGGAAGATACCGGTGCCCTCTACATCCCGTTGCTCAATGTACGTCCCGACTATCATGGAAAAAAAGTCGGCCGGATGCTGCTTTCATGCGCACTGGAGAAAACGATTGAGCTGGGCTGGCCGCGACTTGATCTGTATACGTGGGCAGGAAACACGAAGGCTGTTCCGTTGTATAAGAAGTTCGGCTTTTTCTGGGAAGACCGGGACGACGCCACCCATCTGATGAACATGATTCCTTCTGTGCTCCGTACCGAAGCGATCGCCCACTATTTTGAGGAGCTTGACTGGTATCAGGACTCCACGCGGGAGATCGTTGTAGAGCCAGATGGACGCAAGGAAAACGGCTTTGATTACTTCACATACTCCTGGGCAAAAGGAGAAAAGAGCTTGCACGTGGAGTTTGAGCGGCGGGGGCGAGGCATGCGCCTCATCGAGACGGAGGATTATCTCGTGTCTGCCGAAGCAGAAAAGCTGGAGCTGGTCTTTGGACGGGAGTATCAAATTCACTACCGGATCGTCAACAAATCAGGCAAGCCGTTACAGATTTCGTTAAACGGGCAACCGAGCGACACGATCCGCTTTGATTATCAGCACGAGCTGGCTGTGACAGGTGAAACGACGCTGTCAGCTACCTTTTTTGTCGATCCAATCACAGAAGAGCAAAGCATCTGGCGCACGCATCCGCGTGTTTGTACCCAGCTACTGATTAACGGCAAGGCAGCGCTATTTGAGGTAGGAATCCTTCCCAAGTTTCCTGCTACCCTTTCCTTGCATGTACCTGGCCTCTCCTATCCGGGACAGACAAAGCTGTTTTATTTGGACGTGGAAAACAACTTTACGGATGAAGCGGAATTTTCATTCGAGCTGCCCGTTTGTTCTTTTTTTGGCTTACAAGAGCAACGCCACACTTTGAAACTATCTGGCAAAGAGCGCATTTCGCTTCCGCTTAACGCTGACCTGTATGAACACGGCTTTTACGAAGCCAGCGTACAGGTGGAGGCAAAGCTCGCAGATGGCAGATCGGTTTCTTTTGCCAAAAAAATCGGAGCTGCCTTTACGGGACTTGGTGCGATGGTGTCTGGAGAAACGGAACAGGCTTGGCAAGTTCACCATGGCCGCCATACGCTCTACTTGAACAAAGAAGATAATGAGATGACCGTTGTCGGCGGGACAGGTGGGGAGCCAACCAACTTCCTCTATCCCAAGCTCGGCAAACCGTTTTCTAGCGAGTTCTCGAAGAAGCGTGCCGAGAATGTTGCGTTTATCGTGGAAAAGGGAGCAATCGGCATCCATGCAACGTATCGCTCCGGGGCATACCCGCAAATTGCCCTGGTTAGCAAAACGCTCCTGTTCGGAGATGGTACCGTTGAACACGGATTGGAGATAGAAAACCACTCTGCTGACAAGCTGACTACTGAGCTTTGGCTTAACCAAGGATTTAGTCACAGTTTTCATCGCCCGATTGTGCCGTATCAAGGCCGTTATGTTGAAACACCATCCTCCTATGGCAGCGATATGGATTATTGGGATGCAGAGTTAGTCAGTGAAAACTGGCTATTTACACAGGATGAAACGGCCCCCTGGGGAATGTGCTGGCCTCCTGAATACCGTTTTGATATTCAAGGCTGGTATGTCACACTCGAAACCAATCTCGGCATGCTTGCTCCACATGAAAAAAAATCGTTTGGTCCCTTCCACTTCTCACATGGGGGCTATGCTGACTGGAAAGAGTTCCGTGCCTTTGCCCGTAAAGAACCTATGCCAGCAGACCTGACCTTGAGCTCTCATCTAGAGTTGAGCGCTAATGGGCAAAATCCTTTTGTCACAAGCAAGGAACTGGATGTACAGGTGAAAGAATACAAGCAACAATATTTGGACGGAGAACTGATCGCATCCCTTTTGAGCGAGTCAGCTTCCGAACAAGCGCAGAGCTTTACAGAAGATGAGGAAGAGACGGAATCTGGCTTCTCTTTCAAGACGCCGGAAAAACCATTTGACCTCGTGCAAGTAGAGGGACGTTTTGCCACGCATGTGTCGCATTTGCAGAGCGCGATTTTCCCAATCGGTCAAGGCAAGGTCATACAGGAGCAAACAGTGGAAGAAGGACAGCAGGTCTATATCGCGGACAATGGACGATTGCGGATCAAAGCCGCTCCAGATTTTGCTCCGACGCTCTACTCGCTTACAAGCAATGGGCAGGAGTGGCTGGACAGCGCCTTCCCTGAGCGGAAGCCGAAATCTTGGTGGAATCCGTGGACTGGTGGAATCGGCAACTATATGGAGGAGTTAAGCGCGTTTTCACTGGTTAAGGAAGAGCGGACGGCTTCCTTTGTCGAGCTAATCGACAACAAGCAAAATGCGTGGCAGGGAATCAAGGTGAGCTACCATGTGAAAAAGCAGGAGAAGTATCGCGGGTTGACTTGCCATCAGTATTACTTGCTGCTACCAGGAGTACCTGTCCTCTGCCATACAGTAGAGATCGAACAAAATACTGGAACGTACTTTGCTGGCAAAGAATTAGCCACTGACATCTTTTTGCAGCCAGGAACCGAGGAAGAGGCGGTATGGCTGAAAACTATTGGTACGAATGGTGAGGAGCTCAGCTACAAGCTGGCACAAGGTGAATTGGATGTCCTTGAAGTTTCCGATTATGTCCTCGGGCGAGCATCCAGCAACGATCAGATGCATATCGTTACTGACCTCGATACTGCGGACCTCCAAGTATACGCAAACAAGGAAGTCGCCGTAGCTTCTGTCATACGCGAACTGAATCTGCCAAACAACAGCTCTACCTTTACTCCGCCTGTCTTTTTCCTGTTTGCCGACAACACGCTTCCTTCCAATGCCTTATCTGACTTACGGACGATACGCTTTGCCAAATAAGGGAGGGCTTCTAATGAAAATCATTGATGCGCACATGCATTTATCCCATATCGAGGAATTCAAGCGGACAGCGGCAGAAAAGTCGTTTGTCGATTACTCCGTCGCTGGTCTCTTGCAAGAATATGCAGAGAATGGCGTGGTCCTTGGGATAGGCATGGGCTTGACAGAGACTCAGCCAGACGGCTTTCCCGATGTGGAAGCTGTCACTCCCATGGGACTAGACCTGACAGACGAGCTGCCACCACAGTTCGTCTATTGTCTGGGAATCAACCCATTCAAGATGGATGAAACGGCAGTGGCACGCTTGGAAGCTGACCTGCAAAAGCCCAACGTGGTCGGGTTGAAAATCTATCTGGGCTACTATCCCTTCTACGCCTACGATAGCGTCTACGATCCCGTCTATGCGCTCGCAGCCAAATATCAGGTACCTGTCGTCTTTCACACCGGCGATACGTACTCGGAGCGTGGGCTCTTAAAATACTCCCACCCTCTCACACTGGACGAGGTGGCTGTGAAGCATCGAGACGTTCATTTCATGATGGCACATTTTGGCGATCCGTGGGTACTCGATGGGGCAGAAGTCGTTTATAAAAACCGCAACATGTTTGCAGATCTCTCCGGCTTAATGGTCGGTGACGCAGCCAATTGCAAGCGACTCGCGGACTCCCCTCTCTTCTTCTCTCATCTACGACACGCGATCACCTATTGTGATCATTACGACAAATTTTTGTTCGGGACAGACTGGCCGCTGGCGCCAGTGAAGCCGTATATCCAATTTGTACAGGAGCTAATCCCAGCGGAATATCACGAGGATGTGTTTTACAAGACAGCATTGAAGGTGTTTCCCAAAATCAAGCCGTTAGTTGAATAGACGATACAAATCCCATGTCTCTTCCCCTCGAAGAAGCATGGGATTTTTCTTGTCTGTGCCCTCTTCCCCATTAATCTCCTCTCATTTGTTCAATAAAACTCCTTCTATTTGCGACAAAAAACGACAGTTTTCGTATTATGATAGAATATGCGAGTTTGCTTATACAACATCCGTAACGAACAACCATGAAGCTTTCGCTAGTAAAGATAGAACACGCATTTTAATGGGGGAGGACATGTTTCCTTGAAGAAAAAAATTGCCTGGGTTACAGACAGTACCGCACTCATACCTGATCACATTCTGGAAGAGCATGATATCTACGTCGTTCCACTGGAGATTATCTTTGAAGATGGCACTTTTGAAGACGGCATTGATTTAGCACCTGAACAGCTTTATCAAAAAATTGTGCAGGCCAGTTATGCTCCCAAAACGTCACAGCCTTCCTTAGGAAAATTTGTGACGCTCTACGAACGATTAAAGGAAGAGTATGAATGCGCGATTGCTGTCCACCTCTCCTCTGATCTGAGTGGGACCTACAATACTAGTGTAATGGCAGCCAAGATGGTAGACTTCCCTGTCGAGCCGGTAGATTCCAAGCTGATGTCGTACCCGATTACCTCGATCATCTTAAACGGAATCGAGCAAGCCAAAGAAGGAAAAGGCTATCAGGAGATTGCGGCTTCCTTGCGTGAGGAATACAAAAAGTTTGAGAACTATATCCTGGTTGGCAGTCTCGACCAGTTTTACAAGGGCGGCCGAATGACCGGTTTGCAATATTTTATCGGCAATCTGCTTCAGATCAAGCCGATTTTCCAAATTAAAGATGGGCTGTTTGGAGTATATGAAAAGGTTCGTACCGAAGGCAAAGCGATCAAGCGTATGCTGGAACAGCTGGAGAAAGCCAAGCAGACTTACACCGTGAAGCACGTGCAGATTTTGCATGGCAACGTCTTGGACAAAGCGCTGGAACTGAAAGAGAAAATTCAGAGCAAGTACTCCGATGTCGAGGTGTTGGTTGGACCGATCAGTTCCACGATTGGGGCGCATGCTGGGATGGGGACGCTGGCGTTGGCTTGGCGGAATGAGTAAGAGTTAAATGGAGCAGTCTCACATGCCGATTTTTTCGGCAAAGAGCTGTTCGTTGAAAATAATGTAATAGACTGGAGTTGTTGACTCTATGTAGTTCTTGGATAAAAAAATCTCCAGACTCAGAAAAATTAGTTTTAGACTGAACCCGAATAATAAAACAGCAGCGACCTAAGACCTGAAAAAAAGTCTTAGATTCGCCGCTGTTTTATTACGCTATCGATCACGTTGGTTGAACGAAACTCATTATTTTTTTGTGCACTTTATAATAAAAGCAAGGGGAATTAATGTTGCCTTTTTATGCGTGTACCACACTGCGGGATCTCCCGATTTAAAAGGAAGTGGCGTATACGCGCGACTTCCTTTTCTTTTCTCTGTGAGTTGTTTCAGGGCGACTCGATTTCTCTGAGCGTTACCCCTGAAACATCTTTAGAAATGGTTCCGTTTGGATCGATTACTTTGTCAAAAAAATAGGTACTTACTAGCCATAGTTAAGTCGGTCTATACCTTATGGACCATGAACGTTTAACATCATCATCGTATTCAAAAGTAGACTGATCATTATTTCTTTGCTGGTTTACAGTGTAAGTTCTCGTTTCAACAGGTATGTATGGCTTCGTTTCAACAGGTATGTATGGCTTCGTTTCAGAAGAAGCAACCAGGCTATTAATCGAATAAATAATAGACATAGCGGTTAGAAATAAAATGGCTATACATAGAATTTAAAAGGAATATTTAAAATATTCCACATTCAATATCCCACTCCTCTTCAACCTTCTTGCTCCATTGAACTATTAATGGCGCTTATAGTTACCTGCCGTTAAGTTAATTCAGTAGCCGATTTTAGACAACGTTCTGTTGGCTAACCTCATGAAGTTGCTTAAAGTTGCTAACGGGAATCGTTAGAAATACGATGATTAATCATATTGCCATACGAGCTGTCCTTTTAGTGGTAAATTCACCCGTTCCTAGTCTTACAATTTGCAATTCATAGCATAACTCTATGAGTATACCGAGTATTCGATTCATCATGTGCCTCTAGGTTTAAAGGCGGAGGCTCTTTCTAGACTTAAGTCCAGTTCTTATTCAAGCCAAAGTCCGTTACCAAATCTTTCTGACCACTGTACGATTAATGTACAAACGGATCACGTAATTTGAAATGACGATCTGTTTAGCATATGCAGAAGAAAGGAAGATAAACGTTTGAACAACAACATGAAGTTAGCAATGATTCTCCTGGCCGCTGCCAGTATCGGAATCGCTGGATGTACGAAGGAATCCTCCGTCACTAGTACACAAAGTTCGTCCCAGCAAAACGCTACTATACCGACGAACACAATTGCAAATTCAGAAACATCGGACATTAAGAATGTCTCGAATGCAGTAAATGGGGATATTTCTCAAATAGATGTAACTAACATTCATTCCCTAAAAATTCAGAGTAACGCTGCTATAGTTAAAGTCATAGGAGACAAACAAATCAATCAAGCAGAATGGGAATTATCCAAGGGCAATTCAAAAGGAATGGATACCAACGTGACTACGTCGATCCAAGATGGAACATTACAGATTATGCTTAAACAGGAACAAAAGAAGTTCATAAATACGGAGCCATTGCCATCCTTAACGATCCATCTTCCTTATAAAGACTTCAAATCCCTTGAGATAGATAATGAAGTTGGCAACATCTTCATTGAGTCAGAATTGTCGGTCCAACATTTAAATGTGAGCAGCAATGCTGGCAACATCACCGTAACGGATGTAATTGGCAAGGAAAGCAGTAACATATCTACTAACCTTGGAAACGTCGAATTCGCTCTACCGGATCAATTAGCACCTCTATATGTAAATCTATCAACAGAAATGGGGAATATTGATAATCAAGTTAATCTTGAAAAAGCAACAAATACCACATCGGTTGTTTCCAAAGAACTCCATGGATATGTAGGTGAGGCTCAATCCGAGAATGCAACGCTCAACATTTCCACACAGGTGGGCGAAATTCTATTCAAAAATTAAGTGTCATCATCGTACCAGGCTTGCCATAATCATGATCAGGCCTGGTATTGTTAGCATCCATTTTTAGATCAACGGACAGATGTTCATTTATAATAGAGTTTTAGACTGACTCATTGAACTATCGAAACCCGTTAGTTCAATACTGGACAAATGACTATCCACTTTTTGATTCATAAAACACCTCGCATAGAATTTACCAATACACAAAAGATAGGTAAGGAGGTGCTTTATGCAGAAGAAAGTTATCTTGCTCTTTGTTACATTGCTTATCGGTTTTGCTTCTGTTGCTGTGGCTATTCAAGACGAGGAGGTCGAACCGTTTACTTGGGATAGACAGTATGTTGATGAACTAAAAAAAGTAGATGTTGCTGTGTATGTTCCTTCTTATGTAGCTTCATCTGAATTTTCTCGAAAGCTTGGTTCTTTATTTGTAAGCAAACTTGAAGTAAGTAAAGACCATTATTTATTCGAGATATCACGCCAAAGAGTGCGTGATGGGGAATCAAAAATGCTTACTTTTGACGTAATGACAATGTCAGCAGGTACTCTTCCTAGTTACCGAAAACAGCCTTTCTCTACCTATGAAATGTTCGAAATACCAGAGGGAGCCACTAAATTTAACGGGTATGATGTAAAGTATTCTGCTAATAAAAGAGCATTTATCTGGAAAGATAACGGCTGGGAATACTTAGTATGGGCAGAGAATACTAACAATGCTATTAATATCATGAAGCGTGTCATGGCTACAATACCAAAGGGAAGTAATCCAGTTCATGGTGCAATAAATGGACAGATTACAGCAATTGATACAAATGAGGGTGTCCGTTCGGATGCTGGTTGGTCTTATGATAATGGAAAAACGTGGTACATAATAACTGGGCGAACTACACCAGAGCAATTATTAAAAGTACTAAAGTCTATGGTTAGATTGGATACTAAATAATAATATTAACCGATGGTATGCTAAGGCCCCTTGAGGACGGGCCTTTTCTATGTTATTACACTATTCTGCCCG
>NZ_JABMIU010000029.1:0-24127 GCF_013332495.1 Brevibacillus sp. HB1.2 | reverse complement strand
GTTGGGAGCCTTATTTTAATCATTCGTCTTTATCTCGCTCGGTTTTTCAATAACAATTCCGTTTAATTTAAGAGTGACAGGATTCGCAATCGTATCTCCAACCGGGCACGTCTGTTCCAAAAACTCCACAAAAGACTCTACTTGCTCTCTAGGAGCATCGGTTTTGATATGAAAGGTGTATCGAATTTCAGAATACCCACGTCGAACATCAGATTTGTTCATGAAGCCATCCGTATCGAGATCGCCTTCGACTTCCACCCAAAAATCGTCAAGTTGAATATGAAACTTTCTGGCATATACTCTGGCAACGATAGATTGGCATGCGCCTAGTGCGGAGAGAACCAGTTCCACAGGGTTCATCCCAGTATCCGTTCCTCCCAGGCTTTTCGGTTCATCGATGGTTATCTCGAAATTTCTGGAACTGGCTTTGACGACCATTCCCTTCTGTAGATGTGCAGTTGCTTTGAATGTCTCAACAGGCATGATGCACACTCCCTTCTGGATAATCAATACAAGTAAACTCTACCATAGTTTTCCAATAATCATTATGAAAATTTTACTTTTATATAAGCTGGCACCTTGTCCACTAAACACGCATCCCACGGCGAAATTATGGAAATTCATACTTATATTCGTATCATTATTGGAGATAAAATGGTACAGATACATTTTGCATCCGAAAGGTTGGAATAGTGTCGAGGACTAAATTTTGGTGACAGAAGTGGGGCTGTTTAAAAAGCACCAACAAGCTGGGGGAAACCGTTTCGTTTTCCTTTTTGTTCCTATTGATTTGAGAAAAGTGGCTAGGCGGATACACGCCACGTTCAACAACAAATTTGATTCCAAAAAACTTTCCAAAAGGGTGAGCAAACCCTTCTTTTTTTTACCTAGATAGTGAAGGCGAAATGATGACCGGTCAAAATTACGCCGAATCTAAAATAGGAGTGTTGTGAATATGTCTAAAGGAATGCGTGGGATTCATCTTTATACAGGCGAAGGTTATGGCACAGTAACAACTAAAATGTTAAATAAATTTGCCGGTACCAACATTCATGATTTCGTAGTCCACCTGGGAAACATGGATAGAGTGTTTTTTGACTATCGAAAGGGTAAGTCAGACCGTAATGCTGTAATTGATCAAATGATTGATGATCTTGCTGATTTTTTACCTGAATACAAAGCATCAGATGTAGACCATAAAGACTTGTATATTTCGTTGCCAGCACTTAGTAATGATATTACTACAATTAAAAATATCGATGATTTTTATTCCGACTATCGATCCTTTATGCGAAAAGTAGAAGACACATGTATCGAAATTTTAGGTGAAAAGGAATGGAAGCACCGTATCGAAGGATTTTACTTCCGAACAGAAACGATTTTCCCAATTGATCAGAAAATCAGCAGTTCAAACCCGACCTCGAACAAAATGGTTAAATTGTTGAATGATCTTGCTTACAGAGTACGTAATACACATAAAAAAGAGTTTATGTGGGCGCCATACTATGGCTTCGGAACGTACGCAGAGAATATCACTCATAATCTAGGGGTAATCGCAAACAGAACAGACATTTTTGATATCATTTGCATCCAACCACAATACTATTTTCAAGGCGATCCTTACCAAGATAACGTGGATAAAGTGTTTGATAGTGCCAATCGTCAAAAGGTCTATGATTTAGATGGAGACGTTGTTGGAGGTGGAAGAAAGACTTCGGCCACAGCATTAATTGGGGTAACCATGGAAGGTGATGATAATTATCGCAAGAGCCGATCTGACAGGTTCGATTACTATGTTGATACATTCTCTGGAATTGTCAAAGAAGCGCCAATGGTTTTCTACGCTGGATCGACGCATAACCTTCTAAATAATAACTCACTTTTTGATGCAATCAACAATTTCTACGAAGTGTAATCTCATAGTTGAAAATGCAAAAAACGAAGTGATAATCACTTCGTTTTTTGCAGATCGATCTCTAAATTTTTCTCCTTAACCTTAAAGATCTCACCATTCGGATCGGTTACTTGATCATAAAAGTAGACATAAGTAGCCAATAAATCGTTCTTGTTATCAAATTTATCCTCTTTTATGGGTAACCCCGTAGATGAACTCACATACACGATGTGATAAATACCACTTTTCGGCTCAATAATGGTTTTCATCTTTTTAACTTGCTGCCCATTTAAAGTCTCAACACCTAAATACGTCCAAATATCCTTATCTTGATACCGGTCAATTGTTTCTTTAAACAGTGATTTTTGGTTAGGGTATTGATGTACCTTGGATTTTAAAGTGATTTTTTCTTGTTCTTTTACAAAATTGTCCTCTCGTAGAAAACCATTTTGTGGGTTAAACCATTCTTCAGTAATTGCAGTTGAGAAAATACCTTTATGTTCTGTTTTTATGGATTTTACATGTTCAATCAAAGGCTGGGACTGAACGTTTTGAATTGGTATAGGAGTATTCGCAGAAACTGACGGAGCAATAATTCCTGAAAATCCAATTGAAATGGCCAAGGCCAATGAAGTGAAAAGCGAAGTTTTTACCACGGCTAATACCTCCCCTAAGTTAATTTCCTGCTTTACTTGTTAGACGTCTCAACTGGGAAAAAG
Organism: Brevibacillus sp. HB1.2; assembly: GCF_013332495.1. Classification (NCBI taxonomy): domain Bacteria; kingdom Bacillati; phylum Bacillota; class Bacilli; order Caryophanales; family Paenibacillaceae; genus Brevibacillus; species Brevibacillus sp. HB1.2. Next base: position 21,514 of record NZ_JABMIU010000029.1, on the reverse strand, counting down.
TTCCGTTTATCATGGTGTTATAAAGAATTCTGCTTGAAAATGATCCTAAATACTCATAGAAATATAATGCAATAACGTATCAAAATATTGAAATTCATGGCGAAAATTGACAGTTTTTGTGGTATAATAGAACATATGATCTCTTTTTTCTCAAAAATCTGTGAGCAAATACCCATTTATTTTACCTAGTAGGTAGGGGGGATTATATGACAGAACAATCACTTGAAGAGAAGATAAGGCAGCAGTTGAAACGATCAGCTTGGAAGTTGCAATACGAGGCAAAGAAAAAATATCGTATGGAAATTCAGTTTACCAACGAAAAGTGGGACATCGGTCATACGCAAGAAGTTGATTCCCAGATGTTTGTTGAGGAATTGCTTAACAGTCTACCTGAACGAGAACGTTTCATCATTCAACAGGTGGTCATTGAAGGTAGATCTGAAAGAGAAGTCGCAAAGGGGTTAGAACTTTCTCCCTCTCGACTACACGCATGTAAAGTACAGGCTCTACAACGGTTGCGAAATAAACTCGTATATGCTTAGAAGGGGGAGTAGTGTGGCAATAGCTGAGACATTATCCGAAATAGACTTTTATAAATTAGTTGATGATGCTCAAAAAGGAAATCCGCTTGCAATTGAGGCTTTAATCCAGCACTACGAACCCGATATGAAAAAAATGACTTGGTTTATTCGTATGCCACATGAGGATAGCATGCAATCTCTAAAGCTAATGTTGGTGGAGCTGATAAAATCAACGGCCACTCCTACATAAAAGGAGGCTATTGAATGAATGATACAGTAACAGTCATCATTGCAATACTTATCGCAATTTTGACTTTGTCGGTGATCCATAAGCATGTTGAGTTGAAAGTACAAATTCGTGATTTGATTAATGTAACATTACGTGCCACTAAGAATGACGAAAAAGAAGAATCACCGTAAGGTGGTTATTCCTTCTCTCTATAAATTGTAGAAGTGAAAGGGGCTTTTCCTTCTACTTCTATCTTACTGTGAATAGGAGGATGCCTCTTGGCTACGATGTTATTACTTGTATCGAGTGCTGCTTTGGTCCAGGTATTCATAAGTCAACAAAAATTGTCTAATGAGCTAAAATCAATTAAGAAGTAGGTGGAGGAACTGAATTGGAGGCAATTCCGATTTACCTTCAGTCTGTCAGGTGGGTAACTTTTTGGTGAGCAAAGTGGTCAACATTTTGGCCAGCGATCATAGTAAAAACAAAAATCCCCTTCCATTTGGTTGTGAAGGGGATTACTCATTACTTTAAGAGGTAAACGGCACGCGTAGTCATAAATCCTTTGACATCTTCGCCTTTATCGATCTTTTGCTCAATGAAAGGAATGCCAGCTTCTTGCAGACGTACTTTCACCGCATTGAAATGGTGGAAGTCTACGACCAGCGTTTTGTTACTTGCCTTCATCTCTTCAAGCTGCTTTTTCACTAATGCATTGGCGCCAGACTGTCCAATGATATGAGAAGCATTTACCATCACCATATTGGCGAGTAAAATGACGATCAGAACCTTGCCCGCATGGCGGAAAAAGCCCTTCTGGACATCCCAGACTGCCAGCGCAATCAAGAGTGGAATCAACCAAAGCTGTGGAACATAGCGCGCCCACCAGCTTTCCGGATTAATAAGCACGGTCACGAAGAGCGCCAGACTGATCCACAAGAAAGGTGCCGCTTTTTTTCGATGAGTTCCTAAAAGCAAGGCGACGAGAATCAAGCATGTGACAATCACAGCTCCTCCGAAAAGTGGTCCGAATCCGGCCACACGCACGTCAGGAGAGTAGAACACGGCGAGCTCTTTCCATGTGACCGTAAATGGCACTTTCCATGTAGGGCTATGGGGTGTTGCGATGTTCTCCGATTTGGAAAATAAGGAGATAGCCAGATTTTCTATGCTCGTATTGTCTTTGAAGCCATGCGGGCTGTTCGAGGTCATGATATCAACGGCACCTTTGCCCGCCAACGGATAAAACGGATGTCCCTTCGTTAGCGTGTTGGTGACATACGGATTGTACCCAACAACCCCTACCGTGATAATCAGACTGACCGAAAGCCACACGAGCATGCTCTTGATGTGCTGTCGGCGATCGTAGAAAAAGAAGAGCACGAGAATAGCCAAGCCGAGCAATCCGGCATACCCCAATGCCGTGAATTTGATCTGCGCCAGCAGCATGAGCGTTGCGCATAGCGCTAGTAGCGTCCAAACATGGTAGCGCTTATACAGCAGATAGCCGAGAGCGCAAATGATGAGCACGAGTGAGCCGAGCTGTCCGTCAATATAGAAGGAAGTCGATTGCGTAATCACCGCGGGATTGAACGCTGCGAGCAGCGCGAAGGCAATCGCCGCCCCTTTTTTCTCTGGAAAAGCGGTTCGGATCGCAGCGAGTGTCAGGAAAAAGGACGATGCAATCAACAACAGGTTAAATATTTTGCTAACCTCGATCTGACCAGTCAGTTTATACATGACTGCATCGAGCATCCAAGGCCCTTTGGCGTAATGATTGATCCACAGGTGAAAGGCCGAGAGAACCTCTCTATTATCCATCTCTTCCACTTCTTTTGAATCAGAAGGCTTGACGATGGGCTGGTCATGAACCGGGTTCCAGCCGTTGGTTATTTTCACGATTGCTTCTTGATGATAGGTTTGCCCGTCAAAAGAAAGATCAAACGTATTGGCACTGATGTAGTAGCTGATGCCTGAAACAATCAGCAATCCAGCCAACAGGGAGAAAAACCAGGCCCGTCGACGTGAACTTACGAAGACCGACACCATCCCGCCCATCGCAGCCAAAGCCGCAACGAGGCCAATCCAAAAGCTGGCGGCCGTCACGGATACGCCGAACAAAAATAAAACGGATGTGCTAAGCACAATCGTAGCCATAAACAATAGCAAAGCCGTCCCAAGCAGGAACGAGTACGTAGCTGTACGGTTATTCATGAACATAATCTCCTGTCTACGAATCTACTAGCCAATGAGGGTAGGGAGGTTCGCTGCCAGCAGATGCAATACGGTCGCAAGCAGTACCCCGAGCACCAGACCCCCGGCAATCTCCCATCTGGTATGTCCCATGCTTTCGCGCAAAGGTTTGGCGGGAAACACGTCCGGATGTTCCTTTGCGAGCTTGTTGAGTGCCTCTGCATGTTTTCCTACCGCTCTGCGCAATCCAGTCGCATCGATGATCACAATAAACGTCACAGCCACACCCAGCCCGAATGCAGGATGAGTAAAGCCCTCCTGCAAGCCAATCAAAAACACAGTCGTGACCATAACGGTTGTGTGCGTGCTGGGAAACCCGCCGTTCCCGACCATTTCTTTGGCCCGGGACCCAAAACGGAGGTAATTAAGCAAAAATTTGGTTATTCCGGACACAAGCCAGCCGATAAACGGCGCTACCGCATAAAACATGATAAAACTCCTCTACGTGAAGATTATGACTGAGAAATGACGACGACGCCCACGACGATAATCGCCAGACCGACAATACGTGTAAGGGACAACGGTTCGTTGAAGATCAAGAAGGACATGACAGCTACCAACACGTATCCGAGTGCTGCCATGGGATAAGCATAGGAGAGCTGCACCTTTTCCAGCGCAGCAATCCAGATAAACGCAGAAAGTCCGTAAAGCGTAAGTCCCACCATAATCGGCAGGTTCGTGAAATAGTGGAGGAACTTCAGTAGCAGCATGTCATTGTTGCTGGTGAGCGAGGATGCGCCCATCTTCATCGCAACTTGTCCACACGCACTGAGGACCACGGAAATGATGATTAGAACAATGGATGGCATAGCTTAATCCACAACCTATCTGAGCAAGTAACTTCATGTACAAAACAGGTTCAAAACTTCCTTACTTTCTTATTTAAATTCAAATACGTAAATAATCCCGGCTACCATGACGACATACAGGAACACCGTAATGAGAATCGGCTTGTCCTGCAACAAAACTTTTTCCGGACTGCCGCCCTGGCCCGCGACGGTGATCAAATACAGGTAACGGAAAATACCAAAGATCACGAGTGGAATGGTCCACATCAAGTGAATCGTGCGTCCTGACGTAAAAGTGAACAAGGAATAGCTGATGATTGTCATGGTTGTAACAATCGTGTTCAACTGATTCAACAATTCGGAGGAATAACTGTCGAGCACTTTGCGATGCGTTCCTTTATCCTGCTGCAACAAAATCAACTCGTGGCGACGTTTGCTGATGGCCAAAAACAGCGCGAGTAGCATCGTACAGAGCAAAAACCACGGGGTGAAAGGAGTTTGGATCATAAGACTTCCACCGATGGCACGCAAAACAAAACCGGCTGAGATAATCATGACGTCCAGAATGACGACATGCTTCAGCTTCAGCGAGTAAGCGACATTGAGCACAAAGTAAACAAACAGTACGAGCGCGAATAGTCGGTCAAAGTAATAAGCACTAAAAAGGGAACCCAGAAGCAAAAACGCACCGAATGCTAATGCGAGCGCTGGCGGCAATGCACCAGAAGCCATGGGCCGGAACTGTTTTTCCGGGTGATTTCGGTCATTTTTGATATCGACAAAATCATTGAGGATGTAGACACAGCCGGATACAAAACAAAACAGCAGGAAAGCCAGCACGGATTTTCCAATGACATCCGGACTTACTTTGTGCAAAGAAAATAGCAAGGCAGCAAAGACAAGCAGGTTTTTTGTCCATTGATGTGGACGAAGCTGCTTCACTAACAGGTAGACCATATTTTGTCGAACGCGTGGCGTTGTTTTGACGTCAACTTTAACAGAATTTGATGTTGCCCCCATATCTAACTCCTATCCTAATATCGAATCGTACCTTCTAATGACGAAAAATGTAAAAAGAAGGTTACACCTGTAATATGGTAACATAACTTGTCCCATAAAAATTTAACGATAACAGAAAAAGTGTGAACTTGCGATAAAGAATGATTGCCAAAAATAATATCAGGGTTTACAAGAAAACGCAGCCCTCATGAAGGAGCTGCGTTTTTCAGGTTTTCTCTCTTTTAGTTCACCCGTGGAATAGGAGTGGCTGCTTTTTTCCGCGAATACAGGAATAAGTTGAAAAGAACGATCACGAGTATGATCAATTGCGGGATCGTCGTTTCCCAGCTCGCGTAAATGCCGAGAGTCGGCGCGTACAACAAGTAATCGCTGCTGTGTGCAGATAAGCTTCCCGTCACCTGCAAAGCGTGGATGCTGACGCCGACGAATTTAAACGCCATATAGTAGAGTAATAGGCTGGCTACAAAAAAGAACGGACGGACCGGAATGCGTGCACTGAGCTTGATGATGGCAAAGCCAATCACGGCCAAGACGACAAGCGCGCTCAAAATACCGATCGCCAGGTCTGTCATGGAGATCGTAGCGGCCATCCCCATATAAAAGATAATCGTTTCAGCCCCTTCGCGGGCAACAGCGAGAAAGGCCGTGAATGAGAGTGACCACAGAGCTCCTTTTGCCAAAGAAGAGCCGATAGATTTCTCGACAAATTGATTCCATGCCTGCAAATTGGACTTCTTATGCAACCAGGCACCGATCGTCACCATAAAGAAGACGGCAATCAGTCCGGTTACTCCCTCAATCGTTTCTCGCGAGTTGCCTGTGGAGAGGGTGGAGAAAACGAAACTGAGGATGACGGCAAGAATGGCGGAAACTACGATCCCGGCAATGGACCCAGACCAGATCCATTTGCGTTTGTCAGCATTGCCTGACTTGTTCAGGACCGTAAGCAGAGAGACGATGATCAAGATAGCCTCCAGTCCTTCACGGAACAAGATGAGTCCCGCATCCCAAGCCGTGTACGAGGATGCTGTTGCAAAAGGCGCAAGCTCTGTCTTCATTTCTGCAAGATGAGCCGTCGCCTTTTCCCATTGCGGGGGATTGGACAGGATGAGTGTCGGGATGGCGACCATCTTGGCTTCGATGCTGCTGTAGGTAGCAGGCGATTTGGTCATGACTACGCCTTCAACAGAGGGCCAAGAGGTGATAAAGGTCTCCATTTTGTCCGAAGCAGCGGTTGCATCCTGATTGGCGATATCTGTTTCTACCGATGCAAGGAGTTCCAGTAGAGACGAGATGGACGGCTGCTCAGAAGAGAGATTCGCAGCGGTCTGTTGGACTGCTTTTCCTGACAAATAATTGTCCACCGTAGTAATGAGTGCCTGTACTTTCTCTGCGCTCTTTTTCGGATCGGGTGGTTCTGTGTTCAGGGCAATGCGCGCACCGCTGATTTTGATTTCCATATCCCCGTAGACTGCGGCATTTTCCGCTCGAACAAGACCCTCTGCCTTGTACCATCCGGTGACGAAGCTGTTGTACGATTGCTTGGCTTTCGTCAGATCGCCTTCCGTGATGGCTGTCATGCTGTTTTGCAAGAGCGGTAGCAATGCCGCGATTTGCTTGTGTGCGCGTTCTTTTGGCTGACCGCCTTCTTCTTGGGACGAGACGTATCGATCCGTTGCTTTTGCCAGATTGGAGATGGCTGCTTTTGCGGTGTCAGGATTCGCCTTCGCTTGGGCAAGGGCTTGCTCTGCTTCCGCGATTGCTTGCGTCAATGCTTGTGCATCTGCGGAGGTTTCTTCCGAATTGCCCTCCCAGATGCTCTTCATACTGCTGATCGCTTTGGTTACTTCTTCCCAATTGTTATCGCCACTGCTAATCAAGGCATCGCTGGAAAGGGCGATCATTTGCTTGAGCTGCTCTGGCACCAGGGGCGCGGCTACAGCGGCTGACAGAGCAGATGTCCATAGCAGCATGCAGGTACAAATGATAAACAGATAGCGTTTCAAGGTGTTCACTCCATCCCAGATAGTTGGTTAAAACAGCGTGTCCCCGATGTATCCGCCCTCACTTGCACCAGGTAGACAGGCGTACAAACCACTGCCGACATGGGTGATATATTCATTGAGCAGGTCAACGGATGCGAGCTTTTGTTGCATCGGTATGAATTGCTTGCGCGGATCACGATTGAAGCAAATGAACAAAAGTCCAGCATCGAGCTGACCAGTCTTGAGATCCATTCCACTCGAATAAGAGTAACCGCGCCGGAGAATTTTCACCTTGCCCTCCATATGGGCCAACGCGACGTGGGAATCCACAGGAACAACGGGTTTGCCCTTGGCATCCTTGCGATCCAGATCCAGCTCGTCGAACTCATTTGCTTTGCCTAGTGGAGCACCCGTTAAACGGTGACGACCAAATGTATTCTCCTGATCGGTGAGGGAAGAGCGATCCCACACTTCGATCCGCATGCGGATTCGACGCATGACCATGTAGCTTCCGCCTGCCATCCACGCGGGACTTTCAGCAGTGTGAGCCCAGACGATTTCATTTGCGGTAGCGGGATCGTTCACCTGCGGATTGTTCGTGCCATCCCTGAAGCCCATCAGATTTCGTGGTGTAGAGCCAGTCGGGTCGGATGCGCTGGTACGCTGGAAGCCTTCTTGTAGCCAATGGAGGACAGCTTTGCCTCGAGCGATCCGGGCCAAGTTCCGCAGGGCATGGAAGGCGACTTGTGGATCGTTGGCACAGACCTGCACGACAATATCGCCACCCGACCATTCTTTTCGCATTTCATCGCTGTTGAAGCGAGGCAAATCGACCAATGGAGCTGGGCGTTTGGCTGCAAGACCAAAGCGCTCGTCAAAGAAAGAAGCGCCAAGCCCAAATGTGATCGTCAATTTCATTGGGCGCAGGCCCATGGCTTCTCCCGTGTCGACAGGAGGAAGAAGGGCGTTATCGCTCTCCTCATCGACGTTTTTGCCGGCAGTCATGTGTGCTGCTGCCTGCGTCCAGCTTTGAAACAGCTTGCGGACATCCCCTAGCGAGGTCGTCGTCAAATCAAAAGCACCCATGCAGATAAAATCCTGCATAGGTGTAATGATCCCGGACTGATGCTTGCCATAAAAGGGAATGACCTCATCTGCACCGGTCGGAGCGGCACTTGTCTGCTCATTTTTAGGAGTAGAGGGCAAAAGGCTATTGACCCCAGTCGCCCCCAACAGCAGTCCAATCCCTCCGACACCAGCCAACTTCAAAGCTTCTCGACGTGTGAATTTGTTCGCTGTGGTGTTTGCGAGATGCTTGTCATTCATCTTGTTAGCCTCCTACGATCGTACCCATTTTGGACAATGGTTCAGCCAATGCATCGAGGGACTGACTCAGCTTTTTCACCTGGTCTGGCTTCAACTCGGTGTACAGCACATAGCCGTCGCCTTTGCGGTATGGTGCGAGTGCTTTATCCAAATTAGCGAAGCGGGCTTCAATTTCATTTGCAAGAGCAGAGTCTTTAGCCGTAACAGCAGGCCTCAATACTTTGTAAATTTCGTGAGCGCCTTCCACGTTCGCAGCGAAATCGTACAAGTCCGTATGGGAATAGCGTTCTTCCTCACCAGTCACCTTGCTCGTCGATACCTCGTTCAAGAGCTCAACCGCACCCGTTACCAGCATAGGCACATCGATTTCGACGCTCTCTACCTTCACGCGGAGCTGCTTCACATCTTGCAGCAGTTGATCCGCCACTTTTCCTTGGTCAGCGACCGATTTGGTTTCCCAAAGTGCTTTCTCCAATTTGTGATAGCCGCGCCATTCGTTATCAGGCACATCACCTTCGCGGGCATCGATCCACGGGTCAAAATCGCCGAGAGATTCAGCAATCGGTTCGATTTTCTCAAAGTAAGCACGGGCTGGAGCGTATTCCTTTTTCGCTTTTTCCATATCGCCTGCTTTAACGGCGGTGGTGAAGCTCTCTGTTGCTTTTACGAATTGGTCGGTTTGGTCGACGACCCATTTACGGTATTGATCAATAGAGGCTTGCAGCTCAGGAGAAGGAGCAGAAGCAGTGCTCGCTGTCGCGGACTGATCAGCAGCGGCAGGCTTGTCAGGCTGAGTGGCTTCTGGTTTTTTCTCTTCGGTTTGTGTTTGTGCGTTTCCACAAGCAGCGAGCAAGGAGGAGCCGAGAACAACTGCGGCGAGTGGATAACTCCATTTTTGAATCATGAAAAGACATCCCTTCATCTAATATGAGTGCATAATTATATGATTATATGTCGATAATGAATATCATTATCATCCACAAAGAATTTTACTCTTTCTTAGACAGTTTGCAATCTTTTTTTGGCTAACGATCACTGGTTAGTTTTGGCGTTGTTCACATAAAACCAAAAGTAGCTCAACAATCCCTTAACAAAGACTTGTTATGATCGAGCTATCAACCAAATAAATAACGTCTGTAAGTGGGTCGAGACGTGGAGAAAGCCCTCATACAGCAATAGATTCGAAAAAGACCGTTCGTTCGGTTTGTTTCTTTGTGCTATTGCCGTGTATGAGGGCTTTTTGTGTTTTCGAATGAAAGGAGCGAGCAGAGGATTTGCTAGATACAGATAGGTACGATGCGTATTTTTTTGATTTGGATGGAACGATTTTTCTCGGGAATGAATTGCTTCCTGGGGTGGAAAAGACACTTGCTGCGCTGCGGGAGAAGCATAAAAAAATCATGTTTTTGACCAATACGACGGTACAAACAAGAACAGCTTGTCAGACTCGCCTCCAGAAGCTCGGATTGGCTGCCCGGCGGGAAGAAATCATGACGGCTGCCTATGCGGCGGGATTGTATCTTCAAGAAAATGCGGAGCAAGCGCGTGTCCTGATCGTTGGGGAGCCTGCCTTGGAGGAAGAGATTGCGAGCTTTCATATAAAGCAGGTGCAAGATGCGGAGGAAGCTACGCACGTATTGGTCGGAATGGACCGCGCATTTACGTATGAAAAGCTGCAACAAGCTGCTGACGCTGTGCGAAATGGAGCCTACCTGATCGTAGCGAACCCCGATCCGTTATGTCCGGTGCCAGGGGGTGCCATTCCTGATACATGGCCGTTGGCGAGAGCGATTGAAACGGCAGGTGGAGCCTCTGTCTGGGCGATGACTGGCAAGCCGTCCCGGTACTACGCCGAGCAGGTTTTTCAACAGCTTCAAGTGCAGCCAGAAAGATGCGTCATGGTGGGCGACCGTTTGGAAACAGACATTTTACTCGGGAAAAACAGCGGTATGAAAACAGCGCTCGTTATGACAGGTGTGACGACCAGTCGCGAACTAGAAGCCACAGAGATTCAGCCAGATTACATCCTTCCGACGATGGAAGCCATGGTGCAAGTCGAGTAGGAAAACGAGGAGGTAAGGGAGATGGAGTTGGGAAAGAGCAGCAAAAAGTGGTTGTGGTCACTAATGGCAGCAAGTCTGGTGACAGGCAGTATGCCCGCGATGGCGCAAAGTGCGGTGAGCAAAACCTTGCTCATCACAGAGGTTGTCAATGATCCCCTTTTTGATGAAAGCACAGGCGAGTTTATCGAAATCACCAATATCTCCAACGATCCGATTGATTTGAGTGGATACATGATAGGCGACGAGGAAAAGCGTGGAGGAAACGAAGGCATGCATGCGTTTCCGGAAGGCACCATGATTGAGCCTTACCAGACGATTGTCATTTCCCGCTATGCAGACGGAATCGTGGAACGTCATGGCGTCACGCCTGATTTTGAATTGTTCGACTCCATGGAGGACGTCCCTGAGCTATTGCCGACGGATTGGGCGACAGGCAGCATTTATTTGGCGAATGGCGGCGACCATGTCATTCTGATGGACCCTGAGTACAATACGGTGGATTCGATGGCTTATATGGATGCGAAGGTTCCGGGAGTCACCTCTCATCCGGGAGTCGCTGGTGGGCACTCGATGGAACGCCTGACGGAAAAGGATACGAATGATGCGTCCAGAGATTTTGTCGATCAACCCAAGCCGACCCCTGGTGAGTTGTTGTTCGGACCGAATGCCCAAAAAGACAAGATTCCGGTCTCTGATCTGAAAGACGACGTGCTGATTGTCCCTGAGCCTAAGACGGGAATTGTCCTACCGCCAACGGTGATTGCCATGTACGACAAGAAGTCCGAGATCGATACGATTCTGGATGCCGAAGCGTCTTCCATTTTTATTCCGGTGAAAAAATCCGGGAAGAACGGAGTCGTCACCCAGGACGGCACATCGCTGGACGAGGTACTGGACCAGATCAAGGGCAAGGCGATCCCGGTGATTCATATCGAGGACAAAAAATTGGTAGCGGAGGTCGATCGCCTGCTTCAGAAAGAGAACCTCTCTGATGTGCACATTGTGTCTTCCCGACCGGAAATCGTCCAAGAGATGCGGGAGAAAAACAATGAATACCGTGGTGCCCTCGTGTATATCGACGGCAAGCTGAACGAAAAGAAGCAAAAGGAGCTCGTACGCTCAGCCAGAAGCAGTCGTTCCAATGTGATCGTTCTCTCGCAAACGGCGATGACGGAGGATGTCATTCGCTACTTCCGCAATCGCGGGTTGTCTGTGTGGGGAATCGATCGGGCCAACAATAGCCAAGCGAGTGAAATGATCGAGATGGGTGTGGCGGGGGTTGTCTCACACGATCCAAAAGAGGTGCATGAGCTGCTTGCTGCATACCCAGAGAAAAGCATCACGCAACCTCCGATGGTCATGGCGCATCGAGGCATCCCTTCCTTAAAGCCGGAAAACACGATGTACGCCTTTGAAGAAGCGATGGAGCTGGGTGTGGAGATCATCGAGACAGACGTCCACAAAACAAAGGATGGCCACCTTGTTCTGATCCACGATTTTGATCTGGAGCGTACCACCAACGGGACAGGAAAGGTAAAGGATTTCACGCTGAAGGAACTGCGTGAATTGAACGCTAACAAGCTCGATCCAGCCAATCCTTCCTGGTACCAGCCTGAGATTACCGATGCTGTCATTCCTACCATGGATGAATTGCTGGAAGCGGCCAAGGGCAAAGCGGTGGTCATTCTGGAAGCAAAGGGGATTGGGTACGAAAAAGAAATGGCAAAGGTCATCAAAGAGCACGACATGGTTGAAGATGTGATTGTCAGCAGCTTCAGCTCAGAAGTATTGGAGCGTTTCGCCAAGCTCAATCCGGAATTGGGACTAGGCTTTACCTTGAGCGGGACCAAGCCAAAGGAACAGCTGGAACAGTATGCCGAAAAGCAGATAACAGATGCGGTTCAATTGAATGCCCAATACTATATCAACCATCAGATTGTCACGCCAGAGCTGATCCGATTCGCCAAGCATCGGGGAATCATTTTGACCGTGTATACCGTTAACGAGGAAGCAGATATGAAGCGGGCAACCGAGGCGGGAGTCGGGGGAATTATTACGGATTATGCGCAAAAACTTTACAATACCCAAATATTACCTTAGTAAGCAATTGTTATAGTCGAGTGATACGTAAAAAACAGCGAGAGGTTCAGGGGGGAAAGTCGTGGCTGAAGTGGAATTGCGGCGCATTTCCAAGATGTATGGGAGTCAGAAGGTAGTCAATGAAGTGAGCACTCGTATTCTGCCAGGAGAATTTTTCGTACTGGTAGGGCCTTCTGGTTGTGGGAAATCAACCACATTGCGCATGATTGCCGGGCTGGAGGAGATCAGCACGGGAGAGTTGTTGATTGGCGGCAAGCCGATGAATCAAGTCCCTCCGAGCGGGCGAAACATCTCCATGGTCTTTCAAAATTACGCACTTTATCCGCATTTGACGGTAAAAGATAATATTTTGTTTGGTTTACAGGTTCGAAAAGTAGACAAAGCGGAGCAGGGCAAGCGGTTGGAGCGTGTAGCGGAGATGTTGGGCATCGCGCATCTTTTGCAGCGCAAGCCAAAGGAATTATCCGGGGGACAAAGACAGCGCGTAGCACTCGGACGGGCCATCGTCAGTCAGCACCCTATCTGCCTGATGGACGAGCCGTTGTCCAATCTGGATGCCAAGCTGCGCGGACACATGCGCACGGAAATCCGTCGCTTGCAGCAAGAGCTGGGCATCACGATGATTTACGTTACGCACGATCAGGTGGAAGCGATGACGATGGCAGACCGCATGATGGTCCTGCGTGACGGCGAGGTTCAGCAAGTCGGAAAACCGCTCGACGTCTACAACCATCCAGCGAATTTGTTCGTGGCGGAGTTTACGGGGGCACCCCCGATGAATACGGTACCTGCCATTTGGCGGGCAGATCAAGCAGGAATTGAGCTAGCAGGCCAGCGCTTTTTGCCGCTTCCTATGTTTCACGGTATCAAGGACCAGACCCCGGTCGTTCTTGGTCTGCGTCCAGAGTCACTGCAGCCCGCCCTTGAAGGGCAATCTATGGATGCTTCCTGCCAGCTTCCTGTCACCGTGCAGGGAGTAGAGATTCTCGGTTCTGAGACCATTGTGGAATTCACCGTGGGAGACAAGCTGTGGAAGGCTAAATGGAACGGGCAATGGCACTGTAAAAGAGGCGAAACCATGCATGTTCGTTTTGATCCAGCTCAGGTGAACGTGTTTGATGGAGAAACCGGAAAAAATCTAGCGGTTACGACCAATTAAGAAAAGAAAAGGGAGAGGTACTGCGATGCGTAAAGTCGTCAAAAGCTTGTTTGCGGTCGTCATGAGTATGAGTCTGATCACGGGTTGCTCCAGTGGCAATTCTTCGTCCACAAACAATGCGGCGCAAGGAGCCAATTCGTCAGGCAAAACAGAGCTGTCCTTCTATTATCCGGTTGCGGTTGGCGGTCCTTTGACCAAGATCGTGGACGGTATGGCAGAGGAGTTTAACAAAGAAAATCCAGATATCACAGTCAAGCCAGTCTATACGGGCAGCTATCAAGATACGACGACAAAGGTACAAGCAGCTGTGCAGGGCAAGACTCCTCCAGACGTAGCGGTGATGCTCTCAACGGAGCTGCATACGATGATGGACATGGATGCCATCCTGTCGTTGGACGACTTCATTGCCAAGGATGGCGGTAGCGAATACGTAAATGATTTCTTCCCGGGCTTCTTGGCGAATTCCCAAGTAGACGGCAAGACATACAGCGTTCCATTCCAACGCAGCACCATCGTGCTCTATTACAACAAGGACGCGTTCAAGGAAGTCGGGCTTGATCCGGAAAAACCGCCGACATCCTGGGACGAGCTGGTTCAGTACGCTGCCAAATTGAAAAAGGACGGACGCTACGGCGTCGAGATTCCTTCCTCGAGCTTTACGTATTGGATGTTCCAAGCGCTGGCCTTGCAAAACGGCAAGAACTTGATGTCCGAAGATGGGAAAAAAGTGTTTTTTGATACGCCAGAAAATGTAGAAGCCCTGCAATTTTGGGTAGATTTGTCCAAAAAGCATCAAGTGATGCCTGAAGGTGTCAACGAGTGGGCGACTGTACCTTCTGATTTCTTGGAAGGCAAAACGGCGATGATGTTCCATACGACAGGGAACCTGACGAACGTGAAGAAAAGCGCGAAGTTTGATTTTGGCGTAGCATTTTTGCCAGCGAAAAAGAACTACGGCAGCCCGACAGGGGGCGGCAACTTCTACATGTTCAAGGGAACGGATGCAAAGAAACAGGAAGCGGCATGGAAGTTCATTCGCTTTATGACCGAGCCTAAGCGCGCTGCTCAGTGGAGCGTCGATACGGGATATGTTGCTACACGCAAATCTGCTTACGCAGAAGAGAGTATGAAGCAGTACGTCAAGGACTTCCCGGCGGCAGCAGTGGCTCGCGACCAGCTGGAATACGGACATGCTGAGCTGTCTACGCACAATAACGGCAAAGTGACAAAGCTCTTGAACGACACGCTGCAATCGGTGATCACTGGTCAATCCGAGCCTGCGGAAGCATTGAAAAAAGCGCAGGAAGAAGCGGACAAGATGCTGGCGCCGTTCAACAAATAAATCAAGCAAGGCAATGGGGGAGCGACAATGGGGGAACTACGCGCAAAATGGAAAGTGAACATGTACGCCTGGCTCTTGCTCCTTCCCTCCCTCATCTTCCTGCTGTTGTTTACCTTCTATCCGGTTATACAAACGTTCATACTCAGTTTTCATCAAGCGGATCTGGGTTCTCCAGAGCCGTTTTTTAACGGGATAGATAATTATAAACAAATGGTGGAAGATGAAGTGTTTTGGAAGGTGCTGACCAATAATATCTGGTTTGCCATCGGAACGGTGCCGACGAGTGTGGCTCTCGCGCTAGCTATGGCTCTGTTCGCCAACAAGGCAATACGAGGGAAGAGCTTTATCCGCACGGCTTATTTTTACCCGACAGTTGTTCCGATGATTGCAGTGGCGAACATCTGGCTGTTTATTTACACACCGGAGTACGGAGCGCTTAGTCATGTGATGGAGTGGTTCGGAAAAGGCGACATGAACTGGCTCGGTGATCAGAAAAATGTGATGTGGGCGATGATCTTCATGGTCATTTGGAAGGAAGCTGGCTATTTCATGATCTTTTATTTGGCGGGGCTGCAAAACATTTCACAGGAGCTATACGAATCCGCCTCCATGGAAGGGGCATCGTCGTGGACGGTTTTTCGCCGCATCACCTTTCCACTGCTTATGCCAACGACGATGTTTGTCAGTATTATCGCCTTCACTAACTCTTTCAAGCTGGTAGACCATTTGGTGATCATGACCAAAGGCGGGCCGGATAATGCCAGCAATCTCTTGCTGTACTACATATACGAGACAGCGTTTTCTTTCTGGGATCAAGGAATGGCTTCGGCATTGACGATTGTCATGGTCGTGCTGCTGCTGTTAGTCGCTGCTTTTCAGTTTTTTGGTATGGATAAAAAGATTCATTACAACTAAGGGGGATGGCAGATGCTTCGCAAAATCACAACAGTTGGAATGTACGGCTTGGCCGTTCTCTGGTTGTTTCCTTTGCTCTGGGCGGTCTGGACTTCCTTTCGCCCGAGGGAGCTGGCGACTTCGTGGTCGCTCCGTGCAGATTTTACACTCGATAACTTTGCGAAGGTGTGGGATGCAGCGCCCTTTGACCAGTACTACATCAATACCTTTTTGATCGTGACGGGTATTTTGGTGGCACAAATGATCACAGCTACACTGGCGGCCTATGCCTTTGCGAAGCTGCAATTTTGGGGAAAGGATGTGCTTTTTGTCCTGTTTCTGGTCCAGCTCATGGTCCCGGCAGATATCTTGATTTTCCCCAACTATAATGTCCTGCGTGACTTGTCTTTGCTGGATACCAAAATCGGTATTATGCTGCCGTACTTCGCTTCTGCCTTCGGGGTCTTTCTGTTGAGACAAACCTTCAAGACAATCCCGCACGAGCTGGAGGAGGCGGCACGGATGGAGGGCTGCTCCTGGTTCCAGATTTTGTGGCGGGTGTACGTTCCGTTAGCGAAGCCGACCTACATTGCGTTTGGCTTGGTCTCGGTCAGCTACCATTGGAACAACTTTATGTGGCCACTGATTATTACCAATTCCGTGGAAAATCGCCCGTTGACGGTCGGTCTGGCGATTTTTGCCCAATCGTTTGAGACAGGGGCGCAGTGGGCCGAGGTAAGTGCTGCGACGGTCATGGTGATTTTTCCGTTGTTGCTGGCATTTTTGCTGTTCCAGCGGCAGTTTATCAACAGCTTCATCCACTCCGGCGTGAAATAAGAGGGAGGGTCATGAATGATGAGAGACAAAAGCTCGTTTGCCGTATCCACCTATGCGTTATTTGATCTGTCCTTGCGTGATGCTATTGTTCAGCTTTTGCACCATGATTGGAAGGCCATCGAGATAATGTGTGAAGAGAATCATGCCGACCTCTTGGACTGGTCCTGGGAGCAGTTGAAAGAGTTGAAGCAGCAGGGAAACGAGAGAGGGATTGCCTGGTCGATTCATGCGCCGATTAGCGGCTGCAATCTGGCGGCGGACTCAGGACCAACTCGGGAGCAAACAATGGACACGATGAAGCGCTGCCTGGAGATTGCCAGCTTTCTCGACTGCACCCATGTTGTGATGCATGCGGGGGAAGTAGAAGACCGACTTGCGGAAACAGAGCGTGCCAGAGGTGTGGAAAATGTGAGTCAGGCACTCCACGTGTTGACCACCGAGCTGTCCGCAGAGAGTAGAACCATACTGACGGTCGAGAATGTTCCCCCTTATCCAAAAGTGCTGGGGTGGAACGTCGAGGATCTCGTGCGTATATGCCGTTACGTAAAGTCCTCTCGCGTAGGGATCGTATACGACGTAGGTCATGCCCATTTGATTCGTCCGGGATATGCAATCGATGCATTGCAGGAGGTGCTCCCTCATTTGTCCGCTCTTCACCTGAGTGATAACTTTGGCAAGCTCGACGATCATTTGGCGATAGGCGATGGAACGATCCCGTTTGCTTCGATCCTGTCACTTCTGAAAGACAAGGGATTCGCGGGTCATTGGGTTGTAGAGACAAAGCAGCTTGGCTGTGCTGAGGTTAGTGTGGAACGGCTACTGAGGGAAGGAGGCGAATAACATGGACATGAAAACGATTTTGAAAACGAATCCGGTTATTGCGGCAACCGAACAGGATCGCTTGGGAGAGGCGATGGCGTCTCGAGCTTGCGCGATCCTGTTGATGTACGGAAAGCTGACCAAGCTGATGGAGGAAGCTGAAACCATCCGTCAGTCGAGCAAGCCGATTTTTTTGCACACAGACCTCATGAATGGCCTGTCCAATGACAAAGAGGCTTTTCGTTTCTTGTCCACCTATATCCAACCAACGGGCATTGTCACTACCAAAGGACCGATGATTCGCGCGGCCAAAAAGGAAGGGATGCTGACGATCCAGCGAGTCTTTTTGATCGATTCGACCTCTCTCACGACGACCATCAAAAACGTCTTGGAAAACCAGCCGGATGCGATTGAAATCATGCCGGGGATAGCGCCGTCTATTATTTCGTATATAAAGGAGCATTTGCCGCAGCCGATTATTTTGGGCGGGTTGATCTGGAATATGGAGCAGGTCAACGAAGCGTTGAAGGGTGGAGCAGATGCTGTTTCGTTGAGTAAGTCGGAGATGTGGAACCATATGACTGTTTAGGAGAAAGGGCAGGTGTGAAAGCACCTGTCTTTTTTGTATGTAATAAATCTTTACGCGCCTCGCGATTATCGGCGAACGTGGGCTTTTCCGTTTCACTATGGTAATGGCGCAAGTCGCGCAAGAGTTACTTCCGCCGATCTCTTTACTAAATCCCTATCAGAAGTAGAAAGCACACCAAAAGGGTAGCCTATTGCTACTCTTTTTTCCTTTACAGGTAATAAAAGGGGTAGTATTATTGCATTATTAAATTTTTACATTTCATATAGCATGAGGGAGAAATTTTACATTATGGATACAATCCTCATCCAGAAAAACATGACAATGGATCAAAAACTGATTTTCCAGTCCGAGTACGGCAAAGTCCAGAAAAACTCCACGACAGCTATTCTCCTCTGTCTGTTCCTTGGGGGGCTGGGAGCCCATCAATATTATATGAATCGCGTAGGCCTCGGAATTGTTTATACCCTTTTCTGCTGGACGTACATTCCTCTTATTATTTCTATTGTAGAACTATTCCTTTTATCTGGACGGGTTCGTCGTCACAACGAAAACAAGGCGAAAGAGATCGCCGGAAAAATCTTATCGGTTTAAGAAGGGCGCTAAGGCGCTCTTTTTTATTTTCGTTAGGGTATTTACTATTGCTAAATTTTCGTAATATAGCAAGTAGCAGAGTCGATCGCGGGATTTTTCAAGCTGCTTATTCATCGTGCGTAGTAACCACGTCAGCCAATGATTCTTACAGATATGTGTCCAAATGCCTACAGGGATTGGTAATAGAGTTCCGGTAAATTTATAATGAAGGTACATATTTTTTCAGGACCATGAACCGCCTTTCAGCGGGAAAAGAGGGTAATATGGAACCAATTCAACTAATGGAAACGGCAGAGCAATTTATCCGAACATGCTATCGCGAACTGGACAAGACAACGGAAGAAACCGAGCAACGACTGCAAGAAGTCCGACAGATGATCGAACAGCAGGGATACTATGAGCATACAGCAGAGGAGCTGCGTCACGGAGCAAAAATGGCCTGGCGCAACAGCAATCGATGTATTGGGCGATTCTTTTGGGAATCATTACTTGTGATAGATGAGCGGCACGTCGAAACTGAAGAAGAGATGGCGCAGGCCATGCTCCGACACATCGACTTTGCCACTAATGACGGGAAAATTCGCCCGACCATCACCGTTTTTGCACCTGCTGTAGCAGGCAGAGCTCCCATGCGCATCTGGAATGACCAACTGATTCGCTATGCGGGATACGAGACAGAGTACGGCGTGCTGGGTGACCCGATTTCGCTTTCGTTGACGAAGCTATGTAAGAGCCTTGGATGGCAAGGAAAAGGCACAAACTACGACGTTTTGCCGCTTGTCGTGCAAATTGGAGATCGGACGCCGCAGTTTTTTGAGATTCCTCAGGAGCTGGTCTTGGAGGTGCCGATCGTGCATCCAGATTTGCCGGGCTTTGCTGATATGGAATTGCAATGGTACGGGGTTCCTATTGTTTCGAATATGCGCATGGAGATTGGCGGTATCGACTATTTGGCCGCTCCATTTAACGGCTGGTACATGGGAACGGAGATCGGTGCACGCAATTTCGCTGACCAAGAGCGATATAACATGCTGCCAAAGGTCGCAGAGGTCATGGGGCTCGATACGAGCAGGGAAGTGACACTTTGGAGAGACAAAGCGCTCATCGAGCTGAATGTTGCCGTCTTGCACTCCTTCAAGGAAAAAGGAGTATCGATTGTCGATCACCATACGGCGAGCCAGCAATTCAAGCGATTTGAGGAAAGAGAAGAGAAATGTGGTCGAGCCGTTACGGGTGACTGGACATGGCTGGTTCCTCCGATCTCCGGAACAGCCACACACATTTTCCACAGTCTATACGACAACACAATCCATACGCCGAATTTCTTTTACCAAGACAAGCCGGAGCTCGGCAAAAAATAAGGCTTTCCACCAATGTCGCGAACATGCTTCGCGGCATTTTTTTGTGCGCGATGTCACATACAGGGTGATGTGGTACGTTATACCAGTTGGAAGGAGGGAGAGAGTGGACACGAAACAGATAGAAGAACTCGTGGATGAGATCATTCAGGGAGCGGATGACCGCTACGCTGCCATCATGAAAAGCTACCAAACCCCCATATTTCACTACTGCTATCACATCTTGGGGAATCGATGCGAAGCGGAAGACGCCACACAGGAGGTCTTCTTCAAGGCTTATCGCAACTTGAAAAAATACAGTCCAACCATGCCCTTTGCAGCTTGGCTTTATAAAATAGCCTATCACCATTGCATCGATCTCATCAGAAAAAGGAAATGGACAAAGATGTTGCCATTTTTGATGCAGGACAAAGAGTCTGAATCAGACATCGAGCGGCATATTGAGAATGTTTATTTCAGTGAGGATGTATTTCTTGCCATGCAGACACTCTCCGTAGAGGAAAGAACGCTTCTCTTACTGCGAGGCGTGGAAGAAAAGACGTACGAGGAAATTTCCTTGATCATGAACAAAAACGCTGCGAGTCTGCGCAAAAAATTCGAGCGTACGGCATCGAAGTTCCGATCCGCTTATTCTCCTTTAGGGAAGGGAGGGTCAACTCACGATGAAACCAAACAAATCGCACGAGAATATTAAGGACCTGTTCAACGACCCGCGCATCCCGCAGGAGATTGACATTAGCCATCAAGTGATGACAAAAATCAAAAGAGAGAAGGAGAGATTTTTTGTGAAGTACAAGGTAAGCATATTAGTCGCTATTGGTTTGATCGCGAGCCTCACAACGGGCTATGCCGCTGTCCAGTACTATCAGTTGAAGAATGAGAAGGGCGAGGTTCTGTATCAGGAGAAGGATATATCGCAATATGAAGGTAAATCGAAAATTGTGAAAGAGCTCGATCCTGAAACGGATACCTTATACAATAAACGCTGGGAAATCGAGGATTCTCTGGAGCCGGGGACTGCAGCAGCACTGTATATCGTTGCAAACAATCCGAAAAAGCTTGTTTTCACGGTATCAACCCCGTTCTCGTATACCGCCCTGACTGATGTTCAAAAGAAAGTGGGAGAAGGAATCGTTGTACCAAAGACATTGCCAGGAGGCTTTACCTTCTTAGATGCTCAATTGGCGAATGATATCAAAAACCAGTATGACAAAGAGGCTTTGTATAAACAGGCCGAAAAGGAAAAGAAAGAATTCGTCATGCAGCCCTTGGAATGGACGAATGAGCTGGATTATATGTATGCGACATACAAGGATTCAGAGGGAAGCTATTTAAATTTCAGCATCACCAATTACGAAGATGTTGAGGGCAGCACAACGTATGTAGTTGACCTGGATAATCAGAAAAAGAGGTAATAAAAGTAGGCAAAATTGAAGTGCTTTATACAGAAGAAGCGAGGAAAGACCAGGTAAACAAAAAAATTGTTTGGGTAACAGAGGCTTCGGGTAAAAAAGTACAGTACGAAGTATCAACAGACGGAGACAAATTGAACAAGGATACTATCAGCCAGTTCGTCGATGCTGTTGTCCCGAAAAACAAATAGCTCTTTCTTCACAAATAGAAACCCCCGAACTCTGCTA
>NZ_JABMIU010000028.1:0-26378 GCF_013332495.1 Brevibacillus sp. HB1.2 | reverse complement strand
AGTAATGGAGAATGCAGCTTTTTTTGTATTTCCGCCAACACCTACAAATCTGATTCAAAAAAATACGTGCTCTAATAAAAGGAGCGTGTGCACAGCCGAGAGTGATGAGTGTGGTCATTATTGTGATTCCAGTCGATTATGCTATGCTGAATGACATACAGCTTTTTCAAATGAAAGAGGGATCAATATGCTTATTCTTGCAGTGGAGGATGAAAAAGCGCTGCTTCAGACAATTGCAGGAGTCCTGACTGATGAGGGTTATCAGGTGGATACGGCAGAGCGCGGAGATGACGGCTTGTTATTGGCGGAACGCGGCATCTACGATTTGTTGGTCCTGGACATTATGATGCCAGGAATGGATGGCCTTTCACTGGTGAGAACGTTGCGTACAAAAGGGATAATGACGCCGGTTTTATTTTTAACGGCAAAAGATAGCGTAGAGTCGAGAGTCGAGGGATTAGATGCCGGAGCCGACGATTATTTGGTCAAGCCTTTTGCGGCCGAAGAACTGACGGCGAGAGTGAGAGCCCTCTTGCGCCGACAAGGGAAACAGAACACAGAAGGCGATCTGGCATACGGTCCTCTATCTCTGAAGATAAATGAATATGACGGTTTTGTTGATGATGAGCCGATGAAGCTAACAACGAAGGAGTACGAGCTGCTTAAGTACTTTCTGCAAAATCGGGAGCAAATATTGACGCGCCAACAAATTTTTGACCGCGTATGGGGAATTGATTCAGAAGCGAATTACGGAGTGGTCGATTTGTATGTCCACTACCTGCGCAAGAAGCTGGGTGCTTACGAAGGCTTCATCCGAACGATCCGCAATGTGGGCTACATTTTGAAAAAGGAAGACAAATGATGTTTCGAAAAACGAGGATTCGGCTCGTAACGCTGAACGTAGTAGTGGTGCTGCTCTTGTTGAACGGGCTGGGGAGTGCAGTCTACTACACGATGAAGTATCGTCTCTATTCGCAGGTGGACCGAGAAATGACCAAAGTCAGTCAAAGGCTGGCAGTTGATTCTTTGCCTCGTCTCCATCGGATTGAAGACGACCCTTTCCCATTCAACCGTCAGGAGAGGAAAAAGTTTAACGATCTGGATCGCCGGTATGTTTTACTCGTCTGGGATAGCTTTGGTCGTGTCATTGGGACCGCATTTGGTGATAGGCTGGAGCCAGAGGAATATGCAGAATTCCAGCATAACGGAAAAGCAGACGGAATCGAAACGAAAACTGTGAATGGACAAGTCTATCGCGTGCAGACAGTTACCGTGCCGAAAAAGGTCGTTGTAGGCAATCGGATACAGACCGCGTACCAGTTTCAACTGATTTACAATCTGGCACCTGAGCAAAACATGCTGGACAGCTTGTTGTACGTTGTCATCATCGGCGACATTATCAGTATTGTGATTGCGATCGTGGCTGGGTGGTTTTTGGCGAGAAGGGCACTCATCCCGATCCAAGTTTCGTGGGAAAAACAACAGCAGTTTATTGCCGATGCTTCTCATGAGCTGAGGACGCCGCTCACGGCCATCATGGTCAATTTGGAGAGGCTTTTCAGACATCCGGATCATACGATCGAGCAGGAAAGCGAAAAAATTATGATTGGGATGCAAGAGGCCAAGCGCTTGAGCAAGCTCGTCTCTGATTTGCTTACACTAGCTCGCAGTGATTCTAACGAGCTGCAGATCATGAATCAGTCGCTGCGCTTAGACGAAGTCGCGATGAAATGCACCCAGGTTTTTGCACAACTTGCCATCGCACGGGAAATTCGTCTCGAAACAGACATTCAGCAACCCATTGAGATGCTGGGGGACCAAGAGCGTCTTCATCAGCTCATGGTCATCTTGCTGGACAATGCCTTGAAGTACACGAACGAAGACGGCCGGATTTATGTCTCTTGCAAAAAGGAAGGCGGTCGCGTTTCGATTCTCGTAAAAGACAGTGGGATCGGGATCGCCAAAGAGGATATTCCGTATTTGTTTGATCGCTTCTATCGGGTGGATAAAATGCGCTCTCGAGCGACAGAAGGAACAGGCTTGGGACTATCCATTGCCAAATGGATCGTGGATGCGCACCACGGAAAGATTCAGGTCAGCAGTGAGGTAGGTATCGGAACGAGTTTTTTGGTTACACTTCCAATAAAGCCTTAAACAGATGGATAGAACCGTTTTCCCGTCGAAGGGAATCGGTTCTTTTTTCAAATAGTGGAGCAATTCCATTTAACATACATTTATGTTTCAAATATCTCTAAATTGAGGTAAACTAGAGGTAGAAGAAGAGAGGAGTGGCGTACTAATGAACATGACGATCACTAAAGCAGCGGTAGCATGGTTTCGGGATGAATGGGGATGCATAGAAGGAGACAGCATTCGTTTTTTTGTCCGGTATGGAGGCGTTAGTACGGTTCAGGATTCATTCTCGATGGGGATTGCCAAAGAGTTGCCGAATGAAATCGGCATTTCGACAGTAGAGGATGGCATCACATTTTATATGGAAAAAGATGAGCTGTGGTATATGAATGGAAGAGGGCTGATTGTCGATTATCGGCCAGAGACAGACGAAGTAGAATTTAAGCTGGATTGAGCAAGGAAAAGGATAGCTAATAGATGAAGGGCTCCGGATATACGGGGCCTTTTTTATATGAGCGAAAAACCAAAATACAATACTTTACAAACAAAAATGTATAGTATATGATGGGTACATAAATGGAAAAAGGAGGAAGTTATATGCGTTTACTTGATTCTTACTTGGAGCTTGGCATTACGGGAATGGCACGTGCAGCTGTAGCGGGATGGTTCGATGGTCATTATGGGGCAGCCTTATTGGCAGGGTACTTCATGGATCGTGAGCACGATCTCCCTGAACATGTAAAAGAGGGCATTGAGCGGACATGTGAGTCCTTCCGCAAGCAAAAACCTGAATGGTTTGTTCCACTAGATCAAGACGAGCAAGCTGATCCCTCCTTGTTACAGCACGTCATCGATGGCCTCCAGCAAAATGTGAAGCAGCTGCGGACCTCAGGTCATGGACTAGCACTAGGTGTGTTGGCATTAAAAGCATTGCGCGAACGCCCTGATATGATCACTCCGACTGTGGTGAACGGCCTGGTCAAGATTCTCCAAGCGACGACAGCAGACAGGATAGACCGTTATTGGGGCATCGAGAATTACCATGGCATGACGATTGATGATGTCAGAGACGAAGTTGCGCCTTACCATACAACGGCAGAGATGGCAGAGCGGGCGTTTGAGGAGCTACATTTGGTTATACCGCCGCGTGATATTAACGGGGTACGCTATCATTTGGCGAGCGAGGTCGTCCATAACATCACACATGCTCATGCGTTAACAGATCTGGAGCGATTCGGTTATGAGGATATTGTGAAGCCTGGTATCGTAAACCATCGTCTTCAAATCTATTTGAATCGCCATGTTCCTCCGTTTGTTTTGGAGGAAGAGGTGAAGGAGCCAGCGTTCGAGGAAATTTTTTCACCGCTATACTGGGATAGACTATACAGCGATCCTCATGCATTGAAGCTTCCGTATGCTGCGTTGGATCTGCTAAAGCGGTTTCCGCCAGAGAAGAGAGCTCTTGCCGAACGAAATTTGTGCAAGCTTTTGACGATTACGGATTAATACAATCACCTAAATAAAAAGAACAGGGAGGCCAATAGGCACTCTCTGTTCTTTTTCATCTCGAATGAGTCGTCTACCAGGTAGGAATGACAGTCGTAGTAGACTCCCGATTTGCATAGTAGCTTTTATGCTCGATCAGGGCATTGCGAATGGAAGACTCATTGATGTCGAAACCGATTCCTGGAGTTTTCGGTACAGCCAGCATACCAGGTGCTGCAAAATCGATGACAGGTGTCACGATATCTTCAGCAAAGTAGCGATGGGAAGGGGAGGTGTCGCCAGCAATCGTGAAGTTGCTAAGCGAAGCCATCGCGATGTTATGGGCGCGGCCAATCCCTGCCTCCAACATTCCTCCGCACCATACTGGTACGCCGCGTGTCTCACACAGGTCATGAATCTTTTTGGCATCGGTTAGACCGCCCACGCGACCGATCTTGATGTTGATAATCCGGCAACTGCCGAGCTCGAGTGCTTTGCGGGCATCTTCCACTGTATGGATACTTTCGTCGAGGCAGATCGGCGTTTTTAGTTCCCTTTGCAAGGTCGCATGGTCAATGATGTCGTCATGAGCCAATGGCTGTTCAATCATGATCAAACCGAAGCCATCCAAAGCCTTCAGCATCTCCATGTCTGCCAGCGTATATGCAGAGTTTGCGTCCGCCATCAGTGGAACATCTGGTCCAAATGTGTTGCGGATGGCACGCATTGGCTCGACATCAAAGCCCGGTTTGATTTTCACTTTGATCTTTTTGTAGCCGTCACGGATGAAGCCTTCTACGCGTTGCAGCAGTTTTTCGATGGTTGGCTCGATTCCGATACTCACACCGACGTCAATCGTCGTACGAGTTCCGCCCAATGCTTGGGAGAGGGAGAGGCCGTTCATTTTGGCGTACAAATCCCAGACGGCACCTTCCAAAGCGGCTTTGGCCATGTGGTTACGGCGCATCCAGGAGAAGAGGCGGGATACGTCATCAGGATGCTCGATACCCCGTGAAAATAGCTGCGGGATCAAATACTTTTCGAGCATGTACCAGACCGTATCGACATCTTCCTCGTTGTAGACAGGGACGTCCATCGCGACGCTTTCGCCTAACCCGACATGGGCACCGCTGTATGCACGCACCAGAATGCATTCCTTGTGGGTTTCGACCCCCATGCTCGTCTCAAAAGGGGAATTCAACGGAATTTTGATTCGTTGCAGGTCCACGCGTTCGATTTTCATGTTCATCTCTCCTTAACCGTTCATTTGGATTGTCGCTCAAACGTATTCAGTACCGTTCTTGCCAAAATCTCGATGCCGTCTAGCAGTGCTTCTTTTTCAAAAGTCATCTGCGGATGATGAAGTCCTGGTGTCAGGCCACAGCCCAATCCAAGCATGGTCGCCCGAAGCTGTGGACGTTCTTTCGTGTAGTAGTGGAAGTCTTCCGCGCCCGGTGTCTGAATTGGCGGTTCGAGCTTCTCTGCTCCCAAGGTTTGGGTAATGGCATCCGCCATGATCAGTCTCGCTTCTTCGTTCACTTCCGCTGCATAGACGCGTTCGGTGATCTCATAAGACAGCTCAACTTCATAGAGACGGGAAACGTGTTGCAAAATGTGCTCGACACGTGCAAATAGGGCGTGAATGACTTCATTCGTCTGTGCCCGCAGGTCCAAGTGGAACTGCGCCGAGCCTGGAATGATATTGCTGCTTTTGCTACCTGCGGAAAGCTGCGTCATTTTGACGGAATAAGGAACGAGCGGATCGAGGTGAATGCCTTTTAACTGCTCAACAATCGCTGCGGCTACCTCGATAGCGTTGACTCCTAGATGAGGCCGTGCGCCATGAGCATCGGAACCCTTGATTTGCCCGAATATCGTACCAGCCGCCCCGTGCAAGATGGCAGAAGCAGCTGTGCCTCGAGGGATTTCCTGAATGGGACGAAGGTGGACACCGTACAGAAAATCAATATCGTCCACTACTTGCTTGTTCACCATCGCAAGTGCGCCATTTCCGCTTTCTTCTGCTGGTTGGAAAATGAGCTTCAGGCGCCCAGGGAGCTGGACGTCCATTTCTTGCAATACCATCAGGACGCCTAATGCGATGGTCATATGCGCATCGTGTCCGCAGGAATGGTTCGCGGTAAAGACGCCGTTTACTTCTTGCCAGAGTGCGTCCATGTCTGCTCGCACGCCTACAGTGAATTTTCCCGGCGTCAAATCGCCCCATTCGCCAACAACTCCCGTCACGTCGTCAAAGGTAGTGACGCGGCAATGGTGTTTTTTCAAGAAGTCAGCGATAAACGAGGTGGTCTGTACTTCCTCCCAGCTTATCTCTGGATGCTGGTGTAAATGCTCGTATAGAGAAAAAATGGCGGGCTGCAATTGTTTTATCGTTGTGCGCATGGTTCCTCCATCGGTTTTTTCGTGTGTAATCGATAAGTGAAGCGTAGGCTACGCCAATCTACTTGACGCAGCCAGTTTTGTGAAAAGGGTCATTGGTTACGAAACGCCGATTGTCACTGCTACTATGAGCGCGATCGAGGCGATCACGGCCCAGCCGAGAAGAAGCTTCCAAATGAATTTGACCCATTTCTCATACGGAATGCCTGCAACAGCCAGATAGCCCATCAACGCAGAAGAAGTTGGGATAATGGAGTTGGTTACCGCATCACCATATTGGAAGGCAAGAACCGCTATCTGACGTTGGATGCCGAGCAGATCCGCAATCGGCACCATGATCGGCATGGTTGTTGCTGCCTGTCCACTACCGGAAGAAATAAAGAGATTGAGAAAGGCTTGAATCACAAACATAGCCAGGACGTTAACGGCATCTGGCAAATGACCAATTGCCGAAGTCAGACTGTTAATCATCGTATCGATAATTTTTCCGTCTTCCAAGACGACAGTGATCGCGCGGGCAAAACCGACGATCAGTGCGCCAAACGTAACGGCTCTCGCACCAGCGACGAAGGAATCAAACAGCGTATTGACCGACAATCCTCCGACGAGACCAGCAACCAGGCCCATGATCAGGAAGGAAGCGGTAAGCTCTGTCAGGAACCATTCGTACTTGAATACACCGTATACGTTGAATGCGAGACCACAGACCATTACGAGGAACACGAGCTTGTGGCGTGCATTCAGATCTGGAATGTCTACTGTTGCCTGTTCTTGACTGGCGTGATTCTCTACGCCATAAAGCACACTCTTGGTCGGGTCTGCTTTGACACGATACGCATAGCGCATGACGTACCAGATGGCAAAAGCGAGAACGAAGACATACACAACAGCACGGAAGGTAAGACCAGAGAAGAGCGGCAATTGTGCGAGCGACTGTGCCACCCCAACCGTAAATGGATTGATCATCCCGCCCATGAAGCCGGCAGCAGCCCCCATGGTGATCATGGCTGTACCTGTTACGGCATCGAAGCCCATTGCACGAGCCAGCGCGATACCGATTGGAACGAAGATGATGCTTTCTTCTGCCATTCCCATGGTGAAGCCACCGATGGAGAAGAGGAACATGGAAGCGGGAATGAGCAGCTTTTCCCGACCCTCCAAGTGTCGGACACCTTTATTGATCCCGGCTTCAATCGCACCCGTTTGGCGGATGATTCCGAATACACCGCTTACAATAAAGATGTAGAAAATGATTTGCGCGCCTTTTTGCATCCCTTCTGGAATCGCTTTGAACATATCAAAGAACGAGACCGGATTACTTTCTACAGGATGGTAGCTGCCGTTGACGACGACGGTTTTGCCTGAGGCAACGTCCTTGACGCGTTCGAACTCACCAGCCGGGAGTACGTAGGAAGCTAGGGCTGCCAAAATGATAATGATAAAGAGGATGGCATACGTATGCGGTACAGAAAAACGTTTCTTTGCAGGTTTCAATGGATGTGTAGACATGAGGTCACCTCGCTTTTTTTTGCTTATAACAAGCAAGGGTCGTGCCAAGTGTCGAAATTTCCCGAATATAAGCGTTTTCAGTGGATTTTCATAGGCAAGGGAAGGGAATACAATGCGCTTTAGGAATGTTTATTAGGTTTTATGCAGCCTAATACATCCTATTATTCATTGGGCGGAAGCTAAATCCGCCCATGTTTTCGCAACAATTCGATACCCGCGGGGGTGATGGAGGTTCCTTGTCGGGTTGTTCCTGAACGTACCAAACCTTGCTGCTCCAGCAGTTTCAACTTGTGACGCAGTGCGCTCTCTGTCCAGCCTACGGATTGTAGCTCAGGGGAGTGCGCCAATTGATAACGCCCGACTGGTTTGTTGGATACGTAATAATGATGCAAGCAATACAAAATATCCAAGTCGCGGTTGTCGTCCAATTTAGGGATAGAAGCCGTCTGGTGCTTTTGAAATAGGCTATCCGTCAATCGTTTAGGGAGGTCCTGAATGCCGATGACAGGATGCTCGCTTACCGTAATGGCATAGTCGACGACATTTTTCAGTTCGCGAATGTTCCCCCGCCAGTCATGGCGATAGAATAGCTCCATTACTTCTGGCGACCAGGTTTTACGAATGCCTTGCTGCTCCAGATGCTCATCGATGAGAAGGGGAATATCGCTGATTCGCTCGCGCAAAGCGGGAATCTGGATCGGCAGGACAGCCAAACGATAGAACAAATCCTCGCGAAAGCTTCCCTGGGAAACAGCGTCTTCCAAATCACGATTGGTAGCAGCGATGATGCGGCAATCCACAGAAAGAATTCCCGTGCCGCCTACACGGATGACCTGCTTTTCTTGCAGCACGCGAAGTAGCTTGACCTGAATGGCCCCAGAGATGTCCCCCACCTCATCGAGAAAAATCGTCCCACCGTCCGCTTGCTCAAACAGGCCGGGCTTTCCGCCTTTTCGTGCTCCTGTAAAGGCACCGTCTTCGTAGCCGAACAGCTCGCTCTCCAGCAGGTTTTCCGGCAAGGAGGCACAGTTGATTGCGACAAAGGGGCCGTTTTTGCGGAGGGAGTGCTGATGAATGGCATGGGCGAACAGCTCTTTTCCCGTCCCGTTTTCGCCTGTTAGCAGGATGGTTTGATTGTTTTTTGCCATCTTTTTGCCGAGCTCGATGACTTGGAGCAGCGGTTGGCTTTGTCCTTTGATATCGGAAAAGGAGTAGGTCGCTGTATGACCGCGCAACGTAAGCGTGGTGCGCAAGCGTTGGATTTCGGTCACGTCTTTTAATGTACAAACGAAGCCTAAATGCTCATGCCTGCGGCGGATGCTTTGACTGCTGACGATAAATTGTTTGTGTTCAATGGTTACGAGGGCATCCTCCTGATCTTCCTGCTCAAAAAAGGGCTGTAGCAAGCTGTGCTCCTTCAACACCGTGTACGGTTGTCCAACAATAGAGGATGCATGTGGACAAAACAACTCAACGGCGACGTCGTTAATAAACGTGATCAAACCTTGTTCGTTGCAAGCGATCACGGGATCTTTGACTGCCTGAAAGGTAGATTGCAGCTGGCTGTTGAGCTTCTGTACTTCTGCGTAGGAGGTGCCGAGCATTTTCGCGAGCTCAGACATTTCTACGATGAAGGCAGACAAGTACTCGCGCTCCCATTCACTGGGTACGCCTACCTTGCGACCGGTATCTATCAGGTCGTGAATGCTGATTTTGCGAAACCCGAGATCGATCACCTCTACATGAGGTGGAAGAGGTACGTCAGGAACGCTCATAATGATGGCGTATTGAAATTCGAGTTCATCAAATGTACAGCCTGGGTGAAAGGGAACGTAATTCAAATGATCGACGTTCGCCTCTAATAAGTTTTGGATGACTTCCTGTGCGGAAACTGGCGAATTGTTCATGACAGGGACGGTCGTCCCCGGAGGAATCTGCATCAGCGCTTTCATTTTGCGCAACTCGAAAAAACGGTTTAAAACCGTGATGGGCACGGAGTCAGCAACAGCTTGACGGGCAACTGTGTACAGCTCTGGGGATTTGGTTGTGATAAAGACATGATCGACTCCGCTTAAATCGGGAATGTGCTCATGGCTGGCATAACCGATGACTTTGCAATACGGCTCGAAATAAGCCCGCAGTTCGTTTAACAAAAATTCGAGAGTGTCCGTTCCTTTTGCAATCAAGACAATGGTGTGGTCCATGCTGCACCGCCTTTGCTCAAACAATCGTGAATGTTTTGTAATCTCATGATAGCACAATGCCTGGCTGTAATCGGATGGATTCGCTTGTATAGAGAGGAAAGACAAGGATTGATTTGCGGGCAGGGAAATGTGTTTTAATAGAAGGTAGAGAAGATCAAAAAGCAATAACAGGAGGAATCAGCATGGGGGACAGAGTGGTTCCAGAGGTGCTGCAAATGATTGGGGAAGTCGTGCCAGACGGGGTATCGATTGCGATCTCGGATGGCTCACAATACTTGTACTATCAACCGAGTTCCAATATTGACTTGAAAATTGCGCCGGGGGATCTCGTTCCCATCGGCTCGGCTACACATCAAGCACTCATGGAAATGGGAAAAGTAGGGCATCAGGTGGAGAGTCGTATTTTTGGCGTGCCGTACTACGGACTCTCGCTTCCATTAGTGCGAAATGGTCAGATCATGGGCTGTATTACCGCCATCTATCCACCTCAAAACGTTCCGCTCACGAATCCGGAGGCGCGTCTATCGTTTTTGGTCGGAAAAGGGGAGGACGGCTGGCTGCCCATTCCGTTAACGGAGATCGTCTATATCAGCTCTCATGAAGGAAAAACGCTTTTGCATACGGCTAGTGGAACATATTCGAACAAATACAACATGGCTGAACTGGAGTATATGCTCCCGCAAGAGCGATTTGTGCGCTGTCATCGGTCGTATTTCGTCAATATGGAATCGATCGGCTTTATTCACCCGCATTTTCATTCGACGTTTTTATTGGAGATGAAGGACAAGCAAAAGACGAGAGTTCCTGTGAGTCAGTCGTACGCCAGCTCGTTTCGGCAATTGCTCGGCTTCTGAAATATCTGATAAATGAGAACGGTTCGCTGTCGTTTTTTCTTGATAGGCCGTGAATATTCTGTTTTGTTGAAAATCGAGTGCCCGCTCAGAACCCCTGTGCTAGTGTAAAGGCAATAAAGATGGCATAGGGGGTCACAATGATGTGGGAGCGCTTACGCGATAAACGACTGGCAGATAAAATCGTGACGGCTGAGGAAGCAGCAGGATGGATTGAGGATGGCATGACGATCGGGTTAAGTGGTTTCACGCGTGCTGGTGATGCCAAGGTCGTGCCGCTCGCATTGGCTGAGCTGGCAAAAAAAGAGAACAAGCCTTTTGGCGTAAACGTATATACGGGAGCTTCACTCGGCTCCGATGTAGATGCAGTGATGGCGGAAGCGGGGATCATCAACAAGCGATTGCCTTTTCAAGCAGATCCGGTCATGCGGAAAAAAATCAACGATGGCAGCATGATGTTCGTTGATCAGCATCTGTCGCATACAGCAGAAGCGATTCGCCAGGGAGCGATAGACGCAATCGATTACGCAATTGTGGAAGCGGTTGCAATTACAGAAGAGGGCATGATCATCCCGGCTACGTCCGTGGGGAACTCCAATATTTTCGTGGAAAATGCCAAGTATGTCATCATTGAGCTGAATATGGCTCAATCGGTGGAGTTGGAAGGCATCCATGATATTTATACACCAGCGAAACAAGGAGAGCGTGAACCGATTCCACTCACGTCCGTGGATCAGCGAATGGGTACAGCAGGGATTCCCGTCGACCCGGATAAAGTAAAAGGGATTGTCCTGACGAATCAGTTGGATTCCCCCTCGACGATTGTGGAACCGGACGAAGAAACGGCGCAGATTGCGGCACATCTGATCGAGTTTTTGCGTCAAGAGGTAAAAGAGGGACGCTTGCCAAACAATCTCGCGCCATTGCAATCGGGAATCGGATCGGTAGCGAATGCGGTTTTCAACGGATTTTTGGATTCGGAATTCACGGATCTGACTGTCTTCTCAGAAGTGTTGCAGGATGCGGTGTTTGATTTGCTTGATGCAGGTAAAATTTCGTTTGCCTCAGGTTGTTCGATCACATTAACGGCTGACAAGATGAAGCATGTCACCGAAAATTTCGCCCAATACCGTGACAAGCTGCTGTTGCGTCCACAAGAAATTACAAACCATCCGGAGCTGATTCGCCGCCTCGGTCTGATTGCGATCAATACCGCGATTGAAGCGGACATCTACGGAAACGTCAACTCGACCAATGTATCGGGTACGCGAATGATGAACGGCATCGGCGGCTCTGGTGACTTTGCTCGCAACGCACGTCTGGGTATCTTCGTAACCAAGTCGATTGCCAAAGGCGGAAACATTTCGAGCATCGTTCCGTTTGCCTCCCATGTGGATCATACCGAACACGATGTAGATATTATCGTGACCGAGCAAGGCTTGGCTGACTTGAGAGGCTTGGCTCCGCGTCAAAGAGCCATCAAAATGATCGAGAACTGTGCGCATCCGATGTACCGCGATCAATTGATGGCGTACTACGAGGAAGCACTCACACGCGGCGGGCACACCCCGCATGTATTGGAAAAGGCATTCTCCTGGCACGTACGTTACGCGCAAGAAGGCACGATGCTTGCGAAAAAGCCAGCGTTGGTTTAAAACGATTGAATGATAAAGAAACAAACCCGTTCGGGCATGAAAGCCTTGGCGGGTTTTTCTTGTCTACATAGCAATGGATGAAGGATCTTTACGTTTTTACGCTTGTAAGCTTTCCTGCCTTTTTTCCTGAGCAAACGAAGCCCACGCAAAGCCAAAGCCGACGAGAACGAGTAGGCCGCCGACCCAGCTGATGTGGACAATACCTGCATGGTCTACGATCACTCCACCAAGTCCTGCACCCAGCGCCAGCCCTAGCTGAAAAACCGAGGTGTTCATACTAAGGGCCACCTGCGAAGAGTGAGGGGACAGCGTGATCAAATAATACTGCTGGGCGGGAACGGTGGTTTGCACGGCAGCTACCCAGAACATAACAGTGATGATTGCCCACGTGAACAGTTGCGACGACAGCGGCAGAATGAGCAAGATGGCCGCATGGAGAAGCAAGCTGACATACAGCGTGGGGCGAATCCCCCATTTGTCGGTGGAGACGCCTCCGATCCGCGAGCCAGCCACACTAGCGAGTCCTGCCAAGAAAAGCGTGGTGCTTACCCAAGCAGTCGTCATGGCGGAGGTGCTCTGTAGAAGCGGAGTAATGTAGGTATAGACAGTGGAATACCCTGTGACAAAAAACAAAGAGATAAATAGCGCATGGATCACCCGTTTGTTGCGGAGTGCTGCCAACTGTTTGCGTAGCGGGACGGCCTCTTCTCCTTGCTGCTTTGGCAAATAGGCCAAGATGGCGAAGAAGGGAATGAATGTCAGGACGGCAATGAGCGCGAAAACAGGGCGCCATCCCCAGATGTCTCCCAGCATGGTGCCAAGTGGAACCCCAAGCACGAGCGAGAGGCTGAAGCCCATGAGGATGATCGCGATGGAGCTGCCTTTTTTCTCTGGGGAGGCCATGTTAGCCGCTTGTGCGAGAGCTACCACGGTGTAGATGCCTCCGCAAAGCCCCAGCAGAATGCGGGATACCATCAATAGGGAGAAGCTTGGGCTTATGGATGCGAGCAGGTTTGCCACTATGAAAGAAAACAGCGTCCAAAGGATGAGTTTTTTGCGTTCTACTCCCGCGGTGAGCGCAATCAAGACCGGAGCACCAAAGGCAAAGGCCAGAGAGAAGGCGGTCACTAACTGACCAGCGAGGGAGAGGGAGACATGGGTGTCATCTGCGATCATGCCGATGATTCCGGTCACGATTGACTCAGCCGTGCCAATCATGAATTCTCCCAAGGCCAGCAATAGGATTAAAAATTTTTTGGACAAGGTGGTTCACTCCTCGAGCTAACAAAATGGATGTAGTGACATTTTACGAAACGATTTCTATAATTTACATACATGAACAAAGGTGTTTACGATAAATGGCTTTCTATATACAAGTTATTTGGCAGGAGACACTTATGAATTCGAAAGGGTGATCTGCGTGGACCAAGTCGATTACAAAATCATTAGCTTGTTGCACGAAAATTCGCGGATACCATTCGCGGAGCTGGGGAGAATCATCGGGATGACGCAGCCTGCTGTGAAGGAGCGGGTCCGCCGTCTGGAGGAGCAGGGAATCATTACGGGCTACCACGCGTCGATCTCTCAGGAAAAGCTGGGCAAGCACACGACTGCTTTTGTCATGTTCCGCACCAAGCAATGTGCGGCGTTCATCGATTTCTGCAAGCAATCGCCGGAAGTGACGGACATGTACCGGATCAGTGGGGAGTACAACTACATGCTGAAAGTGGTAACAAGGTCGACGGAGGAATTGGTTGCCTTCTCGGAACGCACCGGAGATTTCGGCTTCTCCTATACGTTGATCGTGCTAACGGCGCCATTTGAGCAAAAAATGATGCTGGAGGAAGAGAAAATCTTCTGATTGTGCATCTGGTCGAACAAAAAAGAGGCTCCGCCGTATCAGGGCGAAGCCTCTTTACTTTTGCGTATAGCGAAATTGCTATTTTTGCCGTACATACTGCTCGTCCTTCATGAACAGACGCCAAAAATAAATAAAACCGGGTACGAGAATCGCAAAGCCGACCATATAACAAATGAACAGAGCGTGGAACGTATCCGGATGTGTAAAGCTGGACTCAATCGTCACTTGGGGATAGACGATGTAGGGTAGGCGTGCTGCACCGTACGCATAGCTGGCGAGCAGGTATTGCGTCGTGGCGACAATGACCGCAATCCGCGGAAGATGGATGCCGAAGTATCGACGGTCTTGGGGCAGCAAGAGAGCGATATAACTAATGAAAAAACAGACCGCCGATGCAATAAGCCACGGTAAATAGTCGAGCATGCGGTCATACAGCCATTTTGCCTCCAGTTGCATCGTGAGCACGGTAACCAATGCTGCAAGCAACGTAATGGGCCCCAGAAACACCGCATCCCGGCGGTAGACGGTGAAGGCTTGCTTTTCACCTGCGACAAAGGAGTAGTCCGCGAGAAGCAGCGACGAGAGGAAGAGCGTACTGCTGACAGCAAGACCAATGAAAGAATAGACGTGCGCGCTGGTTAAAAACAGTCCCCAATCGAGATACTCCACACCATTGATCGTTCGAGACAACCCGCCTTGTGTCACAGGAAGTACGCTGATTAATAGAGCCGGCACCAATATCCCGGTAACGCCAGAGACGATGCTGAGCATCTTGTCATACTTGTAAATCAGATGAGAAAACACCATAAACGTACTGCGAATCAGCATCAATAACACCACGAGACATCCGGGAACCAGCAGCAGGCTCCCCAATGTGTAGGTCGCGCCAGGGAAAAAGGTGACGAGCGCAACCACAATTAATACGATAAAGACATTCACGACCTCCCAGGAGGGCGAGAGGTAACGATTGGCGATTTGAGTGGCTTTGGTTTTTTCCCGATTCAAATAGATCATCGACCAAAAGCCTGCACCGAAGTCGAAGGAGGCCGCGACGGAATAGATGACGACGAAAATCCAGAGCAGCGTAATGGCAATAATCGTGTCGGTCATGCCGTTCCTCCGTCCACTTTCGGCTGTTCTGGCGGATCGAGCTCCAAGGGGTGGCGGCCAAAATAGCTACGGAATACGAGCAGGGTGACGATCGCAAAAAATACGTACACCGAGAGGAAAATCCAGAACAGGGTAGAGATGCCTGCTGCTTGGGTAGCGGCATCTACTGTTTTCATTACACGATAAACCACCCACGGCTGGCGTCCTGTGCAGGCAAAAATCCAGCCGAATTCGATGCCTAACAAGGCGAGCGGTCCACTCGCGACAAATACCCAGAGAACCCACCGCGGAAACTGAGATCGTTTCAGGAGCTTCTTCCAAGCGAAGCCGATGAAACCAACAAAGATCAACAGGCTGCCGATGATGACCATCCCGTTAAACAGCGTATGGACGTAAAGTGGAGGCCACAGCTCCTGTGGAAAATCGTCCAGACCGACCACGACCTCGTCAAAGCGATTGGCTGCAAGGAAGCTGAGCGCCCATGGAATCTCGATGGCGTATTTGACTTCTTTTGTCTCGGGATCGGTAAAGCCACCAATCGCGAGTGGGGCGTATGCTTGTGTTTCAAACAGTCCTTCCGCAGCCGCCAGCTTTTCCGGCTGGTATTTATGCAAAAGCTGTGCGGATTCATGACCGTTCAAGGCGGTTAAAAGGGAAAAGGTGCCGCCCACAATCAAGCCGGCCAAGAGTGCTTTTTGATGATACAAATAAACCCGACTGCCTTTTTCAGCGCGCAGCATTTTCCACGCTGCCACTCCAGCGACGATGAATGCCCCCGTCATATAAGCAGAGACAGTTACATGACCTGCCGTCACGATAAAGCTGGGATTGAAAAAAGCTTTCCACGGGTCCACGTCGACGATCTGCCCATCGACCATCCGGAACCCAGTTGGCGTGCCTTCAAAGGCGTGGACATTCGTAATCAGGATTGCGGAGGCCGTTGCACCAAGCAAAACCATGAACAAACTCAACAAACGCATGTTACGGGATAGGCGGTGAGCCGCGTAGACGTAGATGGACATAAATAAGGCTTCCACGAAGAAAGCGAATATTTCGATCTGAAACGGCAGCGAGATCACCCTGCCGACAATCTCCATGAACCCAGGCCATAACAGGGAAAGCTGGACCCCAGCAATCGTTCCAGACGGGATCGCGACACCTAGCAAGATCGCCTGGGCTTTTGTCCAGCGTTTGGCCATCATCTCGTAATCGCGGTCACGCGTCCGCCAAAAGAGGAGCTCTACCAGCAAGATCATGAGCGGGAGACCAACGCCCAAGGTCGCAAAAATAATGTGAAAGGCCATAGTCGTCCCGAATATGGCTCTGGTCATCACGATATCTTCCACGTTCAACGTCCTTTCTGATCAGCACCAAAAATTGTTAACGATTTCCTCGTTAATGTCCCATGAGGAGGCGGAGTTTATACGAAAAAGACCGTCACAAAAATGTGACGGTCGAGGATGACCAGTATCCAAGGCTGGCGGGCTTTAGAAGGTTTCCGCCAGTTTCGCTGCTTTTTCTACACCAGCTGCAGCGAGCTCAGCTGCTTTGTCCGGGAATTGGTGGTGGCCTTCTACGATTACTTCCGTTATATTGCTGACACCCCACATGCCTAACATGGCGCGAACGTATTTGTTTGCCATTTCCATGTCAGCCAAAGGGCCTTCGGAATAAACGCCACCGCGTGCGCTCAAGAGAGCCACTTTTTTGTCACCCATTAGACCAACTGATCCTTCTGGAGTGTACTTGAACATTTTACCTGGTTGGGAAAGGTAAGCAATGTAAGTTTGCAGAACAGCAGGAATTGTGAGGTTCCACAATGGGAAAGCGATAACAATTTTGTCTGCTTCTATAAACTGGTTCAAGTATTTGCTAATGAAGTCGGCATCTTTTTGCTCCTCAGCAGTCATTTCGATACCTTTGCCTACATTCAACATAGCAGTGATCAAGTTATTTCCATAGTAAGGAAGGTTTTCCGCGAACAGATCCAACTCAGTAATTGTGTCATTTGGATGCGTTTGTCTGTAGGTTTTCATAAAAGCTTCGTAAAGCTGAACACTTATAGCGTGTTCAACA
The DNA here is from genome assembly GCF_013332495.1 of Brevibacillus sp. HB1.2. Classification (NCBI taxonomy): domain Bacteria; kingdom Bacillati; phylum Bacillota; class Bacilli; order Caryophanales; family Paenibacillaceae; genus Brevibacillus; species Brevibacillus sp. HB1.2. The sequence continues at coordinate 9,094 of NZ_JABMIU010000028.1, read as the reverse complement.
GGACGATCATTTGCTTTAACAAAAAGTACGTTACTCATGAAAATTTCATCCTCTCTATTTTTGTCTGTCAGCTTTGCATCAATGACGCGACGGTCCTTAGAAGGATTCCGCCAGTTTTGCTGCTTTTTCTACTCCAGCTGAAACAAGCTCAGTTGCTTTGTCTGAGAATTGGTGATGGCCTTCTACGATCACTTCCGTTATATCGCTGATACCCCAGTAGTTCAAAAGGGTCCGAACATATTTGTTTGCCATTTCCATGTCAGCCAAAGGGCCTTTGGAATAAACGCCACCGCGTGCGCTCAGCAGAGCCACTTTTTTGTCACCCATCAGACCAACTGAGCCTTCCGAAGTGTACTTGAACGCTCTGCCTGCTTGCGTGAGGTAAGCAAAGTAAGTTTGCAGAACAGCAGGAATTGTGAGGTTCCACAACGGAAACGCCATAACCACTTTGTCTGCTTTTTCAAACTGGTTCAAGTATTTGTTCACGAAGTCAGCATCTTTTTGCTCTTCAGCAGTCATTTCGATACCTTTGCCTGCTTTTCCCATAGCTGTGATCAATTCATTTCCATAGTAGGGAAGATTTTCAGCAAACAGATCCAACTCAGCGATTTCGTCATTCGGATGAGTTTCTTTGTACGTTTTCGCAAAAGCTTCGTACAACTGCAAACTTATAGCTTGCTCAACCGGGCGATTATTCGCCTTAATAAAAAGTACGGTACTCATAAAAATACTCATCTCCTATATTGTTTTGTTAGTTACTAACTTTTATTAATAAAATATTTGTTTTAAAGGTTATTACGTAACAGATCATTTGTCAATATTTTTTAACTAGCCGGAGTAGTGCATACCACTTTTTATACGAAAAAGACCGTCACAAAAATGTGACGGTCGGGCTTGATGATAAAATAAGGACGTTTGGAAGAATGGATTATTTACGATAGAGTGGATAATCAACCTCAGTTGGTACTTGAATCAACACCAGGCGGAGCGGAGCATCCGTTACTGCTTGGTAGATGGCTGTGTTGCCTTCCTCGGAGGAGAGAACGACAAAGTCACCTTTGGTTGCAACGGTTTGGTTCTCGCTGACAGTTGCTTTCTCTGCAACGCTCCCGTTTCCTTCCACTATGACGACTGCGTGAGCATAACCAGCCGGGAGTTCTTTTGCATACGATTTTCCAGCGGGAATCGTGATGTCGCTCATCAAGGAATCTGTGACCAACTGAATGGGCGCAGACGATCCGATGATGTGTTTCACTTTCACACCATCAACATCCTCAGACGGAAACTCCTCATGATCATACTGATGGTAAGTCGGAGGTTGCTTCGTCGTTTGTGCGAGATGCGGTTCAAACCAGATTTGAAACATTTCCGTATCCTTGCCAAGTTCTTCTGCATGGTACGCGCCAGACCCGGTTTGCATGATCTGCGCGCCGCCTGTCGACACCTCTTGAAGATTTCCGAGCGTGTCCCGATGTCCGACTGTCCCTGTGAGGACATACGACAAAATTTCAAAGCCGGAGTGAGGGTGCAGCGGAATTTCAAATGTCTTCAGTGATTTTGCCCATGCCCAGTAAAAAAGTGGTCCTACCCGTTTGACAACGGAGCCTTCATGAGGGAAGCCAATTGGTTTATTTTCTACGATTTCACCGTCGCCAAAATGTCCTTTTGCTTGCTCGTTCTGTGTGTAGACGCGGATTTCCATCTGATGTTCCTCCCTTAGTACGATTGCTGGCTTACGGGTTGTGAGGAGTCACCATTAAAACAAAACGTATGCGCCTGGACCGATCAACGCCACACCAATCACAACTGCGATTAACGTCAGGTTGTATTCGAATCCGTTTTGTGTGACCCAATATCCATTTTGACCGTGTACCTTCAGAATGGCAACCAGCATTGTGAAAGCAAGCAAAATAGAACTTGCCCAGATACCTACGCCTGCCGCAAACATCAGACCGCCAATGAGTTCAGAAAATCCAGCGACAAAGGCCATCGCTACGCCAGGTTTCACTCCAATAGACTCCAGCCAGCCGCCTGTTCCTTTCAAACCATAACCGCCAAACCAGCCAAACAGCTTCTGCGCACCATGACCTGCAAACGTCAAACCGATGACCAAACGAATCAATAACAATCCAGTATCCAACACTTTTCATCTCTCCTTAATTATTTTAAATTAGTATATCTTTAGTTTAAGATATTTGTCCAAAAAGGCTGGCGGGCCTTAGAAGGATTCCGCCAGTTTTGCTGCTTTTTCTACACCAGCTGCAACGATCTCAGCTGCTTTGTCTTGGAATTGGTTGTGACCTTCTACGATCACTTCCGTTACATTGCTGATGCCCCAGAAGCCCAGAACAGTGCGCATGTATTTGTTAGCCATTTCGATTTCAGCCATAGGGCCTTCGGAATAAACGCCACCGCGTGCGCTCAACAGAGCTACTTTTTTGTCGCCCATCAGACCAACTGGACCTTCAGCAGTGTATTTGAATGTTTTGCCTGCTTGGGAGAGGTAGTCTACATACGTGTGCAGAACTGCTGGAACCGCGAAGTTCCACATAGGGAATGCGATTACTACTTTGTCAGCATCAGCAAATTGGTTCAGGTATTTGTTTACCAGGTCAGCACCTTTTTGCTCTTCAGCAGTCAGTTCGATACCGTTTCCTGCTTTCCACATAGCAGTGAGCAAGTCATTGCCATAGTAAGGGAGGTTAGCAGCGAACAGATCCAATTCTGCGATTTCATCATTTGGATGTGTTTCTCTGTATGTTTTGGTGAAAGCTTCGTACAACTTTACACTTGTAGCCTGCTCAACTGGGCGATCGTTTGCTTTAATAAAAAGTACTTTACTCATGAAAATTTTATTCCCCTTCCATTTAGTAAGTCACTAACTTTTAATGTGTAAATCTTGATTTTAAGATTATTACGTTTAAGATCTTTTGTCAACACTTTTTTGAAACGATTGTGGTGGAGCGAGGGGACTGCTCATCTAATATGTAGCCTGAGCAGTGCGTCCCAACTTTTTTAGCAGTTCGATTGCTTGACGCTGTTCTTCTGGTGTGAGACCTTCCATCGCTTTCTCAATGGCGAGTTGATGAGGAGGGAAGATTTCGGACAAAAATTGGTGCCCTTTTTCCGTGAGCTCCGCATAAATGACGCGGCGGTCTGCCGAACAGGGTTTGCGAATGAGCAGTTGTTTCTTTTCTAGCTTATCTACAACGTAGGTGATGTTTCCGCTGGAGATTAATATTTTTTCGCCAATTTGCTGCAATGGTTGAGGACCTTTATGAAATAATACCTCTAGAACCCCGAATTCGGTTGGATTAAGTCCATGCTCGCGAATGTGACGATTGGAGTGAGCGGTAACCCAGTTGTATGACCTCGATAAAACTACAAAAAGATCGAGGGGATCATTTCGCAGTGGTTTGTCAGACATATGGACCCTCCTATTCATCGAAACTTCGATATCTTTAATTTAAGATAATCCTACCTCTCGTATTTACATTTGTCAAATTGAGATAAAAAATAAAATGAAAAACACGCCTGTACAAACAGTTGTCTTCGTGATAAACTTTTGTTTGTAAACAAGCTGTGAAAGTGAAACAGAAGAAAGGAGGATGACCGTGGAAAAAGACATGCAGATCCTTCATCATATCCGGCAAAATCCTTTTATCACGCAACAGGAGCTGGCTGATCTGATTGGCATCTCACGTTCAGCGGTAGCTGGCTACATTGCACAGTTGACCAAACGCGGGGAAATCAAAGGACGGGCTTATGTACTTCGTGATGAAGGAATGATTGCTTGTATCGGTGGGGCCAACCTGGACCGCAAAGCACGCGGCAAGCAACAGGTGCGTCTACAGTCATCCAATCCAGTAACGATTATGGAATCGTGTGGAGGGGTGGCACGGAATATCGCGGAGAACCTCGGTCGTCTTGGCTGCAATACGTCACTCATCACCAGCATTGGTGAGGACAAGGAAGGCGAATGGCTCTTGCAGGAGACGAAAAAGCACGGGGTACACATCAGCCAAGTGTGGAGACTGCCTACACAGCGGACAGGAACGTATACCGCTCTTCTCGATATTGATGGCGAGATGGTTGTTTCCTTGGCAAACATGGATATTTACGATGCTCTTACACCAGAGATGTTCGCGGAGAAGTGGTCGCACATTGCAGCAGCCCATGTGGTTTTCATCGATACAAACATTCCGGCGGACTGCTTGGCCTACATCATCGAACGTTGCCGGGAGGAAAACATCCTGCTCTTCGTTGACCCGGTCTCTTCCATTAAAGCTAAGAAGCTCCCACAGCAATTGGACGGAGTAGAAGCGATTTTGCCAAATCGCGAAGAAGCCGAGCTGATGGCTGGCATGAAGATCACGACGATCGAAGAATGCGCCGAGGCTTGCCGCAAGATCAGGGAACGAGGCGTCAAGCACGTCATCGTGACCTTGGGCGAAGAAGGAATTTACTATCAATCCGAGGACGTGGAGGAGCATATGTCTCCATACCCAACGGAAGTGGTAGATGTAACAGGTGCGGGAGATGCGTTCGCGTCGGGACTCTTGTATGGCATTGTAAACGGAGAGTCTTTCCAGAGAGCGTGCCGCCTTGGATTGGCAGCATCCGCTCTGACATTGCAAACAGAGCAGTCCGTATCTCCTCTATTAAAAGCAGAACAATTGGAACTGGCCGTAGAACAATTCGAAAAGGAGCGATAAGAGATGAAACAATATTTGACCTTTACTGAGGAAGTACGCCACGCACTGGAGAACAACCTGCCGGTAGTTGCGCTGGAGACGACGATTATTTCGCACGGTATGCCATATCCGCAAAACATTGAAATGGCAAAAGAAGTAGAGCAAATCATTCGCGACAACGGTGCCGTACCAGCTACGATCGGGATCATGGACGGCAAAATCAAAATCGGTTTGACTGACAGCGAGCTGGAAGAGTTTGCGACGAACAAAAATGTAGCAAAAGTAAGCCGTCGCGACTTCGCTTACATTTTGGCTAGTGGTAAAATCGGTGCGACTACAGTAGCCGCTACCATGATCGCAGCTGAGATGGCTGGCATCCACATGTTTGCAACTGGCGGTATCGGCGGGGTACACCGTGAAGGTGAAATCACTTGGGACGTATCTGCTGACCTGACTGAGCTGGCGCAAACAGATGTAGCTGTAGTATGCGCAGGTGCGAAATCGATCCTCGATATTGGCCGCACACTCGAATATTTGGAAACGCAAGGTGTACCAGTTGTGGGCTACCGTACAGATGAATTCCCATCCTTCTTCGCTCGTGAAAGCGGATTTGGCGTAGACATGCGCATCGATACACCGGAAGAAGTTGGTAAGATGATGAACACCAAATGGGATCTGGGACTCAAAGGCGGTATGATTATCGCGAACCCAGTACCAGAATCCGATGCACTGAATCACCAGGAAATCGAGGCAGTGATCCAAAAAGCACTCGCAGAAGCAAAAGAAAACAACATTGCAGGTAAACAGGTAACGCCATTCATGCTCGATAAAGTGAAAAAGCTGACAGAAGGCAAGAGCTTGGCAACGAACATCGCGCTGGTGAAACACAATGCTGAAGTAGCTGCGAAAATCGCGGTAGCTTATCAGAAAGAAGCGAATCAAGGTAAATAAGAGAGAGCGAAGATCGAACAATTGCTCCCGGTTAATCCGGGGGCTTTTTTTGTTTTTTAGCGGCTGTAGTGGGGGGAAGAAGCGCATTTCCGTCTACGCTTCGGCCTACGCCCCACAAGGGGTTGGACTGTCCGCTTCGGAATAAATGTCGGGAGCGCTTCAAAAGTAGAGTTTCGATGATGTATTCGCAGAGGTTGAAGCTGAAAACCCCCGCCATTTATTCCGAAGCTGGGTCGGGCTCCAGAGGCGCTAGGACTGGAAAACATGTGGCAGGGCTTCGTCCGGCACCAAGGATAGAGGACCAACCCCATCATTTTTCCCTGTGTTTTCAGCACGTAAAGCCCATTTAGAAAAAAATTGAAAAAAGTGCTTGATATACCCTGTGGGGGTATTGTATAGTAAGGGTGTGAACAGGAAACAACGTAAGGGAAACGATACGATAAAATATACCCCTTGAGGGTATTTGGAGGGATTAATATGAGTGCCAAAACAGCAGAGGCAACAGTCGCAATCTCAGGGATGACTTGCGCAGCTTGTGCACTGCGCATCGAAAAGGGCCTGGGAAAAATGGAGGGAGTGGAGACTGCCAACGTCAATCTGGCCTTGGAAAAATCCACAGTCGTGTTCGATCCATCGAAAACGAACATAGACGACATCCGCTCCAAAATTGAATCTCTCGGCTATGGTGTCGTCACTGACAAGGTGGAGCTAAACATCTCGGGAATGACATGTGCGGCTTGCTCCACACGGATCGAAAAAGGCTTGAACAAAACAGCTGGGGTTCTGAAGGCAAACGTGAACCTGGCGATGGAAACAGCCACTGTCGAGTACGATTCATCACAGGTAAGTGTGACGGACATTATTCAAAAGGTAGAAAAGCTAGGGTATCAGGCGACTCGCAAGGAAGAAGGCAAAGAAGAAGAAAAAGTAGATCGTCGCCAGGAAGAAATCAAACGGCAGACCCGCAAGTTCTGGATTTCCGCGATTCTGTCGCTCCCGCTGCTCTGGTCGATGGTGAGCCACTTTTCCTTCACCTCGTTTATCTGGCTGCCTGAAATCTTGATGAATCCGTGGGTACAGCTCGCATTGGCAACACCGGTACAATTCATCATCGGAGCACAGTTTTACGTGGGAGCTTTCAAAGCCCTTCGCAACAAGAGTGCTAACATGGATGTGCTGGTTGCTCTCGGTACCTCAGCTGCTTATTTCTACAGTTTATGGGTCGCGATCAACTCCATCGGTGCTCATGGCGGCCATATGCTGGAGCTGTACTTTGAGACGAGTGCGGTACTGATCACGTTGATCGTCTTGGGTAAACTGTTTGAGATGAAAGCAAAGGGACGCTCTTCGGACGCGATCCGCAAGCTGATGGGCTTGCAAGCAAAAACAGCAGTAGTCGTACGGGATGGCGTCGAAATGACCATTCCTGTAGAAGAAGTAAGACTGGGCGACGTTGTTCACGTGAAGCCGGGCGACAAAGTACCTGTCGATGGCATCGTCATGGAAGGACAGTCCGCAGTGGATGAGTCCATGCTGACTGGTGAAAGTATTCCGGTGGATAAAGCCGCAGGCGATACCGTCATCGGCGCCACCTTGAACAAAAACGGCTTTTTGAAGGTCCAGGCAACCAAAGTCGGAAAAGAAACGGCTCTGGCGCAAATCATTAAAGTAGTGGAAGAAGCACAAGGAACAAAAGCACCGATTCAGCGCGTAGCTGACAGCATCTCGGGGATTTTTGTCCCAATCGTCGTAGGGATTGCCATTCTTACCTTCTTGATCTGGTACTTCTTCGTTATACCTGGCAACTTCGGTGAGGCTTTGGAAAAAGCAATTGCTGTACTCGTAATCGCTTGCCCGTGCGCCCTCGGTCTGGCAACACCGACCTCGATCATGGCGGGCTCTGGACGCGCAGCTGAGTTGGGTATCCTGTTCAAAGGCGGGGAGCATCTGGAGACTGCTCACCACCTGGATACGATCGTCCTCGATAAAACAGGGACTGTAACCAAAGGCGAGCCAGAACTGACAGACGTCATTGCCATTGATATCGGAGAACAAGAGTTACTCTCTTTGGTCGGCGCCGCTGAGAAAAATTCCGAGCACCCATTGGCTCAAGCCATCGTTCGCGGAATTGCAGATAAAGGAATCACCTTGACGAATACAGATTCTTTTGAAGCCATTCCTGGTTTCGGTATCCAGGCAACCGTCGCTGGCAAAGAAGTACTCGTCGGTACCCGCCGCTTGCTGGAAAAACATCAAATTTCGTATCAAGCAGTGTCTGATACCATGCTGGCACTGGAGCGCTCCGGTAAAACGGCGATGCTCGCAGTGGTCGAAGGCAAGCTCGCTGGCTTGATTGCCGTAGCGGATACGATTAAACCGACCTCCAAGCAAGCTGTTCAACGCATGAAAGCAATGGGATTGACTGTGATCATGATGACCGGTGACAACCGTCAAACTGCTGAGGCCATTGCCCGTGAAGCAGGAATCGATCACGTCATCGCAGAAGTCCTGCCTGAAGGCAAGGCCGCAGAAGTGAAAAAACTGCAAGAACAAGGCAAAAAAGTTGCGATGGTCGGCGATGGTATCAACGATGCTCCTGCACTCGCTACCGCTGACGTCGGTATGGCAATCGGTACAGGTACAGATGTGGCTATGGAAGCAGCCGATATTACCTTGATGCGCGGCGAACTGACCAGTGTCGCAGACGCCATCGAGATGAGCAAACTCACCATCCGCAACATCAAGCAGAACCTGTTCTGGGCACTGGCCTACAACACCTTGGGCATCCCGATTGCCGCAATTGGCTTCCTCGCTCCATGGCTTGCCGGTGCTGCAATGGCCTTCAGCTCCGTATCCGTTGTACTCAACGCACTGAGACTGCAACGAGTGAAGCTGTAACAACAGTAACAAGCGGCTTTGTCCGCCTTACCTATACAACATAAAATGTAAGGAGAGATTGATCATGACAAATATCACATTGAACGTAGAAGGTATGTCTTGCAACAAATGCGTAGCGCGCATCGAGAATACATTGAAAGAATTGGGTGCAGAAGGCAAAGTGCACTTGGCTGATAAAAAGGTTGATGTTTCCTACAATGAGAGCACATTGACACTCGAAGCAGTAAAAGAAGCAATCGAAGACCAAGGCTACGACGTCGTTTAAGCATCGTGCTATTACTATCGAAAAAAGCTCCTGCCTGATTCCATGAGGCGGGAGCTTTTTGGCTGTTTTGCTTGGAGTAGCTGTAGGGGATGGGAAGAAGCCCATTTCCAGTCTACGCTTCGGCCTACGCCCCGCAAGGGGTTAGACTGTCCGCTCCGAAATGAATGTCGGGAGCGCTTCAAAAGTAGAGTTTCGAAGATGTATTCGCAGAGGTTGAAGCTGACAACCCCCGCCATTCATTTCTACGCTGAGTTGGGCTCCAGAGGCGCTAGGACTGGAAATGTTC
>NZ_JABMIU010000027.1:0-26607 GCF_013332495.1 Brevibacillus sp. HB1.2 | reverse complement strand
CTTCTGACTGGCTTTTTCTCTTTATTCTTTTTGCGGTGATTCCTCGATCATTTTTTTATTGATGATTCTTATTTTGTCTGCTGGAGATTGCTCGTCCTTTGCACTAATAAATACGGAGTTATCTCCCGCTTCAAAAAACATGACATAATCCTCATCGGCCATGCTCTTATCTTCACTGACAGGAGCCCCCAGATTTTTACGGATTGTGTCCAGATTCGTTTCATTTAGATGAAGACCCGCCAAATCAATTCCATATACGCGATCCTGCCCATCAAAATAAATGAGCGCACTCTCTAGCTTCTCAAAGACTTCATAGCACCCGCCATCCCAATAATCCTGTTTCGTTACCTTGCCGTATAGCGCAGAAACCTCATCCCGCTTCATCCCGATGTGGATATCGAAGCCACTGATTTCGTTTTTGGATAGCTGCTTTAAAAATTGATCGTCCAGAATAATTTGGCGCACGGTAGCGGTTTGCTTCTCTTGCTTTTGGTCGCCCCCGCTATTTCCCGCCTCTTGCTTCTGCTCGGTAACAGGTTGTTGTTTAGAATCTGTTGATACGCTCGTGTCAGGTGAACAGCCTCCCACAATCAAACCTGCCACTACGGTCATACACACCCATTTTCTCAACCGACTTCACTCCTTTATCTCCTCTTGAATGGTCTCATCGCAACTTCGTCACTGGTAAGACGTATCTTTTAGTGAAAGTGAGGTGTTGTATGAATGCCACTCTGGTTACTCGTCGTACTTATTTTCGGAGGTCTCTTGCTGATTGGAGCCATCATCGATTGGATTGCCAAGCGCCGGAAGCAGAGAGTCCTCATAGAGCGTAACAACCGTGATTCCCATTCCTTTGATGAAGGATACGATCCGAGAAATAAAGACGAATATCTCAATTGATAGACGCTGCTCCCCATCATTTGGTTACGAAACCGTACCTAACAAAAAAAGACCCCGGAAAGGGTCCCCTTCACACTACAATGCTGATGATAATTCCTGACAAAATGCTAACGAGTGTTGCCCCATACAGCAGCTTTAGTCCAAACCGAGCGACGACATTTCCTTGCCTTTCATTCAAGCCTTTTACCGCGCCAACAATCGTCCCGATGGAGCCAAAGTTCGCAAACGAGATCAGAAACACCGACACGATGGCGACCGTTCTCTCGCTTAACTGACCTTGAATTTTCGTAAAGTCGAGGATGGCGACAAACTCGTTCGCCACTATTTTAGTGGCCATGATACTTCCCGCTTGTACGGCTTCATGCCAAGGAACCCCCATAAGAAAAGCGAGGGGAGCAAAGACATACCCTAACAACCCTTGGAACGAGATACCGAATACCGCCGTGAATAACCCGTTCACCATCGCAATGATTGCAATAAATCCGAGCAACATCGCTGCCACGACTACGGCTACTTTAAATCCATCTAGAATGTACTCCCCGAGCATTTCAAAAAAGGCCTGTTTCTCTTCTTTTTCTTGATCGAGCAAGTCATCTTCCGGCTTCACTTTATACGGATTAATAATAGAAGCAATGATAAAACCACCAAATAGGTTGAGTACCAACGCAGCTACCACATACTCCGGTTTGAGCATGGTCATAAAGGAACCGACAATCGACATAGACACGGTGGACATCGCAGAGGCACACAGTGTGTACAGCCTGTTTTCGGGTATAGCACTGAGCTGTTTTTTCACGGTAATAAACACTTCGGACTGCCCGACGATCGCCGAAGCAATCGCATTATACGACTCCAATTTTCCCATGCCATTCACTTTGCTCAATACGAGTCCCACATAATGAATAAATAAAGGGAGAATTCTTGTGTATTGCAGAATGCCTATCAGTGCGGATACGAACACAATCGGCAGCAAAACTTGTAAGAAAAACGGAGACGCACCCGGATTCGCAATGCCACCGAAAACAAAATTGATCCCCTCGTAAGCATACTCCAGGAGTACAGAAAAACTGCTGGCAATGCCTGATATTAAAATGAGTCCAATACTGGTTCGCAACAGCAGCAAACCAAACACGATCTGAATCAGAATCATGATGAGGATAGGGCGATACCGAATGTGCTTTTTATTACTACTTGCCAGCCAAGCAAGCAAAAATACCGTAATCAAACCTATACCTGCGATGATATAATTCATGCAACCAACTCCATTAGCAAAAGATTTAGAGCCGACACGTACCATTGCCGATCCGCTTATCTCGCTCCATAATCTTCCCAAAAGAGCACAAAAAAACCCTCCTGAACGATGAATAATCGAACAGAAGGGCGATGGGACAACTATATATCTGCAACGGCGATAGCCTCAATCTCAATCAACAGCTCGTCCCTGATGAGCTTGCTCACTTCAACGGCAGAGCTCGCTGGCGGGGTTTCTGTATTCACGTACTGATCTCGAATCTCACGGACAATGTGCATCTTGGAGATGTCGGTCACGAAAAAAGTCAATTTCACTACATGCTCAAAGCTGACTCCTGACGCTTCTAACGCGAATTGGATATTATCGAAAACTTGTTTTGTCTGTGCGGCTAAATCGCCTGTGCCGACCACTTGGCCTTCCCTGTTGAGAGCCACCTGTCCCGATACATAAATCGTCCGTGCGTTCCGAACCTCCACCGCATGGGTGTAGCCAAACGTAGGTGGCATTGTTTCAGGGTTAATGAAGTTGATTCGCTTATCATTTTGCATCTGACATGCTCCCTCCGATTCTCATTTATTGGTAATCCATTCTACCATACCCGAAAAATTCTGACCATTATTCGATTTCTCAAAGAAAGAGAGGAATGAATAACCCGTCTCTAGCTCGGCTGAGGACGGGTTTTGCTTTTTAGTGGTTTCTATTGGAGGAATTAAATTGATCAAATAGCCCGCTTCCAGAGCTTTTTGGCTGTTCTTTTTTGTTTACGGCTTCAAATTGCTGAAACAGTCCGCCATCATGCTTCTTTTTTTCTTCTACTCTTATTTCTTTCTTTTTGGGTAGGGGCTGTTGAATCGGTGTTCTTTCTGGCTTTACATTCTTTTTCTTTCTCGTATGGTTGGTATTTTTCTTCATGATCTTGTTAGGCGGTTGATTCTTCTTCTTTTTTCTTCTATTCATATACCAATACCATAAAGGAAGAATACCGAGCATAATCGTACCCGCCGTAATGAGATACAGCTTCCAGATCGATTGCCTTTTCTCTTCCTCCTTTTTTTCTTCCCGCATCTTTTGGACAGCCTGTTCAAAATCACGAACCTTATAATTTTCTTTAACAGACGACAAGTTCTTTACAAACCCAACCGAGCCCCTTCCATAATAGATAAAATTCCGCAGGGCATTGTTCACTGTCATCTGGTATATGTATCCTGTCGGGACACCTGAATCCTGGATTTTTTCTTTGATCTCTCCCATAAGATCAGGAGAAGTCGGATCAATCATTTGGTCATATTCCAAAACTTCATAGTTCTTAAGTTCTTTTTTTCCTACTAACTGAACATTTTCTTCATTATTGAACAGAAAATACCTCGGAATCCTATTGATACTCTTCCGATAGACTTTGTTTTTCGGGAAATTATGCAAGGCCATTTCGTTGCTATGCATTTCCAGCGTTTGCTCTGACAGCAGTACCTCTTCTGCTTCTATGATGGGGAGGTTTTTCTCTAAGGCTTCATATTTAGGGAGCCAGTGAATGATACCATCTGGGTCTAAAAACATGTAAATGTCCTGATATTGAAAGGATGCCACATAGATTTGATCCGTTGGCAGGCTATTAAGATAAAACTCTTTTTCAAATGGTGTTGGATCGAAATTGTATGGGATGTTAAATACTGTTGCCCCATTTATCTCACTCTCATCTACCTCTTCTAACTGTCCGTTATTATGTACGGTAAAGTATAGGGGACCATTATGAGTTGGGTCACCCCAAATGGTCGATTGATAATATTGATTCGGTTGTAAATGGTATGGTCCAATACCGCTATCGATTTGGATTAAGAGTTCGGACCGCTTGATTCTTTCCTCTTCCGCAGCGGCTTCTTCGCTCGTCTCCTCTTCTTGGCTTGTCTCTTCTTCCACGCTTTCTTCTTCATCATCGTCGTCATCGTCAGCCTTTTTTTTGATTTTAACCGGCTTGGATGATTTGAAACCGCTTGACGGTTTTGCGCTTTTTATTGTGGAGCTTGAACTTTTGCTGGTTGAGCCTGAGCTTTTTCCTGAAGAGTACGAGCTTCTGCCGGACGAATATGAGCCTGTACTAGATGACCCTGAGCTTCTGCCCGACGAATAGGAGCTGGTACCAGATGATCCTGAACTTTTGCCGGACGAATAGGAGCTGGTACTAGACGAACCTGAGCTTCTGCCAGAACTACTGGAGCTAGAGGAACTAGAACCTCTAGATGACGCAGGCTCTACAGGAAGGATTACTAGACTAATCATTACAGCGCTAAGAAAATAGGCAAGCAAATTCCGCATGAAATATAACCCCTCTATGAACCAACCAATGGTTTTCTCTATATAACAGTTAAATACTACCACTTCGCATCATGGCAATGCTACAAAATTCCTACCCTTCCTTCTTCATCCTCTTTTGGCTTTTTACGATTACATCTATCCTGTATAATTTTTGAAAAATGGGCAATTAGAAAGAGAGGATTCGCTAGTGACAACGGTATACGATAAAGCGAAATATCATTACGAAAACTTTGAGGAGAATCTGCCTCAAAAACAGGCATACGTACATACAGGTTTTTTCATCGGCTGGTTGATTGAAAATGATATGGTTAGCGAGGATTTTCAAAAGAGTTTTGCAAACCTGATTGCTGATTTTAAACAAAGGAAGATGACTGGTCCTGAAGTTTATGAGAAGACGGGTGGAGTATTTGCTAAAGACATGCTGAATGAAGAAGGAAACCAGTTCGCAATGTTTTACTTCGATTTCGATACGGGGGAGTATCGCTATCATTATCTCGAAGCGTTTGATTGTGAGCCAAGCGTGTACCACGTGGAAGATACTTGGGGGAATTACGATCATATCAAAGATTGGATTGACAATGAGTATGAGTACTGGTGCGGGAAAAATGAATAGGACCGCGTGAGTACGTAATCCTTCCTACCAAATTGGTGGTACAATTCCGCAATGTTTGCAAAATAAAACCCTTCTCAGTCGAGAAGGGCTCGAATATCACTCCAAAGGTCAGACGGATTGAAGTCTGGCTTTTTCTATATACAAGGACAGTATTAGACATTAAATTTCTCCTAGTTACAAACCGCCTTTAAAAAGCAGGTCATATTTTAAATGTAACTATTTTACATTTTTTCACGTCTATCATTTATAACAAAAAAAATCCAGGGATCACCCCTGGATTTCTCTAGAACTCATCATCGTACGAGAGGCCATAATCATCCACGTCATACTGTTTACCATGCACTTTGCCCCGACCATTTTTAATTGCGCGGCGCCGATCACTCTCATCACCAGATCGGATGTAATCAAGAAGTACACTTAGACGGTCTTCATCAGGCAACCTTGCTCCATTCTCGCTGTTACGATACTCACGATCTAAATCATTGATCTCGTCTTCGATTTTTGAGTGCGAACCATTGAAACGCCAAGATTGTACTGCATGATCAAAAAGAAATGCTACTCCTTGTGTGCTAATGATGCCAAATTGCTCAGCCAATGATTCAGCGCGATCAAAGTATCCTTCTGCATGTTTTAATTGTAGTTTTTGCATGCTTGCTTCTTCGCCCAATTTTTGAAATGGTTTTTTCCACTCAGCACTAATATCAGCCCCACCTTTAGTTGTGATACTTTTTCCCCAGGAGATTTGTTTTGATTTCGAATAATCAAAAACAACTTTTTTCAGTGTAGCTGCTTTACTGCTGCCTAAAATGTCTTTAAAATCTTTTTCGTTTTCATTGATATAGTCTTTAAGTAATGGAGCTAACGTACCTTGTCCAAAGTTAAATTGGATAATTCCGAAAGACATGCCTTGCTCATCATGATCTCCAGAAACGCTAGAGTAACCATCGTTACCTTCAAAAAAACCAGTGCTATCAAGAAGATTCAATTTCAAAGATTTAGATAGTGCCATGTTACTTCCTCCTTTAATTTGTATTCAATAATATAAAGAGGAATTTTTTGAAACTTTTACAACCAAAGGAGATGATTAAAATGAAAAATTTTATAACTTACGGTTTATTTCTAATTGCTATATTAGGAGTCGGATTAATTGGATGTTCTTCAAACAATCAGACAACTACTGATTCTGTAGGCTCATACAGTAACCAAAATCAAAACCAGGAAGAACTGATTATCACAAGTGAAAGTGAAACGATTACTATTCCAATTGAACAAATCCCTACTATACGTACATATTTAGAAGAATACACTACCAGTTCATCTGAACGAAAAACTGAAATAGATCGCATGAGAGTTAACCCACTTCCTAATCCCAACGCTACCTACGCAGTCATAAGTTACAGTTGTGGAATAAAGTTATGTGACAATGTTCTTGTAAACTATAAAAACGATCAGGTCACATCTATCCCCCTCCCGCAATCAAGCTTTTTTCAGGAGGCTCTATTTACGGTCGATAACAAATATTTAGCTATAAAATTTGGGAAAAATGAAGGATCAACTGTAAGCAGAAGTAGTTTAGTGATAATTGACACTGTCGAAATTAAGAACGCGGAGTTTCAAAATAATAGCGAAATAATCAACAAGATAACTAATGGAAATTTCACCGTACCCATTCGTAATTTGCATTGGGAAAATGATACGACGTTAAAAGTAACGATTCCCGATATAAAGGACTACTCGTTTAAAACTATTGAAAAATGGATTAATGAGGAAAGTGAAACTAAAACCAAAGAAGTAAAAATTACTTTGGGGAGTATTCCAAATGTGTAACCTCGAATAAACGAATCCCAAATGAGAAAGGAAAAACATCCCGTTTCACTGCTAAAAGTGGGACGAGATGTTGAGTATTGATGAGACGAATGTTACTTTTGGGACACCCTCTTCACAAAATCAAAACATTCCAGTGTTTTATCAAAATTATACTTCAATATATACTCGATAATTTTTAATGACATTTCCTGCCTAATGTCATCCCGTACAGATGAGTCTGTTGATCTCAGCGACTTACGAATCTTCGGTTCAAACCTTTCTATAATCTCCATCATAGCATCCTCATCGTTGTTCTGCGCTCGCTTTAGAAGCATTAACAGGCTCATGCATTTCGCCTCCCTCTAACTGTTTTTTGAGCTTTAGTAACGCTCGTTTCTTTACCTTGGAAACAGCCTGCTGGGTGACGCCTAATAGACGTGCAACCTCCCGTTCTTTGAGGTTCCTTAAATAAAGAAGTGTCAATGTCGTCTGTTCTTTTTCTGTAAGTCTTTGAATAGCCTCCAGCACGCGTTTGTCAGACAAAGCATCCTTCCACTCCTGTACACCCTCCCGATCACCCTCATTCGAAATGCACGTAAGCCCGTCAACCAACCGCTCAATTTCATCGGTCGGTTGACACGCTTTGTCTATCTTTCGGTTCCGTAAAGAAAGTTCGATTGAGGTATAGTGAATAATTGATGAAATGTACTTGATAAGTCTCGCTTCGGCATAGAATTCTTTGAATCGTCTATTTAGTTCTTCGATACCTTTCATATCGTCTGGAGAAAAAAGTACTCGCTGGTAAAGTTCTTGATTGTCTGCTTGGGTAAGAAATGCATCCAGAAACTTTTTATTTGCTGCGTCAGTAAGTTCGATCACATAATGCCTCCTCACAAAATAGGATCATACATTCGGTTTTTGATCAAAAAAAGACGTGCCATATCACACTGACACGTCCCGATCTACTCAGTCCATTTTACCAAACACCCAAAGCAAATAACTTAATATTCCTGTTGTGTAAACTTCTGTAAATAATTGTAATTTTGCATACTCTTACCTTACGCTTCACACAATTGTCCCAGAAAATAGAAAATCCCTCTCCAGACTTCTCCGAAGGTGGACTTCGCCTTTTAAAAATGCAGTTAAAATTATCTCAAAAGCCTTCTGGAGCGCCTGAATTTCAGGCAAAGTGCGGCAGCCAGCTCACGAGCAAGAGCATATGCCGATCCCGCTACAATCTTCTCGTTTAAGTCTTTGCCGTGTACACGCACATCTTGGGTAACCGCGATCCACCCCACTTTTCCACCTGCTGCATTTGCTACCGCTCTGACAGGCAGCATAGAAACGCCATCTTGTAGGAAACCAGTCTCCGGTAACCTTATTAATAGTATAGTGATTCTTAGAATTTGCTATTTACATGCTAGACGTCTCTCCACATCATCTTAAACAAAGAACGTCCACTCCTATTTAAAGTGAACGTTCTTTCTGTGTTTGTTATCTTTATTATTTCTTCAGGATAAAATCAGACATAACTACCTTCTCCCATTGGATTCCTTTTGGACTCACGTTGGTGTAAAGCGTTATGGAGTCCGCATCTTCCATTACCGCTTTCAAATGAAAATTCATGTCCTTGGGCTGCAAATATTCATCATACAGCTGTTGGTAGTTGGGATCGTTCTTTTCTTTGGCGACTTTGATGTATTCTACGGTGTCAGGGTCTTTCTCAAAGTTTTTGTATTTCACTTGATATGCGAATGTCGCTTCTACTTTTCCATCTACTGTTTTCTCTTCATAATCCGATAGTGTAAACTCCAGCAACTCATAGTAGGGGGAGAAAGCTTTCTTGCTCTCTTCTTCCATATAGCTTGTGATTTGGTTATAGCTTGTAGAGCTGTCGACCGATTGTTTCGGTTCTGTGCCAGTGTTCATTACTTCTTTTGCAGGTGGCGCGGCAGTCTGATTTTGTACGACCGCATCTGAGCTGCAACCACTGAAGAAAATCGCCAAGACCATAGCCATACATCCTACCATCACTTTTTTCAAAAGAAATCCCCCCTTATTTCGTTCGTCATTTGATATACGTTATACATTGGAGGCATGCTACACGTCTCAACAAAAAAAGAAAAAACCTTGATACACCAAGGTTTTTTCTTCGATGGCGTCCCCGAGAGGATTCGAACCTCCGACCTACAGTTTAGGAAACCGTTGCTCTATCCTGCTGAGCTACGGGGACAAATATGATCACCTACTTTCTTATTATATGTGTATATCCATTTTTAGGCAAATCCTAACCGTTCCAGTTCCTATCAGCAGCTCTCGTCTGGAATAGCTGATGCATAACGGATTGGCTTCATGATCCGTTGACGACCGGAAAAAGTAGCAATCTCCGTTACTCCCATTGAATGGAGGATCTCCAGATTCGCCGCTACGTATCTCCCAATATCGTCGGGAAAGTGCGCGTCGGACGAGAGTGTCAGTGGAACACCATGCGCCACCAAAACGTCGAGAAAAACGGGACTTGGGCACATTTCCTTAACAGGATAGCGGTAGTACAGGCCTGCATTGATTTCGGTCGCTGTATCCGTTTCTCTCAAAGCAGTTGCGATCCGGTGGTAATAGGGAACTATCTCCGATTCCAGAGGGCGATAGGAGAACACTTTCAGATTGTCCAGATGGGCAACAAAATCAAATAAATTGCTCCTGATCATGCACTCAACCGTGTGGAAAAAGTCCGCGTATAACTGTTTCAGGTCATGCTGCTCAAACAGATGGCGAGTCTCGGGATTGTCAAAGCCCCATCCTTGCATAAAATGAACAGAACCGATCACATAATCCCACGAAGCGCCTGCCAGCAAGCTTTCCAATTCTGCCTCCCCGCCGATAAAGTAATCCGCTTCGATCCCCAGCCGCAACTCCACACCGCTTGCCGACCAACGCTGCTTTGCTGCCTCGATGGCGACACAAAAGTCATTAAGACTCTCGGTGCATACTTGATCAAGCCAAGTGCGCTGCAAGCGACCCAAATCGGTATCACTGAGGTCTAGATACCGTTCAAAATAGGGACGGGCTTCACGAAAGCGGTATAAATGATCGACAATCCCCACTTCCTTCAAGCCTTTGTTTAACGCTTCACGTAAATACAGATCGATCCAGGACGGGTCGTAGCACCCCAGAGACATGCGGTTATTTAATCGCGCAAGACTATCCAGCAGCCAGGCGCGGGTATGTCGAGGTTCAGACAGCGGATAAAAGTGGTCGAGGGCAGTATTGGTACGGTCGAGCCAACGCAATGAAAAAGGCCCTTCTTCCAGATGAAGATGATAGTCGATCAGCATGTGAAGTCTCTCCTTCCCGGATGTTCGCTTATCCAGGTAGTTTGAATGCCAGACGAAAGCCATTCATCCGGCATCGGCTGGTCACAAACAACCGCGCTGACATCCTGCCAGCCGCAAATACGAAAAAATTGCGTTTGTCCGATCTTGGTTGTGTCTCCCAATACATAGACTTGCTCTGCCCGCTGTACCATCATGGTCGAGCATAGCGTTTCTTCCATGTCATAGTCGGTGAAGCCATCAGCCGTCATTCCTCCACAGGAAATAAACGCTTTATCAAAATGAAAACGAGAGAGCAGCTCGCAGGTAAACGCCCCGGCAACCGATTGTTGGGCCGGATGGGTCAGGCCCCCCAGCATAATGACCTGACCGTTGAATTGATTGGCTTCCAACAGCTCGTTTAGTAAAGAAGCGGCGGGGAGCGAATTCGTGACAATCGTTAATTGATTGAGGCCTTTTATAGCACGTGCCAATTCCAGTGTTGTCGTCCCGACATCGAGTGCGATGGTATCCCCGTCAGACAAAAGTTCTGCCGCGATTTGCCCGATTTTCGTTTTTGCCGTCTGTTGAATCGCCTGTTTCTTTTCAAAGTGCGGTTCACGCTTCGCCAAATGATAAGGGATAGCTCCTCCGTACACTCGTTTTAGCAAACGTTGCTGTTCCAATTGGTCCAGATCACGTCGTATTGTCTCCGGTGTTACTGCCAGGTTTTTTGCCAGACTCATCACCTGAATTTTACCGTGGCGGTTCAATTCGTCTAGTATCACTTGCTGTCGTTCTTCAGGCAATAGTGTCATAAAGCGGAATCACATCCTTGGGACCTACATACATTGTTTTTGTTGTGCCTATCTGCTCCTGCTCGAAAGACAGGTGCAGAGTGTCCACCAGTACAGGAACATCACCAATGTTCAGCTCGTAACGGGTAATGTTGCCGAGCATGGTTACTTGAGCGATATTCCCGGTCAAGCAGATGTCCTCCCCAGTCAAAGGCTGTTCGCGAAACGTCTCGGGACGAATTGCGAAACGTTCAACTGCCGGATGAGACAAATGAGGCGCGATTTGGCTAAGCTGCTCGGCAGTCAGCACGTTGTAATTACCAATGAAGCGAGCAACAAATTCAGAGCGAGGTTGCGTGTAAATCTCTTGAGGACTGCCGTGCTGAACGATTCGTCCACCATTCATGATGTAGATGCGATCACTGACAGCCATGGCTTCTTCCTGATCGTGCGTAACCAGCACAGTCGTCATGTTTAACTCTCTTTGGATCGTGCGTAGCTGCTTTTGCAAATTTTTACGAATCTGAGCATCAAGCGCGCTAAGCGGCTCATCGAGCAAAAGCACTTTTGGCCGGGTGACCAGAGAACGGGCAAGTGCCACACGCTGCTGCTGGCCACCAGACAATTCACGTGGGTAAGCCTGCTCCTTTCCCACCAATCCCACCAGCTCAATCATTTCTTGGACACGCACCCGAATCTCCGTTTTCGAGATTTTGTTCATTTCCAGGCCAAAGGCAATGTTTTGACTGACCGTAAGATTGGGAAAGAGCGCATACGATTGGAACACCATGCCGATCTGCCTGTTTTTTGGAGACACGTCCGTCACATCTTTGCCGTCAATGTAGATCATGCCCGTATCAGGGGCCGTCAAACCACTGAGGATGCGTAACAGCGTACTTTTGCCACACCCGCTAGGACCAAGCAAGGTAACCAGCTCACCTTTTTCAATCGCAAGATCGAGTTGCTGCAACACGTGTTGACCGTGAAAAGTTTTGGACAAGTGTTCGATTTGGACGTAGCTCATTAGGGAACCTCCTTGCGTGCGAAGCTTCGGCGCGTGAATTTTACAACCAGGCCAGTGATGATAGCCATGAGGACAAAATAAGTGACGGTAATTGCGCTGGCGACATGCCCACTTGACGATAGCTTGGCGTATAGATACATCTGCAAGGTTTCGTATCTTCCTCCCACCAGGATGTTAATCAATACGAATTCACCAAACAAAATGGAGAACGACAAGAGCGAGGACACGAA
Organism: Brevibacillus sp. HB1.2; assembly: GCF_013332495.1. Taxonomy (NCBI): domain Bacteria; kingdom Bacillati; phylum Bacillota; class Bacilli; order Caryophanales; family Paenibacillaceae; genus Brevibacillus; species Brevibacillus sp. HB1.2. The sequence continues at coordinate 14,364 of NZ_JABMIU010000027.1, read as the reverse complement.
AATTCCAGACATGATATTCGGAACGATAATCCGTACAAACGCCTGCCAGTGGCTCGCACCCAAGAGCTCGGCTGCCTCCATCAACGAACGTGCCTGCAAGGCAAGCAGGCTGTTGCGCGTTCCCTGATATAAATACGGAAGCAAACCGACCAAATACGCCCCGGCGGTGATGATGACCATTGGAATTCCGTTTCCTGAATAAGTACGGATCAATCCGACCGCCATAATGACACCCGGAACGGCATAGGTCAGCATCACCAAAATTTGAACCAGCCTCTCCATCCGGGGAGCGTAGACGATAATGGAGAATACAGCAGGAACAATAATGACAACGGCAACGACAGTCGTCAGAAAGCTGAGCAAAAAAGAACGCCCGAATGCCTGCAAAAATCGGGGATCGGCATACAGCTCCGCGAACCATTTTCCTGTGAGTCCTTCCGGCAAAACCGTGCTATTCCACTCTGTTGCCAGTGAGTAAAGGATGGTAGCCGCGACAGGCAAAAACAAATACAGCATGAGCAACGCAAACGACAAGGATGGCAAACTGATCCGCTTCAAGACAAATCCCTCCGAATCTTCCGCGTCAGCCACTCGTTCACGAGCAGGGCGGCGGCAAGCGTCAGGCCGAGCAGTACAGCGAGAGCGCTACCCAGCTCGGGTCTGGCAAAAATGTCGCCAGATACTAGCGCACCAATCCGAATGGGCACCAGATTGTAGTTGCTCCCGGTGAGCGCGTAGGCAGAAGCATAAGCACCCATTGCGTTGGCAAACAGAATGCTGAATGTGCCGACGATGCCTGGAAGCAGTACCGGAAAACCGATTCTCAGCCAAAACTTCGAGGGGCTGGCCCCAAGCAGCTCGGCCGCTTCCATCCATTGTTTCTGAATGGCGTTGTACAGGGGATACAACAGCATGACTGCCAGAGGCAGTTGAAAATAAATATAAACAAGCGTTAAGCCGCTCCACGAATACAGAGTAAATGACTGACCAAAATCAATCCCCAGTTGCTTCGCGAGCAAAACAAACAATCCACTGTTTCCCAACAGGACAATGAAGGCAAATGCGAGCGGAATCCCCGCAAAATTGGAGGTTAAGTTCGTAATGACAAGAATTCGCTGTTGCAGTGACTGTGGGAAACGGGTAATCGCATAGGTAGCGAAAACAGCAACGACGATTCCAATGAGAGCAGACAGGAATGAGATGAGCACGCTGTTCTCAAAAGCCTGCAAGTAATACGGATTTGAAAAAATCTCACGATAGTGACTGATGGTAAAACCGCCGCCCCCCTCGGCCTGAAAGCTCCCTCCGATCATGGAAAGCAATGGGACGAGGAGAAACAGAGCGATCATTGCAAAGAACGGAATCGTCGTGACCCAGAGCATACTGACAAATCGTTTCATCGCAAAAGCTCCTTTCTTAGAGGAAAAGACGCCCCCTTAGGGAGACGTCTTACTCAGCCCTCATACGTTCAATGGCTGCATCTCTTTGGAGGGGGAGATGCCGAGCAAATGGCAGGCAAGCGGCGCGACCTGCAATTGCGGAATTGCCTCCTCGCGAATACCCGGAGATATCAGGTTGCTGATGACAAACAAGGGAACGTCCCGGTCAGCGCTAGAAGTGCCGCCATGATTTCCATCAGCTGTCATCCCATGATCGGCTGTTACGATGATTTGATAACCCGCATCGATCCACGCAGGAAGCACATTTGCCAGTATCGAATCTGCCGCCAGAACCCGATTTCGATATCGCGCGGAATCGGCCGTATGCTTATGTCCGTCATCATCGATATTCATGGAGTGGACGTAAAGAAAATCCGGATTGTACCCATTCAACAAAAAGTTGGCGTCAGCAAACAAGTGTGTATCCGGATAGTGATCTTCCCAGTAGAACATCCCGTTTTGTATCGGCTTATCGGTGTTCAATTGGATTCGGTCGTGAAACGGATTGAACGGAGCCTTGTTATAAAGCTCGCTTACCCAGCAATAAGCGGCAGCAGCGTTGGACATCCCATTTTTCTGCGTCAAGTGAAAGAGACTCTCCTGGTGCGAAAGCCGAACCGCCTGATTGCTGGAAATTCCGTTTTTCCACACAGGGGTTCCCGTTAAAAGAACCTCGTACAAAGGACGAGAGAGACTGGGCAATTCCGATCGTACCTGGAAGCGAGCCGCAATACCGTACTCGACCAGGTGATGCAGGTACCCCATGTGCGAGATGGCTGTGTCAAATCTCAATCCGTCGAGCACAATCATGGCGAGCTTACTAGCGCACATGGATTAACACCTGCTCTTGCCATAGCTGCGGCAATTTTTTAGCTGTCTCTTCCCAAGCAGTCAAATCGCCCACCGGACGTGCGTTTTTATACATTTCATCGGGGAGCAGCATGGCTTTAGCGGATTCGTCCAGCTTGGCGTTAGCACGAATCGGTCGAGCATAGCCACGAGCCAGATTGGACTGTCCAGCGTCGGAGAGAATGTATTCACGAGCCAACATGGCAGCGTGTGGGTGCTTGGCGTACTTGTTAATTACAGTTGCGTACCCGCTGCTGACCGATGCTTCCTCCGGGATCAAGACATCAAAGCGGTTTTTATCGATTTTGTCCCGGTACCCGAGCGCGTTGAAGTCCCACAAGATAGCGACTTCGACCTCACCCTTTTCTAGATTGGCAAGGCTCGGATCGCTCGTACTGAGCCGTTTGTTTTTTGCCAACTCAGCGAAAAAGTCTATGCCGGGCTGAATATTTTTCTCATCTCCTCCATTAGCATAGGCCGCGGCCAGTACGGCAAATTGTGCCTGATTCGCTTTCATGACATCGCCGATCGCGATCTTGAAGCTGCCGTTTTTCAAATCTGCCCAGGTCTTGGGAGGATTTTGTACCTTTGTCTTGTCCGTAATAAAGGCCAGTGTTCCGGTATAGCCCAGCAACCAATGTCCTTCATCATCTTTTGCCCAGTCGGGAATGTCGTTCCAGTAAGAGGTTTTGTAAGGCAGCGTCAGCCCTTTTTGCTTGGCTAACGGTCCAAAAGCAATACCTACGTCACCGATATCTGCTGTGGCGTCTTCTTTTTCTGCTTCAAATTTAGCCAATTCTTCTGCGCTCGACATGTCCGTGTCCGTATGCTTCAAGCCGTATTCCTTTGCGAGATTGCCCCAAGTCTCTCCCCAGTTTGCCCACGTGTCCGGCATACCCACGGAGTTAACTTCTCCCTCCTGCTTTGCTTTTTCCACGATTTGATCCAGGGTCAATTGCGACGTATCCAGAGAAGTGCCTGACTTTGTCTCGGTGGCACATCCCGCAAGCAGAAAAACGGATGTCATGACAACAACGGTTCGTTTCCAGCTTAACTGGTTCCCTCTCATCTTTAAGGCCCCTTTTCGTTTTTATTTGTGTTTGATTCCTTTGTTTTTTCTAAGCTAATCGTAAACAACAAAAATGAAACTGATATAAATGCGTTGTTAAAAAGCTATTAAGACTCTATGAAAAATAGACGTGAACGCAAAAAGTGGCCCTCTGAATATCAGAGAACCACGTAGTCCTTTGTTTTTCCTATTTAATTATGGGCGAATTGCTCCTCTTCCGTCGACCCGCTAAGCGCAGTCGTAGAGGATTTACCGCCAGAGATAACTTGCGCAACCTCATCGAAATAGCCCGTTCCGACTTCACGCTGATGACGAGTCGCCGTATAGCCATGTACTTCACTGGCGAATTCAGCTTGCTGTAATTCAGAGTAGGCAGCCATTCCACGATCACGATATCCACGCGCCAGTTCAAACATGCCGTAATTCAGGGAGTGGAAGCCAGCAAGCGTGACAAATTGGAACTTGTAGCCCATCTCGCCGATCTCTTCCTGGAAGCGAGCGATGGTCTGTTCATCCAGCTTCTTTTTCCAGTTGAAAGAAGGAGAGCAATTGTACGCTAACAGCTTGCCCGGGTATTTGGCATGGATCGCTTCTGCAAAACGGCGTGCTTCCTCCAAATTCGGCTCAGAGGTCTCGCACCAGATCAAATCTGCATAAGGAGCGTACGCCAGTCCACGGGCAATCGCTGCATCCAATCCGCCGCGTAGACGGAAGAAGCCTTCTGCTGTTCGTTCACCCGTCAGAAATGGTTTATCCTGCTCGTCGATGTCGCTGGTGATCAAGAAAGCGCCATTTGCATCGGTACGTGCCACGATAATCGTTGGAACCCCCATCACATCTGCCGCAAATCGTGCGGAAATCAGGTTACGGACGGCTGCTTGCGTCGGAATCAGTACCTTCCCGCCCATATGTCCGCATTTTTTCTCGGAAGCCAGCTGGTCTTCAAAATGCACCCCTGCTGCGCCCGCTTCAATCATACCCTTCATCAATTCGAAGACGTTCAGTGGCCCACCAAAGCCCGCTTCTGCATCTGCTACGATCGGAGCAAACCAATTCGTCTCGGTACCCCCTTCTGATTGATCGATCTGATCAGCCCGTTGCAATGCCTGATTAATTCTTTTTACGACTTGGGGAACACTGTTTGCCGGGTAGAGGCTTTGATCAGGATACATCTGACCAGACAGATTGGCATCGGCCGCTACCTGCCAGCCACTCAAATAAATCGCTTTTAATCCTGCCTTTACCTGCTGAATCGCTTGATTCCCGGTCAAAGCCCCCAACGCTTTAATATGGTGCTCGGTATGCAAGAGGCTCCACAGACGCTCTGCCCCTAGACGAGCCAGCGTATGTTCGATTTGTACGGAACCGCGCAGACGAACGACATCTTCTGCCGTATATGGACGTGTAATTCCTTCAAAACGCTCGCCTTGCCAGCTTTGCTCCACCTGTTGAATCGCTTCTTGCTTGTTTGCCTTCGTCATTTTCATTTCCCCCACTCTTTTTATTTTTATAAATAGCGATAACCCGGTACAGTTAGGAAGTCTTCGAAATCTTCTGTCGTTACCAATTGCAAGAACAGATCACCAGCAATCGGATACTTGCTGTTGTCGTACCTCTCTTGACCGATTGCTTGCTTGATCGCTTGCAGCTCCTCACTCAACCATTGCTTCACCAAACCTTCCGTCACCTTTCTACCATCCTGCAAGACTCCGTGACGATGACGCATCCATTGCCAGACTTGTGCCCGCGAAATTTCTGCTGTAGCCGCATCCTCCATCAGATTGTTGATCGGTACAGCCCCAGAGCCTCGCAACCAAGCCTCGATGTACTGTATGCCTACGCTTATGTTCGTACGGACACCCGCTTCTGTAATCGTGCCCTCTGGAACTGCCAGCAGTTTCTTAGCGGATACATCCACATCTTCACGTTTGTACCAGATTTGGTTCGGCTCTCTCATCAAGCGATCGAACACTTCCATAGCTACCGGCACTAGCCCTGGGTGAGCAACCCACGTCCCATCATGTCCATCGTACGCTTCCCGCTCTTTGTCAGCGCGCACTTTGGCGATGGCTTCTGCATTTTGTACCGGGTCATTTTTCACCGGAATTTGTGCAGCCATTCCGCCAATGCAAGGCGCCATCCGTTTATGGCAAGTCTTCACGGCCAGCGTGGTGTATGCTTTCATGAACGGAACTGTCATGGTTACTTGGGCACGATCCGGTGTAATGACATCAGGCTGATTCCGCAGCTTTTTGATATAGCTGAAAATGTAATCCCAGCGTCCGCAATTCAGTCCTGCACTATGCTCGCGCAACTCGTACAGAATCTCATCCATCTCAAAAGCTGCAAGAATCGTCTCGATCAATACTGTCGCGCGAATCGTGCCGCGTGGAATATTTAATTCATCCTGCGCGAAAAGGAAGACGTCGTTCCAGAGGCGAGCCTCCAGATGGCTCTCCAGTTTCGGTAAGTAGAAATACGGTGCTGTCTGATTCGCGATAAGAGCGTCTACGTTGTGGTAAAAGTAAAGTCCGAAGTCAAGCAGGCTGCCGGAGATCGGTTTTCGATCGAGGAGAATGTGCTTTTCTTCAAGATGCCAGCCACGAGGACGCACGATCAAAACCGCTGTCTTTTCATTGAGGGTGTATGATTTGCCTTCCGGACTGATGTAAGAGATATTGCGGCGTACCGCATCCTTCATGTTGATTTGGCCTTGGATGGTGTTCTCCCATGTCGGTGAGTTGGCGTCCTCAAAATCAGCCATGAAAAGCCGAGCACCCGAGTTCAGTGCATTGATGACCATTTTCCGATCACCCGAAGGTCCCGTAATCTCCACCCGTCTGTCCTGCAAATCTTTGGGCAATGGAGCAACAGTCCAATCTCCTTTACGAATATCCGCTGTTTCCTGTAGAAAATCGGGTAGTTGACCTGCATCGATCTGCAATTGACGCTCCACGCGTTTAGCCAACAATTGTTGTCGTCTGTCGCCAAATCTTTGCTCCAGCTTCATCACGAATTGAATCGCTTCTGGTGTCAGGATATCTTGATAACCGGGGTGCATCTCACCGGAAATCTGCACCTCCAGCGGATATGGATTCGTTGGTACGGTAGTCAAAACAGCTCCTCCTCCCTCACTTCAAAGTTATTATGATACAGATTGATAAAATGTTTTTTATTATATAACAGCAAGAGCAAAAAAAATGTCCTTACTCCTGATACCCGCTGCCACTGCAATGGCTGCAGCATACATGACCATCTCCCAAGCAATTGTGGCAAGCCGCTCCGTTGGCATCATGACCAACGCCTCCACATTTTGGGCAATTTTGTTCTCCGTTTCCTTCACATCGATAGCAGTCCATTCTCCATTCCTCCATTTCTGTATTAAAACAATATTCTTAAAATTTGTTTTTATTATATAACAGAGATTAGTACAGTGCAACACGTTTTTTAAAAAATTCCACCTGTATTAGTACACAATATAAAACAGCCCTTGACCCGTTATGGATCAAGAGCTGCTTTCCTTATCTCTTGCTTATTACTTCGGCGCGATCTTGTCTACTCCGCCCATGTACGGACGAAGAACTTCTGGAATCACGATGGCTCCATCTGCCACTTGGTAGTTCTCCAAGATCGCTGCTACTGTACGTCCAATCGCCAAACCAGAACCATTCAATGTATGCACAAATTCCGGCTTCGATTTTGTATCGCGACGGAAACGGATATTGGCGCGGCGCGCTTGGAAATCTTCAAAGTTCGAGCAAGACGAGATTTCACGGTATGTGCCACCGCTTGGAATCCAAACTTCCAGGTCGAATTTCTTCGCAGCTGTAAATCCTAGATCGCCTGTGCACATGCTCAAGACACGGTATGGCAGTCCAAGCAGTTGAAGCACCTTTTCAGCGTTTTTCACCAGTTTGTCGAGTTCGTCATAAGACTCCTCTGGTTTCACGAATTTCACCAACTCAACTTTGTTGAATTGATGCTGACGAATCAACCCACGCGTATCACGGCCAGCAGAACCCGCTTCCGAACGGAAACATGCGCTGAAAGCAGTGTAGTAGCGAGGGAGATCTGCTCCATCCATGATTTCATCACGATGCATATTGGTGACTGGCACCTCTGCAGTTGGAATCAGGAAGTAATCTGGTCCCTCGATTTTGAATGCATCCTCTTCGAACTTAGGTAATTGACCCGTTCCTGTCATGCTCGTGCGGTTGACGATAAACGGTGGGATCACTTCTTCATAGCCATGCTCATTCGAGTGCAGATCCATCATGAAGTTCATCAGTGCGCGCTCCAGGCGTGCACCCAAGCCTTTATAGAAAACAAAACGGCTTCCTGTTACTTTTGCCGCCGTTTCAAAATCGAGGATGCCTGCTTGGCTAGCCAGCTCCCAGTGAGGCTTAATCTCAAAGTCAAATGCACGTGGCTCTCCCCATGTCCAGGCAATCACGTTATCGTCTTCTGTCGTACCGATCGGCGTGCTTTCGTGCGGCAGGTTCGGGAGGCTCAGCAAGATGAACTCCAGCTGCTCATCCAGTTGGCGCAGCTCTTCATCCAAAGCCTTGATGCGTTCATTTACTTCTTTCATTTCAGTGATCAGATGGTCTGCATTTTCCTTATTGCGTTTCATAACCGCTACTTGCTCGGATACCGTGTTACGCTTATTTTTCAGCGCTTCTGCTTCTTGGATGATTTGGCGACGCTTTTCATCTACTTCTACGAATTGATCCAACGCAGAAATATCTTCATTGCGGTAAGCCAAACGGCGTTTTACTTCTTCCAAATCCTGGCGTAATACTTTTACGTCCAACATGTGTAAATCCCTCCGAATCGTATTGAAAAAAAACAAAAAACACCCGTCCCCTGGTAAGGGACGAGTGTTGTATACCCGCGTTGCCACCCTCGTTGACACATGCAGCAATCCTTCATGCACATGCCCACTCTTCCGTCATAACGGGACGGTTCCGGGCAAAGTTGTTGTTCCTTTGCCACTCCGAGATGGATTCCTTCACATAACCGGATCGGTTTACACCTACCACCGACTCTCTAGGCCTGGCTCTTGTGAAGTACTTGTTCTCATCATCGCATTCTCATTCATGAATACTATTATTGTTAACTGTACTACAGGTTCTATACGTATGTAAAGAGCAGCCCACCTCGATCTTTTCAGAAAAAAAGAAGATCGGCGCCTTTTTGACGGCCGATCTTCCGGTATGACAGCTAGCTTCTGTATTCCTTGACCATGTCGAGGAAGTATTTATGCAGTCTTGTATCTTCGGTCAATTCTGGGTGAAAGGCTGCTGCCAAATAGTGACCGCTTCGGGCGACAACAATCTTGTCTTCGTGCTTGGCCAAGACTTGACCGTTCTCTCCTACTTCCATGATATACGGTGCCCGGATGAACACTGCCGGGTAATCTGCCGCCACACCCGCAACAGGCATCAAGACTTCAAAGCTCTCCTTTTGGCGACCAAAAGCATTCCGCTCTACTTTGATGTCCATCAACCCTAGATGGCAATCGTCTTGTCCTTGAATCTGTTTTGCTAGAAGGATCGCTCCTGCGCAAGTTCCGAAGATCGGCTTGTTCGCCTTACCGAACTCTTGAACCGCCTCCATGAATCCGTACTTGTGCATCAGCTTGCTTATCGTGGTGCTCTCTCCGCCGGGAATGACCAGCCCGTCGAGGTCATCCAGTTCTTCTACTTTTTTGACCGGGACGGCTGTGGCACCAACCTCTTCTAGCAGTCGCACATGTTCTGCTACAGCTCCTTGTAGAGCGAGTACGCCGATTTTCATGCTACTCACCTTACCAGCCGCGCTCTTGCATACGATCAGCTTCACGAATTTTGGAGATTTCGATACCTGGCATTGCCGTCCCCAAGCCCTTGGATACGCGAGCAATCAGTTCGTAATCCGTGTAGTGGGTGGTCGCTTCCACAATCGCGCGAGCAAACTTCTCTGGATTCTCTGATTTAAAGATACCAGAGCCAACAAACACGCCATCGGAGCCCAATTGCATCATCAGGGCAGCATCTGCTGGTGTTGCTACTCCGCCTGCTGCGAAGTTTACGACTGGTAGCTTACCTGTTTTGTGTACCGCTTCAAGAAGTTCGTATGGAGCACCCAGGTTTTTGGCTTCCGCCATCAGCTCATCGTAGGACATGGCTTGCACTTTGCGGATTTGGGACATCATCGTACGCATATGACGAACAGCCTCTACAATGTTTCCGGTTCCTGGCTCACCTTTTGTGCGGATCATGGATGCACCTTCTCCGATACGACGGAGAGCTTCACCCAGATCACGGGCGCCACATACAAACGGTACAGTGAACTCTTTTTTATTGATATGGTACAAGTCATCTGCCGGAGTGAGTACTTCACTCTCATCGAGATAATCTACACCCAGAGACTCAAGAACACGCGCTTCAACAAAATGACCGATACGAGCTTTTGCCATAACAGGGATCGAAACAGCTTTCAGTACTTCCTCTACAATGCTAAGGTCCGCCATACGCGCAACTCCACCAGCTGCACGAATGTCAGACGGTACACGCTCCAAAGCCATTACAGCAACAGCACCCGCTGCTTCTGCAATTTTTGCTTGTTCAGCATTTACGACGTCCATAATAACGCCGCCTTTTTGCATTTCAGCCATACCTCTTTTTACGCGGGATGTTCCTACTTGTACCATGTCATTACCCCCTACATCATGAGTCAGAACCGAAACTGTTATGTGGTGTTATGGTTCCTGTTACCGTCATTGTAAACGATAGATGTAGGGGAAAACAACCATTATTTAATTTCCTGTCCCACTGCTAAACAAATTGCTGAAAAACTCTATGATGCTGCGGAAGAACAGACGAATCCAGCTGGCTTCCTCTACTGCCTGTCCTGCTACTACATCAACACCTGCTTTTGTCGCGTCTTCAGGCTGCAAATAATCCGTATCCTTCATGCCTTCTTCTTTCAATACGATCTTACCGACAACCTGTCCTTGCGTAATTGGCGCGGTCAGCTCCTGGAAGGTAACAGTTGGTGTGAATTTTGCTTCTGTACCGATCTTTGTAATCATATTTACTTCGCTACCTGTAACAGCTGGAACTGTTACCTCTACACCGTTTTTCACAGGGGCTATTTCAAACCCTTTAACTGGTACATTCTTGTCCATTTGTTTCGTCAGTTTGTAATTGTTAAAACCGTAGTCAAACAGTTTTCTGGTCTCCGCGAAACGCTTTGTATTGCTATCTGTATTCATTACTACACTAATCAAACGCATGTTGTCACGAACAGCCGTCCCTGTAAAGCAATAGCCCGCTGCAAGTGTATGCCCTGTTTTCAATCCATCTACGCCCGGATAGTAGCTAATCAGACCAGGCAGCATCCAGTTGAAGCTTTTCTTGCTCCACTCTTGTGGGGTACCTGTTCGGAATGTGAAGTTTGTTTTTTTGGAAACTTCCAATGCCTCAGGGAAATCACGGATCAGAGCACGTGCGAGGATAGCCGAATCGCGTGCCGACATCAGATTTTCTGGTTGATCGGTTTTCACTGAATACGGGCCCAACTCATTAGCTGGCAAACCTGTAGAAGTGACAAACATCGTATTTTTCATACCAAGCTCTACTGCTTTTTTGTTCATCATTTCAACAAAGGCAGCTTCACTGCCTGCGACCTTCTCAGCCAAAAGTACGGTTGCGTCGTTAGCAGAAACGACTGTCATCGCTTCTGACAATTGTTTAACTGTAAATGATTCACCTAAATTCAGGTACACCCCAGACGAATCTGAAATTTTCGCGATATAAAAAGCATACTCACTTACCGGGACAACATCATCCCAGTTAATTTTCTTTTGTTTGACGGCTTCCTGAACCAGGTATTCAGACATAATTTTACTCATGCTAGCTACCGGAAGTGCTACGTCAGGATCTTTACTATAGATAACCCTTCCCGTCGATGCCTCAACAAGAATGGCAGACTTCGCTTCCAGTTGTAAATTCGCTTGAGATGCTACAGGGGCAGCTTCTACCTTTGAAACCATTCCTCCCATTGCTGTAGCAAAAACAGCGACAGAAAGGAACAGACCTGTCAATCGCTTTGTCCATGTCTTTCGCTTCATGTAATCTCTCACTCTCCTATTTCTGTCGATTTCATTTTTTCGTGAAAACAAGCACACAATTGTAAGTGTACCATAGGTTGCAGGGTGGCTTGAAGCGAGATTCCTCCTATTTCCACAAGTTAGTAGCTAGTAAAAATCCCCTCTCTTATTAAAAGAAAGGGGACCTGGGTCTTCCGTACTATTTTTCGCTTAGGAAATCGAGTAGTTAGGTGATTCTTTTGTAATTTGTACGTCGTGTGGGTGGCTCTCACGCAAGCCAGCGCCGGTAATGCGAACGAACTGGGAGTTTTGAATCAAATCCTCAATGGTCTTCGCCCCGCAGTATCCCATACCTGCACGCAGTCCACCAATCAACTGATACGTAACATCCGCCAATGGGCCTTTGTAAGGAACACGGCCTTCGATCCCTTCCGGAACGAGCTTTTGTGCGTTCTCTTGGAAGTAACGGTCCTTACTGCCGGCTTTCATCGCGCCGATCGATCCCATTCCGCGATATACCTTGAAACGACGACCTTGGAAAATCTCGAATTCGCCCGGGCTTTCTTCTGTACCGGCGAACAGACTGCCGATCATGATCACAGAAGCACCTGCACCAATTGCTTTTGGCAAATCACCGGAGTATTTAATGCCGCCGTCGGCAATAATTGGAATATTGTACTCTCGCGCTACTTGTGCACAATCGTGGATCGCTGTAATTTGAGGAACACCGATACCTGCTACGACACGAGTTGTACAAATGGAACCTGGACCGATACCAACCTTCACCACAGATGCGCCAGCTTCGATCAGATCGCGAGTAGCTTGTCCAGTTGCCACGTTCCCTGCGACGATTGTGAGCGTTGGGTATTCTTTGCGAACTGCTCTTACCGTTTCAATTACGCCTTTAGAATGCCCATGAGCCGTATCAATCACCAGTACGTCCACGCCAGCTTGTACAAGTGCTGCTGTACGCTCAAACGTGTCTGCAGATACCCCAACAGCAGCACCACACAGCAAGCGGCCTTGTGCATCTTTTGCTGCATTCGGGTATTGAATTGCCTTTTCAATATCTTTAATCGTAATGAGTCCACGCAGGATGTTGTTATCATCCACCAACGGGAGCTTTTCGATCTTATGTTGTTGCAAAATCAATTCTGCCTGTTGCAGTGTAGTACCGACAGGAGCCGTCACCAGGTTTTCCTTGGTCATAACCTCTTTGATCTTGATGGAGAAGTCATGTACAAAGCGCAGATCGCGGTTGGTGAGAATTCCGATCAGCTTTTGACTGTCATCGACAATCGGAACACCGGAGATACGATATTTACCCATGAGAGCATTCGCTTCTTCGACGGTATGCTCTTGGGACAAAGAGAACGGATTGGTAATAACGCCACTTTCAGAGCGTTTTACACGATCTACTTCGCTTGCTTGTTGCTCGATGGACATGTTTTTATGGACAATCCCGATACCACCTTGGCGAGCCATGGCGATTGCAAGTCCAGACTCCGTTACGGTGTCCATCCCAGCACTGATCAGAGGAATATTCAGCTTCACATTCTCACTCAATCGTACTCGTAGATCAACATCCCTTGGCAAAACTTCAGATTTTCCTGGAATGAGCAATACATCGTCAAACGTTAAGCCCTCTTTAACAAATTTGTCTTCCCGCACAGTTGAAAGCTCCTCTCGGCGAATGGTTTAAGACAGTTTAACAAACGGCTTAATTTACTGTCAAGAAATGAGTATATCGTTCGGTTATAGATTCAATTAGACAGATAAATCAAAAAACAATTAGGGAAACTTAACCATATTACGAAAATTGATAAAGGTGGGTATCATGGATAACGCTTGGAAAACATTACGCTATTTTGAGACAGAACCTACTGCACGTAAATATTTGGCTGCCTGCTATCATGACATGGGTGTTGAGCATGCCGAGCGACTAGCTTTTAAACAAAGCTCGCGTTTCCTGTTTCTCTGGAGACAAGCCAGACATTTTTATTCCACTTCCGCTGTTGCCGACTTGTCTATCCAGCCATTACTGCTGTTTTATGGATGCTCTCACTTGTTGAAGGCGATGTTATTGACTCGAGATCCGTATTATCCCCAAAACAGTCGTGTTCTTCAACATGGTGTCACGACACGAAAGCTCAAACGAAACGCCTATATGCTAATGGAGGATGAAGTTCGTCCACAAAAGGAAGGGTTTTTTGCCCAATTAGCTCACGCGTTCCAGCTTGCGCCGTTACAAGATCGCTATTCAGTCCATAACTTATTTTCATCCATCCCCAGCGTCAGCGATAGTTACGGAATTGCTACGGATAAACCACGTAACTGGTTAACGCTAAAGATTGATCAAATCAGTCAGGATAATTTGGTTCGCATTACCTTTCCTGAAAAAACGGACGGGCCCTTATCCTATTCAACTGAGACTTTCATCCAATACATTCGCAGGCTTGCTCCAGCTGTTTGTAACTTGGAAAAACTCGCTTCGGTAAATAACAAAAATATAAAGGAACTGACCCTTCCTCAGTGTGCCCTGTCTGAACTGGATCAACACCCGTTATTTCGTTTGCATCAGAACGTCCTCTTCTTCTGGAATGGGTCTGCTTCTTCTCTACCTCTTCCCGAATGGGCTAGTCATTACTTGCTGCTTTATGTACTCAGCATGCTTTGCCGCTATGAAACGGAGTGGTGGGGAGAGCTAACGATGTCTCACGGACTTGTTGAGCGATATTTGGTCGAACATTTTTTGGATAACCACATGGATACTTTCCCCTCGGTTATTCGAAGGCATTTTCACCGAAATCACCGGATGTCCCTTCCCTCTTTGCCGTCCGATCTGTATTAGTTTTCCTGTCACTGCTTTCTCTACACGAAAAAACCTTCCTGCCATCATCAGCAAGAAGGTT
>NZ_JABMIU010000026.1:0-41830 GCF_013332495.1 Brevibacillus sp. HB1.2 | reverse complement strand
TTCGCAACAACCATTTCATCTTATCAGATTGTCCAGGTCGTGTCAACAAGTTTTTTTAACGTGTTTTTCAGCGACCTCATTAATCTATCACATACCTTGAAGGAAAAGCAAGAACTATTTTCACATCATTTTTTTGTGATCGATTAAGTAAAAAAGAAGAACAGGTATTAATATAACACTTAACCTTTTTAAGTGCAAGTAAAAAAATAAAACCACCTGAGTTTTTCTCAGATGGTTCTATTCAGAAAGACTACTAGTCGCGGTTACGCATATGAGGGAACAGCAGTACGTCGCGAATAGAAGGAGAGTTGGTCAACAGCATTACCAGACGGTCAATTCCGATTCCTAATCCTCCGGTTGGCGGCATACCGTACTCAAGCGCTTCAATGAAATCATCGTCCATATCATGCGCTTCGTCGTTACCAGCTTCTTTTTCCAAGAGCTGTGCTTCAAAGCGTTCACGCTGGTCAATTGGATCGTTGAGCTCAGTAAATGCATTGGCATGCTCACGAGCTACGATAAACAACTCAAAACGATCCGTGAATCGCGGATCCTGGTCATTTTTCTTCGCCAATGGCGAAATCGCCACAGGATGACCGTAAACAAAGGTAGGCTGAATCAACGTATGCTCCAGCTTTTGCTCAAAGAATTCATTCACTACATGCCCGAACTTATGGTGAGGCTCAACGGATACGCCATGCTCTTTTGCCAAAGCACGCGCTTCATCGTCGCTCATTTCCTTCCAGAAATCGACGCCGAGATTTTCCTTAATCAAATCTACCATGTGTACACGACGCCATTTTGGTGTCAGGTCAATCTCATTGCCTTGGTACTGAATTTTCATAGTGCCCAATACTTCCTGTGCGATATGAGCAACCATTTCTTCAGTCAAGCTCATGATGTCCTGGTAGTCAGCATACGCTTCGTACAGCTCAATCATCGTGAACTCAGGGTTGTGACGAGTAGAGATCCCTTCGTTGCGGTATACGCGACCGATCTCATACACCTTTTCCAGGCCACCGACAATCAGACGTTTCAAGTGCAGCTCAATTGCAATACGCATATACAGCTGCATATCCAATGCATTGTGGTGCGTGATAAATGGACGAGCAGATGCACCACCGGCAATCGCATGGAGTGTAGGTGTTTCTACTTCTAGATAGCCAAGGTTGTCCAAATAACGACGCATCGAAGTCAGAATACGGCTACGAGTAATGAACGTATCACGAACCTCTGGATTCACAATCAAGTCCACATAACGCTTACGGTAGCGAGTCTCGATATCTTTGAGGCCATGGTATTTCTCAGGCAGTGGACGCAGTGATTTGGTCAGGTAGGTCAGTTCCTTTGCTTTTACACTGAGCTCGCCGGTTTTTGTTTTGAAAACAACACCAGTTACACCGACCATGTCACCGATATCAGCCAAATCAAATACTTTGCTCAGCTCTTCGCCAACGGTATCCTGACGGACGTAGATTTGAATCTGACCGGAACGATCCAGCAGTTGAGCAAAGCTCGCCTTACCCATTCCACGTTTCGCCATCAAGCGGCCTGCGATCGTAACCACGTTCTCTTCCGTTTCCAGCTCTTCCTTGCTCTTTTCGCTAAAAGCTTTCGTTATATCTGCAGCGTGATGCGTTTGCTCGAATTTTTTACCGAACGGATCAAAGCCCCACTCACGCAATTGATTCATTTTGTCGTGACGCACTTGAAGAAGCTCGTGGAGCCCTTCCTGTTGCTGCTCTTCTTGCTGTAGGTCTTGCTCGTTTGCCATTTCACTCACTCCTCTAGAAAATACCTGCATTAACAATTTTGTACAGACTTTTATAATAGCGATACGGCGTACCTCGCAAAAGGTACGCCATAGATCGACTGCTTACAGGTTAATATCAAGAATCTCGTACTGAATGACTCCTGCCGGTACGTTAACGTCAACAATCGCGCCTTTTGCTTTGCCGAGAAGCGCTTGACCTACCGGGGACTCGTTGGAAATCTTGTTGTTCATCGGATCGGATTCAGCAGAACCTACAATCGTGTAATCCATAACATCACCGAACTCGAGATCTTTCAGCTTCACGCGGGAACCAACGCTTACAACACCTGTATCTACATCTTCATTTGTGATGATACGGGCATTGCGCAGCATTTTTTCCAGGGTCAGAATGCGGCCTTCAATGAACGCTTGCTCATTCTTTGCTTCTTCGTATTCAGAGTTCTCACTGATATCTCCAAAGCTAATCGCTTCTTTAATACGAGCAGCTACTTCCTTGCGTTTAACCGTTTTCAAATCTTCAAGCTCTTGTTCCAGCTTTGTTAAACCTTCTGGTGTAAGGATGACTTCTTTTTCAGACATGGTTCAATTCCCCCGTTTTAAAAAATGATTCCATTTATACTGGGTAAAGTACAAAGGATTATATGTAGATGTTCTATACAATATACAGCAGAATGCAATCGTCTGTGAGGTTCAAAGGTAAAGCTGCCAGTGTGGACTGGCAGCTCGGCTCCCAATATTACGGAGTATTATAGGATATGAAGGAACCCTTGTCAATGTCTGGAATGAACCACCAATTTTAGTAGCTGACAGCCTCATCATGCGCTGTTTCCAGCGGCTCTTCACTGTCATCGGCGTAGTTTTCGATCCAGTCGACATAGTTCATGAGGACGCGACGAAGCTCCTCTTCTGTCTCAACCGCATTCACGAGATTTTTCGTGTGCGTCGAGCCCTTCAAGCCTTTCAAGTAATACGCCGCGTGCTTGCGCATCTCAAGGACTCCCACTCTCGGACCCTTCAGCGCGATTAAACGCTCTGCATGCAAGAAACAAATATCCATCTTTTCACGTGCGGTTGGCTCCGGACCAAGCTCGCCCGTCGTCAGGTATTGAATCGTACGATACAGCATCCACGGATTTCCGAGCGCAGCACGTCCAATCATAACACCATCGCAACCCGTTGTATCCAGCATGCGTCTCGCATCCTCAGGAGTAGCCACATCCCCGTTTCCGATCACCGGAATCGAAACGGTTTCCTTCACGCGACGGATCCATTCCCAGTCAGCTTGCCCCTTATACATTTGTACGCGGGTGCGTCCATGAACAGCAACCGCTTTGCCGCCTGCACGTTCTACTGCCTTGGCGTTATCCAGTACGTACAGATGATCTTCGTCCCAGCCTAATCTCATTTTCACGGTAACCGGCTTGTCGACCGCATCGACCACAGCAGATACGACTTCGTAAATTTTATCTGGATCGAGTAACAGACGCGCACCTGCATCACAGCTCGTAATTTTCGGCACAGGACAGCCCATGTTGATATCAATGATATCCGCATTCGTATGCTGGTCTACATATTTCGCCGCACTCACCAAGGTTTCCTTGTCTCCACCAAAAATCTGCAAACTTAGTGGTTTTTCTCGTTCGTCGACAAACAGCATATCTATCGTTTTTTTGTTTCCGTGCACGATGCCCTTGTCGCTTACCATCTCAGCGCAAACCAATCCAGTACCGAACTCCTTTGCAATCAGACGAAAAGCAGGATTACAGACACCTGCCATTGGAGCGAGAACTACGTTGTTTTTTAATTCGATATTGCCGATTTTCATCTATTTTCGCCTCCTTAATTCCCGCTTAGTCGGGGTCTTGGAGAGGACAATCCTATCCAAACTTCATTACATCACTTATTTATAGCACATAATTCATCGTAGTCTACCTGTAAAGTGCTGGCGATCTTCCGTAATACAGGCTCTGTTGGCGTACGAGTTCCTCTCTCTAGTGATCCAACAAACGACAGTGACACTCCCATCTTGTCCGAAAGGGACTGTTGCGTATACCCTTTTAGCTTTCGGAAGGACCGGATTCGATTTCCCAATTGATTGCTCCCCACTCACGTACCCCCTTGTGATCCTCTACCAATAAGGAAAGATAATGATCAATGGTCTGGTTATGCTCAGGTAAAACGCCGCCTTCCCAAACGTCTCGAAGCGGCACGAGTACAAAAGCACGCTCGCTCAGCCCAGGATGAGGAATCATGAGATTGTCTTGCGAAACACGAGATGTCCCGTACAACAGTAGGTCAATATCAATCGTGCGCGGACCCCATCGAACTGTTCGGACACGACCCAGCTCTCGCTCTACTGACAAAGCCGTATCTAGCAGCTGATCCGGGGTCTGTTCTGTTTCCACAGCGATCGCCATATTCAGAAAGGCGTCTTGTTCGACGTTACCAAATGGATCGGTCTCATAAACAGAGGAGACACGAAGCACGCGAATTCCAGGTTGCTCGTTCAATCTGTGTATCGCCAGGCGCAAATTTTGTGCCCGATCCCCGAGATTGGAGCCTAGCGCCAAATACGCACAAACTGTCATGAAGCAAAATCCTCTCTTCTACGGATCATCTCAATCGCAACCGACTCATAATGCCCATTGATCGGCGGATTCGGCTTGGTCACTTTTGCTTTGACTTCATGCAAAGGGAATTGCGTAAGTAGACGTTCTGCTATCACAGCAGTCAGTTTTTCTACCAGCTGAAACCGTTCACCCTCGACAATTTTTTGCACACAAGTAAAGATATCGGCGTAATTGACTGTATCTTGAAGATTGTCACTAGCTCCAGCTTTGGATAAATCGAGCGATAGCTCCAGATCGACATAAAACCGTTGGCCTAGCTCAGCCTCTGCTCCAAACACACCGTGATATCCGTAAAAAGACATGCCATTGAAGTAGATTTTATCCAAGGTTAAAGCCCCCTTTTAGCATCGCGTCCATCATCTTCGTCACTCTCTTCATTTCTTTGACATCATGCACCCGTACCATATGGCAGCCTTTTGCCGCCCCGAGGGCAACTGTCGCTGCGGTACCTTCGACACGTTCATCTACGGGCAAATCGAGAACATGACCGATCATCCGCTTGCGTGAAGTAGCAAGCAGAACGGGATAGCCCAGCCCTACCAGATCATCCAGCCTGCGCATCGTTTCGAGATTTTGCTCGACAGTCCTTACAAACCCGATCCCCGGATCAAGGATGATTCGCTCCTGTTTTACCCCTGCCTGCAAGGCAATCTGTACGGACTCACGCAGGTCTTTAATATAGTTTGGGAAAAAGTCGTGATAGTCCGTGTCTTCGCGATTATGCATCAGGATAATGGGCACGTCGAGACGAGCAGCTACCTCTGCCATCCGCGGGTCACGCTTCGCTCCCCATACATCATTAATGATATGTGCACCTTCTAAAATGGCCCGTTCTGCAACCGCCGCTTTGTATGTGTCAATAGACAGCGGAACAGACAATTCCTGCGAAAGTGTCCGAATGACTGGCAGCACTCTATCCAGTTCCGTCGCCTCATCGACTGCTTCCGAGCCCGGACGTGTCGATTCTCCCCCGATATCAATCAGGTCAGCTCCGGCCTCAACCATCGCACGCGCTTGTGCCAGTGCTGCCTCTACATCGACATAGCGACCGCCATCCGAGAATGAATCAGGTGTCACATTCAAAATGCCCATGACTAGCGTACGCTCTCCCAGTGGCAGGACATACTGGCCACAGTTCAGCTCGCGGCGCCCACGAAGCTTGGCAGGCATAGCTAAAACTTCCCGTACCTCTGCCGCCAACGCTCGTAGTTCTTCTGTTTGGGTTTTCATATGATCCAACGCCAAATCTATCTTCTTTTGTGAAGCCAACAGCAGCACGTATTTTTTGTCGGCAGAACCTGGTTGGTCTGAAATAATGGCTTCCGCATCGAAAGAGTGCATAATCTCTCTCACACTCTGTGCTGTTGCCACACTCATGTTTTCCGTGTGAATCTTCAGGCTCGTCCCCGCTTCCGCCATGCGTTCGGCTTCTGGAACAGGAACACCCCTTTTGACAAGCTCCGATACCATCTCAGCGAAGGTCGCAGCATGGATTCGAAATGAATTGTATTTCATGATCAAACTCCCTTTTCCCGTCTTCGCACATTGAATAGTAGCATACCATAATTTACTCGCTAGTCGCTACAGACTGACGGTAGGCGCGGTGCAGTTCGCGCGAATATGCACCATATGTCGAAGGGACGCAATGCCCGTCAATTTCGGTAATCGGAACGATCTCTTGCACGGAATTTGTCGTAAAGACTTCATCGGCGTTGAGCAGATCTTCCAAGCGATATCGCCCTTCTTCGACAGGCATCGATAATTGCTGTGCCAAAGTCAAAACATGTCGCCGCGTCACTCCATCAAGAATGCCCGTATCAATAGAAGGAGTAAACAACTGGCCGTTTTTGACCCAGAACACATTGCTCACAATTCCTTCGGCCACGAAGCCATCATGCGTCAAAAATAGACCTTCCACATCAGGACGGGCACCGAGTTCTTGGCGAGCAAGAGCATTGTTTAAGTAATTGTGCGATTTAAAGCGCTGGTGGCCTTCTGCTGTCTGCCTAACCAACGCCAATGTCTGCAATCGTTTTGGCGGAGGAGGTACCGCTAGAGGTGCTACGGGTTTGGCAAATACGAATAAGGAAGGACGCTCGTACTCCCCTGCTACCAAGCCCACTCCTTCTGCGCCAGCCGTAATACTCAAGCGGACGTAAGCATCACGCAACTCGTTGGCATCTATGGTCATTAAGATGGTTTCAGCCAGCTCTTCCTTTGTCCAAGCAGGTTGAATCTGCAACGCAAAAAGCCCGGAACAAAGCCGGGCGTAATGAGCATCCCATAAAAATAGCTTGCGGTCATATACACGTAACGTTTCAAACAAACCAATACCGTACAAAAACCCGTGGTCCAATACCGATACTGTAGCCTCGTGAGCCGGACAAATCGTCCCGTTAACATAAACGTGCATCTGCGCTCTCTCCCGATAATATAGTCGAGAGCATCATATCATATTTTCCGAGGAAACCGCTGTCTCCTGCACACGTTTGCCGTGTACGAAACGCGAGATAGTAATGGAGATTTCATATAAAACGATGAGTGGCACAATTACCATAATATCGGACAGAAAATCAGGCGGCGTAATGGTAATCGAGATAATCGCGAGCACCAAATAGGCGGGTTTGCGCATTTTAGCCAAGCGATGCGGGTTGAGAATCCCCAAATGGCTCAAAAACAAAACGACAACCGGCAGTTCAAAAAGCAACCCAAACGGCAGACACAGATTGAGCATAAAGGTGAAGTAATCGTTCGCTGTTATGACCAGTTCAAAATTCCCGTTGGATAGCCCCAAAACAAATTTGTACATCATCGGAAAGAGCACAAAGTATGCGAAGGAAAGCCCGAAAATAAACAGCAGGAATAGAGCCGGGATATACATGAGCGCCACTTTTCGCTCTCTTTCTTCCAATGCGGGCACCACGAAGCGCCAAACTTGATACGCGGCAACTGGGATTGTTATCGCAATCGCACCGACTGCGGACAACTTCACATAGATCGACAGGATATCTCCCGGCCCAAGAATCGCCAGCTTTTCCCCTGAATGATTCGCTAACGCCAAATAAATATGATCCACAAACAAAAAGCAGATAACCATACTGACAACCAGAACGGACAGCACAATCAAAATTCTGCGGCGCAGGTCTGTAACATGCTCAAGTATAGGCATCTCTTTGCTCACTCGAACTCCTCCTCATGCGCGGAAAAAGGCAGTGCGTCACGTGTACGCACCGCCTTCTCTCTGGCTGGATTAGTTGATTCGTTTCAACGCTTCTTCTGGAGCCTTCTCTTTTTCATCATCGTCTTTGGTCAAATCTTTTGCTGCAGTTTTAAATTCGGTCAAGGTTCGTCCAAAAGCACGACCGATCTCTGGCAGTTTACTCGGCCCGAAAATCACCAAAGCAATGATCAGGATCAGAATTAATCCAGGAATACCGATGCTCGACAGCATAATCTGTTACACTCCTTGTCCTAGAAACCTGTAATAGCAATCACGCTCGGCATAGCTACTGCATTTCCACCTTTAGGCCAGTGGCTGGTCGGCTTGTCATACGACTTCAGGTTTTCACCTGGATGCTGCACCGCCAGGAACAGTGTTTTTTCATCAGGGGTGAACCAAGGACCTGTCATTTCAGCGCCTACTGGTGCAGACGCGAATTGTGCGGCTTCTCCCTTGCTGTTACCCGTTGTTGGAATGAAAAACACCCCATTGTTTCCAAAGGATTTATAAATACCGCTGTTCATCGACGAGGACGAGATATCTGTCACGACCCACAGGTTACCCGCGCTGTCGAAAGCCATGTTGTCTGGCGCCGCAAAACCGCTTTGTGGTCCACCTGCTGCAAAAATCTCAAACGTAAACTCCAAGCCTGCATGGTTGTTGTCTTTCTCGAACAGGCGAACGATTTGTCCGTAGAAGTTGCCATGCTTGTCATTGTTGGTCAAGGCAATGAAGACGGAACCATCAATCGGATGCACTTCCAGGTCTTCTGGGCGATCCATCGGGGTAGCCCCTACTGCTTTGGATGCATCTCGGCAGTTGAGAAGCACGTCAGCCTGAGAAGCAAACATCGGTTTGCCATCTGCATCGACTGCTTTTTTCAGTGCTTCGGTTGTTGCGAAATCCAACGCAATCCACTTGCCCTTACCGAAGTTGGCAACGTACAGTGTACCCTCTTCCAGCAGCTTAGAATTGTTTTTCCCTGCCTTCGGTTCGTACTTGCCTTTGGATACATACTTATACACGTATTGGTCTTTCGCATCATCCCCCATGTAGACGACCAATTGTCCAGATGGAGCCAGAACCATTGCCGTGTTTTCGTGGGAGAATCTGCCCAGTGCTGTATGCTTTTTCGGAGTCGATTTCGGATCAAATGGATCGACCTCTACAACCCAGCCATAATGCTCGGCTTCAGGCAGCTTGCAATCACCGACGACGTCCATGTAGTTTTCCTCGCAGGAAAGAATTGTATTCCACATCGTCACGCCGCCAGAACAGTTCGCAAATGTTCCGGTTACTTCTTTGGCAATAGAAGCTGCTGGGCCAGTCAACACATGCTTGGTCAGTCCGCTCACCCGACGGCCATATTCGGAATCGGAAACAAGCTTCCAGCTGCCATTTTCTTTTTTGATTTCAATAATGGAACCGCCCAGTGCATACAAGTACTTCTTGATTTGCTCAGGGGTACGTTTGTTGTCATCTGCATTCAGATAGTCATAGCCATTCACGTAATATTCCAACTCACCTAAATATTCGTGATTCACCCACAAGAGGCCATGATCGGACTTGCCTTCGATTGGTAGGAAACAGGTGAAGTCATTGTTGAACCCGAAGGTATCTCCTACTGCATTGATTTTATCGCCATAGGAAGCCACTACATCGTATTTGAAGCCGTCCGGCAGTACAACATCGTCTTTCGTAGTCGGATGAATTTCTTTGAATTTCGGATTGAAGTTATGTTTTTTTGTATCGAGACCAAACAGATGGTCGGCTGTTTTTCCTGATAGGGTATTACCAGCTGCCAGGGCAGGAATTCCTGTTGCTACCGAAGCCAACGCCGCTGTCCCTACACCGAGATAAGTCAAAAACTGTCGACGATTTACATCCATTTACTATCTCTCCTTTTTCGCCTTCTTCTGTTTCATTGTACAAGCCGTATATCGAGGAACCATGAATGTTATATAAAGAGTATGTAAATAAAAAAACCGCCCTCGAAAAAAGGCGGTTTTCCTGTCGTATCTATGCGTTAACCTGTCGTTTGGCGCGCGTATGCGGTAAGGAAGTTCTTCAGCAATTGCTTGCCGTGCTCCGTAATAATCGATTCAGGGTGGAACTGGACGCCTTCGATTGGGAACTCCCGATGGCGCACAGCCATAATTTCACCTTCGGCTGTCCGGGCGGTTACTTCCAGCTCACTCGGAATGGACGCTTCCTCAATAATCAAGGAATGGTAGCGTGCCGCCGTAAAAGGGGAAGGGATGTCCTGAAAGATGGTTTTGCCATCATGGAAAACTTCCGACGTTTTTCCATGCATCAAGCGCTCAGCCCGAATGACTTTTCCGCCAAACACTTGCCCAATGGACTGATGGCCCAAACAAACACCCAAAATCGGAATTTTTCCGGCAAAATGGCGGATCGCATCCATGCTGATCCCCGCTTCATTTGGCGTGCACGGTCCTGGAGACACCATCAAATAATCCGGTGCCAACCGTTCGATTTCTTCCAGTGTAATTTTGTCATTGCGATACACTTGCAGCTCTTCCCCAAGCTCTCCCACATACTGCACCAAATTGTAGGTAAAGGAATCGTAGTTATCAATCATCAAAATCATCGTACACTCATCTCCTCTCAACTCATCGTTCTCTGCTCGCTCAACTCAAGCGCTTTCCACAACGCTTCTGCCTTTTTCAATGACTCGGCATACTCGGCCTCTGGAACCGAGTCAATCACGATACCCGCTCCAGCCTGCACATGAGCTACGCCATCCTTGATCACCATGGTACGGATGGCAATGTTGACCTCGATATCACCATTGAAGCCAAACCAGCCGATGGATCCCGTATAGACGCCTCGCTTGACGGGCTCCAGCTCCTCGATGATTTCCATCGTGCGAACTTTTGGCGCTCCGGTGATCGTTCCTCCCGGAAAAGTCGCTTCGATCGCATCAAGCGCATCCTTGCCTGCTGCCAGCTCTCCTTTGACGTGAGAGACGATATGCATGACGTGGGAATATTTCTCCACGACCATGAATTCGCTGACCTCTACACTGCCAAAGCGACAGACACGGCCCATGTCATTGCGTTCCAAATCAACCAGCATGACATGCTCTGCGCGTTCCTTTTCATTATCAATCAGCTCACGTGCCAATGCATCGTCTTGCTCGTCCGTTAATCCACGAGGACGTGTGCCGGCGATTGGACGCGTATGCACTTCCTTGCCTTTTACCTTTACAAGTAGCTCTGGCGAGGCACTAACAAATTGAAATTCAGGGAAGCTCAGATAGCCCATATAAGGCGAGGGATTCAGCTTGCGAAGCACATCGTACACTTCTGGGGCTGTCACCTGCACCGGCTTGCTTTGCCGTACCGACAGATTGACCTGAAAAACATCCCCTTGGGCGATGTACTCCTGCACCCGACGAACGGCATCCTCGAATTGGTTTTTGGCAAAGGATACGGACGCAGGCACTAGCTTGGCAAGCGGTCTTTTGCGCAAAGCTTCCCAATCTGTCTCATCGCGATCCATTGCCAATGAAGCAATCAAGTCCATGCGTTTTTCCAGGTGGAGTGCTGCTTGTCGATAGCTCTCTTCGGTCAAATTGTCCGCGCGCAAATGCGTCAGGCAAATGATCTCTCGGGTCTCATGATCAAAGACAAGAAGGTCTTGCATTATCATAACATACAGGTCTGGCAACTGTAAGTCGTCAGTCGCTATCTGTGGCAAGCTAGGCTCAAAAAAGCGGTTCATCTCATAGCTAATATAGCCTACGGCGCCTCCAGCAAAATCTGGCATACTTGGAAGCATCGGCGTACGGTAACGAGAGAGCAGCTCTCGTAAAGCATTCAATGGGTTGTGAGTCTCTATGCTCTCCATTTTCCCTTCTGGGTACGAAACGATGGTTTCTCCTCGCTGACTGCGCAGCGTAGCGATAGGCTCATATGCCAAAAAGGTATACCGCCCAGCTCGTCCACTTTCCAACAGGACAGCATTTTGCAGAGAAGGCTGTAGCTTTGTGAGCACCTGCCACGGATCAATCGTCGAAGACCACGGTTTACGCAGGGCAAGGGGAACCAAAGGATAAGATAAGGCATACGTCTGGCAATCAGCAAAGGTAGGGAACATTCTTCCTCTTCACGCTCCGGTTTTCACTATTTATCCGTTCATTATATAGTTGCCTGACACAAAAAGAAAAGACCACGTCGCCAACGTGGCGCTCCGTGGTCTTGCGGTATCTTTTTACAATTAATCTTCGAACTGATACAGAGGCGTGGACAAATAACGCTCACCATTCGAAGGAATGACAACGATCACTTTTTTGCCTTTGCCGAGCTTCGCTGCTACTTGCAGAGCCGCATGGATCGCTGCTCCAGAAGAAATCCCGCCGAGAATACCTTCCTGACGAGCAACACGACGCGCGGTTTCAAAAGCGTCCTCGTTTTCTACTTTAATGATTTCGTCGTAAATTTGTGTATCGAGAATATCCGGGACAAAGCCAGCCCCGATACCCTGGATCTTATGTGGACCTGGTTTGCCGCCAGACAAAACTGGCGAAGCAGCAGGCTCAACAGCCACGATTTGAACATTCGGATAGTGTTCACGAAGAACCTGCCCTACACCCGTAATCGTTCCGCCTGTACCAATACCGGAAATAAACGCATCTACGCCTCCGATTTCCTTCGCTTGGTCCAACAGCTCACGCGCAGTTGTCTCACGGTGAATGGCTGGGTTCGCCAGGTTTTTAAATTGTTGCGGAATGAAATACGAGCTATCTTCTTTCGCCAGCTCTTCCGCTTTGCGAATCGCTCCGCCCATCCCTTCGCTGCCTGGTGTGAGAACCAACTCCGCACCATACGCACGCAACAGGTTGCGTCGCTCCATACTCATCGTCTCTGGCATGACCAGAATAGCACGATATCCTTTTGCAGCAGCAACCATCGCGAGTCCAATACCGGTATTTCCGCTCGTAGGTTCAATGATAGTATCACCCGGTTTCAGACTTCCATCTGCCTCTGCTGCCTCAATCATCGACAACGCAATTCGGTCTTTTACACTGCTGCCCGGGTTGAAGAACTCCAGCTTCAAGTAAATGTCTGCAATATCTTCGGTGACAACACGATTCAGCTTCACAAGCGGAGTAAATCCAATCAAATCGGTAATGGAATTAGCCACGCGCATATGTTCTGCCCCTCCTATTTTTAATAACCGAGTAAAACGCTAGGATTTATTGACATAATTATATCAACGGCAGCCTATTTGGTCAATGAGGCATTTGCCCAGAAATCTGGACCCCTACCGATTTTCGCAACCGCTCCAGCACGACATCCAGTGACTCGACCTGGGCAAATGCGATCTCTCGGCGTAACTCATCTTTTACTTCTTCAAATGTCCGTTGACTGGCTTCCCTGCGCTCTGTCAGTTGGTAAATGACGTATTGGTCTTCTATTTTGATCGCTTCGCTATATTTGTCTTTCTCCAGCTTTTCTACGATGGGCTTCGCCTCGTCAGGCAATCGATTATCCTTAATGGAAACCCAGCCTACATCGCCGCCGTTCACAGCTGTATCTGCATCAATCGAACGCTCTTTGGCAATCGTCTGAAAGTCGGCCCCGTTTTTTAAATCAGCCAAAACTTGTTCCGCTTCTTTTTGTGACGCCACGACGATTTGTCCTAAACGCATCTGCATCGGTCGGGTATAGCGGTCAGATCGGCTATTGTAGACGTTTAGCACTTCTTCATCCTTGATGGTCATGTCCTTCGTTGCCAGGGTTTGCAGCAGGATTTGGTAAGAAATCTCCTGCTTGAGGGCTTCCACGGTCGTTCCCGCTTGTTTTAACAGCGCAGCCTCAAACTCGCTGTCTGTCCGACTGCCATAACTGTCGCGAATCTGGGAAAGCTCTTGCTCCAGCTGTTTCTGATCAACCGTAATGCCGGATCGCTTCGCCTCTTGAAAAACGACTTCCCGATTAATCATGTCGTTTAGCACTTGCTTACCGAACTTTTGTTTCAGCGCCGTTACATACTCATCGTTGCTAATCGTCTTATCCCCTACGATGGCGGCAGGCTGCAGCTTGCCTGATGCCTGGTACCATGCCCAGGTAACGGCAAGCAGCAACAATACAAGCGCCCCAATGAATGCCCATAACCCTTTTACGTTGGTCATGCCAACACTCCCCTACTTGACGCCGCGCTTACATGTCTTTCAGGATGTCTTCCAACGCGGATCTGTCATAATGGTAACGTTCATTACAGAAATGACAGTGTACTTCTGCTTCGCCCAGTTCTTCAATCAGACCTTCCATTTCTTCGCGTCCCATGCTGATCAGTGCCTGAACCACCTTATCCGCTGTACATTTGCAGCTAAATTGAATCTCTGTGCGGCTCAGGATTTTTGGCTCATCCAATACGCGGGCCAAAATCTCTTCCGGAGTCAATCCTTCGCCAATCATGCGAGAAACCTGCGGAAGCTGCCCCAAACGTTCTTCAATGGCTGCTACAACCTCTTCTGGCGTATTCGGCAACAGCTGAAGAATGAATCCACCCGCAGCCAAAACAGAACGGTCCTCAGGATTAACCAGTACACCCACACCTACTGCTGAAGGAGTTTGCTCGGACATCACAAAATAATAAGTGAAGTCTTCCCCAATCTCACCAGAGACGATCGGCGCACTTCCTTGATACGGCTCCTTGAGACCGAGATCTTTCGTTACGTAAACAAACCCGTCTGTTCCCACTGCACGCGCTACATCGAGCTTGCCTTTATCGTTTAGCTCAAAGTGGACCTGAGGGTTGGATACATAAGCGATTCCTTCACCATGTGCGTTTGCTTCCGCGATGATCTGCCCGATTGGTCCGCCTCCTTTTACTTTGACATAGAGGCTCTCGTTTCCTTTTAGCATAGCCCCCATCATCAAGGTAATGGTCAGCGTACGCCCCGCTGCTGCTGTCGCTGTATTCCACATGTCATGACGACGACGCATATCTTCGACAGATTCTGTCGTGCGTGCGGCAAATGCACGAACATGCCCATTAAAACCAGTTGCTCTTATCATATAATCGCCCATGTAGCGATCCTCCTTTTCAAACTACCTCTTTACATAGCGAAAAAATCATGAAGCTATCTTACCAGTTTACCACAAGGAGAAAAAGACTACGCTTCTCCCACTGTGAGTCTGACACTTTGTGAATTCGACCATTTCTGACAGAAAAAACCCCTCTGTATCAAGAGGGGCTGAAATAACCAAATCCTATGTTAGGTTAAATAATCTTTTAATACGTGTGAAGCTTTTTGCGTTCGCAATCGGTCAATCGTCGTCGCTTCAATTTGGCGAATACGCTCGCGGGTAAGACCAAACATTTTCCCCACTTCCTCCAGCGTATACACTTGATCATCATAGAGACCATAACGCATAGAGATAATTTCTTGGGCGCGGGGACTAAGTCGCTCCAACGCTGCACGCATCTGCGAGCGAAGGTCTACCTTTTCAATCCAGTCGTCCAGAGAGGACAACCCATCATCCATGATTTCTGCGTAGCTCAAGCTCTCGTCTTCATGCCAAGCCTGCCATTTCTCACTATCCAGCTCAGCGTCGATGGATTCCATCTTCATCATTAAAGCCAGTTCGATGGCATCCACCTTTTCTAGTGGGATATCCAAGAGTACGGCAATCTCCTGCCGATCAGGCGTACGATTCAAAGCATGGACGAGATGTAGTACTTGCTTCTGATACTGGCGAATCTGCTCATGCATGTGGACAGGAATGCGAATCAAAGTTGCTTTGTCGTTGATGGCACGGGTGATCGCCTGAGAGATCCACCAGTGTGAGTAATGATAGAGACGCACGCCACGTCCCACATCAAATTTGTCAATCGCGGTAAACAAACCTATCGTGCCCTCCTGAATCAAATCCAGGAACGGCATCCCTCTTTTCAAATGGCGCAAAGCGGTACTAACTACGTATCGTAAATAGGCGCGCACAATCGTTTCACGTGCTTCAAGATCGCCATCCCTTTGATAGCGAATCAGGCAAGCAAGCTCTTCTTCTTTGTCCAACATGGGTGTTGCAGCGACGCTTTCCAAAAACAGTAGAGCAGAAGTGTCCGATCGAAGCGATCTAGGGACAACAATTCCCAACTGTGTCTCCACTTCCCGCCAGCGACGGGGAGTTGAATGGAACGAGGAGGTACTCAGAGTCATATGCAACCCTCACTTCTCTGGAATGAAGTTCACGATGAAGTAGGTGAGTCACGGAATGTTTTACTGTATCCGTATTTCGACAAAACCTGTTCGATTCCTGCCAGTTAACAGAATATTAACAGTTCTCCTCTCCGAATAGTTGATGAAAGCCCTTTCATAGGTTAAAGTTAAAAGTTTATGTAGAAAAAGCCATCCCCATTAATCAAGGATGGCAGAAAGACAATGTCGAATCTTCTGATAAAACAGAAGACTATTGATACAAGTGACAGGCGACGAAGTGGTTGGTGTCTACTTCCTGCCAGATAGGCTTCTTTTCGGCGCATACTGCTTTGTCTACCGGACAACGTGTACGGAACACACAGCCGCTAGGTGGATTGATCGGGCTGGGAACGTCACCTTCGATAATGGTGCGCTCACGGCTTTTCTCCAAGTCGGGATCGGGGACAGGAATGGCCGACAACAACGCCTGCGTGTAAGGATGCTTCGGTGATTCGTAAAGAATTTCACTCGCAGTCATCTCGACCATATTACCCAAATACATGACGCCAATACGGTCACTGATGTGCTTGACCATCGCCAAATCATGCGCGATAAACAAATACGTCAGCTTTTGTTCCTGCTGCAATTTCTTCATTAAATTAACGACCTGTGCCTGAACCGAAACATCGAGTGCAGAAATCGGCTCATCGGCAATGATGAATGGTGGATTGACGGCAAGCGCACGGGCAATCCCAATCCGCTGTCGCTGACCACCACTGAACTCGTGCGGGAAACGGTTGGCATGCTCTTTCTGCAAACCAACCATCTCCAACAGCTCAATCACACGGTTCATCCGTTCCTTCCCTTTATATAGCCCGTTCAGATACAGGCCCTCCGATATGATTTCCGCAATGTTCATTCGGGGGTTCAGAGAAGCATACGGGTCCTGAAAAATCATTTGCATTTGGCGTGTCAGCTTACTCCGCACAGCAGATGATGCCTGATGGACGTTTTGCCCGTCAAAAATGACCTCACCTGTCGTCGGTTGATACAATCCGATGATTGTACGGCCTGTGGTCGATTTGCCGCAGCCAGATTCCCCTACCAGTCCAAACGTTTCCCCCTCGTATATATCGAAGGAAACATTGTCCGCTGCCGTAAGTGAGAGCCCTTTACCCAACGTAAAGGTTTTTGTCAGGTTCTTTACCTGGACCAGCTTCTTTCGTTCCATCTGGCCACTCCTCCCCGTTATCCGTTTACCAGTATCGTCTGGAGACGCAATGTTCCTTTTCGAGCTTGTAGCCATCCAACTTGACGATCTCGATGACACTTCGCGAATCCGGAGAATGAATCATTTCGCCATTGCCCATGTAAATGCCCACGTGATGGACTCTGCCTTTTCCTTCCTCATGGGCAAAAAACAACAAATCGCCTGGAAGCAAAGCTTCTTTTTCCACAAGCTGTCCGGCTTTTGCCTGATCAGATGCATCACGCGGAATCTGGAGACCGACAGAACGGTGCATGTTGTACGCAAATCCTGAGCAGTCATACCCGTAAGAGGACATGCCGCCCCATAAATAATGCAGGTTGAGGAATCGCTTACCCGCTTCTACGATTGCCTCTCCACGAATACCGGAAAGCTCGATGGGCTCGTTTGCTTTCACGATTTGGACGTCTGCTTTTGGCAAAAGTCCTGTGCCGTTCGGTGTCGCTACCGTTACCCAGTCCGCGGTTTCCTCGATCAGCGGTAGTTTGGTCAAGAAGGCAAGTTCCATGTCTGGCTTTTGATCAGGTGTATGTAGACGGGTAAACGCCGCCGTGACCATCGCCAGCTTTTGGCCTTGCTGTACCTCAAAAGCATCTGACCACGGTGCTAGCTGGCGAGAAGGCATCCAGCCCGGATAGCCTGTTGCGTTTTTGTTCGTAGTCTGATCAGGAATCAGAATTTGTGACCATTCCCCTTGCTCCTCGACTACCTCTACGCGCGTACCGTACAGCGCTTGGGTTTGAATCGCGTTTTGGTCGTAAAAACCAAGCTTCTCCTCCACAGTAAGGGAAGCGATCCAGCTTCGTACATCTACCGGGGATTGGAGTGCTACTTGGTCAATATCACGCGGCGACTCCGGCTTGGTCCACACAGTGGCAACAGAGACAGAAACAATGGCAGATTTCATCTTAGTTCTCCCCCTCCCACAGGCTGACGGAACGAATACCGAGCCCAGACTCTTCTGGCATGCGCATCACGCGGCCCTCGTACGTTACGCCACCTTCTATGCCATCATGCAAAAGCATCAACGGAGCATCGAAATCAAAGCGGGTGATGTTCTTCTTGCTGGCTGCAAAATGAGCTGCTGCTGATACAGCCAGACGCGATTCGATCATACTGCCAACCATGCATGGAATACCGTACTCTTCAGCCAATTGGTTGATCAATTGTGCTTTGTAAATGCCGCCAGCTTTCATCAGCTTGATATTAATCATGTCAGCCGCACGTTTTTGCAAAACCTGCAGAGCCTGCGCTGGTGAAAACACACTCTCGTCAGCCATGATTGGCGTATCAACCGAATCTGTTACCCGCTTCAAGCCTTCCAGATCATGCGCTTTTACTGGCTGCTCAATGAGTTCGATGCCAAGACCCATGTCCTCCATTTTTCGAATGGATTGCACCGCTTCTTTTACATTCCATCCCTGGTTGGCATCAAGACGAATCTTTACCTGATTGCCCACGGATTTGCGAATTTCCTGGATGCGCAAAATGTCATCCTCGATATTGTCCTTGCCGACCTTGATTTTCAGTACGTTGAAGCCTTGCTTGAGATAGGCAGTCGCATCCTCGCCCATTTCTTTCGGGGAGTTCACGCTGACGGTATAGTCAGTCTCCAATTGGTCACGGTAGCCACCCAGGAATTGATACAACGGCATTCCTGCGCGCTGAGAAATGAGGTCGTACAATGCAATGTCTACTGCTGCCTTCGCACTCGTATTCCCTACCATGGATTGATGCAAGGTTTGGAAAACTCGTTCATAGGCAAGCAAATTCAAACCGATGAGCTGAGGTCTCATCGTGTTCATAATCGCCGACTCGATGCTCTCGATGCTGTCTCCGGTAATGACAACAGTAGCCGAAGCTTCGCCCCACCCGACCATACCGTTGTCGCAGGTGATTTTCACCAGAATCGATTCCAGGCTATGCACCGTACGCAAAGCCGTTTTAAAAGGCTTTTTCAAAGGAACAGATATTCGTTTTACTTCAATGGCTTGAATAATCATGTTTTCCTCCATCTTCTCCAGCACTTGTGCTTTCTTTCACTGTTTTTTCTAATAGACATACTAAATTATAGCACTATTAAAAATTCTAGCAAAAAAGGGGGGAGAGTCATTCCAGCCGCCTGAAATGACTTCTCCCAACTCACTCTTGTTACTTCACGACAGCTTTTCTCAGGTCTGTGTAGCTAAGTGAAGAGCTTTGTACCCCACTCACCTTGTCGCTTGAGAGCAAGGAAGTGTTGTAGAAATACAGCGGTGCGATTGGCGCTTCATCCAACAAGAGTTTTTCTGCATCATGCAGCAGCTTCAGACGTTTTGCATCGTCTGGCTCTTTGTATGCGTCTTGGATCAGCTTGTCGAATTGCGCATTGCTCCAACCCGTACGATTGCTTGCTGCCTTCGATTGGAAAATGTCGAGGAAGTTGATCGCATCACCGAAGTCAGGCAACCAGGAAGAACGAGCAATTTGATACTGCAATTGCTTTTGCATATCGGTCAAAACTTTTCCTTCTACTTTTTGCAGCTTCACATCTACGCCCAGCGTCTGCTTCCACATTTCTTGCGCGGCTTGTGCCGTTTTTTCGTTAGCCGTTCCGCTACGGTATGTGAGTGTAACTTCTGGTAGCTTTGTGTAGCCTTTTTCTTTCATTCCTAGTTCCAGGAGCTTCTTCGCTTCATCTGGGTTGAAGTTTACCAGTTCTCCGCCCACTTCACGGAATTGTCCTTCACCGTTGGCATCAGGCAAACCAAAAGATACGAAGCCTGTTCCCGGTTTTTGCTGACGCATCAGCACCAGGTCGACCAGTGTCTTACGGTCAATCGCCAAGCTAAAGGCTTTGCGAATATTGGCGTTATCAAATGGCTCCTTCGTTACGTTAAAACGATAGAACTCTGTACCTGCTCCGTCACGCACGAATACTTTGCCTTCTTTGAACAATTGGTCCGCCATGTCTGCAGGAACGGTTGTTGTTCTATGCAGCTCTTCGTTCGTAAACATTTGATACTCGGTATTCTCGTCATCAATCATTTTCCAAACGGCACCAGGCAGCGTTACGTTGGCTGCATCCCAGTAGGTATCGCTCTTCATGATTTTCAGTTCACTGTCATGCGCCCACTCTGTCAGCTTGAATGGTCCGTTTCCGACAAAGCTTGCTGCTTCTGCTGCCCATTTCGGATCTTTTTCTACAGTTGCTTTGTGTACAGGGAAGAAAGCTGGGTTGGATGCCAACAGGAGCGTCCAAGAAGCTGGTTGAGCGAGCACAACCTCTAGTGTCTTGTCGTCCAGAGCTTTTACTTTTACGCCATCCGCCGGTCCTTTCCCGCTGTTATATGCCTCCGCACCCTCAATAATGTACGCGAGGGATGCTGCCGGAGATGCCAGGGCAGGATCAAGCATGCGTTTCCACGCGAATTCGAAGTCCTGAGCCTTTACCGGTTCACCATTGGACCATTTGTTGTCACGCAGGGTAAAGGTGTAGGTTTTTCCATCCA
Organism: Brevibacillus sp. HB1.2; assembly: GCF_013332495.1. Classification (NCBI taxonomy): domain Bacteria; kingdom Bacillati; phylum Bacillota; class Bacilli; order Caryophanales; family Paenibacillaceae; genus Brevibacillus; species Brevibacillus sp. HB1.2. The sequence continues at coordinate 21,275 of NZ_JABMIU010000026.1, read as the reverse complement.
CGGAGATTGTCCATTCGGAAGCGGCCGCTGGTTGAGGCTTTTGATTTTCGTCCAGGCGGGTCAAGCCTTCCATCAAGTTGTTCAAAATGTTATAGGACGGCTCATCGAAGCCAATCGGCGGGTCCAATGACGTCGGTTCCTTGATATTATTCAGCAAGAGGAGCTTTGCCGCTTGATCGCCCGGCGTCGGAGCGTTTGGCTGAGCCGTGTTGCCTGGTGCAGGCTCACTCGGTGCAGCTGGTTGACCCGATGTACATCCAGCCATGAGCATGGACACACTCAGCGTAGCCGTCAGCAACAATGTTGATAGTTTTTTCACTGTTTCTTCCCCCTTATTTTTTTGTTTTTGTATGACGTAAAAGGATAGCGCCGCAGACGACACCCTCTTTTACACGAATGCACTGCCCTCGACAGCCATGAATCAGGTCCCCGTTGGCGGTTGCATCGACGCCAGCAACTTCTTCGCCCGTGGGTCCTGCAACCAACAGGAAACTGCGTGTTTGCTATGGACATGGGTCTCCGCAGGCTGGTAATTCCGACATACTTCCAACGCGTAGTCGCAGCGCGCAGCGAATGCACAGCCTATTGGCGGACGAAACAAATCTGGAGGTGTTCCAGGTATGGGGCTCAACGGAATAGAGCGATCCGCATCCAAACGAGGCATCGACGCCAGCAAGCCTTTTGTGTATGGATGCTGTGGATTGTAAAAAATGTCGCGAACAGGACCGGACTCTACCACTTTTCCGGCATACATGACGTTGACCCGATCCGCAATCTTGGCGACGACTCCCAAATCATGCGTGATAATAATGATCGAGACTCCCGTCTTTTGCTGAATGCTTTTGAACAGCTCGATGATTTGCGCCTGAATCGTTACATCCAACGCTGTCGTAGGCTCATCCGCAATCAAAATGGACGGCTTACAGACAAGCGCAATCGCAATCATGATCCGTTGGCGCATCCCGCCACTGAACTGATGGAGGTATTGCTTGAGACGACTTTCTGGATTGGCGATCCCGACCAAGGTGAGAATTTCAATCGCTTGCCGCTTGGCTTCGCTTCTGGCGACCTTTTGATGGCGAATGATTCCTTCCATAATCTGTTCACCAATGGTGATGGTCGGGTTGAGCGACGTCATCGCATCTTGAAAGATCATGGAGATTTCTTTCCCACGCAGCTCACGCATTTGCTTTTCCGGCAGCTTTGCCAGGTCTTGCCCTTTAAAATGAATACTTCCACCTGCGATTTTTCCGATATGCTCTGGGATCAGACGCATGATGCTCCTTGCAGTCACGCTTTTCCCACATCCGGATTCACCAACAATCGCCAGTGTCTCCCCTTTGTTCAAGGTAAAGTTCACGTCCCGAACCGCGTTCACTTCACCGCCATGCGTCTTGAATGTGACCCGAAGCCCACTGACTTCCAGCAGCTTTTCCGTTTTATCCATGTTGCCTACCTCCTTGACTTCGGATCGAACGCATCACGCAAGCCATCACCGAGCACATTGAACGCGAGCATCGTCAGCGAGATTAGGAAAGCAGGGAAAAAGAGCCGCCACCAATGACCGGACAAAATGGTGGGGAGTCCATCGTTCGCCATCACACCCCAGCTAGCCATTGGCGCCTGAATACCGAGACCGAGGAAGCTCAGAAACGCCTCTGAAAAAATCGCAGATGGAACAGATAACGTGACATAGACAATGATGATGCCAATTGTGTTGGGCAGCAGGTGCTTGCGAATGATGTAGAAAGGCTTTGCCCCCATTGTTTTTGCCGCCAGTACGTACTCCGAGTTTTTCATTTGCAGGACCTGACCACGCACAGTCCGGGCCATCCCAATCCAGCCAGTCGCACTTAATGCGATAATAATGGTTAAAAGTCCGGGTCCCATGACGACCATCAGCAAAATCACAACCAATAAATAAGGAAGGCCGTACAAAATATCGACGAAGCGCATCATGATATTATCGATTCGCCCGCCCAAATATCCGGCAATTCCTCCATACAAGACACCAATGAAAAAATCGATAAGAGCTGCTGTCAAACCGACAAACAGGGAAATGCGAGCACCATACCAAACACGTGTGAAAACATCACGGCCAAAATCATCAGTACCAAACCAATTCGCTTCCGATGGCGGTTTGTTTTTCATAATAATCGACTGTTTGGCGTATTCATGACCAGAGATCATCGGTCCAATCGTAGCCATAACCCCAAGCAAGATAATAACTACCAATCCCATCAGGGCCAGCTTGTTTCCTCTCAGACGAAGCCAAGCTTCTTGCCAAAACGTCAGTTGAGGTCGCACAATCGCTTCCGCATTGAGGTTGTCTTTACGCATGGGGATAAATAAATCATCAGAAACGATCATCCTTCGCTCTCCTTTCGATGTAGCTTAATTCGTGGATCAATGATGCCGTACAGGACATCGACGACAAACATCAGGAAAATCAAAAGTGCGCTATAGAAGACTGTCGTTCCCATAATGACGGAATAGTCACGGTTATTAATACCAGCGACGAAGTATTTCCCCATCCCAGGAATCGCAAATATTTTTTCGATCACAAAGCTTCCCGTTAAAACGTTGGCAATCAATGCACCTAAAAGCGTGACGACAGGCAAAATTGCATTACGTAGCGCGTGCTTCAACACAATCGTCGCCGGAGACAGCCCTTTTGCACGAGCGGTTTCAATATATTCCTGGGTCAACACTTCCAGCATGTTAGTACGGGTCAAACGAGCGATAATCGCAATCGGACCAAATGCCAATGCAAGCGCTGGCATAATCACATGCTGCCAAGTACCCCATGTTGCGGTCGGCAACAGCTTCCATTCGACCGCCAAATATTTGATTAATAAGGAAGCGACAACAAAGCTGGGAACAGATATCCCGATAACAGCAATAATCATGGCAAGGTAATCAATGAGTCGGTTATGTCGTAGCGCGGCGATCACACCAAGGGCGATACCAGTGACAATCGCAAAGACGACAGAAATCAGACCGAGTTGAAAAGAAACGGGGAATCCACGGGCGATCATTTTGTTGACCGTATCTGAGCTGTTGGCAATCGATGGCCCAAGGTCAAACTGCACGAGCTTCTGCAAGTACAGCCCGTATTGGACGAGTAGTGGCTTATCCAGGTTGTAGTAGGCATTGAGGTTCGCAGCAACCGCTTCGTTTAATGCCTTTCCTTCTTTTTCAAAAGGAGATCCTGGAACGGCATGCATCAGGAAAAAGGTGAGGGTAATGATGAGCCATAACGTCACGATCATGGAGATAAATCTGCGGAAGACAAAAGATAGCAAGGACTCTCCTCCTTTTCATCAAAAATCAGTAAAACCATGTTGGTGGCAGTGACTGAACTCTCGTAATAAGCAAAAAACCCAGCAAATGCACGCGATCATGGCATTTGCTGGGTTTTACTTACGTGTATGCCGTGCATACGAATAAATAAAGCAGCGGGTGTATTCATTTGGTGACTGTGGCTTTATTTCTCGTGGAAACTGCTTGTTTGTACTTCTTTTGCGCGTCCTTGAACGCTGCGATCAATGTTTTTTGGGAAGATCCAAAATACCGAAAGCGAATCTCTTCACCAATTTCCTCCGACGCCATAATAGAATGACCGATAAAGATCGACCGAGCAAAGTCAGACGTCAGTTGAACCGTGGAGGAACAGGCCGCATCTACGATCTTGTCGTTGGAAGTATCGACAACCAATCCGATAAAAAAAGCACTGAATTGCTGTGTAATCGGATTGTTCGAAGAGGACTGTGCATCGCCTACGATATAAATGGTATCTTTATCAAACAAATCAATAACCCCACTTTTACTATGCTTAACGGACCGGCAAACGGGATGTTCGGAGAGCGACTTCCTCACAATCGCAAGCTGGGTAAGCACTTTCCTACATAGTACCAGAAGAATTTGCAATTTGTAAATAAGTCTGACTAATCTTTCAGTTCTTCTACAGATACGACTGGAAACGAATGTGGAGGCAGCATTGGCAGAAACGGTTGCTCGTCGATGTAGGCAACTACTACATGGGATGGACCGACCATTGTTTTCGGTGCAAGCTGCAGTTCCTCCCCCTGCTCAGTTACGACGGTAATCTGTAGCATGCCACCTCCCGGACGAGCTGGCCCTTCCGTTGCTCTCTCTGTCACGAGGGTTGTCCCATTGTACTGTAGGCGTAATTGGAGGTCATGGCGCCACGAACGGAAATCCACATAATAGCGCGAGAAAGGAATGGGATCAGTGGTCACACTGTCTGCTTGAGGGACGAACATGGCTTGCTCACGACGGTATCCACCGTTCTCGTACATTCTTTCATCAAAACGTTCAAGAGCCTCGTCTTCGAGCAGATCAATCACACCCTCTGTTTTCAATACAGGATCAACAGCAAAGGTGGCGTGATGATTAGACAACTCCAGGAGTATCTTCACTTCTGTTTTTTTCTGCATGGCGATGTCTGCATCGACAATAAACATACCTACCAGCAAAAAGAACAGCATCGTAGAAATGGATAAGATGTTAATACCCGTAACGATAGCCTCCTAACGGGAGCTTTTACAGATCGTAGTTCATGATGTTAACTGTACCTATTCTTTGAACTTGCAAGGAATCAGCCGGGATTGGAATCCATGAGGTAAAGCGGGGGTATGGAATTGCCAGCTCCACAACAAATTCATCTTCATGGCTCCATAGGACGGGATCAAGTGAACGAGTGCGAGTGACACTGATAGACAGGTCCTGATCTGACACGGAAAACTTTTTCTCCCTCAGCTCCCGAGTGATCAATGCCCGAACCTCTTGTTGCAAGTTGGCTTCATTCGTCCCCCCGTGGTTGCTGACGTATTTTGTAGCGGCCGCGCTCACTTCCAATAATTCGTTTCTGGCCTGAACAACCGTATGTACCTGTAAAAGTCCTAATGGAACGAGTAGCATAACCATAATGTTCAGAATCACAGCGATTAATTGACCCATTAGCCTGTACCAAAACGCGTGACTTCAGCGAGCAAATCACCGAAAAACTGCGTGCATGCCGAAAGGAGATTTTGCGGCCCGGTGAGAAGCAAGCCTACCGTCAAAGGCAAAACAATAGCCATTACAGCCAAAATGCTAATCATTTTATTCATGTACTACCACCCTGGATCAAAGTATTCGGACGGCCGGCTTCCCGTAAAGGAAAAGGATGTATCCCCCTCCACAAATTTGTGCAGCCATTGGGTCACTTTTGAAGGCTGGATGGTAACCGACAAGGTAATCGCCTCCTGCCGCTCTTTGCGAGCTCGCTCGCTCTCAGTTCGAGGCCAGCTCCCAGCAAACGCATCCTCTGTCACTTCCCAACCCAGTTCTTTCATTTTCAGAAGATAGTAATCTGCTAACGTCGGCTCCAAATACCCGATGTCCTGCATATCATCCAGTAAGTCAGCATAGATTCCACGGGCAATCGCCCTTTCCATTGCGTACAAGTGGTAAGCTCCCAATGCGGAAGTGACCAATAGAAGGACCAGTAGACAAATAAGAAAGACTTTTGCTTTCACCATCGTTTTAGAAACGCCAACTCCTCTTTAATGGAAGATGACCGTCGCTGCTCGATACACCCTTTCTTTTTGTGTCTGTTTAAGCTGCTCCTCTGGCTGGAGATTCCAAAGTACCGCGCACAAACTCCCTACCATAATCGAAATGATGAGAAGAACGTGGATGTGCAGCATCACTTTGACGATGTATAAGATGTGCCGTTTTGCATCCTGAAGTTGATGTTTTCATTTCGGGTATCGTAATTCAGCGATGTGATGGATTGGTTAATGCTCTCGGCAGAATCGTTTGCCGCCGGGCTTAACTCATTGCCATAGCTGCTGACACCGATCCCTAACACCATGACGCATGCTAAAAATATAAAAAACATTTTCGACATCTCGAATTTCCCCTTTTCTCTTACGTGATTTAAGGTATGGCTTTGTCGATCCACCCAACTGCTCGATCTCTCAGCCCGTCTTCTCTCACTACCGATGTGTTTATTTCGGACAAGCTAGAAACGATTATTCCTAAAGAGAAAACGATGCACATGATGATAGATAATAGCTTGGTCATGAGTTTTCTCCTCCTCAGATCAAATATTTATCCAGAATTTCTGTAAGCAGCTTGTACCAGGGAAACATGGCGACCAATAATCCCATGTAAAATGCCGGGTAGACAATAACCGTGTAGCCGATCCCCAAAGACTTTATCTTTTTTCGATGACGGAACATTCGTCGATGATCGACAGCCCACTCCATTCGTTGCATAGTTGCACTTACTTGTCCTTCGCTCAGCGTTTCAATTGTACGCATGCTCGATACGAGGATAATTCCGTCGTCGACGCCAATCTTGCGTTTAAAGCTCTCAAGTGCTTCATTAGAGTCCCTGTTCCACTCAGATAAAGTAGGGATATACTCCTTTAGCTTTCTAGTCGGTCTTGCTGCCTTGACCATGGCATTGTAAATGGGCACCTGATTTTCTAGAAGGGTCACATAGCGATTGATAAATCTGGCGATATCTGTGCTCAGCATATCCTCCCTGTGATTTGCCCACATCTTCAAGCCCATGTACGGAAGCATGTAACTCCCTGCAGATGCCAGGCACATCGACAGAAGTGGAAATGATTCCATTCGACTCACGACGACCCACATAAGAATCAGGATGCAAACGGTACTTCCAGTCAACAATTGCAGAAACACCCACTCCGGTTTTCCCCATCCAAAAGGCCTTCCTGCTCGTGATAGTAACTGATCCCATTTGTCGTTTTCGTCAGGCTTGAGTGCCTGCTCCCACTTTCCCCACCACGCCCCGGAAACAAACAGCTTCGGCTTTTGCTTGTGAAACAAATACTTCCCGATCATAAACGTCGCACTAAAAACAAATAGAGCGCCTAACCCAAGGTAGGTATACATGACTAGCATTGGCATTAGCGATATCTCCTTCCCCAAATAAACGCCAACAGGATCGAAAAAGTCCACACAGTCGCCGCAATTGCTAATATGGCCTGTCCATCTGGCGTGTAGAAATAGAGACGATAGGAATCTCGAAGCAACCCCTGGTTGTAGGGGATCAAACAAATGCAAATCGCTATGACGATAAGCAGGCTGATCCAAATGGAGTATATTTCACTATCACGCTCATGCTTTTCATCTTGTTGTACAAACATCTCATTCGTTAACCGGTTTAAAGGTGATTGAATATCTTCTGTTTCTCCTTCCAAACCGCTGGAAATATACGTTGCAAAATCAAAAGCCCACGGATGGTCCAGTCTCTTCGCAAATTGTTCTACTGCCGCAACCGAGTTTCCCCCATCCGAAAGGCTATTGTTTAGCAGAAGGAGGTCAGGTAATAACTCTTTGGGGCATTCCTCTATCATTTCGCGAAAGGTAAGGACGATGTTTTTGCGACTGTTATAATAACGGGCAAACAACTCTACGAATCGACAGAAGGAGCTGATTTTTTTATTCATTTGTACGGTATAGCGTGCGTATAGAATCAGTGTTGGCAGCAAGAGGAATAAGAGAAAAAGCGACAAGGATACAATCATATTTCCTAACAAAATACCCGAGATGAATCCCGCAATCCCGCCAATCATGGATAGTAATAAGTACCCTTCTGGTGTACCTCCCACGATTTGACACCAACGTTCAAAACGTTCATACATCATGCGCCGGGTTGAATGCCTTAAAAATTTCTCTCTCCATACCTCAACTGTACGCGGGAAGAATACGCGTGGACTTCTCCATCCCTTATACAGGTGTAAGCCGAGAAACAGAAAGCCAGAGAAGAGACATAGAAACACCGGGAAAAGAAATGTGTAAATCATAGCTGCCTGCCTATATCGGTAAGACGTAGCTCTTTCAACACTTCAATGTCTGCTTTGCCGACGTAACACATGTATTCAACTAAATGTGGGCTCAGTTGATTTCCCATCCATTCATAAGCTCCCGTCTGCATGTTCCGACCTACTAGGGGAATAGATTCCACTCGGTTAAAAGATGAATTCCACTCCGTCGTATGAATGGCATCAATAAAACGGTGACCACTGTTGCGGTATGTAAGCGAATTGACAAAATTGACTGCCCTGCTAATCCGCTCCTGGGTCAATTCGACACTCCGTCCTCCGTATTGATAAACAAGATCGGTCAAATCATGTAACGCTCTATGCGCAAATCGTTCGTGCATCGCTCCGATTGTAGCGTCCGTCCCTCTGATTCCGGCATTTATAAAATGGTACGCTTCTATGGGCTCGCGAATTTCTCCAATCAAAATCGTATTTGCGGTTGATCGGTACATGTCTTTGAAGCAATGCTCTAATTCAATGCCGATTTCCTCCACGTTTTGGAGTTCAATCACTTCACCTGGCCAAATATCACCAAATCGCATCTCATGTTCACTTTCAAAGATCGTGACATATTCTGTCCGAGGGTCCTTCAGCTTCATCATACACATCATCAATGTTGTTTTCCCTGCAGCCATCGGTCCAATAACCAGTACATTGCTGCGTCCGTATACTTGCTGTTCCATTAGCCATTGAATTCTTTCGTCGAAGGCTGGCTGTTGCTGTGTACGGAGTTGATCGAGTGAAAAGGTAGGCGTTGTAAATCGTCTAACCAGAATGGTCGGTACTCTAGAATAAGGGAAAGTAAACATAGTCAATCTCGCTTTTAGTGAATGTAAGTATCCGCTCAATCTAGGTTTTTTCTCGTTAAAAGATAGCCCCGCTGTATTGGTCAACTTTTGTTGGAGGGTTTCAACCTCTTTCCAGCTTGGTGTATAAGAGAGAAATTTTTTGACCCCTTGCTCCAAGTAGGCAATGTTGCGGTTTGCAGAAATTCGCACTTCCTCTACCCACGGAGACAAATGGAGGACCGCATCGAGTATGCCCCACCCGTATGTAGAAAAGGTGAGCCCTTCGTAACCGTTGACATGCGGCAAAATTTGTTCGGTTACTGGTCGTTGGAGGACTTCCTCAAAATAATGCTGCAAGCGAAGAATAATATGGTTGTGACTATCACGATCTCCCTGTTCTGCCAAAGCGAGAATTCGCTGCATCTCTAGCTTCTCTTCTCGCGTTTTGCCAAAATGATTTAAATAATCTCTTGCTGCTTGTTTAATGTCCTCGATGGTTTGGATGCCCGATCCAACTGGTTGTTCTCGTTCTATCCCTCTCATCAGCAAAACACCGCACTTTTATCCATATATTGTGCCTTAGCAATTTCCTTCAAACTGCTGATGTAGGATTTGGGAGGGAAAAACTCTTCTATTAATACACTGCAGCTCTGATGAGATTGATTGAGCCTGCTCTCCGAAATTCGTGGTACTACTCCGTAGACCGAAACATCCTCCCCGATTCGAAAGGGTTGCCCAGGCTCTAAATGACTGAGCAGAACCTCGCATTTCACTCCTCTTTCTCTCCATTTATGCAGCCACTCTCTGGCACTATCGATACTAAAGGGATCAGCTCTCACGAATAAAAGATTGCGGTCAACAGTATGAAGCAATCGCTGTAGAGTCTCAGACTCAGGAAAGCAGTAACCCCAATCGACGTAGACAAAGTCAAATTGCATGCGAAACACATTAATTAGATTGCTTAATTCTGAGCTTTTCCATTTGCTAGCAGCATGTGCGTAATACAGATTAGGCAAGTGTACGCTCTGTTTGCAGACTTTGCTCCAGTTACGCTTGGCAGTTGTTTGTATATCGATAAAGTCAGGACGAAATGAAGATAATTGATGTTGTTGGAGTTTGAAGAAACGTGTTAAATCCGGCTTAGCGTCATTCATATCAAGTACGACAATTCGCTTTTCAGGATGCTGTCTCGCTAGTATGACGGGATAATTAATACAAAAGGTAGTAATGCCAGAAGCTCCGTAGCTCAATAAAGCGTAAACCAGCCCCTTTTCTTTTGACGATCCGATATCTGCACACTCTTGCACAAGGCCTAGAATCAGACTGATTTGATGGCGTATTTCTTCTTGAGATAAATGAGCTGATAACAGGTATACATGCTCTAGCTCAGACTCCTCCGCTACCTTCTCAATCATCTTCTCATCCCGATAGAGAGGAACAATAATTAACGGTGAGTTAGGCGGGAGCTGTGCTTTCAGAGCCGGAAGCCATTCCCAAACGGGAGAGGTGAACATTTCAGAAAAGATCACGGTAGCTTCTGGCATATAAAGCTGCACAAGCCGCGAAAACTCCTCCGCCGACTCAGCTACCAGTACATCACTGTACACAGGCATATACGTCTTGGCGAGTGACTTCATCGGATAACAAACTAAAATTTTCATGACGCTTGCTCCTTTGAACCCATGATATGACCTACCTGAAGCATCCCATATGACATTGCCTCGCTTACTATCACATACTCCTCGTCTGTCAAATTAAAGCCGATAAAAGCTGGTAGTGCTGTTGGCTGAACCCGGTAGTCACGATATCGTTTTTCGCCATTCTGCAACGGCTTTTCTCGTGATCCATGAAAGATGGAATCCATCTGATCAGGCGATGGCAACAAGCTCGGCTTTAATGTATAGATCTCAATACCATTACTGTCCCTCACGCTTGCAAGCTGACTTTCAAATAACAAATCTGCCGTATCATTGGTTTTTCGAAAATGCAGTGGTGCAGGATAGTCTTGCAGCTCCGAGAGATTCTTGTATTTGACCCAAATTTTCACATGATCGCCTTTGCGTAATTCCGTTAAAGGATGAATGGATAGTAGGGGGAACTCGTAGCGCGCCTCCCCTTTTTCTGGTAAAAGCTGCGTATCTGTCAGCTTTTCCACTAATAATTGTTCGCCTTCATATATAGTCTGCGTGCTCCTTTTCCCCAGAACAGTATCCAAATCACGCGCTGAGCCTGGAAGAATTTCATCCACTTCTTCCTGTACAAGTATCACATCATCTTGTGTAATCGGCTCGAAGGCTGATATTTCTTTCCCTGCAGCTACTTTTACAACTGGGGCAAACAGCTTTTCCGCAGCCATCGCGTCAATATACTGAGTGGCTGCATAAAAGGACGACCCTGCTAGCAGAAACGAAATTAAGCAAATGACAAGCAATGTTTGCTTCTTCATAACATCCTTCCTTTATAAGCATGAATCAATGACTGAAACTCGATCTCTTCCTCTGGGAAAAGCTCCAATAGTAGGTTGGCTTTAGCACTTGCCATTGCTGTTTTCTCTCCATCCATCAACGGAATCATGTCAGTTACCTGTGCAGCTCCAGGCTGCTGATCCCATAATGAGAGCGTTCCTTCTACTTTTTTCATGACGCTTGTCCGAGACAATTGGCTATTCCACTTGTTTGCTATCATTTTTATTTTTCTTCTTTCTGTCTTCCACCAAGCAGGGGCTTGATCTACCAGGAACAAACGGGTAAGTCTAGCCAAATCTGCATCAAATACTACCCATATTTCGTCGGCATGCTCAAAAATTTGTTTAGAGTAGAGATCATTCCAGTAGGAAGAAACATCAATGACAACAATGGGACTATCCTTACAAATCCGTAGTAACCAGTTGGCTGTATCTGTTTGAGAAGATTCGTGCTGAAGTTGTGCTGGGGAATCTATCTGGATGCGAAGATGGTTATTCTGCATGAGGAGCGATGGTGTAGGAGAATCTCTTACTTGTTGTCGAACTCTACGTTCAAAATCAAGTGCAAAATAATAATAGGAAGTCACTTTTGGTAACTCGCAAAGGGTGACAGGAATGCCTTTTCCTGACCATGCATACGCTAGGTTACTTGCAAGAAAACTAGCTCCAGCCTGTGCATACAAACTCATAACAGCAATACATTTACGCTGATACGACTCCTGTTGCTCAACTATTTGTGGCAAAGCAAGCTTTTCTTTAAGCACTCTCCAATGCCGCTCTTCCTCAATTGACTGTGAAAACTCCTGTTGCTCCAAATCTCGGAACCTGGAGACAAAGCGGCTCATTTGGTGAAACATGATTATCCCACCTGGGAATCATTTGATTTATTTTTACTGGCAATGTATTTCTCAAATTTCTCAACCATCTCTCGAACAGTGAGGGACTTGCGATGATAATAGTATATTTTGCGCAGCCGCTCTCGTTCCTGAGCTGTCATTTCTGGTCTCACTTTCATGGCTAGCTCGATTAACAGAGCGAGCTCGACGTTGTTAGGTCTTCCTCTTCTCGGTGGATTGGCAAATAGCTCCTGCTGCTTTTTATTAAATGCGTTTGGGTACTCTACCAGCCACATGTCTACCAACGTTTCAATATCTTCATGTGTACGTACTCCAAGCTTCATCAAGTATTTAAAATATGTGGGGATGGGACGCTCACGTATCTGCCCATTTTGCCAACGGGCAAGGAATCCATTTGGCATAGTAAGGAGCTTGGTTACGTCCCGGATGAGTGCTATCCGATTGGGCGATTGGTATTGAACGACTGCTTCCTTTACTAGCGTAAACAAAATGTCATGATAACTGACGCCTTTATACCCGCTTCCATACTCTGTGATGTACCATTCCTCAACTGCTCGATCAAAATCTCTCCGGCAATTCGATAACTGAAGCTGATTCAGATGCTCATAAAACTCTTCCAGATCATACTGAACCATAAACTCTTCCTGGTAATCTCCAAAAACAAAAGCAATAAAGGATTCCTTAAACTCTTCCAATGACAACAATGTCAGCTTGTTTGTCTCCTCATAGCAGCGGTTGACTAATTCGATTGCACTCTTTGCCAACACGTCAAAATACCCCCATTTTCCTTTTTATAGAGCGATAGATATTCTCCAACAGCATTCTCGACTCGTCGAATCTTATTTAGCCTGATAAACCAGGCATTTCGCTTTATGGGTCGCCTCACACGCACCCGTGCAAGGCGATTCAGAGAACCTACTCAGTTACAAAGTAAAGTTCTTCTCCGGTCGCGAAAAGAAGAGCGATCCTTCCCCCGCGCTCCATGACGGTTGGAGCATTCTCCATTACAATCAGTCCGTCATTGAGTACTACTCTGTCTCCAAATCGATGTACAGATTCGATCTGGAACGCTCCCTGCGGAACTCTTTCCACTGAAAGATACCTGCCGGGTTTGTGCTTCTGGTAGCGTACTTGTCGCCCTAGAAGCTGCTCCACGGATGCAGAGCATTTCTGGTGAGCCTCTACTGTTGCCATACGCAACGCCTCCTTCTCTCACCTGTAGAGTACGGCCGTTTCATCTGCTTATAAGCCTATGAAACTATCTCTACCGTAAAAAAAGACAGCAGGGTTGTGCAAATATTTTTATAACTCTTCCCAATAAGAGGGATCACTAAGTTCGGGATACATTTCAGTGACCATATCAAATGGTGAAAAGTAGAGTGTATCGACGAGAATCTTGAGTTTATATGTTTTCAGGAGCGTATATGCTCTCTCTGTTTTGCTGAAGATACTTGGCAGTTGACGCAAATCTGTCAGCTTTAGTAGATGCCTGCACATATAGTCGACGCATATTTTTGCCCGTTCCTCACCCTTTATGCTCTGAAAATAAGATGGGGGAAAATGACGTCTTATGCCTGAAAGCACTTCATGGTAAACCCATAGCACTCGTTGCTCTTCTGAAAGCCGAGGTAAATACGGATAAGCAAATTCGACGAAATAATACACATCCTCAGCCTTTGCCTCGATAGGCGGTTCAATAAATTCCCTTACTAAATGCAGCTTCAATTCTTTAACATCTTGCAAGCTCAATTCACGCCGCGCCTGCTCTGGCGTCCATCTTTTCACATTTTCAATCGCATATCTGACAACTAACTGGACTTTTTGCTTACGGTACTGCACATCTTCGAACTCATACGGGGAAAAACGCTTTTGCTCTCCGTTAAGAATTCGTTTGTACCGATCGACTATTTTTGAAGGCACTGTCATCTCACTCCTATCCCCATTTCTGGAATATACTACTAAATTACCATGCGGGATTAGGACAAAAATAACAGTACCTTTGTTCAAAATTGTGACTTTATTCATAGACTCCAGACTGGGAGACTCTGTTCATTTTTACAAACAGCTCATCCCAAAATACAGATATATTCTTTTCAACCTTTACTTCTAAATGATAGATTCCTTGCAAGTACAAATAAGGCCGTTCACCTTTTTGGTGAATGACAGAGAACCCATCACTTGTCCCCTCCAGATTCGGCCTGTTTAATCTCCAAAGAATCCCCGCTTCTTCACGTGCCCCGCGAATGATATCCGCATCACGCCGTTCTGCTTCTTCTGTTGTCGCAAACAATCTGATTTGCTTATCACCGTTTGAATCCTCGTACTCCCATTTTCCAGCCGCACGCGATCCTTTGGTAATCAGATCTGCTGTATGTTGCATCTTCATTTTTAGATAATCTGTCTGCTCCAAAAATAACAGGATAGAGAGCAGGCTGCCTAAGCAGAAGAGAAAGAAGAGCACAGTAATCATGGTTGCCCCGCGCTCTTCCTTCACTCGAAACAAAAAATGGTGCAACAGATCATTCATTGCTTCTCCTCCGCATTTTCAACCATCATGTGATAGCTTTCGGTTATCTCGTATATTTCCCCCGTAGCGAGAAGCCGAAATGAAACTGTTGCTTCAGCTTTTACATGACTACCTTTTCTCCAGCCGTTCCCATCAAGCTCCAGCTGCACATCTTTGTGAAGGACTCCGATACCTTGTTCTAATTCTGATGTACCTCGCTCTTTCGCATGGAATTTGGCCAACCCGAAATTGGGCTGCACTGCAGCAATTCTCCCTGCCTCATACGCAGCCGCCAATGCCTTTTGCTTGTTGTACATCATGCTGAATTGGTCAAAGGAGAATACGATCAAGATCCAAACTAAAGGAAACACCAAAATAAACTCAATCATTTGGCTGCCTCGCTCATCTTTCACCCTCGCACGTATCACTCGTCCCATGCGTGTGATCATCCGCTTGCTCCGATGACATCTCGTACGGATTGGAACACAAAAGCAACCAGCAAATATACCGCGTAGGGGAATGAAAAGGCTGTTTTTTCCCTGCCTGGAAGCCATACTTGTCGATGAGCTGACCATCCGGCTGCTATGATTTGAAGATTGTTGCATAAGCGAGCCCAATTTTGCGGATAGAACACCATAACAAGCAGGCACAAAACGATGGAATGCAAAAACAAAGAATACACCACACTCCAGCTCGTCCAAGCACCAACAGCCATCAGCAACTTTTGATCCCCCATCCCCATCCCTTTTAAGATTACGGGACCAACTGTCAACAAAAAGGCTCCTGCCACACCTAACAATGCTCCGGCTAATAATTCACCTTCCCACTGATACCATAAGCCGACAGTAATCGCTGGAAAAACAAGAGTATTCGGTATTTTTCTTCGTCTCCAATCCGTCCATGCTGCCGCTCCTAACACGCCCAGCAAGACTACGTTTGTCATTTGCTTATCTTTTCTTGCAGTTCCTTCAGCTTCTCGTCTTCGGCAGTGCCTAGTTGTGTCAGTGTCGGAATAAGTACAATCAAGATGACGGCAATGATAATGACCATTTCCACGATCGTAACACCGTCCTCCTCATACCAAAAACGCTTGACGTAATCTGCGATGGCTCCCATTCCATTCACTCCTCATTGAGATTTTGGTTCTATTTTCACTCTGCCAAAAGACAGTGCCTCTCGCAAAAATATTTACATTCGCTAATTTTTCTACAAGCTTTCTCCGATGCCAATGAATGCAGGACCCATCACCAAGAACAACAGCGGCAGACCCATTAACAAAATGACAAAAGGCAATAACCTGATATTTAACCGATTCATATGGGTAGCAGCTTCGTCTTCTTGTTGTCTCACTTGCTCCTCTACTTGGACAGACAACATTTGTGATAGGCTAACCCCTTTTTTCATCGCCTCGTTCATCTCCAGCGCGATTGTAGTCAACGAATCTACCTCCCACCGAAAGGCCAACTCTTCAAGCGCCTTTCTCCAGTTCCCATGCCTTTTCTCTCCCATTTCTAGGCTCGCAAGCTCTCTGCCCAGTCTTGCATCAAACCGTCTCGCTGTCTGCTTAACAGCCTGCTGCAATGGCATGCCTGCTTCCACCAGTGATTGCACAATGCTGAAAAAAATAGGAACCTGCGCACGAATTTCAGCTTTTGCCCGCTTGTCCGCCCAATCTAGCAGCATGTTTGGAAGCAAGTACAAAAATAAGCTAAACGTTAAGGGGAGACCATTTACCATACCGATTCTTTCACCGTTAACCATGCTTATTGCCAATGAAGCTAGAGATGAAGCTATGAAACACATACTGATGAGCCGGAACAAGACAATCTCTGTCAGGCTTATCTCGATCCCCAAACGCGCCAATGTTTCCTCTATTTTTTTCTTATCGACACCCGTCCATTTGTAAAAATGCTGTAGCAGTACCTGATTTTTCTCCAAGCCTCGAACCAGTGTCCACCTTTTTCGTCCATGTTGAAACGATTGTTCAAGCTTGGCTTGTTTCTCGGAATCAATCCTGCCCAAAAGCGTGGCGGAGAATGGTTCTTCCTTACTCACACATGACGGAAGACCGTACAGAAATATAGCAACACTCACCAATATACTAGTAACGAGAACGAACATTGCACCCTCTCCTATGCTCCCCTGCTTATGCTTTTATGCGCAACATAACGAATTGCTTCTCCCCCAATCAAAATAGAAGCCAAGCTTCCCAAAATAAGCAATCTCCCCCCTATTGTGGCCGTTAGTGGGTCGAAATGATTGGGATTATTCACATACAACGCAATGACAAAAACAAACGGCATGACACTTAGTAAATTCACTTGTGCGACGATCTGCGCCATTGCTGCTTTTTGTCTACGGAGCGACTGTCGGCGCCGCAATATCGAAGAGGCAGCCAAATCGAGCGTTTTGGCCATATCTCCGCCCATCTCACGTTGAATGTGAACAATGGTCGCTAAATATTTGACATCTGCTGATCCTGTACGTTCAAAGAATCGATTCATTACGTGCTCCAACGGGACTTGTGCCCGCAATAGCTCTACAATACGCCTGTATTCCTCTAATACAATTTCTGATAAGAATGGACTAGCCGCTACCTGTTCAAACGCATGCAAATACGATGGAGAAGTACGTAAAGAACTGGCCATGAGACGAATCGCTTTTACATTGCCTGCTTCGAAATCGTCCTTTCGACGAGCTCCCCATACACTCACCAACCGTTCGGTAAACATAATCCCTGCCAGCAAAGCAGGCAATGCCATCCACCAAGACTGTAGGATCTGACTACTCACACCAAAGGACGCGATCCCCAATAAAAAAGAGAGGGTCACATACTGGTTTATCCCCCATCCTGAGCGCGATTTGGCCAACCTCTCCTCAAACTGCTTCCAAATTGTTTTTCTGTCCTGTTGCAGGACTTCTACAATTTCGTGCTTCCCCGTCGGTTCTCGCATAAACAATTTGTTGGGCATGATCAATAACAGGATGGCCATCCCCATCCCTATCGCAATAGGTAAGCTAATATCCATGCCTTCTCCTCCTATAGCGGTATTGGTGTGGTGAAAAAGACTTGTTCAATCTCCTCTCGTGACAGGCCTTTCTCTAGCCATCGCTTAATCAGTCGCTCTGGGCGATAGCCTGTCCATTTGAAGTGGCCCTTTACTCTCCCATTCTCCACCCCAGTTGCTTCGTACACGTAAATATCCTGTAAGTACACCCGATCAGGGAGAACCTGTTTAATGTTGCAAGCTCGTTTTATCCATTCTTCATGCGATTGACCCGTCCCCACTACCTCCGTTATCGCAACCACCTTGCGACTGCCATCTTCTTCAAAACGTTTTACTTGAACAATCAGATCCAGTGCTGAACCGATCATTAAATTGCGCTCCTCAGCACTATACCCTTCATCTGCTTTTCCAAATAAAATGGGCAATGTTGAATCGACCAAAGCTCGCGGTGAGTTTGCATGTGCTGTGCTCCAGCTACCAGGGTGATCCGTATTCATCGCCCAAAGCATATCTACGATTTCGCCACCTCGTGTCTCACCGACCATAATGACATCCGGCCTTTTTCTCAAGGACAAACGAACACAATCCTTGATCGAAAACCCACCCTTCCCCTCATAATTCGCAGGTTTCGCTAAAAATCTGCGCACAAAAGGATGCTGAAGCTTCATCTCCAAAACATCCTCGATCGTAATAATACTTAAATGATCAGGAACATATTGGGAGATGAGATTGAGCATATGTGTCTTGCCTGAGCCTGTTCCTCCACTAACAATGCCAGATGCACGAGATAATCGGACGGCTCTGTTTAAAAAGAGAAGCATCGGCTCGGATATGGAACCATACCGCAAGTAGTCGGACTCGCTGAATAACTCACGGTGTTTTCTGATCGTGAGCATATGACCATCGGGAGAAATAGAGCGATGCGTAGCAGCAACCCGGGAACCGTCCGGAAGCTGTGTATGCAGCTCTGCTTTTGTTTCATTAAACTCACGCCCCATTGTCGCTGCAATTTGTTCCAATAAGCGCAGCAGCTCTTCCTCATCGCGAAAAACAGCAATGTCTGGCGATTCAAGACGACCAGTACTTTTTCTTTCAATGACGAGATAGTTATAGCGATGAAAAAGAATTTCCGTAATGTCGTTATCCTCTAACAAAGCATCTAATGGCCCCCAACCCGTCAAAGAATGCAGCAATCGTTTTACTTCTGCTTCCATTTGTATGGATGTCAGTGTCGTTTGCGACTCCAACAGCATTCGAAGATCTGTCATCAACTCATCTAAAAAGAGTGGGGACTGCTTTTCCTCCCATAATCGTTTTCCGTATTTCTCAACAATCTGGGTACGAATCGATGTTTCCCTATCTGTCCCGACCCATTTTTCATTCGTCCGCTCGTGTTCGGGGGCATGCATTTTTTCGTGAAGCGTCGAAGGTACTCCCGCCATTCCCCTCCCCGCTGACCGTAATTCTTGCGCTGTGCGGACTTGATTAGAAATGCCTAGTAACTGTTTTTTATCGAACATGATACCCTCCCTTATCCCCATAACCACTTGAAGAGAGATGTTTTCTCTTTTTGTTTCTCTTTTCCAATAGCCTTAACTTGTTCCCCATCTACAGGAAACAGTGCTTTTCCTAGTGTCTCAATGGCTTCCTTGGCCGGAATTCTCCCTGACTGGAGCATGACTGGCGTTCCGGTGTTAATCGATTTTTTTACTTCTACATCGTCAGGTATTGAGAAGATTTTTTTGCTAGGGTGAAGTTGAAAGTAGGCACGAATTTCATCTAAGGTAAACATTTCTTTCCGTTGCAAACGATTCATGCAAATTTGAATGCGTTCTTCAGGGTACTCTGCTTCTCTCAACAGTTTCAGCAATCGTTGAATATTTTCAATGGAGTCTACCACCGGATTTCCCACCATCACGACATGTTCTGCAAAAAACAGAGCTTGAATCGTTGCATCTGTTGTATCAGGAGCCGTATCGATCAGAATGACGTCGTAGTCGCTTTGTTTTAACGTTTCGAGAATCAGATATAAATGATAGTCACGGATTTCAAAGCTTTGTCGAATATCACGGGGGGAGGTAAGTACATGCAATCCCGTATCAGGATGAGCAACCACATATTTCTCGATTTGTTGTGGAGATAACGGCAAGGCTTGTGCGTATTCCTGCCATTCCTCACTGCTTATGGAATAAGGGTCATTTCCTTGACTCTGAATAAACGAATGCAACTGAGCATCAAGATCCTTTACCCACGTAAAAAGATTAGGAGTACGAGGGAGATTTAAGGTAGTTGCAAATGTACCGAGATCCAGATTGAAGTCAACAGCAATTACCCGCAATGGGAGACCTTCTTTTTTTTGCATGGAAAAGAAAATCGCTAGCTCACGAGAAATAAATGTTTTTCCTACGCCACCTTTTGGACCGTAAACAGTAATAAGCTGTTTGGAACGAGTCATTTCAGGGACTTGTCTATCTGTAATCGGCTCGGAGAATGAAGGCGTCTGGCTCGGATAGCTCTTGGTTTGTTCCTGGATTACATACTGGTGTTGTTGTGGCGTAGCTTCTGCTCCCATGCCTTGAGGCTGTATCATCATGGCTAACGCTTCGATTTGCCCAGGTTCAATGGGCTTGGCAATAACCCATAAACCTAAGTTCCGGAAAAACGGCTCCCACATCAGTTCATCGCTTGAGCAAGCAGCAATAAATGAAAGATGAGGAAAGGCTAGCCGAAATTGCTGACACAACACACCTCTTTCCGTTCCCTTTATACCACCGAGCAATACCAAATGGGGTTGGTTTGCCTGTAATTTTGCCCATGCCTCTTCCACTCCGAGTGCTTCCCCGCACACTTCTACCCATCTGCTGTTTATAAGTTGAGCCGTTAACAAACGGGCTGAATCTCGATCATCATCTACTATGAGCAAACGCCTTTTCACTCCTGCTCCTCCTTTTGAATACCCCAGCGTGTTTTCGTCTTCATTAACTCTGCAGCGAATTTTACGTCTCCTATTCCCGGACTTCCCCCATCCTTCACTGCGGCCAAGCCCAATCTGATTTTTCCATAATGAAGTGCGTGTGTTAGCAGAACAGCCTCATCACGTGTCAGGGAGAGAGTAACAGCTACCAGATTGGGGTGATCACCTTCCATTTCGCGTTGAATGCCAATGATCGGCATATTTTGCAATAGGAGTCCAGAATGTGCTCCTGTCTCATCTTCAAAAGAAGCATAGACATGTACCCTTTCTCCGCTTGATACATGCGGTGAAACTCCTGCTACATTGTCTATGGGAATGCTCATACCTGTCATTTCTTCTGTTATCACCCCGCTGCCTTGTGCACTACTTGTTTGCTCCAAATCACTTTGCAATAACGGGCGACCTCCCTTCACGTGACGAGTGAATGCTAAACCGACAAGACTCTGTCCTTCTTCCCATGGAATCAAGCCTGGAATTGGAGCAATGGGTCGTTGAAAAATCCCTCCCAATCTCAATGTCAAAGGCTCCATATCCTTTGCTTCCAGTAATTGGCCACTTTCTTTTTCTACTGATGATCGTAATTGTATATAGGTCACCTGATGTGGTTTCAAAATGGTGTAAGACGCTATACCTATACATGTAGCGAGAAGCAATATAGCCAACAGTCGTAACGGATGAATAGACATTCTTCCCCTCCTCTCCATTGTTTCTAGCGTAGGGGATGATAGAGGGACAAAAAAAGAAAACAAAAAAACCGTGCATTCGTTCTGCACGGTTACACTTATTACACAAAAAAAGCTGCATTCTCCATTAC